>NZ_JBQEPV010000019.1:0-140145 GCF_052045935.1 Paraburkholderia sp. 22098 | reverse complement strand
CACGCGTTTCGGAAACCTGTGATCAGCGATCACGATCAACCGAAACGGGTGATCACGATCATTCGGAATCCATGATCACGATCCGCCGAAATGCGTGATCACGTTCGCCGGAATACGCACTCTGGAATTCGGCCTGACGGTTTGTGAAGAGGTGCGAGCTGGCCGAGACCGTCAGTCGGAGCGGATGGACCTCCGGCGTGTAAAAGTTTGATGGAAATTGCTCGAGGTGTGCGGACGCCGCATCAGTGGTCCCGGCATGACGGCCGAAGGTGAGTCTTCCGACCGGTGTTTCCAAACCTTCGTCCAGCAGTGCTTTCACCATGTCACGGCTGTTGACGCCCAGTTCCGACAGGCGAACGGAACATCCGCAGATGGAGGGCGTCTGCACCTCAATCCTGGGCGGGACCTGATTGCCGACCGGCAGGATAACGTGGCCCTGAGCGAGCTGCAGCCCCTCCGGGCCGTGCACGGCAATGAAGCCCAAATTTGCGTGGGCGTACGCTCCCTCGTAGTCTCTAGACAGCGCAAAGAATTCCTCTAGCTTCTGCTGGTCATGGGCGGGCATGCGTTCCATGATAAAAAACCTCGTATAGCGTCGAACCGGACCACCGTTGCGGGGGGCGCCATCGCCGATGGTTGCTCATGATAGCCGTGTCTGGGTGGCCCGCAGCCCGCGTACTGTTAGCTGGCGATGGCGCTTGAGAGCGAAGCGCCGAGATAGGCGCTCCACCAACACGAACCGCGACGGAAGCGTCGGATTTTCATTTTACAATTTCGCCGCCCGCGCCCGACCCCCGACATTCACGTCCTTGTCGTATGCCACGCAAAGCAACCGCAGAAATAGCTCAGGTCAGCACGAGGGAGGCGCTTCCAAAGCGGCGGCTGCGTCGGTACCTTGGAAGTCCTGGATTCAGTCGAACGCTGGACGGTCCCCAAAAAGACATTATTCAGCAAATGCATGCCGCCCAGCGAAAGGAAATACTGAATGGCCAGGCGGGATTTGTATCGACCAAGTTAGCTGGGCTTCACCGGTATCTCGGAGAAAGCGTGGCAGCGGCTCAGCGTCCCGAACCGTTAAGTCGGGCAACCTAGTAGCGTCGCTAGGTGGTTCAAGTCTGCCGCCTCATAATCCCATGATTGTTCAGCGCGTAAGTCGCTCTGTTGCCCGGGGCCATGTTCGAGAGGCCTAAGGACGAACGCGGTCTTCAGACCGCATTGACGCGCGGCCGCCAAATCGCCGTTATGGGCCGCGACCATGCAAACCTCGGCCGGGCTAAACCCGAGAATTTCGGCAGTCTCAGCATAGACCTGCGGCGATGGTTTGTAGGCTCTGACAACCTCCGCGCCGAGAATGGCGTCCCAAGGAAGCGCGGCACGCTTCGCCATGTCCACCATCAGTCTGATATTTCCGTTTGAAAGGGGCGCGATGATGAACCGACGCTTGAGTCTCAGGAGCCCATCTACAGAATCAGGCCACGGGTCTAGCCGATGCCAGGCAAGGTTCAGTTCGTCAAGTTCGCCGGCGGTCACCGAGCCGACATCGATGCCGAAGCTGCGCAAGACTTTGAGCAGATTCTCTCTGTGAAGAACGTCAAGACGGACAAACGGCCGTCGTCCGCTCCGAGTTTCTTCCATGGCGGGCGAATATTCGCGTCGCCATGCATCTGCGAACTCGGTGGCGCCGACTGCCAAATTGTGACGGCTGAGAAACTGGGCTGCCTCTCGCGCAACACCACCTCGCCAATCCACGATGGTGCCAAAGACATCGAATAAGAGAGCCTTGATTGGGGAATCCGTGGTCATTTCCTGAACCTCTCCTTCGGCGCACTGGAACAAGTCTACCCGGAAAGATTGCCAGGCGAGCCGCGGTGATTGCGTCGACTGTTGAAGGTCAAGCGCTTTGGACAGGGCCTATGCCGAAAGCGCTCGCTCAGGCAATCAATAGCGTAAATACCGCGAATTCGGGCATTCGATGGTCGCCCCTACGCACGAGTGCATTCATGGTGCCGTCGCCCGCTAACAGCGACAGTTTCTTTTGGGGCAATTTCTGGAAGGGATGGCTCTCAGTGTTTGTTCTCGGATGAGGCGATAGCACTAGCGCCTAGAAGGCGCAAATGACTGCGCCTCCACGTCTTTTTATTGGCATCCAGAGGCCAGACGGAAGACGGCCCCAGGAAATCGAATTCCTTCTGGCTGCGGGGGAAGGTTTTCGCTGCCTTCTCATGTTTGCACTGGCGATAACCGCCAATGCAAACTCCTTTCTAAGTTCCTACGCACGTGGTTACGACGCACGACTTCGTGTCGTGGAGTCTCAGTCGAGGATGTGCTCTGCGGGTGCTCATCGCGCGTGCCGTCAGCAGAAGTGACCGCACGCTTCCCGGGCAGCGATGTTCCCGGAGCCATACACTCCGGCAATAACGCAGTCGGCCGCGACGCACTCAAACGTGCTGTCCTGAAACGTCAAAACAAAATGGCGACCTAGGTGATGGGGAGATGCAAACTTCCAATGGTTCCTCATAAACGACGAGTTAAGTACCTCATGTATCGAGTACCACTGCAGCCCCGCAGCCGCCAACGGATGCCTACCTAACCCTTCATCATTCGGAGGGCCAAGTCGATGAAACGCCGCCCTTGAGAAGAGCAGAACGCAGAATGGTTCATTATTATTGACGGTAAATCCGAATCGCTCGACGTCGACTGGCGCGACTCGATATGCCAAAGCAACCTGGCTTTCATTGCCAACAACGAATGGCTCTGTTGCACCAGGCGCTGGTAACGGGTATGAGTCCAATATGACAACAATGTCGCTGTCGCGCCGACCAGCTGCAGCGTGCTCTGAATATGGAGTCGGCACCGTCTTGGCCCGGTCAGTAGTACGCGTTATTCAATAGCCACGAACCGTCCTGATTGATGAACTCATAGAACAGAGCCTGGCTCTCGCCGCTCTCCGGGCTATAGTAGACGGTCCGATACTGGAAAGCGTTGAGCGACTTTTGCGTCCACGAGTCCGTGCGCAAAATGCTGAGGCAGCGGTTCTTTGGAGCATATTTCATCGATACCCATGGGCTCGGGATATATCCGTTGCCAATGCGGGCTGAGGTATACATGCTCAGGACGCGAGAATCATTCGAGTCCTGATAGCACGCGGCCTTGGACATGACTGAGAGCATCACCGGTTGCGCCGTGCCAACGGCATTGCGGAATGCGGCATCGCGCGAGGACAGCGAAGCCGTCAGCGCACTGCGCAACTGTCCTTGCTGCTCGGCGGACAGCGATGGTCCAAACATCGCAGGCGTGCCGCTGCCGTTTGTCGCCATCGCCTGATTGACCTGAGCGAGTCCGTTGTTGAGGCTTTGCAAGGCAGCGCCTGTCTCTGCGCAACCGGCGCATGCGACCGCGATTGCGGTCAAAGCAAGATGCAACTTCACGAGTTATTCCTGTTCAACGTGTTGTGACCTCTGGTTATCGGCTTCCGCGTCGAAAGTCTTTAGGCCTGTCGAACACATAAAACATACTGAGGCGAAATACTCACAATCGACTTGGAGCAAGAACATAACGCGGAGATAATTGTTGCCGCGCGTTCTCGCAACGTGACTAAATATATATTCATAGCGCATAGGGGTGATTCAATGTTGAAGGCAAGTGTTATTGCAGCCGCTACTTGTACTCTTTTGGCTTTGGCTGGCTGCGGTAGCAAGCAGGATGCAAACAAGAGCAATTTCCAGGCGGCTATTCAAGACTATCTTGATACCAAGAGAGGCGTGTGCGTCATGGTGCCCGCGAAGGACTTGCCCTTCACGCTGCAGAAGTCGGGCGGTATGAACTTTATCAACGAGCCAGAAAAGGCTGCGGCGTTAGTAAGCGCCGGCTTGCTTTCGGCCAAAGATACGCAAGTGAAGGCCGCATTTGGTAATCAGATGGTCGCAGGCGTCGAATACTCGCTCACTGATGAAGGCAAGAAGTATCTGGTCAAAGGTGGCGCCGACAATATGGGCAAATGGGATGCCTTCTGCGGTGGCAAATACAAAGTGAAGGACATCGAGAACTTCACGCAGCCGGCGGATATGTTCGGCACCAAGATTTCGCAGGTCAACTACCTCTACGAGGTCGATGATGCACCGGCTTGGGCGAAGCAGCCTGCAATTCAAGCCGCTTACCCGTCAGTCCAACGTGATGTGACTGGGTCCCCCGGAGACAAGGCAGTGCTGGTTGCAACCAATGAGGGGTGGATGCACGAACGATTGTTCAAGAGCAAGGGCGGTTGATTGCCCGATGGGCATGCGGCTGCGGCGGCCTGGGTGAGCAGACATTGCCGTATCAACGTCAGGATGCCGGACGCTCATACAGGTGGACCACGCCTGAAACGGATGGCGTCTTCCGAGGGAGTGGCGCGCCTCACCGTCGCAACTCTGAGGTTGACTTGCACACGCTCGGCTTAAACTTAACGCATTCCTTTCGAAGCCAAGGTATAGATACGCGTGACCACCGAGTCGGACCCTCTGAATAAGAACAAAGAGAGATAAATGAGCGATAACAATGACGTTGCAACTGGCCCCGCGCTGGACCCTTTTGAGCAATGGTTAGCCGAGCGTCACAAATGGTTGCAAACAGCGGCCTCCAAGATGATAAGCACCCGGGGGTTTCCCGACGCAGTTGGCATCACCGAGCTGGCGGATTTGTCCGTAGCGGAAGCGTCTAAAGAGGCCGCCGAAAAATTCGAATCCGTCCCGCCGGGAGCGCTGGCGAACGCGACTGGGCAATCGCCGATTCGCCTACGGCGAATCAGTGAAGTTTCCGGCGTCAATGCAATTAAGACGGGCGCGGCAATCGATTTCGGGACGTGCGACATCTTTGTTGTGTACGGGCCAAACGGGTCCGGAAAGAGCGGCTTCGCGCGGCTTTTAAAGCAGATTTGTGGTTCCCGAGCGACTGAACACCTCCTCGGGAACGTCTTTAGCGGCGAGCAGCTTGAACCATCTGCACGCGTCACTCTCTCGGTCGACGAGAAAGAAAAGGACGGCTCGTGGACTTTGTCGAAGGGTTCCATCACGCAACTTCGTCATGTGCATGTTTTTGACTCAACCGTGGCTGACCTGTATTTCGGTCAGAAAAACGAAGCCACCTATGAGCCGTCGCGCATGCGGTTCGTGACTTCTCTCATCAAGATTTGCGACCAGGTATCCACGGAGCTCGATGCGCGAAAGGATAAACTCCAATCGAAGCTACCGACTATGCCGGTCGAGCTCGCGAATACTGCAGCGTCAAAGTTCCTCTTGAGGCTGAAAGCGGGCACCACGGAGGCTGCGGTTGCTACAGCATGCATCTACACGGAAGACATGGACCGTGAGCGTATTGCTGGGGAAGCTTCACTTGCAGAGCGAGATATTCCGGGAAGGTTAAAGGTTATCGGACGCGAGATTTCGGCGCTCAATATCGTGAAAAGCTTGGTGCAGTCTTGGAAGACCGCCCTAAGCGATGAGAAGCTCACCGGGCTTGTCAACGCCCGTGCGACAGCGCTGCGGAAACGGAAAGCTGCGAGCGAAGACGCTGCGAAGGTGTTTGCCGGCTCGCCGTTGGATGGGGTGGGCCAAGACTCTTGGCTTGAGCTATGGGAGAAGGCCCGTGCCTTCTCGATTCTTCATGCTTATCCGCAGACTAGTTTCCCAAACACGGAGTCTGGGGCCAGGTGCGTACTTTGTCAGCAGACTCTGCCCGACGATGCAAAGGAACGCCTTTCGCATTTTGAGCGGTTCGTCAAAGGCGAACTTGAGAAGGAAGCGCAAGAGGCCGAGCAAGCTCTTAAGAAGCAGGAGCAGTCTCTGCCAATCTTGCCCAACGCTGAGACATGGATTGCCACCTCGGCCCCCATCAAATTGGAGCACCAGACAGCGACGGATTGGCTCAGGCTCTTAGCAGAGAGGCACGCCGCGGCGCGCACTGCTGTGGCGACCGATGCAATCTCTGCTGTTGACTGGTCTCTGGTCGAAGGACCGATGACCGCCGTTTCGGAAGCGCTTCTCGCGGAGCAGAAGGCGCTCGAGGAACTCTTGAAAGAAGGAAAGCGTACGGAGCTCGCAGCTCGCGTCGCCGAGCTTGTTGCGTCTCAATGGTTGAATCGAGAGCAGGAAGCGATTCGAGTCGAGGTAAAGCGGCTGCATGACGTTGCGACGCTACAAAAGGCAAGTTCGCTCGCTTCAACAGCCGCATTGACCAAGAAAAACAATGAGCTCGCAGAGCGAGAGTTGCGGAGTGGCTATCAGGAACGCTTTGAACAGGAGCTAAAAGCACTCAACGGTTCGCGGATTCCTATCGAGCCAAGAAGCAAGCAGCAAGGCAAAGGCAAGGTGACGTTCTCTTTGACGTTGAAGGACGCCGGTGCGGGCGTGAACGCAGAATCCGTCTTAAGCGAGGGAGAGCGACGAATTATCGCGTTGGCTGCGTTTCTCGCTGACATTTCCGGGTCGGGTCAGCCCACACCGTTCGTTTTCGACGACCCTATCTCCTCTCTCGACCAAGACTTTGAAGAGCACGTAGTCAAGCGACTAGTCGACTTGGCGCGGGAGCGGCAGGTGATTATCTTTACGCACCGCTTGTCACTGGTCGCCCAGGTTGAGTCAATAGTGAAGAGGCTGCATGATAAGGCCAAGCTAGCAAAACAACCGCCCCCTGTGGAGCTGGCATCGACATCGCTCCGACGCCTTGGCAAGACAGTAGGTCTTGTGGTTGACATCAACATAAGAGACGTCAAGCCAGAGAAGGCGCTGAACCGAATCCGCAACGAGTCGATAATGCAACTGCGGAAGCTTCACGACGAGGCCGATGTTACTGCCTATGAAGAGCGTGCAAAGTCGATATGTAGCGATATCCGCATTGTTGTCGAGAGATGTGTTGAGACGGTGCTACTCAACGACGTCTTGGTGCGGTTCCGACGCAGCGTCACCACGCAAGGCAGAATCGGCATGCTATCGAAGATTCGCCCGGACGATTGCTCGTTGATTGACGACCTGATGACCCGCTATTCCGTATTCGAGCACTCGCAATCTACAGAGCTTCCGGCCGAATGTCCGGACGTCGATGTCCTCGAAAAGGACGTCGACATGTTAATTGGTTGGGTTAAGGAGTTCTCGGACAGACCAGTTCAATAGGACAGAAATATCTCTGATGCGCAGGCCGCGGCGGCCTGCGCACCGCCTTGGCGAGTTCAATCTAGGCGCTAGAAGGTGGTGTTTCGCTAGCCGTTTGGCAGCGTCTCACACAAACCCTCCTCGCTGAGCGCACATCTACGCCGCACGCGTTGTTTCAATCTTTCTCAGCGACAAATGGAAGTTCGATACGGGAAAGGCTCGTTCGCTGCCTCGACATCTTTGTGCTTACTTGAATCATTTGTGCGCCTGGAATGCTCCCCGGCGTAATGCCGTACCGCACTGCGATGGTATCGAAAAGCTTGTGATAGACAGAGTTTGTATCATTCCGTTTGATTGATACCTCATGCTTGCCGGATACCAATCCCTGGTAGCCAACAGCATGGTGCTGGAAACGCACCTCAAAATCTACGCGGCCTGACCACATGGTTTTGTGTGCAAGGCGGCAGGCGGAGACCAGGTGGACGAGGAAGCGGTTCAACAGATAAGCCTTATCGAAATTCGTTCCGCGTACGAAGAGAAAGACCTTTCCCGTTCCAAAGGCGATACCTTGACTTACCCGCCGTGCAACGCGAGGGTTCGAGGCCAGCTTGGATGCAACTTCCTTGCACACCGTGTCGACGGACTTGTACTCGCCGCGTCGCACCGTCCACGTACCGAACTGACGTCCTTGTCTGTCGGCAGCAAGTAGATTCGGAGCGATTCGGCTTAGTGCGTCCTTCGTGACAGCATCTTTTTCGAGAAATTCGACAAATTCGAGCGGATGGTCGAAGCGAGTCAGCGCCCGCAGCACATCCTGCAAAGCTCCATCGCCTCCACCAAAGACCCCGATTTGCCGATTAGGGGCGTTGACTTTCTTTAACGTATCGTCCGCCCAAAAGAATGGACCTTCAAGGTTTGGACCGGTATAGAAGTTCCCAGAAGCGTCTTCCTTCACCAAGACAACGGCTTCTTGACCCATCCCGGCGGCCAGCAGCACGTACTGGGGCGAAGACTCCACGCGAGCGGCCGTGCCGTGGGGCCATGTCAGTTCGTTCCGGCAGTTGAACGCCACCCCCGCCGAAGGGATGCGGCGCTGAAGTCGGCTCATTGCTCTCGACGACTCATTTTGAGCAAATTCCCGAACGAAATTCTGAATGCGATGTTTTTTCACGCCTACGCAGATTGTCAGGACCGACTTGCCTGCCTTGGCTACGTCTCCGAGTCGCCTAAGAAGGTCTTCTTCCAGCTTCTCGGCCAAATCATTCGCCGGTATGGGCTTTTTCGCGGTCCATTGGAGGGGCGCTGACGACAGGGCTCCCCAGGGCGCCCTTTCATGGTCCGGGTATGACTGGTTCTGCGAGAAGATGCTAGGCCATTCATACATGAACGGCCCAATGAAACGTGACTTAATGCCTCGCAGAATTGAGAATGGAGCTTCGCGCGTTTCGACGACTGTTACGTGCTTCACACCCCGATGCGCGGCTTCGAGCGCTGCAGCAATCCCTGCGACTCCGGCACCGACTATCAGCAGCGAGTCCAAGTCGGGGTCACCTTTCGTCAAGTCTCGGACGACGAGCTGAGCGCGAACTATCTGGTCTCGGATGCTAACGTGGTGAAGTCCGCTGGAAAGGTCAAACACATTTGAGGCGACCTTTAGCGACAGGAGAGACAGGCAATCGACTACGTCAACTGTATAAGTCCTCACAAGCGCACCTCATCGAAGAGGTCACCAATGAGGCGGTCGAAGTCACCCTCGTCGAGAGCGAACAAGACCGGATGGCCCAGCACTTCTCGCAGCCCGCCACCTCCATCGCCATCGTCTCCGCCACCCGGCGGTTCCGAATTGCCCCGTCGTCCACCGTCGTCGTTCTTTGGCGGCTTAGGAGGCTGCCACGAATCGGCTAACCTCCAGCGAGGAAATCCACTGGTCGCTTCATAATCCGAATCGATGGCTACTAGCCCTAGTTCTGATAGCGAGTCGAGGACGTTTCCAATGACTTCATCCACCCCGTCATCGAAAAATGGCTCCGGTAGGGTTCCGTATTCGTCAATAAACGGCCATTGCGACCAATCACCGAAAAGACTTTCACGAATTTCAGGCAGCGTCCACACATTTTTGCTTTCAATACGGTCGCGAAAGAACCTCAACATATCAAGAACAAGACTATTTCCGGAGCCAAGGATAGGCACTTAAGCAATCTCCTTTTTGTTTTCAGCGTTATCGGCGGCCCACTTCTCGTCGGTCACTTGCGTTCAAGCTTTGCATGTTAGCGGATGACCGTAAGTAGCGGCAACTACCACGCCACTCCAACGTCACCCAATGTTCAAAGCTCGTCCGTGCGAACAACTTCCTCGAACCCAACATGCATCGAGATGAAGTGTCCCGAAGATTCCCTGTTAACCGGTTTCTCCAAGTTGCCGCTACTGACTCGCCAAACTCCCACGTCGTCGTGAACTGTCGCAACAAGCAACGAGACCAAGGCGAAGAGCTTCGGTCCGAACGGAATCAGGACTGGATTGAAGTGCCCTCGCAGCATGTCTACGAGAGAGTTCATCTCGTGAAAGAGCTGCACGGGTTCCTGTAGGTCGTATGGCAAACACCGCCCGTCCAGACGAATCATCTTGAGCAGAGAGTCGTTCGAACGTAAGACCTCGTCGTGATACTCGTCGATTGGGCCCAATGGATAGTAGGCCCATGTCGCGTTGTTGATTTCAAGGAGGTCGACTATCCCTATAGCCTTGTTTGGTTCGTATCCGAGTCCGACTACCGCGGCAGGCGGACGGTCCGGTCTAGTTGTCCACCCAGCGAATTGAGGGATGACAGGCTGTACCGTAATAGTCGGAGCGGAGTCTTCAACCGGTGCGGTGAACTTGGCAATAGAATATCGAAAGGTCGCGCTAACTCTCCGCAATGGGAGAGTCCTCAATATGTCGATAATATGCGCTAGGCGAAACCTGTTGAAACAGGAGATATCGATTTCAAAGTGCGCGCTGCTGTCTATAAAGTTGAGTCTCTCCAACCTGTGCTCGAGTGATTCTCGGAAATCACCGTCCCCTACTTCAATAATTTCGAAGTTGTTCTCTCTGAACCACGTCTTGTTCGCCTGGTACTCAAACTCGAGTTGGGAGGCAAACCCAAAGGCGAGCTTCGTAGTCGCCGCCGTCTCAAAACCTTCAGCCCAAGCTCGTGCTCGCCCCTCGTAGCCACAGGCGGCGATAAACACATCCGCAGTCGAGCCGGCATCTACTCCAGCGCCGTGGATAAATGTTAGCTTCAGCATCTCATTCCGCATCAAACGAAAGTTGGCTCTGCACTGTACGTCCCGATGAACCAGAGGACTGGTGTTTCAAAAGGCTTGATAGACGTACCGCTTTTCCTTTCCGGAGTAAGAGCCCATATTTTGCGGCGAGCAAGAAGCTCAATCTCAGTTTTGCGTTCAGCATTCCACCCACAATCGCTTTAGTCGACGATTCATCAACAAGCACTACCGCACCCCGATTCACTGCAGATGCCAATAGCTCACGAGTGCCTGGAGGCACATCTTCATCGACGATGAACGTCAGCGCTGGGTCAATGCTGAAGGCGTCTTCAACAATATCCGTGTGCAGCTTCGTGCCAATCTGCTCCAGCAATGAGTCGAGCGCTACCTCATCTCCACGCAGATGTTCGCGCTCGACCGGTATTGTCTTCATCAGCGCGAGAAGGCGGTCGGCAGCGGCGTCAATTTCTTTCGCTTGCTCGGAGTTGGGCACTTTCTTCTTTCCGTGACTCGCAACCAGAAAGTTTATCAACGGAGATGCAAGGCCGATGAACCAGCGCGGGTTTCCTTCGGTGATAGCGAAAATAGAATCAGCACCTGCATACAGTTCTAACGTCTTTCTCTGCCGAGATGTGATTTCCCCCCGCTTCGATTCGTGCAGGTAAAAGTCCCGAACAGCAGCAACAGGAGCGGCTTTGCGCAATACGGCGTCCCGCTTATTTAGCCAGAGACTTTCCGTGGAGGCGAGGTCGATGTTCTTGGACTTAAGAAAGTTAGCAAACGACCTGTCTTTCTTTTCCAAGCGCGTGAATATCTTGTGCCAAGGCTCACCGGCACTGTAGGGGCTACGTCTGCGCACCGACCGATTGTCTCTTGGCTCGAACACCGACCTGCCTAATGCTTCCTCCGCAGTGACATGGAGTCCATGCTTATGAGTAAGCGTGTCCCAAAGAGCACGACAGAACGCCTTCGAATCTCCACGGTCGGAGTACCACAATCTGATTTGCTCATGGTCGTTTCGATGAACCGCACCGTCCTCCTTGAACAGTGCACGGAATGCGGTTGCTGATACGGGACTGATAGCAAGCTTTAAAAAAAGCTTCGGGTCAGACGACCGGATTGCTGAAAACAATTGCTCAATAATCCAGTCGGGAGCAGTCTCCAATTCGTCGAAAAGCAAGCTCCAATTCGCACCTTTCTCACTCACTGCGTCATTGAAAATGGTACAGATGTTCGAGCATACGTCCAGAAAATCAAGATGCAGATACTGTTCCGAGGCAAGCCGCTCGGCGCATTGAGCATCCGATAGCAAGCTGCATGCGTTCGCTAATACCCTGATGTCTGAAAGTCGGTTACGTATTGCCTGACGTACAGAGAGAAGACTGGGAATCTCTGGCCTGACACGTAGTACAACCGAGAGCTCGCGAACCAAATGACTCTCTTGGTCGCCGTTGAGCGAAACCCCGCGGTATTCGTATTTCGAATTAGCGCGGTCGGCCATTGCTTCCAGGACAGCATGAATGACATGAGTCGTAAAGCAAGCCAACACAAGAACTCGTTTGTTTTCCTCGCTCAGCTTCCCGTAGCCCAGAGAATTCAGCTGTTTGGACCAACTGATATCGGAGGCGATGAATACGCCGGTATATCGAATGGTCCTGCGGAACATCTCTGACTTCGAGCCTGTCCAGGCCGCTAGCGCCGCAGGTTGTAGCATTTTGAGGAGCGTCGTCTTCCCGCTACCACGCGGCCCCACGAGAACCGCGTGATAGTCACCCGCCAACCGTTCAAAATGCGACGAATAAACAAAACCGTCGGCTACCTCGGCAGCTCCGAGATATTTAGCGTTGAATGCTTCTGCATTCACCGACAGTTCGACTCGGCCAGGGTGATTCATTCCGACCTCCTCCCAAGTTGAGCAGGCAGCCCATTGTTGGCGCAAGTGACGCCGATTTGATGCCGGGAACTCAACTGGTCATGTACGGCCTTTAAGGCATGGGGTAGCAGGTGGGCCAAGTCAGGAACCGCCTCCACCACCTCGGACCATTGCATGAAGGGACGTTGCCCCATGATGCGGTCAATGTCACGCGCAAGTTGAGGAACCGGAGCGTTGCACCCGAAACCCAACCGGCTGGGGAAAAATTTGTTGGCGGTGCCATAGTCCTGCCAACCGTATCCGGACATCCAACTGTAGGACTGAATTTCACCGCGCAACTCATGGTCCTCGCCAATGCTTCGCGCTTCGAGCAGGTGAAAGTAGTTGTGTGACACCGTTGCGTTTTCGCCTTCAATCCGACCGGAGAAACTGCCGCACGCAAGTACCACCGGCTGACGGAATTCGCCTTGGGCGTACTCGATTTTCGGGTGATGCTTGTGGCCGTGAATCACCAGCCACGAGCCGTTGTTCGACAACACGTCTAGCAGTTCCTTGCCGTTTATCATGATGTCCGGACCGAGACCCAATTCGCTGTGAACGTGGGGGTGATGGTGACAGACCGCGATGTTCAGCATCGCGTCAGACATCTGTTCGAGGTCAAGCCGTATCTTCTCGAGCGTGTAACCGGTGACGGCACCTTTATCTAAGTCGTCGCGATGCTCGTGAAGCCAGGACGAGTTCAAGACCAGAAACCGAACGTCTGAAATTGTCGTCAGGTAATACCCGTGCGCCCAGAAGTGGTCGGCAAGCGTCGAATCTGCAACCGGGAACCGGGGAATCAAGCGCATCAGCGCTTCGCGCGGAATCGTTCCGACTTCGTGGGTGCGCGAATCGACGTCATGGTTTCCTACCGTCGCAATCACATCTTTTGCCCCGAGCATGTCGCGCAGCTGGTGCAATTGGGCCCAAACGAAACGCAGCGCGCCCGGGTCCGCCCGATTCGTCATGTCACCGGGGCATACCACGAAGTCCGCAGTAAGCCGCTCCTGCGATATCAACTCCCGCAGGGACGCAAGCGGATTGCCATGCCGCCCGAAGTCGTCGCCGTCAGAGTACAGCTTGACCTCGGTCTTTTTTGGGTCACTGCTTCGAGGAGCGGCGTGCAGGTCGCTCAAGATTGCGAACTTAACGGGTTTCACGGTCGCAGCTCTTTCACTTGTAGTTCCGGAGCTGATACTCCCGCACAGACCGACGGCCGTTCGCGAAACCCGCGACGCTGCGCCGGACAGGGGCATAGGTCAAGTTCCAGCCAGGCAGCGCCCGCTTCAGGGTATGAGCCTGATTATATGAAATCAGAATTCGAACGCCGCGGTCCGATGCCGCCTGGACTTCCGCGACGAGCCGTTCGACGTCATCGTCGGAAAAGGCATTCCAACCATACTCGCCGCGATTTCTTGCGACGCCGTAGTAGTATGGTGGGTCAAGGTAAATGAAATCATCGGGCTTGGCCTGTCGGACTGCTTCAGCGAAATCACCGCAATACAACTCCGCGTGTCGAAGACGTCTCGAAAAATTGCGCAGGTCTTCGACGCCCGGCATCATCCCGGTGCGATATCCGCCGTACGGCACGTTGAATTGTCCGCGCAAGTTCTCCCGGTAGACGCCGTTGAAGCAGTATCTATTCAGATACAAAAACCTGGCGGCGTTGAAGGCGGCATCCTGGCCGGGCGACAGGGCGCGCAGATGCAAGTAGGTTTCCTTATCTGGAGACCAGGTCGACAACACGGCGGAAACGGCTTCCGGATTGCGACGTAAGGTCGAATAGGTCGCGACCAGATGCGGATTGACGTCACCGAGCACCGCACGGGCCGGGTCTAAAGCCAGAAAAAGGCAGGCGGAACCGCAAAACGGTTCGATGTAACGCCCCTTTATTTCGGGGGCAAGGCCGGTCAGCTTGGGCAGAATTTGCCGCTTGCTCCCTGCCCAACGTAAGACGGGCTTAACCGCGGCGCTGGTCGTCATCTAAATTTCAGGTCGTGTGCGTCCACGCAATTTTAGACTACGTCACACTGTGTGGCGATGCCGCGCGCGTCCACTCATATCAATTGTCGCTACTTATTAGAAACCGATGCAGGACGCAGAACATCCGTTGTACTTCGCCGGATGTGAATTCCGAACGTCAGTCCGCTCGGTCTGTCAGCGACGAAATCTTGTCCCCTGCTGGGGTAACGGAAGCTTATCGACAACTTGAACAGCCGTTTAAACTCCGCGACTACACGGCGGATGGATGAGCTATCTGTCTACACCGACGCGGGTTGGCCGCACGCGCCTGCCCGTAAACCGCAGCTTCAACAGCTGTTGGTGCTTCTGATATCAGACGCCGTCACCGACGTCGAGGTCGTCACGCGAGAACTTGGCCTGCGAGAAGAGATGGGTGGACGCCTTAGGCGCGCACTCGACCGGATAGCCTGCGCACAGAGAGTGTTGGAAACTACCGGGCCAGATGGCGCAGAGGCAGGAACGGAGGGGGCAACGTCCAAGTTGCGGGTGCGGGAAGCGGTGGAATTGCTGGCAAGGGAGTGGCCGGAGGAGTATCCGGCCGGGGCGGTGGAGTGGTTGGTCGCGAGTTCAATCGGCATACCGGATTTCGTCTGCGTGTCCTGAAGCCCGACCGCTGCGCCGGGTTGCGAAATCAGCGGGAGGTCTCGTGGCGCCTATGGCACCGCAATGCTACAAAGGCGCCCCTTTAAAAGCCAGGCGCTTCGTAGTGTGCGTTCCAAACACGCTCGCTATTTCTTGACTTCATGTCGTTTAAGGATTGAGGACATCTTCGCGAGTTCATCTTCTGCCAAAGGGCTGTTCGTTGTTTCCACAATAACGGGAATTTTGACGCCCATCACTTTGGCGACGTTCGATACATACGGGCGTCGACTTCCAGCAAGCTGCTGTCGCGCCGAGCAAACAGCGGCCTCTCCGAACTCAGAGAGCAAATAACATAGCGCCCGGCGGTCGCGTGGCGTCTCGACCAATATGTCAACTTCGATTGCAAAACGCTCGACGTCCATGACACGCCTCCGCCATGCTTCGGTTCGTCAATGATAGGTGCCCCCAGAATCGCTTGGAAGCTCGATATTGCCGGTGCAGTGAAGTGCCGAAGGCGAGAGGCGGTCGCCTTCGCCTGCTGGCTTCGGCGACCGGGTCGACAGCGTGCACGCTGCCGACCGGAGCGGCGGCGCTCCTGCTGGAGCTCCGCCGGATTTGGATAGTTCAGTAGTCTGTAAACCAACGACGGGGCGTCTTCGAAGCACGCTCCCGTTAGTGCGCGAATTTTCGCTGGCTGCGCGGATAACAAATATGGGCGATTAGGCGCACGGCGCAAAACCAGATGATGTCGCCGCCGTGCTCGCGGTGATACTTCGACATCGAGCCTTCGCCGGTGTCGTGCGCGAAGTTGCCTTTCTTCGCGCCGAGGTTCAGCGCCATGATCGCGTTCGCCGACAGCGAGCCGAAGCTCATCGCCGACACGTTGAAGATCGACATCGAGTAAGGCTGCGCGCGTTCGGCGCCGACGACGATGCGGAAATCGTGACTATCGAGCGTGGTGGGCGCAAGCGAGTGGCTGATCCATTCGTGCGCGACGGCCTTGACGTCGACCTCGGTTCCATATGGGCGGCTATCGACGTCGTTTTTTGCACGCTGATAGACGATGCTGCGTTGAGCGCGCGAAAACGGCTTTTCGTCGGTATCGCCTTCGACGAAATATTGGCGGATTTCCGGGCGAATGAACTCGAACAGAAAACGGAAATGGCCCCACAGTGGATAGTTGCGAAGAATTGCGTGCCGCTGCTGACCCAGATCGAAGAGGCCGAGCGCGACGAGTGCGAGCGGCACGGCGATCCACAGCCACGACATATGATGCGTCGCGGCGAGCGCCGCGCAAACGGCGAGGAGCGCGACTGCGCTCCACATGGCCAGATAACGTCGAGCAAACATGGGGACTCCGGTGCAGTGAAGATCGTCGCGGAGGGATCGCCGGCGCCGGCGGCGCGGACGGATCCACCGCGAAGGAAAACGAGCGACTGCCCGTCGGGAAAAGCGGACTGCCGGGAAAAGCAGATTGCCGGTAGACGCGAGCGGCTTTAACGCACGCTCAGCAACGCCGCTTGTTGCGGCTCGCTCGCGGTTGGCTGCGCAGTCGCAGCATGTTCGATGATGCCGCCGCCGAGGCACACGTCGCCATCGTAGAGCACCGCCGATTGCCCCGGTGTGACAGCCCATTGCGCATCGTCGAAATTGAGTTCGAAGAGGCTTTCGCCGTAGTTCGCTGTGGTGAACGTGCAGCGTGCATCTGCCTGCCGGTAGCGGGTCTTCGCGCCGCAGGCGAAGCCTTCCGCCGGCGGTTCGCCCGCGACCCAGCTCGTGTTGCCTGCGCTGAGCGTATGACTCAGGAGCCACGGATGATCGTGACCTTGCGCGACGTACAGCGTATTCGACGCGATGTCCTTGCCCGCCACGAACCACGGCTCGCCGCTGCCTTCCTTGCTGCCGCCGAGACCGATGCCCTTGCGCTGTCCGAACGTGTAAAACGCGAGTCCGATGTGTTCGCCGACCGTTTTGCCGTCGGTGGTTTTCATCGGGCCCGGCCTGGTCGGCAGATAGCGGTTCAGGAAGTCGCGGAACGGCCGTTCGCCGATAAAGCAGATGCCGGTGGAATCTTTCTTCTTCGCATTGGGCAGCGCGATCTGTTCGGCGATTTCGCGCACCTTCGTTTTGGGAATTTCGCCGAGCGGAAACAGCGTCTTCGACAACTGCGCCTGGTTCAACCTATGAAGAAAGTACGACTGATCTTTTGTATGGTCGAACGCCTTCAGCAGTTCGAAGCGGCCATTGTTCTCACGCACGCGCGCATAGTGGCCGGTCGCGATGGTTTCCGCGCCGAGCGACATTGCGTGGTCGAGAAAGGCCTTGAATTTGATTTCGGCGTTGCACAGCACGTCCGGGTTCGGCGTGCGTCCCGCGGAATATTCGCGCAGGAACTCGGCGAACACGCGGTCTTTGTATTCGGACGCGAAGTTGACCGCTTCCACGTCGATGCCGATCAGGTCCGCGACCGACACCACGTCGATCCAGTCCTGGCGCGTCGAGCAGTACTCGCTGTCGTCGTCGTCTTCCCAGTTCTTCATGAACAGGCCGACCACGTCGTAGCCCTGTTCCTTCAGCAGCCACGCGGTAACCGACGAATCGACGCCGCCCGACATGCCTACTACGACTTTCTGCTTGCTCATAAGATGCTCACTGGGTACTGCGAAACTTCATGGATCGTGGGTCGATGCTGACGCGCGGTTTTATCCGCGGTTACCTTTTCGGCCCGACCGAATGCGTATGCACGAAGTCGAGCGGGAAACGCCGGCCTGCCAGGTAATCGTCGATGCATTGCATGACGAGCGGCGTGCGGTGCCGTTCGGGGCAGGCGCGCAATTCGTCGGCGCTCATCCACAACGTTCGCACAATGTCGGGATCGAGCGCGCGGGTTGCCTCGCGTTCGCCGCCGGTGCCGCAATAAGTGAAGCGCAAATACGTTACGCCTTCGCTGTCCGGCCGCTCGAAATGCGTCATGTACATGCCGACCAGCGCCTCGGGCGTGAACGGGTGCGCGGTTTCTTCGAGCGTTTCGCGGACCACTGCTTCCAGCAGCGTTTCGCCGGTTTCCAGATGACCGGCCGGCTGATTCAGGCGCAGACCGGCCGCCGTGTGTTCCTCGACCACGAGAAAGCGCCCGTCACGCTCGACGATGGCCGCGACGGTCACGTGCGGCAGCCAGGTTTCCGGTTTCATGGGTGCGCATTTTACCGTTTATAGGCACTCGCTGCCGGGAAGCGGGCGGCCGGCACGCCGGGCGGTTGGATCGCAGGCTGCGGGGCGCGCGGCTCGGACGCGACCCAGAACGGCCGCCGAACCCCGACACGCACGGTCCCGGGCGCGCCAGCCCACCGGCACCCCCGGATTGTCCCCGATTTCTGCCGCCCCCCATGTTTCGGGTAAAGTGAGGCGTTAGCCGTTGCATTTGCAAGCCGGCGTGCCTCGTCGGCCGATCTGTCGTCAAACAGTAAGTCGAGGAGGAAGCACGATGCACATCGGAGTGCCAGCCGAGACGCGCGCGCACGAAACCCGCGTCGCCGCGACGCCCGAAACGGTCAAGAAGTACGTGAGCCAGGGCCATCGGGTCACCATCCAGAGCGGCGCCGGTGCTGGCGCCAGCTTTCCCGACGACGCCTTCACGGCCGCCGGAGCGGAAATCGTCGACGCCGCCAGCGCGTTTGGCGCCGAGCTCGTCCTCAAAGTGCAGTCTCCAACCGAAGCCGAACTGCCGCTTCTCAAGCGCGGCGCAGTGCTGGTCGGCATGCTCGATCCGTTCAACGCAGAGAATGCGCTAAAACTGGCTGCTGCCGGCGTTACCGCGTTCGCGCTCGAAGCCGCGCCCAGAACGACCCGCGCGCAAAGCCTCGACGTGCTGTCGTCGCAGGCGAACATCGCCGGATACAAGGCCGTGCTGCTCGCGGCGACGCTGTACCCGCGCTTCATGCCGATGCTGATGACCGCGGCCGGCACCGTAAAAGCCGCGCGCGTGCTGATTCTCGGCGCGGGCGTGGCGGGCCTGCAGGCAATCGCGACGGCCAAGCGCCTCGGTGCCGTGATCGAAGCGTCCGACGTCCGTCCGGCTGTGAAAGAGCAGATCGAATCGCTTGGCGCGAAGTTTCTCGACGTGCCTTATGAAACCGATGAAGAGCGCGAAGCCGCCCAAGGCGTCGGCGGCTATGCGCGTCCCATGCCGCCCTCGTGGCTGCAGCGGCAGTCGGCGCTCGTCCACGAGCGCGCGAAGCAGGCCGACGTGGTGATCTCCACAGCATTGATTCCAGGCCGCGCGGCGCCGACGCTGATCTCAGTCGAAACCGTGCAGGCGATGAAACCCGGCTCCGTGCTGGTCGACCTTGCCGCGGGCCGCGGCGCGGACTACGAAGGGCAGCGCGGCGGCAACTGTCCGCTGACCGAAGCTGACAAGGTGGTCGTCAAGCATGGCGTGACGATTGTCGGCTACACGAATCTGGCATCGATGGTGCCCGCCGACGCTTCGTCGCTCTATGCGCGCAATCTGCTCGACTTCCTGAAGCTGATCGTGACGAAGGAAGGCGCGCTGAATATCGACCTCGCCGACGACATCGTCGCCGCTACGCTGCTTGCCCGCGACGGCGAAGTCGCGCGCAAGGCATAAAACGAATCCACCGAGGAGAAACGGCGATGGAAGTGCTCAACCACACCGTCATCAACCTGATCATTTTCGTGCTGGCGATTTACGTCGGCTACCACGTGGTCTGGAACGTCACGCCGGCTCTGCACACGCCGCTCATGGCCGTGACGAATGCCATTTCGGCGATCGTGATTGTCGGCGCGATGCTGGCAACCGGCCTCACGCTCGGCACGCCGGGCAAGTTCTTTGGCACGCTCGCCGTCGCGCTCGCGGCGGTCAATGTGTTCGGCGGCTTTCTCGTCACGCGGCGAATGCTGGAGATGTTCCGCAAGAAAGAGCCGAAGAAGCTGATCGCCGACAAGAGCAAGGAGAACGCGTAATGAGCCTGAACGTCGTCACGCTGCTTTATCTGGTCGCGTCCGTCTGCTTCATTCAGGCGCTCAAGGGGCTGTCGAATCCGAAGACCGCGCGCATCGGCAATACGTTCGGCATGGTCGGGATGGCAATCGCGATTCTCACGACCATTGCCTTGATTGCCAAGCAGGCCACCGCGCTCGGATCGAATCTTGGCCTGGGGCTTGGGCTGCTGCTGGTCGCTTTGATCATTGGCGGCGCTATCGGCGCGTTTGTCGCCGCGCGCGTCGAGATGACCAAGATGCCGGAACTCGTCGCGGCCATGCACTCGCTGATCGGTCTCGCGGCGGTCTGCATTGCGTATGCGGTGGTGTCGGAGCCGGCTGCGTTCGGTCTCGTCGATCCCGAGTATCCGGTGCCGGGCTTTCTGCCTTACGGCAATCGCGTTGAGCTGTTCATCGGCACGTTCGTCGGCGCAATTACTTTTAGCGGTTCGGTGATCGCGTTTGGCAAGCTCTCGGGCAAATACAAGTTTCGCCTCTTTCAGGGCGCGCCGGTTGTGTATGCAGGCCAGCACCTGATCAACCTGATGCTCGCCATCGCGATGCTCGGCTTCGGCATCATCTTCTTTTTTACGCAGTCGTGGCTGCCGTTCATCGTCATGACGGCGATCGCGTTCGTGCTCGGCGTGCTGATCATCATTCCGATCGGCGGCGCGGATATGCCGGTCGTCGTGTCCATGCTCAACTCGTACTCGGGCTGGGCGGCGGCGGGGATCGGCTTCTCGCTCAACAATCCGATGCTGATCATCGCGGGCTCGCTGGTCGGCTCCTCGGGTGCGATTCTGTCGTACATCATGTGCCGCGCGATGAACCGCTCGTTCTTCAATGTGATTCTGGGCGGCTTCGGCAATGAGGCGGGCGCGGCGGCAGCGGGCGGCTCGGCCGAGCAGCGTCCGGTGAAATCCGGTTCCGCCGACGATGCGTCGTTCATGCTCGGCAACGCCGAAACGGTCGTGATCGTGCCGGGTTATGGCCTTGCGGTGGCGCGCGCGCAGCATGCGTTGAAGGAGCTGACCGACAAGCTCGTCGAGAAGGGCATTGAAGTGAAGTACGCGATTCACCCGGTGGCGGGACGGATGCCCGGCCATATGAACGTGCTGCTTGCCGAAGCCGAAGTGCCGTACGACATGGTCTTCGAAATGGACGACATCAACGGCGAGTTCGGCCAGGTCGATGTGGTGCTCGTGCTCGGCGCGAACGACGTGGTGAACCCGGCCGCGAAGAACGATCCCAAGTCGCCGATTGCGGGCATGCCGATCATTGAGGCTTACAAGGCACGCACTGTCATTGTGAACAAGCGCTCGATGGCGGCCGGTTATGCCGGCCTCGACAATGACCTGTTCTACATGGACAAGACGATGATGGTGTTCGGCGACGCCAAGAAGGTGATCGAAGATATGGTGAAGGCGGTCGACTAGAAGCGTGTGGAGTCTCGCGGATTTTTGACCGTTGACGCGGGACTCCATCCACACTGAAGTCTGTATTTTTAAAATCCGGCAGCCGCGACGCATGTCTCGCGTTGTCGCGCTAGCGCGGCTTTGCGTTGACGTGCCGCAACAGGTCCGCGAGCCGCCTGCCTTGCTGGTCCGGATAAGGTTCGCGCACTTCCAGTTCCTGAATCCGCTCCAGTCCAAAGTTGCGGAAGTCGCCGCGCAATTCACACCACGCGCCTAGCGTCCATCGCGCGCCCCAATACGCGAGCGCGAGCGGCCACACGCGGCGCTCGGTTGCCGCGCCGTTTGCATCGGTGTACGAAAAGCTCACCACTTGCCGGGTGTCGATCGCTCGATGCAGCGTGTCGAGCTGTGCCGAGAAATCACTCCTGATATGGAACGACGGCGCGAAGACAGCGAGTCTTTCGAGCGACGCGCGCTTGTCCGCCGGCATCGCAGAGGCAATCTTGGCGAGCGCGCCGCGCGCTCCGCTTGCAAAGTCGGCGCCGCCCCAGGATTCCAGCATGCGCGCGCCGGCGGCGAGTGCCGCGAGTTCGTCGGCGGTGAAGGTGAGCGGCGGCAAACTCGCCGCGCGGCTCAGCCGGTAGCCAATGCCGGCCTCGCCCTCGATCGGCACGCCCGACAATTGCAGATCGCGCACATCGCGATAGACCGTGCGCAGCGAGATGTTGAGCCAGTCGGCGAGTTGTTGCGCGGTGGTCAGACGCCGGCCGCGCAGCAGTTCGGCGATCTGGAACAGGCGGTCGGCGCGGCGCGTCATCGTGGGCGTCTTGTAGAAGAGGACAGGGACAGTCCCGCGATGATAGCGCCGCATGCCGCGCTCCGGTCAGCGTTTCGGGCGCTGTGCGCGTGGTGTTTAGCGCTGCGCTGCCGCGCTCTGCTCGCCGCTTTGCGACCTAGCCGTTGGTCCGCGAGTGCAGGCCGAGGCGGTTGCCTTCGGTATCGGTGAAGAACGCGATATAGCCGATGTCCTGCGGCAGTTTGACGACCGGCCCGTCGGTCTTGCCGCCGGCTTCTTCGATGCGGGCGAGGGCGGCGTCCACGGTCGGCTGCGCGTTCAGATAGACGAGCAAGCCGTCGCCGTTCGGCGTCATAGACGGACTATGGACGATCGCGCCGCCCGTGGCCGGTTCTTCGTAGCCGAACACGGCGATCGGCTGGCCACCGATTTCCTGGCGATTCAATTTGACGTCGAGCGCGGTTTCATAGAAGCGGACGGCGCGATCGAAATCGACGGACGGGATCTCAAACCATGCAACAACTTTCGACGATGCAGACATGACACTCTCCTGTTGACCCGAGCCAGTGCTTCAGCGCTTGCTCTGGTCCCATGCAAGATGGTTCGGTGGATGGACGGCGGATAAGCCGTGTAAAGCGCCGGATGGCGTGAGGAGAAGTGTGCGGGTGTGCTGCTGACAGCGTGGTGTCAGTAGGGTGCGAGAAGGAGGAGTCGGGCGTGCGGTTTCGGCGACGCGAAAAAAAACCGCGGGAGTCGGTTCCGCGGTTTCTTTGGCCTGCTTCTGCTTTTACTTGTGCTTCGGTCTGTGCTTGCGTTTATGAGGTGCGCAAGCCGCGCCTCTACGCCGGAAACGATGCGTGGCGAGCAGCTAGCGTCAATCGGCGGGCGTGTCGTTTTGCGGCCGCTGGCGCACGCTGCCTGCGATGAGGTCGAAGCGGAACAGTCGGCATTCGAGCGCGCCGTTGAAAAGCGGCGTCTTGGTCGATTCGCGCAGACGCAACTGGCCGGGCAGCTTGCGATCCGAAGTCAGGATGAACGCGTGCCAGCCGGTGAAGCGCTGCTTGAGCGCGTCGCCGAGCGACTGGAAAAATTCGCTGTCCGGCGTTTCTTCCTGGGCGCGGCGGAAGCTGTCGTCATCGCGATTATCGCGGTTGCGCGGCTCGCGGATTTCGCCGCGCGCGTTACGTCCGCGCACTTCGATCCGTTCGCCGTACGGGGGATTCGCGACGAGAATGCCCGGCTCGGAGCTCGGCGGCGTCATGCCGCGAGCGTCGACCTGTTTGAGCGGGATCGACGGCAAGCCTGCGCGCTGGAAATTCGCACGCGCTTTGTCGAGCATGTCGCCGGAAATATCGCTGCCGAATATTTGCAGATCGGCGCGCGAGGTACGAGCGGCGTGCTTGGCGTCGAGCGCGGCGGCCTTCAGTGTTTGCCAGGTTTTGCTGTCGTATTGCTTGAGCTTTTCGAAGCCGAAGCGGCGTTCCGCGCCTGGCGCGATGTTCAGCGCGACTTGCGCGGCTTCGGCGAGGAACGTGCCGCTGCCGCACATCGGGTCGTACAGCGGCGTGCCTGCATTCCAGCCCGTCAGACGCAGGATGCCCGCCGCGAGATTCTCGCGCAGCGGCGCGGCGCCCTTGTCGAGGCGCCAGCCGCGCTTGAAGAGCGGGTCGCCGGATGTGTCGAGGTAGAGCGTGCAGTCGGTCGCCGTGAGAAACGCGAACACGCGGACGTCGGGCGTCGCGGTGTCGATGTTCGGGCGCGCGCCGCTGACTTCGCGCAGCCGATCGCAGATGGCGTCCTTTACGCGCAGCGTCGTGAACTCGAGGCTGCGCAGCGGCGACTTGATCGCGGTAACGTCGACGCGCAAAGTTTCGTTCGCGGAGAACCACTGCTCCCAACGTTGTTCGACGGCGAGCGCGTAGATGTCCTGTTCACTGCGATACGGGCGATGCGCGATTTTCAGCAACACGCGGCTCGCGATGCGCGAATGCAGATTGGCCGCCATGCCGGCCGCCCAACCGCCGCGGAAGTGCACGCCGCCGGGGACTTGCGACCCCGCCGAGAATGGCGCGCCGTTCAGATGTTTCGCGGCGATTTCGGCGAGTTCAGTGGCGAGCGAGGCTTCGAGGCCGCGCGGGCAGGGGAGGAAGAAATCAAAGGACATGGGGTGGGGCGAGCCGGTGGGCGTTGGGTAAGGGCGTATTGTACGCGGTTGGCTGGCGCGTTTTTTCGCTGACGGAACGAAAGCGAGCGGTTCGAGAGCAGACCTTTCCGACGAGCACGCAGTGCGAGGCGGGAGGTATGACTGCCTTGTCACTGGCGCGGAGTGTGCGAGGGCACAGATTCCAGATGCACCACTACCCCTTCTAAGCCAGGGGACCCGCTTATGAGTTAGCGGTGCAAAGCCGCTTTCTTTGCTTACTTTCTTTGCGGCATGCAAAGAAAGTAAGTGCCGCCCCGCACAGGGGCAGTGCCAATAGACCACCGTGAAATCAAGGAAAGGCCAAGGGATTCAAACGGCGAAGGAACCCACGCACCTTCGAAACCTACCCCGCAGCAACAGCTGCCCCGTCGGAAGGACAAGCCGGCACATTGACCCGCGCCGCCCCCTTTGCCTGCGAAGAAGAAGCGCCAGCAGCAGCTGCACCGGCAGAAGCAGAAGAAGCAGCAGCCATCGCCCGCAACGCCCCCGCCACCTGCTCGGAAACCCGCTGCAAAGCCCTCCGATGCCCATCGACGAGCGAATCGTACCCACTCCCGACCTGCTCGCTCACGACACTGCGACAAGTCATCACAGCAGTACTCCGAACAGCCCGCACACTCCACACCGCGTCGATCAGCGCATGCGACCCCGGCCACGATTCGAACCGCTGCACATTCACGCTGACCCGATACACAGGCGTCGTATCCGAATAAGCGGTGCCATACACATCGATCGTATTCAACTGCTGCGTGAGACTTGTCGACAACGCCCGGCGCAGTTCGTCGCCTGGCAACGACGCCCAACGCTCCTCTTCCAGCACCTTCACCTGCGTCGGGCCTGTTTGCACGACCAACTGCGTCTTGGCAACTTGCGGCGGCACGTCGATCGGTGCGACTTCGATCAGCCACGCCGGCGCCGCCGCCGTACGCACGCTCGACGCGCCCGCTGGCGTGCTCCCTGAAGCGCCCACACTTGCGCCGCCGAGCGTATAGAACCGGCTACTCGGCGATGCACACGCCGCCAGTGCGAGCACGGCGACGAGTGCCCCGGCTTGGAAAGCGCTGCGCGCGGGCCCGCCCGGCAGGCGCGAAAGCCGGGACAGTCTGGAAAGGCGGGCAAACATCATGGTTTATCTCCTGCTTTACCGCGCAACAACGATTCGGGGTGGCGCTCCAGATAATCCGACAGCGCATTCAGCGACTGCAACGTCCGCGTCAATTCCTGCAACGCCTGATGCACGTCCGACTGCAACGGCGAGTCCTGCTGCAACGTCGCCTCCGCCGAGCCGAAGGTCTGCTTCGCCGCCGCCAGCGTGTCGCGGGCTTGCGGCACGACTTCCGTGTCGAGGCGCTTGAAGAGCTGATCGGCATTCTTCAGCGCGCTGTTCAGGTTGTTGCCGATCTGGTCGAACGGTACCTTGTCGAGCTTCTTCGCGATGTCCGCCACCTGAAGCTGCAACTCGTCGAGCGTGTTCGGAATGGTCGGCAATTCGAGCGGATCGCTTGCTACGTCGACGGTGGCCGGCGGCGCCTTCGGGAAGATATCGAGCGCAACGTAGAGCTGGCTCGTGATCAGATTGCCCGTGCGCAACTGGCCGCGCAGACCGTGTTTGACCAGCTGTTGCAACAGGTTCTGACCAGCAAGGCTGCCCGGCGCCGGAGCCGTTTCGCGGAAGCGCTTGCCGAGGCGGTCCGGGTAGATGTTCATGGTCACGGGCATCGTGAAGCTGCGCGTTTTCGGATCGTAGTCGATGCCGATGTTCGTCACCTGACCTAGCACGATGCCGCGGAAGTCCACCGTAGCGCCGACCGACAGCCCACGCAGCGACTGGTTGAAGTTCATCACGACGCGTAGCGGCTCGCCGTCCGGCTCGCGCATTGCGTCGCCTTCGTCCGAACCGAGGCGGAACGTCATGTTGTTCGGCGCCTGCGCGCCCACGCCCTGGCCGGGCGGCGACTGGAACGACAAACCGCCGACGATCACCGTCGCGAGCGACTGCGTATTCAGCTTGAAACCGCTCGAATCGAGCCGCAGATCGACGCCACTCGCATGCCACCAGCGTGAATTGGTGCCGACGTACTGGTCGAACGGTGCGGACACGAACACCTGCATCGTCACGCCGGTGCCGTCCTTATCGAGCGAGAAGCCCACCACCTGGCCGACCTGCACGCGACGGTAGAAAATCGGCGAACCGATGTCGATCGAGCCCAGCGAATCGCCGTGCAGGATGAACTGGTGGCCCTTCTGGTCGCCGGTAATAGGCGGGGGCGTTTCGAGGCCGACAAAATTTTTCTCGCTGTCGGGCGAATGGCCGGCGTCCGCGCCGATATAGGCGCCCGAAAGGAGCGTGGTGAGCCCGGACACGCCGCTTGCGCCCACCCGTGGGCGCACGACCCAGAAGCGCGAGTCCTTGACCGCGAAGTCTTCGCCTTCCTTCGTCAACTGCACCTGCACGAGCACGTGAGAAAGATCTTTCGACAACGTGATCGACTTCACCGCGCCGACGTCGACGTCCTTGTACTTGACCTTGGTTTTGCCGGGCTCGAGCCCTTCGGCGCTGACGAAACTGATCGTGATGGTCGGGCCTTTTTCCGTCGCCGACTTGATGACGAGCGCAATACCGATCAGCGCGGCGATCAAGGGAATCACCCACACGAGCGACGGCAGCCAGCGGCTGCGCGGCTCGATCTGGGGGTCTGGGAGTTGGGGCGGCAACTGCGGTCCGTTCGAATCGTTGCGCGGCGCATCGGGGGCGGGCGTCGGTCCTGGCGGGCTAGTCATGTTCGAGATCCTGAGGTTTTTGAGTACTGCCGTCCACGTCGTCCCAGATGAGCCGTGGATCGAATTGCATGGATGCCATCATCGTGAGGATCACCACCGAGCCGAACGCGATCGCGCCCGGTCCAGCCGTGATGACTGCAAGCGACTTGAAGCGCACCAGCGCGACCGTCAATGTGACCACGAACACGTCGAGCATCGACCAGCGGCCGATCCGTTCGACCATCCGGTAAAGCGTGGTGCGTTGCTCCGGACGCCAGCGCGAGCGGCGCTGCGCGGTAATGGTGAGGAGCGCGAGCACGGTCAGCTTGAGCATGGGCACCATGATGCTGGCGACGAACACGATTACCGCAAGCGGCCAGTCGCCGGACGTCCAGAAGTACACGACGCCGCTCATGATGGTGTCGTCCTCCGAACCCAGCAGTGACGAGGTATGCATGACCGGCAACAAATTTGCCGGAATATACAGCAACGCCGCCGCGATCAGCAGCGCCCACGTGCGCATGAGGCTGTCCGGATTGCGTGAGTGCAGGCGCGAGCCGCACCGTGAGCAATGCTGCGGCGTGATCGAGCGGATGCGCGGTTCGACGCGTCCACACGCGTGGCAGGCGACGAGGCCCGCGCGTCTTGCGGTGACGTATTTCATGCGCGGGTCACCCTCGATGCGGCGCCGGCGGTACGCCGGGGCTTGCGTCGGGGGCCTGGCCGCGGTCTACGCCGGGCTCCGCGTCGACTTGCAGCGCGGGCGGAGCGGGCGGGCCGGCAACCGCGCCGACGGCGAGCGCCGCGCTATCGGCCGAACTGCGCGGCAGCGGCCGCTGGCTGCGCGCGCCGAGTTCGTCCGCGAGATCCCACAGAATGCGCGGGTCGAAGGTGACGACCACGGCGAACATCAGTGTCAGCGCGCCGAACGCGAAAAGCGCCGCCTCGGGTATCACGCGCGCGAGACTGACCATCTTCACAATGGTGATCAGCACACCGAGCATGAACACTTCGATCATCCCCCAGGGACGCACGAACTGGATTGCGCGCAAGACGCGGTTGAAGCCCGCAGGCACATAGCCGGAGCGCAGCGGGATCAGAACGTAGAGCAGCGCGACGAGTTCGGTGAGCGGAAAGAGAATGGTCGAACAGAACACCATGACCGCGACGATCTGCATGTCCTCGTTCCAGAGGGCGACGAGCGCGCCGAACAGCGTGGTCTGCGAGGTAATGCCATTGGTTTCGAGTTCGACGATGGGAAATCCCTGCGCGATCAGGAATGTGATCAGCGCGGCGAGCGTCATGGCGCTGATGCCCTCCAGCTTGCGCGACACGCCGCTGTAGAGCGTCGCACGGCAACGCGGACAGCGCGCGAGTTTGCGCCCGGCAAGCCGCGGCTTGCGGAATAGCGTATCGCACTCGTGGCACGCAATCAGGTTGTCATTTTCCATACGGCAGCGGGCCAACGATATGTGAGTAAGCGTGCAATGCCGGTCGCAAGTGTGGGCGAATAACGCAGTTCGAAAAATTTGTGCAGCAATAGTACCAAACGCGTTGCAGGCGCGCGCGTGGGCGCTGCGCCTTGTGAATGAAAGCTCTGACAGCGTCCGTCCCCAATTGTTCAACGGCGTGGCGAGGCGCGCCCCAAGTCGCCTTTCGGTAAATTTCGCGTTGCCGCAGCCAGCTTTTTCCGCTTCGGGTAGCATGGCGGCCTGGCGTGTCTCGAAGGCCGCGGCACCGGGTTATCCGCCGATAGACTTTGCATCGGCACGGAATAGCCGGGCCTGCCGCACCGTTAACCTCTCTTAGCAAGCGTTCACCTGTCATGGCACACAACCCTTCATTCGGTGGCCGGGAGTCGTACACGCGGACTGCCATTGCCTTTCATTGGCTGATCGCATTGCTGATCGTCTGCGGCTTTGCGCTCGGCTGGGTGATGACCGACATCCCTGGCTTTACGCCGACCAAACTGCGCTATTTCTCGTGGCATAAATGGATTGGCGTGACGGTATTTGCGCTGGCCATCGTGCGCATCCTCTGGCGCGCAACGCATGGCGCTCCGGCGATGCCGCGCCGCATGCCCGCCTGGCAGCGCGGCGCCGCGCACTTCGTGCATGTGCTGCTCTATGTATTGATGATCGCGATTCCCGTTTCCGGCTATCTGTACAGCTCGGCGGCAAATGTGCCGGTTGTCTATCTCGGGTTGATTCCGCTGCCGCGTCTGATCGCGCCGGACCCGCATCTGAAGGAATTGCTCAAGAACGTCCATATCGTGCTGAATTACACATTGCTGGTGCTGGTCGGGCTGCATGTAGCGGCGGCGCTCAAGCATCAGTGGCTGGACCGCGACGGCTTGCTGTCGCGCATGCTTCCCTTCCTCAAATAAGGACAACCATGAAGGTCTCGTTTTATCGCTATATGCTCGCCGCATTTGCCGCGGTTTCGCTGACCGCAACTGGCAGCGCGCTGGCCCAGGTCGATGTCGCAAAGAGTTCGGTGACGGCCACCTCCAAGCAGATGAACGTGCCGGTGGAAGGCAAGTTCGGCAAATTCAGCGCGCAGATCAAGTTCGACCCGGCCAAGCCGACCGAGGGCAGCGCTCAGCTGAACATCGACGTCGGCAGCTACGATCTCGGCGACGAGAGCTACAACGATCAGGTGCGCGGCAAGGAATGGTTCGACGCAAAGACCTATCCCAGCGCCACGTTCGTTTCCAGCGCCATTGCGCCGGCCGGCGGCAACCAGTACAAAGTGACTGGCAAGCTGACCATCAAGGGCAAATCGCAGACGGTGGTGGTGCCGGTCACCGTCACGCAGCAAGGCGCGACGCAAACGTTCGACGGTTCGTTGCCGATCAAGCGCTCGCAATTCGACATCGGCACGGGCGAATGGAAAGACACGTCGGTTGTTGCCGATGACGTGGTCATCAAGTTTCATATCGTCGCCGCACATAAATAACTTGCGCTGCGCGGTTCAGTGCAGCCGTTTTTAACTGACTGGGAGCATGAATTGAAGACATCCATGTTGATCGCCGCCGGTGCATTGGCCTCCTGTGTTTCGCTCAGCGCATTCGCCGCCGCGGACACTTATCAGCTCGACCCGACTCACACCTATCCGAGCTTCGAAGCAGACCACTTCGGCGGCCTGTCCGTGTGGCGCGGCAAGTTCACGAAGAGTTCAGGCACGGTCACGCTGGACCGCACCGCAAAAACGGGTACCGTCGAAGTGAACGTGGATCCCGCTTCGATCGCCACCGGGAACGGCAAGCTCGACGACCATCTGAAGTCGGCTGAATTCTTCGACGTGTCGAAGTTTCCCGCCGCGACCTACAAAGGCACGGACATCAAGTTCGACGGCGACAAGCCTTCGGAAGTGATCGGTACCTTGACGTTGCACGGCGTGACGAAGCCGCTGAACCTGAAGGTCGAGTCGTTCAAGTGCATGCAGCACCCGGTGCTCAAGCGCGAAGTGTGCGGCGTGGAAGCGAGCGGTCATTTCGACCGTGCGGACTACGGTATCGACTTCGGCACAAAGTACGGTTTCAATATGGACACCAAGCTGCACATTCAGGCTGAAGGCATCAAGCAACAGTAACTGCCGAGGTGCGTGCATGCGCACCGATTCACAATGACGCGATGACGCCGCCGTTGCGGCGCAGCACGAATAGCGCTTCGCGTCTCGCTGAATATATGACCGCTTCGTTCGCTTCCGCGACGAAGCGGTTTTTTCATGGAGCGGCCCGCGCATCGCGCCGTGCGAGCGTTATGCGGCGCGGGCGCGTAATTTGCCGCTCGCCTCGGTTTAATTTTTCGGGTACATAGAGCGCTGGCACCGCGTTGGTTGTGCGCGCATCCAATACGGCGAGATGGGACCTGAGTCCGCATCCATAATATTCGCGCAAACTGGAGATCTGCATGAACGCAACGACAGCAGCAAGCCTTGCGGGAAGCCGGCGAAATTCGTGGCGGGCGGTGATCGCCGCATCGATCGGCAACGCGCTGGAGTGGTTCGATCTGGTCGTCTACGGCTTTTTCGCCGTGGTCATCGCCAAGCTGTTCTTTCCAGCCGGCAACGACACCGTTTCGCTGCTGCTCACGCTCGGCACGTTCGGCGTGTCGTTCTTCATGCGTCCGCTCGGTGCGATCGTGATTGGCGCATATGCGGATCGCGCCGGGCGCAAGGCCGCGCTCACGCTGTCCATTCTGCTGATGATGGGCGGCACGCTGATCATCGCGGTCTTGCCGACTTACAGGAGCATTGGCATTGCCGCGCCCGTGATTCTCGTCATCGCGCGATTGATGCAGGGTTTTTCGGCGGGCGGTGAGTTCGGCAGCGCCACCGCCTTCCTCGCGGAACATGTGCCGGGGCGGCGCGGCTTTTTCGCAAGCTGGCAGGTCGCAAGCCAGGGGCTCACTACGCTGCTTGCCGCGGGTTTCGGCGTCGCACTGACGGGCAATCTGACGCCGGACCAGATGGCATCTTGGGGATGGCGCGTGCCGTTCTTCTTCGGGCTCCTGATCGGACCAGTCGCCTGGTACATCCGCACGAAGCTTGATGAAACGCCGGAGTTTCTCGCTGCCGAAACGACGAGCACGCCGCTGCGCGACACGTTCACGAGTCAGAAACTGCGGCTACTGATCGCAATCGGCGCGGTGGTGCTTGGCACCGTATCCACTTACCTCGTGCTGTTCATGCCGACGTTCGGCGTGAAGCAACTGGGGCTCGCACCTTCGGTCGCGTTTTCCGCCATCGCGCTGACGGGCCTGATTCAGATGGTGTTTGCGCCGGTGGTCGGGCATCTGTCGGACCGGCATGGGCGCACCACGATCATGCTGATTTCGGCAGTGCTGCTTCTCGCGCTGATTTATCCGGCGTTCGTGTATCTCGTCGCGCATCCAACCTTTGGCACGCTGATCGCACTCCAGGTGGTGCTCGGCTTTCTCATGACAGGCTATTTCGCTGCGCTGCCGGGTTTGCTGTCGGAGATGTTTCCGGTGCAGACACGCACGACCGGCATGTCGCTTGCCTATAACATCGCCGTGACGGTTTTCGGCGGCTTTGGGCCCTTCATCATCGCGTGGTTGATCGGCTTTACGGGGTCGAAGGCCGCGCCCAGTTACTACCTGATTTTTGCCGCGCTTTTGAGTGTCGCGGCGCTGATTGCGGCGCGGCGCAAATTGGGCTTTCGGTAGATGTCGACGGTTTCAGTCAGTCGGCGGACCCGGCGAGCCGGGCAATAAAGCGCTGAGGACAACGCCACGAATGAAAAAGGCCGGTTCGCGATGAACCGGCCTTTTTTGTTGCCAATGCGTTACTTACTTCAACGCGATCAAACCTGAGCGCCCGCGTTCGGATCGTTCGGATCGACGCGATCTTTCTTGTCTTTGATCAGATCGTCGCGCTTCACGCCGAACCACATGGCAAGCGCCGCGGCAACGAACACCGACGAGTAGATACCGAACAGGATACCGACCGTCAGTGCCAGAGCGAAGTAGTGCAGTGTCGGGCCGCCGAACAGGAACATCGACAGCACCATCATCTGCGTACATCCGTGCGTGATGACGGTTCGCGACATGGTGCTGGTGATTGCGTGGTTGATCACTTCGATCACGGTCATCTTGCGCTCGCGGCGGAACGTCTCACGAATCCGGTCGAAGATAACCACCGATTCGTTCACCGAATAGCCGAGCACCGCAAGCACGGCCGCCAGCACCGACAGCGAGAACTCCCACTGGAAAAACGCGAAAAAGCCGAGAATGATCACGACGTCGTGCAAGTTCGCGATCACGCCCGCCACCGCGTACTTCCATTCGAAGCGGAACGACAGATAGATCACGATGCCCGCGACCACGCAGGCGAGCGCTAGCAAGCCGTCGGTGGCGAGTTCCTTGCCGACCTGCGGGCCGACGAATTCGACGCGCTGCAACTGCACCTGCGGCGTTTCGGTTTTCAGCGCGCTCATGACCTGATCGCTTTGCTGCGCGGACGTCAAACCCTGCTTGAGCGGCAAACGGATCAGCACGTCGCGTGAGGTGCCGAAGTTCTGCACCTGCGCGTCGGCGTAGCCGAGCTTGCTCAGCGTGCCACGCACCGGATCGAGCGGCGCGGCGCCCGGATACTGGACTTCGATCACGGTACCGCCGGTGAACTCCACCGACAGATGCAGTCCCCGGTGCACGAGAAAAAACACCGCGGCGAGGAACGTCAGCAGCGAAATTGCGTTGAAGATCAACGCACGCTGCATGAACGGAATGTCTTTACGAAAGCGGAAAAATTCCATGGTCTTGTTCTCCGGGACTCAGCGGGATGAACCCGGTTTCTGCGGCGTGTTCGGCGTGCCCTGTGCATTGCGGCGGCGTACGGTCGGCTTGCCCGCGCGCGACTGCGCGGCAGCGGCCGGCGCCTTTGGCTTCACGGCGGCGGCCGACGCGGCACGCATGGCCTGCGCCGTGTCGGTCGCTGCGTCGTCGGTGCCGAGGTAAGCAGCGGAGCCCGCAGGCGCCGTTTCCGGACGCCACACCTGGCCGATTGCCAGCGACTTCAGCTTCTTCTTGCCGCCGTACCAAAGGTTGACGATGCCGCGCGAGAAGAACACTGCCGAGAACATCGACGTCAGAATGCCGATACAGTGCACGATCGCGAAACCGCGCACCGGGCCTGAGCCGAATGCGAGCAGCGCGATACCGGCGATCAGCGTGGTGACGTTCGAGTCGAGAATCGTCGCCCATGCATGCGCGTAGCCGTTCTGGATGGCCAGTTGCGGCGGCGCGCCGTTGCGCAGTTCTTCACGCACGCGTTCGTTGATCAGCACGTTCGCGTCGATCGCCATACCGAGCGCGAGCGCGATTGCGGCGATGCCGGGCAACGTGAGCGTGGCCTGCAGCATCGACAGCACCGCGATCAGCAGCAACAGGTTCACGGACAGGCCGATCATCGAGATCACGCCGAACAGCATGTAGTACGCAATCATGAAGACGGCGATCGCCGCGAAGCCCCACACGACCGAGTGGAAGCCCTTCTTGATGTTGTCGGCGCCAAGGCTCGGGCCGATCGTGCGTTCCTCGATGATGTCCATCGGCGCGGCCAGCGAACCGGCGCGCAGCAGCAGCGCGAGGTCGGCGGCGCCTTGCGGCGTGGCCTGGCCGGTGATCTGGAAGCGATCGCCGAGTTCCGACTGGATGGTCGCGACCGTCAGCACTTCGCCCTTGCCCTTTTCGAACAGCACCATTGCCATCGGCTTGCCGATGTTGTCGCGCGACACGCTGCGCACCGCGCGGCCGCCGGCCGAGTCGAGGCGAATGTTGACGGACGGACGCTGATGTTCGTCGAAGCCCGCCGACGCGTCGATAATGCGGTCGCCGGTGAAAATGATCTGCTTCTTGAGCAGCACCGGCGTCTGGTTGCCGTGCGTGAACAACTCGTCGCCCGGCGGAACCGGGTCGGACGGATTCGGATGCGTGTTGACCGGGTCGGCGAGGCGCGCTTCGAGCGTTGCCGTGCGACCGATGATGTCCTTCGCCTTCGCCGTGTCCTGCACGCCGGGCAGTTCGACCACGATGCGGTCGGCGCCCTGTTGCTGGATCACCGGCTCAGCCACGCCGAGTTCGTTCACGCGGTTATGCAACGTGGTGATGTTCTGCTTGAGCGCGGCGTCCTGCACGGCTCTTTGCACAGCCGGCGTGAAGGTGCCGACGAGCTGCACGGAGCCGTCAGTGCCGTTCTGCGACGTCCACTGGAGCTCGCTGATACTGCGGCTCAATTGTTTCGCTGCGTTGTCCGCCGTGGCCTGGTCGGCGAAATTGATCACCACCGTCTGGTTGACGCGGTTCACGCCGCCGTCGCGAATGTTGTTGTCGCGCAGGAGCGTGCGCGCGTCCGACGCGTCGGAGTCGAGCTTCTTGTTCAGCGCGCCCGCCATGTCGACCTGCAGCAGGAAGTGCACACCGCCGCGCAAGTCGAGACCGAGGTACATGGGCAGCGCGTGCAATGCGGTCAGCCAGCGCGGCGACGCACTTTGCAGGTTGAGCGCCACGATGAACTGCGGGTCGGTGGGGTCGCTGTTCAGCGACTTCTGCAGCAGGTCTTTCACGCGCAATTGCGTGTCGGTGTCCGGCAGGCGCACGCGAATGTTTGCGTTGGCCGACGTGTTGTCGAACGTGACGTCGTCTGCTTTGATCTGATTGGCTGCGAGCGCGGCTTCGACTGCCGACAGCGTGGTCGAGTCGAGCTTGACCGTTGCCTTGCCGCTCGACACCTGCACCGCCGGCGCTTCGCCGAACAGGTTGGGCAGCGTGTACACGAGGCCGATGACGAGAGCCACCAGCATCACGGCATATTTCCAGAGGGGGTAACGATTCATGAGTAGTCCAACGGAAGGTTGGCTTGAAAGCGATGCGCCCGGCGATGAGCGCGGGCGATCCGGCGTCTGCTTGCCTGATCGCCGGCGAGGCCGCGCCGGACGCGAGAGAGCAGGCCTTTACAGCGACTTGATCGTGCCCTTCGGGAGAATCGTCGTGACCGACGCTTTTTGCACGGTGATTTCCGTGCCTTCCGAGATTTCGACGCCGACGTAAGCCTCGCCCACCTTGGTCACCTTGCCGACGATGCCGCCGTTCGTCACAACTTCGTCGCCCTTGGCCATGGCGGCGAGCATGTTGCGATGTTCTTTCTGGCGCTTCATTTGCGGGCGAATCATGATGAAGTACAGCACGCCGAACATCAGGATCAGCGGCAGGAAGCTCATCAAGTTCGATTCGATGCCACCTGCGGCTGTGCCTTGGGCGAAGGCATTGGAAATGAACGACACGTTGGTCTCTCCGTTATAGATCAATTCAATCAAAAAAATCAGCCGGTTATTCTACCACCGGCATTGCGCGCGTCGGCGCGGCGATTCGGCTTTGGGATCAATCGTTTAAAGCCGTTTTTCGCCGCCCGCGAAAGTAGATTGTAAGGTTTTCCGCAAGCATCTGACGGATTCTTCCGCCGAATCCGACGAACGAGGCGATCAAGGCGCCTCGTCGATGCCGCGCGCGCGGTTCTCGTGAAAGCGCTTGCGGAACGGTTCGAACATTTTTGCGTCGATGGCGTCGCGCATTTCCTGCATCAGTTCCAGGTAGTAGTGCAGGTTGTGAATCGTATTCAGTTGCGCGCCGAGAATTTCCCCCACGCGATGCAGATGATGCAGGTAGCCGCGAGTGAAATTTCGGCACGTGTAACAACCGCATTGCTCATCGAGCGGACGCAGCGAATTCTTGTGCGTGGCGTTGCGGATCTTGATGTCGCCGAAGCGCGTGAAGAGCCAGCCGTTGCGCGCGTTGCGGGTAGGCATTACGCAATCGAACATATCGACGCCTGCAGCCACGCCGGCCACCAGATCTTCGGGCGTGCCGACGCCCATCAGATAGTGCGGCTTGTCGGCCGGCAGCTTCGGGCCGATGTGATTCAGCACGCGCATCATGTCTTCTTTCGGCTCGCCGACCGACAGGCCGCCGATCGCGAGGCCGTGGAAGTCTTTCTCCGCGAGACCCGCGAGCGATTCGTCGCGCAGATCCTCGAACATGCCGCCCTGGACGATACCGAAGAGCGCGTTCGGATTGCCGAGCCGCTGGAATTCGTCGATCGAGCGCTGCGCCCAGCGCATCGACATACGCATGGAGTCGGCCGCTTCCTTGTGCGAAGTCGGCACGTTGTTCGTTGCGTAGGGCGTGCATTCGTCGAACTGCATGACGATGTCCGAGTTCAGCACCTTCTGGATCTGCATCGACACTTCCGGCGACAGGAACAGCTTGTCGCCGTTGATCGGCGACGCGAACGTGACGCCGTCTTCGGTGATCTTGCGCAGGTCGCCGAGCGAAAACACCTGGAAGCCGCCGGAGTCGGTCAGGATCGGCTTCTTCCAGCCCATGAAACCGTGCAGGCCGCCGTGCGCGCCGATCGTTTCGAGGCCCGGGCGCAGCCAAAGGTGAAACGTATTACCGAGGATGATCTGCGCATGCATTTCCTCGAGTTCGCGCGGCTGGACGGCTTTCACGGTGCCGTAAGTGCCGACGGGCATGAAGATCGGCGTTTCGACGACGCCGTGATTCAGCGTGACGCGGCCGCGGCGCGCCTGGCCGTCGGTGCCGAGCAATTCGAAGTGGAGGCCGTTGGCGGGGCGCTCGGTGGTTGTCTGTTGCGAGTGGTGACCGGAGGTCATTGAGGTAACTCCATGGGCAACCGGAAAACAGTCCGGCGCAAACAATGAAACGCCGCCGAAGATGTTCGGCGGCTGAGGAAACTGCAAACTCGTGGACGGCGCGTCAGACGGCTCGGTCGTCGCGCCGCGTCAACAGCATCGCGTCGCCGTAACTGAAAAAGCGGTAACGCTCCTCGATCGCATGGCGATACGCGGCGCGAATTGTCTCGACGCCCGCGAATGCCGACACCAGCATCAGCAGCGTCGACTTTGGCAAATGAAAGTTCGTCACCAGCCGGTCGACGACGCGAAACCGGTAGCCCGGCGTGATGAAAATGTCTGTCTCGGTGCTCGCCGCAGCAAGCGGGCGGCCGGCCGCTTCGGCGTCGCGCGCGGCGGCTTCCAGTGCGCGCATCGACGTCGTGCCCACTGCTATCACGCGGTTGCCGCGCGCCTTCGTCGCCGCGATTTTGTCGGCCAGAGACTGCGGCAAGTGATACCACTCGCTGTGCATCTTGTGCTCGGCCAGGTTCTCGACGCGCACCGGCTGGAACGTACCGGCGCCGACGTGCAGCGTCAGTGTGGCTCGCTCAACGCCGGCGGCGTCGAGCCGCGCGAGCAGTGCGTCGTCGAAGTGAAGGCCCGCCGTGGGCGCCGCGACCGCGCCGGGATTTTGCGCGAAAACGGTCTGATAGCGTGTTTCGTCCGTCGAGTCGGGGTCGTGCTCGATGTACGGCGGCAGCGGCAAACGCCCGAACTGCTCGATCAGCGTCAGGCAGTCGTCGGGGAAATGCAGCGTGTAGAACGGCTCGACGCGCTCGCCGACGGTCACGTCGAACGCATCGGCGAGACGAATCGTCGTACCCTCCTGCGGGCTCTTGCTCGCGCGGATCTGCGCGAGCGCCGTGCGCTCGCCGGTGAGGCGTTCGACCAGAACTTCGATCTTTCCGCCACTGGCCTTCTGGCCGAGGAAGCGCGCCTTCAGGACTTTGGTATCGTTGAAGACCAGCAGGTCGCCGGCCGAAATGCATTCGGGCAGTTCGGCGAAGCGGCGGTCGACGAGACGCGCGGCGCCGTCGGCATCGGCCGCGTTGTCCACCTGGAGCAGGCGACTGGCGCTGCGCTCGGGTAGTGCGACTTGCGCGATCAGCTCAGGCGGCAGATCGAAATCGAAATCGGAAAGCTTGAACATGCGAACGACTGGAAGCGAATGGAGACTGAATTGAGCCGAAGGCCGAGCCGGGCGGCTATGATTGCGGGGCGCCGCAGCGTGCCGCGAGCCCGCGCTTGCGCGCCAGCCAGATAGCGACGCGCCCTTCGATACTTTTGACAGCCGATATTGTACTTGCGAAGCAGCCCATGCCTTTGTCCGACCGCCGATTGCCCTCCGCTACCGATGAAGTCAGCGCCGAACCGGCAGCCCCGGTCGCGCGAGGCGGCACGGCGGCGGGTGCAGACGGGCAGGCCGACGGCGCGGCGCAACCCGGGCGGACGGCGCGCGCTGTGAAGCGAGCGGACCAGACATCTGGTGACGAGCCTGATGAAGCGTCCCGGCGAACAACGCAGCAGGCGCGTCAGCAAACACCAGACGGAATGACCGCCCCCGCACCGCAGGCGGCGGCTGGAAAAGCGAGCGCGTCGGCGAAATCGGCGGCGAAGTCATCGGCGAAATCGTCCGCCAAGCCCGCCGCCAAGCCCGTCGACAAGCTCGCCAAACTCGGCCTCACGCGCGACATCGACCTGGTGCTGCATCTGCCGATGCGCTACGAAGACGAAACCTCGTTGACGCCGATCGGCCACCTGCTGCCAGGCGGCATTGCGCAGACCGAGGGCGTCGTGTTCGACAACGAGATCGCCTATCGACCGCGTCGGCAGTTGCTCGTCAAATTGCGCGACGACGCGGGCGACGAACTTGTGCTGCGCTTTCTGAACTTCTACGGTTCGCAGGTCAAGCAGATGGCGATCGGCGCGCGGCTGCGCGTGCGCGGCGACGTGCGCGGCGGCTTCTTCGGCATGGAGATGGTGCACCCGGCGGTGCGTGTGGTCGACGAAGACACACCGCTGCCGCAAGCGCTCACGCCGGTCTATCCCAGTACAGCCGGCGTGACGCAGGCGTATTTGCGCAAGTCGATCGACAACGCGTTGTCGCGCACGTCTTTGCCGGAACTGCTGCCCGAAGCTGTCGCGCGGCAATGGTTGCAGCCGCTCGGCGTGCCCTCGCTGATGGACGCGGTGCGCACGCTGCATCATCCCGGCGCGCAATCCGATGAAACCGCGTTGATCGACGGCACGCATCCGGCATGGGTGCGCATCAAATTCGAGGAATTGCTCGCGCAGCAGATGTCGCTCAAGCGCGCGCACGAAGAGCGCCGCACGCGCTCCGCGCCGCCCATGCCGCGCCGCAAGCTGGGCGACGAATCCGCCTTGGTCGCACGTCTGCTCCGGGCTTTGCCGTTTTCGTTGACCCGCGCGCAGGAGCGCGTCGGCGGCGAGATCGCGCTCGATCTGACGCAGCCGCATCCCATGCAGCGGCTCTTGCAAGGCGACGTCGGCAGCGGCAAGACAATTGTCGCCGCGCTGGCCGCCGCGCAGGCTATCGACGCCGGTTATCAGGCCGCGCTGATGGCGCCGACCGAAATCCTCGCCGAACAGCACGCGCGTAAGTTGCGCGGCTGGCTGGAGCCGCTCGGCGTGAACGTCGCGTGGCTCGCCGGCAGTCTGAAGGCCAAGGAAAAACGCGCCGCGATCGAAGCCGCGGCGCTCGGCACTGCCCAACTCGTGATCGGCACGCACGCGATCATTCAGGACGCCGTGGAGTTCGCGCGCCTCGGGCTCGTGATCGTCGACGAACAGCACCGTTTCGGCGTCGCGCAGCGGCTCGCGTTGCGCGCAAAAGCGAAGAACGCTGCCGACGGCGCGCGCGATTTCCAGCCGCATCAACTGATGATGTCCGCCACACCGATTCCGCGCACGCTCGCCATGACCTACTACGCGGATCTGGACGTATCGACCATCGACGAATTGCCGCCCGGGCGCACGCCGATCCTGACCAAGCTCGTGTCCGACGCGCGCCGTGAAGAAGTGATCGGCCGGGTGCGCGAGGCCGCGCTGACCGGGCGTCAGGTCTACTGGGTCTGTCCGCTGATCGAGGAAAGCGAAACGCTGCAACTGCAGACCGCGGTCGAGACCTACGAAACGCTGGTCGCGGCGCTGCCTGAACTGAACGTCGGACTCGTGCACGGACGGCTCGCACCGGCTGAAAAAGCGGCTGTCATGGACGCCTTTACCCGCAACGAAGTGCAGTTGCTGGTCGCGACGACGGTGATCGAAGTGGGCGTCGACGTGCCGAATGCGTCGTTGATGGTGATCGAGCACGCCGAGCGCTTCGGCCTCGCACAGTTGCACCAGTTGCGCGGGCGTGTCGGACGCGGCAGCGCGGCGTCGGTGTGCGTGCTGCTGTACACCGGACCGTTGTCGATGACGGCGCGCGCGCGCTTGCAGACCATGCGCGAAACGACGGACGGCTTTGAAATCGCGCGCCGGGACCTCGAAATTCGTGGTCCGGGCGAGTTCCTCGGCGCACGGCAATCGGGCGCGGCGATGCTTCGTTTTGCCGATCTGCAGAACGATCAATGGCTGATCGAGCCCGCGCGCGAAGCGGCTGCGGCTTTGCTGGAGACTTATCCGGATGTCGTCACGCAGCATCTGGCGCGCTGGCTGGGGGCTCGCGAGCAGTATCTGAAGGCATAAACGAACGCACCGGCCGTCGGCCTTCGCCTGGTGCCGCACCCGTGGCGCGTTTCGCGGATATTGAAAGCCCGCGTACCGGGTTGGCGAACCGACCCTATGGGTGTATAACTGAAACCTATCGAATCCACTGCACTGATTGGTCCCCCAATGACGCTCACCGAATTGAAGTACATCGTTGCCGTTGCCCGCGAACGGCACTTCGGCCGGGCCGCCGAAGCGTGTTTCGTCAGCCAGCCGACCTTGTCGGTAGCCATCAAGAAGCTTGAAGACGAGCTCAACGTACAGATTTTCGAGCGCGGTACCAGTGAAGTGAGCGTCACGCCGATCGGCGAGCAGATCGTCACGCAAGCTCAGCGGGTGCTGGAACAGACGCTCGCCATCAAGGAAATCGCGAAGCAGGGCAAAGATCCGCTCGTCGGACCGCTGCGCCTTGGCGTGATCTACACGATCGGACCGTATCTGCTGCCCACGCTCGTCAAGCAGATGATCAAGCGCGTTCCGCAAATGCCGTTGATGCTGCAGGAAAACTACACGCTAAAGCTGATCGAACTGCTCAAGCAGGGCGAGATCGACGTTGCAATCATGGCGCTGCCGTTTCCCGAAACCGGACTGATGCTGCGTCCGCTCTACGACGAGCCGTTCGTCGTCGCGCTGCCGTCGGGTCACGCGTGGGAAAACCGTCAGAAGATCGACGCCGACGATCTCAAGCAGGAAACCATGCTCCTGCTCGGCAGCGGCCATTGCTTCCGCGATCATGTGCTGGGTGTTTGTCCGGAATTGATGCGTTTCTCGCAGAACGCCGACGGCATCCAGAAAACGTTCGAAGGATCGTCGCTGGAAACAATTCGCCACATGGTCGCAAGCGGCGTGGGCATCACCGTGTTGCCGCGCATGTCCGTGCACGAGGTGAAGCCGCACGCGGGCGGCATCGACTCGGGGCTTTTGTCGTATGTCCCGTTCGGCGAACCGGTGCCCGACCGCCGCGTCGTGCTCGCGTGGCGAAAGAGTTTTACGCGGATGCCTGCCATCGACGCGATTTGCGACGCAATCAGCGCCTGCGACCTGCCGGGCGTCAAAAAGCTGGATTTGCCGGTCGCCGTGAACTGAACGGCGGCAAGGCGCACGGGCGCTGACGGCTTCGCGCCGCAGCCCCCGCTTCGCCTGGCGGCGGCGCGCCAATCTTCGCCGCGGTGCGCCGGGGCGCGCCTATTGGATAGATTAAATTTATAAAATACGCGATTCCAATAGTATTGATATAGTGTTCTCCATGGATCGCAAGATCGCCAAGGCCCGGAGAACACCATGACTCAATCAGACTCGCCGCAAACGCAGACATTGGCCGCCGACCCAGCCGGCGCCAGCACGGGTTTTGCCGCCGCCTTGCTCGGTATGCGCACGGTCGCGCTTTCTCTCCTCGTCGACCGCGCTCTGTCGGCCTGATTGTTCGCATAAGCCTTCGGCATTGCTTTGCCGCGCTTCTCCCCACATTCCTTTCCAACGAAAACCATCCAGGAGTTCCGCATGTCAGAACAGAAGCTCACCAATGCCGCCGGCGCACCCGTCGCCGATAACCAGAATTCGATGACAGCCGGCGTGCGCGGCCCGGTCGTCCTGCAAGACGTATGGCTGATCGAAAAACTCGCTCACTTCGACCGCGAAGTGATTCCCGAGCGCCGCGTTCATGCAAAAGGCTCGGGCGCGTTCGGCACGCTGAAGGTGACCCACGATATTTCGCGCTACACGAAGGCCAAAGTGTTTGCCGAAGTGGGCAAGGAAACGCCGTTGTTCATGCGGTTTTCGACGGTCGCGGGCGAACGCGGCGCGGCCGATGCGGAACGCGACGTGCGCGGCTTCTCGATCAAGTTCTACACCGAAGAAGGCAACTGGGACGTGGTGGGCAACAACACGCCGGTGTTCTTCATTCGCGATCCGCTGAAGTTTCCGGACTTCATCCACACGCAAAAGCGTGACCCGTACACCAACCTGCGCAGCAACATCGCCGCGTGGGATTTCTGGACGCACCATCCGGAGTCGATGCATCAGGTCACGATCCTGATGAGCGACCGCGGCATTCCGAAAAACTACCGTCAGATGCACGGGTTCGGTTCGCACACGTACTCGTTCATCAACGCGAATAACGAGCGCTTCTGGGTGAAGTTCCACTTCAAATCGCAGCAAGGCATTGAAAATTTCACCGATGGCGAAGCGTCGCAAGTGGTCGCGGAAGACCGTGAAAGTGCGCAGCGCGATCTGGTGGGCAACATCGACGCGGGCAACTTCCCCAAATGGCGCTTTGCGATCCAGGTGATGCCGGAGGCGGAAGCCGCTGCGTATCGGTTCAACCCGTTCGACATCACGAAGGTGTGGTCGCAGAAAGACTATCCGCTGATCGACGTTGGCACGATCGAGTTGAACCGCAACGCGGCCAACTATTTCTCGGATGTGGAGCAGGCAGCGTTCACGCCGGCCAACGTGGTGCCAGGCATTGGCTTCTCGCCGGACCGGCTGTTGCAGGGGCGTCTCTTCTCGTACGGCGACACGCAGCGCTATCGTCTCGGCATCAATCACCACCAGATTCCGGTGAATGCGTCGCGCGTGCCGAACCCGCACTCGTTCCATCGCGACGGGGCAATGCGTACGGACGGCAACCTCGGCGGCAACGTGAACTACGAGCCGAACCGCTTCGGCGACTTCGCGCAGGACACCAACGCATTGGAGCCCGCGCTCGCAGCAGGTGCGGTCGATCGCTACGACCATCGCGCGGACGACGACTATTACACGCAGCCGGGCATGCTGTTTGCGCTCTTTGACGCGGCGCAACGCGAGCGGTTGTTCGGCAACATCGCGCGTCACATCAACGGCGTACCGCAAGACATCGTTGCGCGCGCGGTTGAACATTTCCGCCGCATCGATCCCGCTTATGCCGAAGGCGTGATCGCCGCGATGGCAGAACTCGCGGAAGGCGGCAAGAAGTAACGAGGCAGCACGAGCGGGACGCAAAGGCGTCCCGCGATGGGTGAACGGAGTGAACGGCGCTAACCGAGGAGCACGCTGATGATCGAGATGATGAAAGCCACTGCGGGCAAATCACGGGTTGCTCACCGCGCGCAGCTGCACTACGCGCTGGGATTGCGCAGAGCCGTGGGTTTCGCGATCGTGACGAGTGGGCTCGCGGTTATCGCGACGCAGGTGCTGCAGCATGCAGTGGGCGGGTAGAGGGCGATGGCAGGCAGCGACATGCAACAGCGGGCGCGGGTGGGCGCGTAGCAATGTGTGAAGGGCAGGTAGGGCAAGCCACCGTTGCCAGTTGCGCAACACCGCGCGCCCGCTAGTGCGCGCCGTAGTGACCACGCGTCACACGAGTCAGGCACTTTTCTACGATAAACTGTCGAGCGCCCGTTTTAACGGCTTCGTCGTCAGTCAGTCCATAGCACGCCGTTACTTTGCCACCGGTTCGTATCACTCTTCAAAGGAGTCATCATGGCCAAAAAAGAAGCTGTACAACACGTCAATATCGGAATCAGCGACAAGGACCGCAAGAAGATTGCGGAAGGTCTGTCGCGTTTGCTCGCTGACACCTATACGCTGTACCTGAAGACCCACAACTTCCACTGGAACGTGACGGGTCCGATGTTCAACACGCTGCATCTGATGTTCGAAACGCAATACAACGAACTGGCACTCGCCGTCGATTCGATCGCTGAACGGATTCGCGCGCTTGGCGTGCATGCCCCGGGCAGCTACAAGGATTTCGCGAAGCTGTCGTCGATTCCCGAAGCGGACGGCGTGCCGGCTGCAGAGGAAATGATCCGCCAGCTGGTGGAAGGTCAGGAAGCCGTGGTGCGTACCGCGCGCGCAATTTTCCCGTCGACGGAAGCCGCGAACGACGAGCCGACCGCCGACCTGCTGACGCAGCGTATGCAGACGCACGAAAAGACCGCGTGGATGTTGCGCTCGATGCTGGCCTGATTTCGCGCTGCGAAAACGTCCAGACGCGCTCAGATACAGCCGGACATATCAAAGCCTCCCCTCGCGGAGAAGCCTATCGCTTAATCTGTTGAAAACGGCTTTGATTCTTCAAAATAGCCCCTGTTAGTCAATGACCTACAGGGGCTTCTTTATGTGGGGTCTGCCTGCCCCCATCGGGACGCTCATCGAAAGGCGTCCCTAGAGGATGTCGACGCGGCCGTGGCACCGCACCGCGAGGTGACACCTGTCGGGCAGTGCGCAGCAATCGAGCCTTGACAATCTTTGTCAAATGCAGCGGTACTTCCATGGTACAAGAAGCCCTTTATTCGCGAGTGACTCCGAATGAGCGCACAAGACATATCTGTGTATTCGCCGAGCAATGGAGAGTGGAGAGAACAGCTTGGTGACATTTGGTATGTGAACAGAAAGAGCGGAAATTCTCCGGGTGTCACGCGCGACGCACAACTTCTTGTGACTGAGGAGCAGTTTGAAGTCACCGAGATTCCCGGGGCGATGTCAAAAATGGGATGGCATCGCGCGGCAGCATTGCTCAGAAAATGGTTCGCCTATTCGCCAAAAAATCAGGCCATGAACACTACCCAAAAGAGGAGCGGTATCAACGCGGATTGGGCCACGGGAGCATACCCGGACGACCGCTTTGACATGGGCACGATAAAGTTGGATTGGGTGCTGTCGTATCCGCGCACACAGGCCGGTTTTAATAAATTGCAGAAGTCTGGATATTTGAATGCCGGTACGGCTGAATCGTTAATCAACGCGGTCTATCCGTACCGCGACCGCAGGCGAATTGATACGCTGGAACTGGTCGACGGCAATGTTCATGCGCTGCACAACAGGTTTCAATTCCAGCTATTCAGAATCGACACCACGGCACTCGAAAAGGCTGAACAGTTCTTCGGCGCAATGCTTCACCACGGCAAGCCTGATGACCTAGCAGGGGCGTTAGGCGGCTTCGCCATGTATGCGGCTGTTGCGGAGGCACGGTTCGTTCCAGCATTCATTGGCGGCATAGACGTTGAAATTACAAAGGTCGCGATTTATATCAAGAACCCGTATTCCTTTTTCGATGACTCGCGCGAAGGTGGGTCGCAATATCTCGGACACTGGAACAAGGATGGGATTTGTCTGGTTCCCGAGGGGTATGTCGCACAGCGCGAGAATTGGGGGAGTTGGAGTAACTATGTCATCAAACCAGAAGGCCCCTATGGCCGTACATTCTGGCCAGTCCACAATAGCGATTTCCGGCGATGGCAAGACACGCACAACGCGGGCGGCGATATGGTTCTGTTCTCTGATTGCCGGGTTGTGAAAATAGACCCAATCAAGTTCAGGGTAAAGAAATGATGGCTCTGTCGCGTCTACGCCGTATCGGAGTGGCTGTCGCGGTTGGGGTCGTTGGGGTTGCGGTCGTTCAATACATGCTTGACGCGCGAGTGCGTATATCGGCGCAAGAATGTTACAGCGTGACTTCAAAGAGCGGTTCGTATCGCGCCCAATCTTGCGTCAAGGGCGGAAATGGCAACGTGGATGATTACGTTGGCAGACTCTATGACGGCCACAGCGGGAAGCTTCTTGCGCGAACCGACTTCGATTCAATGGACGGCGGGATTCCTGAGTTCATGCCTGATGAAAGCGCGGTAATTTTCAGGCGCGGCGAAGGTAATGGCTCTGGCCATGGCGTTATCGATATTCCGCCGAACTGGCTTGACCGGTTGCGCGCAAATGTTCCCTGAGATGCTGCCGGCCAATCGGCAAATCGTCAACAGATTAAGCGACAGGCTTGCCTCGCGGGAGGCTTTGTTTTTTCCGACGCCGCTTTCGCAACCGCTGTTGCGGCATGAGCGTTCACCGCGCGGGCCGGACGACGCTGGACGCCGGCTGCATCCCGTAAAATGTCGGCACTGTTTCCGCATTCCGCCCGCTTTTACAGAGTCCGCCATGTTTGCCCGACTTCCGCTCTATCTGCGCCTTGTGCGTATGGACAAGCCTATCGGCAGTTTGCTGCTGCTGTGGCCGACGCTCAACGCGCTGTGGATCGCGTCCGACGGTCGTCCGTCGTGGCCGCTTCTCGTCATCTTCACGGTAGGCACGGTGCTGATGCGCTCGGCGGGATGTGCGATCAACGACTACGCTGATCGCGATTTCGACCGCTACGTCAAGCGCACTGAAAATCGTCCGATCACCTCAGGCAAGGTCAAAGCATGGGAAGCGGTGGCGCTCGCCGCCGGCTTGTCCTTGCTGGCTTTTCTGCTGATTCTGCCGCTCAATGCGTTGACGAAGGAGTTGTCGGTGGCCGCGCTGTTCGTTGCCGGCTCGTATCCGTTCACCAAGCGTTTCTTCGCGATTCCGCAGGCGTACCTGGGTATCGCATTCGGATTCGGCATTCCGATGGCGTTCGCCGCCGTGCAGAACCATGTGCCGATGCTCGCCTGGGTCATGCTGCTGGCGAACGTGTTCTGGTCGGTCGCTTACGACACCGAATACGCAATGGTCGATCGCGACGACGACATCAAAATCGGCATCCGTACTTCGGCGCTCACTTTTGGCCGCTTCGACGTGGCCGCGATCATGCTCTGCTATGCGGTGACGCTTGGCATCTACGTCGGCATCGGCGTGATGCTGGGTTTCGGCGTTCTGTACTGGTTAGGCTGGGTTGCTGCGGCGGGCTGCGCGGTCTATCACTACACGCTCATTCGCAACCGTGACCGGATGGCGTGCTTCGCGGCGTTCCGGCACAACAACTGGCTGGGCGGCGCGTTATTCGTGGGCATTGCCGCGCACTATGCGGTGGCGTCGTTCTGAGTTTTGGTGCGGTCTGTCCATTGCCCGCGTGTCTCTTCTTGCGCTGGACGCGGAGCGGGTTGACCCGACTCCGCGTCGCACGGCTTATCCCATTGCAGCAGGCAGTAAGCGATAGACAGTAACCAGCGATAACCGCGCTTATTGCTTACCGAACTCGTCGCCCATTTCTTTCGCGCGCGCATCGGCGGCGAGCGCGCCGCGAACGATTGCTTCCTTCACGCCGCTTGCGTCAAACGAGGCAAGCGCTGCCGCAGTCGTGCCGCCCTTCGACGTCACGCGTTCGCGCAACAGGCTCGGCGGCTCGTCCGAATTCGCAGCCAGTTGCGCGGCTCCCGTGAAGGTCGCCACGGCGAGCGCGCGGCCTTGCGCTTCATTCATGCCGAGCTGACGCGCGGCTTCCTGCAGCGCTTCGATGAAATAGAACACGTAGGCCGGGCCGCTTCCCGAAATGGCGGTGACGGCGTCGATTTTCGCTTCGTCGTCGAACCATACCGTTTCGCCGACGGCGCCTAGCACCTGCGATGCAAGCGCGCGGCCCGCTTCGTCGACACTCGCGGTTGCGGCTAATCCGGCAACGCCCATGCCGATCAACGCCGGCGTATTCGGCATGACGCGCACGATCCGCGTATGGCCGTTCAGCCAGCGCGACATGTCGTCCATGCGAATGCCGGCGACAATGCTGATTGCCAGTTGCGACGCCTTGAGATGCGGCGCGAGCGATTCGGCAACGCTCCTCAGAATTTGCGGCTTCACCGCGAGCACGACGGCGTCATACGCAGCGAGCGCCGCGTCGGCGGCGGCGCCGGTTTTAATGCCGAACTGTGCTTCGTTACGCTTTCGCGCGTCTTCGTTAGGATCGATCGCATAGAGATCGGCGGGCGCGACGCCACGCTTGATAAGGCCGCCGATCAACGCCGCAGCCATGTTGCCGCCGCCGATAAAAGCAATTTTCATGATGGTCCGGAAGGTTTGATTGAGCGTATGAATCCGCGCTTACAAATGAGCTTGCAGCCGCAGTTGACACTGCGCTTGCAGCCGCGCTTGCAACCGCGCTTGCAACCACGTTTGCAGCCGCTAGTTCGAGTAGTCGCGCGCACCGAAAATGGCGGTGCCCACGCGCACGATGGTCGCGCCTTCGAGCACAGCAGCCTCCAGGTCGCCTGACATGCCGATCGAGAGCGTATCGAGCGCGAGACCTTCGTCGCGCAGACGCTCGAACAATTCGCGCAACCGGCGATGCGGCACGCGCTGTTCGTCGATGCTGCCCACCGGTTCGGGAATTGCCATCAGGCCGCGCAATTTCAGCTTGGGCAGCGTGGCGATTTCCCGGGCGACTTCGGCGGCTTCCTCGACGCTCACGCCGCTTTTTGAGGTCTCGCCGCTAATGTTGACCTGCAGGCAGACATTCAGCGCCGGTAGGTTATCGGGCCGCTGTTCGGAAAGCCGCTGCGCGATCTTCAGGCGATCGACCGAATGCACCCAGTCGAACTGCTCGGCCACCGGACGGGTCTTGTTCGACTGCAACGGCCCGATGAAATGCCATTCGAGCGAGCGGCGCAAATCGGCGAGCGCTTCGATCTTCGTGAGGGCTTCCTGCACGTAGTTTTCACCGAATGCGCGTTGACCGGCGGCGTGCGCCGCGCGCACGTCTTCGGCGGGGAAAGTTTTCGAGACCGCGAGCAGCGCGATGGAACGCGCGTCGCGCCCGGCCACGTGTGCGGCCATTGCGATGCGCTGCTTAACCGCTTCGAGGTTATGAATCAGATCTGGCATGGAGCGAACGGGGAACGGACGGAAGTCGATGCCCCGATTATACGGACAGCATGTGCTCCACCAGTTCGATCCAGTGCGCGACCGGTGTCGACGTGCCGCTCTGCAGGTGAGAAATACAGCCCACATTCGCGGACACGATCATTTGCGGCTCCTGCGCGTGCAGCCGCTCGAGCTTCTGATCGCGCAACGCATACGAGAGCCTCGGCTGCGTGAGCGAGTAAGTGCCGGCGGAACCGCAGCAAAGGTGGTTGTCGGCGGGCAGGCGCACTTCGACGCCGAGTCGCGTCAGCAGATGTTCCACTGTGCCGCGCACCTGCTGTCCGTGCTGCAACGTGCAGGGCGGATGAAAAGCGACCGTGTGGATCGCGCGGCGGCGCGTGATCGACGCGAGTTGTTCCTCGAAGTCCGGCAGGATCTCGGCAATGTCGCGTGTCAATTCGACGATGCGGCGCGCTTTCTCCGCATACGCCGGGTCATGGCGCAACAGATGCGCGTATTCCTTGACGGTCGCGCCGCAGCCCGATGCGTTCATCACGATCGCCTCGACGCCCTGTTCGACATACGGCCACCATGCGTCGATGTTGGCGCGCATGTCCACGAGCGCTTCGTCGTTATAGCCGAGGTGCAGGCGCACGGCACCGCAGCAGCCGGCGTCGGGCGCGACGAGCGTTTCCACACCGAGCGCATCGAGCACGCGCGCGGTGGCGACGTTGACGTTGGGCATCATCGAAGGTTGCACGCAGCCCGCGAGCATCAGCATCTTGCGCGTGTGTCTTGCGGTCGGCCACTCGAGCGGACGCTGCCGCGCGGGCACCTTGTCGCGCAGTTTTCGCGGCAGCAGCGCCCGGAAATGCTGGCCGAGACGCATGGCCGGTGTGAATAGCGCGCTGTTCGGCACGAAGCTCGCAAGGAATCGGCGCGTAAGACGCTGACCGAGCGGACGCGTCACTTTTTTCTCGGTGATCTTGCGGCCAATCTCTACCAGCTTGCCGTACTGCACGCCGGACGGGCAGGTCGATTCGCAATTGCGGCAAGTAAGGCAGCGGTCGAGGTGAACCTGCGTGCTACGCGTGACTTCGGCGCCTTCCACCATCTGCTTGATCAGATAGATGCGACCGCGCGGGCCGTCGAGTTCGTCGCCGAGCAGTTGATAAGTCGGGCACGTGGCCGTGCAAAAGCCGCAGTGAACGCAATTGCGCAGGATAGCGTCGGCTTCGTCGCCGTCGGGTGTGTTGCGAATGAAGTCCGCGAGATTGGTTTGCATCGCGCGCTCAGAAGTCGGGGTAGAGACGGCCGCGATTGAAGATGCGGGCCGGGTCGAAAGCGGTTTTCAGGCCGCGATGGATTTTCATCAGCGGCGCGGGCAGCGGTGTGAACACCCCGGCTCCGCGGTCATAGCCGTGGCCGGTGCGGAAGATGGTCGCGTGACCGCCGGCTTGCTTCGCGCTGATGCGCACGGTTTGCGCGTCGGTGTCCGTGATCCACCAGCGCTGCGCGCCGCCCCATTCCATCAATTGAGCACCGGGCAATTGAAGCGGCTCGGTGATGGACGGCAGCGCGAGCCGCCACAGCGCGGCTTTCGGCGGAATTGCGGCGAAGAACGTGTCGGTCTGCTCGCGCAGGCCTGCCCAGAAGCGTTCTGCCTCGACCGCATCGACAACCTCGCCGCCCAGCGACGCACGCGCCGACTTGACCGCGCTCTCCGCGCCCGCGAGACGCACGGCAAGCGTGCCGTGACGCCACGCGCTCGCGGTGATCGGCAATGGGCGGCCGCCCCATTCGTTGAGCTTACGGACAGCGTCGGTGCCGTTCACGTCGAACTTGAGCGTGGCTTCGGCCTGCGGCTGCGGCAGCACCTTGACGGAGAGTTCGAGGATGAGCCCCAGCGTGCCGAGCGAGCCCGCCATCAAGCGTGAGACGTCATAGCCGGCGACGTTTTTCACCACCTGGCCGCCGAAATGCAGCGCTTGTCCCTGGCCGTTCATGACGACGGCACCTAGTACGAAGTCGCGCGCCGCACCGGCCGACGGACGGCGCGGGCCGGCGATGCCCGCAGCGATGCAGCCGCCGAACGTGGCTTGCGGTCCGAAGTGCGGCGGCTCGAAAGCGAGCATCTGATGGTGTTCGGCGAGCGCGGCTTCGATTTCGAGTAGCGGCGTGCCGGCGCGCGCGGTGATGACCAGCTCCGCCGGGTCGTAAGCGATGATGCCGCGATAAGCGCGCGTGTCGAGGATCTCGCCTTCCAGCGTCTGACCGTACCAGTCTTTCGTACCGCCGCCGCGAACGCGCAACGCGCGGCCTGCGGCGCTGGCGGAACGCACGCGTTCCGACCACATGGCGACGATGTCGTCCTCTTCCATGATGCCCTGCTTCGTTATGTTTCGATCGATTGTACCGGGCGGGGGCTCGCTGACAACCCGGAGCGGACCCGCATCGGGTAATCAGGGTGGGATGGCGGCAAACGCCGCCGCGGCGGGCTATGCGTATTGCGTGGTGTTAGAAGCGCGGTAGCTCCGGATGCGGCAGCAGACCGCCGCGCACATGCATCTTGCCGTACTCGGCGCACCGCGCTCTCGTGGGAATGCCCTTGTCCGGGTTCAGCAGACCGGGCGGATCGAACGCACGTTTGACCGCGTGAAATGCATCGCGCTCTTCCGGCGAGAATTGCACGCACATCGAGTTGATCTTCTCGATGCCGACGCCATGCTCGCCCGTCACCGTGCCGCCCAGTTCGACGCATGCTTCCAGGATGTCGCAGCCGAACGCCTCGGCTCTGTGCCATTCATCCTGGTCATTGCCGTTAAAGAGAATCAGAGGATGCATGTTGCCGTCGCCCGCATGAAAGACGTTGATGCAACGCAGCGCGTACTTCTTCTCCATCTCCTCGATGCGGGAAAGCAGCGGTCCGATACTGCGGCGCGGCACAGTTCCGTCCATGCAGTAGTAGTCCGGCGAAATCCGGCCCGCAGCCGGAAACGCGTTTTTGCGACCGGACCAGAAGCGCAGCCGCTCGTTTTCCGTGCGCGAAATCTGGATGCGGGTTGCGCCGTGCTCGCGCAGCACCGCGGTCATGCGGACGATTTCGTCGGCGACTTCCTCGGGTGTGCCGTCGGATTCGCACAGCAAGATTGCCGCTGCGTCGAGATCGTAGCCCGCGTGGACGAATTCCTCGACCGCGCGCGTGGCCGGCTTGTCCATCATCTCGAGGCCGGCCGGAATGATGCCCGCGGCAACGATGCCGGCGACCGCATCGCCGCCTTTTACGACGTCGTCGAAACTGGCCATGATGACCTGCGCCGTTTGCGGTTTGGGAATCAGCTTGACGGTGACCTCGGTGACGATCGCGAACATGCCTTCGCTGCCGATCAGCACCGCAAGCAGATCGAGGCCGGGCGCGTCGGGCGCGAGCGAGCCGAATTCGACGATTTCGCCTTCCATTGTCACGGCCCGCACGCGCAGCACGTTGTGCACGGTGAGGCCGTACTTGAGGCAATGCACGCCGCCCGAGTTCTCCGACACGTTGCCGCCGATCGTGCAGGCGATCTGCGACGACGGGTCCGGCGCATAGTACAAACCGTAAGGCGCGGCAGCTTCGGAAATCGACAGATTGCGCACGCCCGGTTGCACCGTGGCGGTTCGCGCGTACGAGTCCACCTCGATGATCTTCCTGAAGCGTGCGAGCGATACCACCACGCCGTGGCGAATCGGCATTGCACCGCCGGACAGGCCCGTGCCCGCGCCGCGCGGCACGATGGGCACCCCGAGACGATGGCAGATCTGCACGATGCGCTGCACTTGCGACTCCGTCTCCGGCAATGCGACGGCGAGCGGCAGACGACGATAGGCGGCGAGGCCGTCGCAGTCGTACGCGACGGTATCTTCGTCGCGATATAGCAGACAGTGGTTCGGCAACACCGCCATCAGCGCCTGCACGACTTCGCGCTGGCGCTGGGCGAGAACCTCTGCTGACAGTTCGGCGGGTGCATTCATGTGAGTCGTCTCCTCCTGTTTCACCCAGCGCTATCCGGCGCTTGCGTGGCGGCCCGTTTGCGGCCGCCGCGGCTCGATAACGCTCAGCCGCGTTCAGTCCTGCCCAATCGTTCCCGGCAACGCGCCTTGAAACGACGCGTCAGGCGGCCCAGCTAAAAATCTTGCCGGGGTTCATCAGATTTTGCGGATCGAGCGCATGTTTGATAGAGCGCATGGTGTCTACTGCAACGTCGCCATGTTCTTCCAGCAGAAAACCCATCTTGTGCAGACCGACTCCATGCTCACCGGTGCAGGTGCCGTCCATGCGCAGCGCGCGCTGCACGATGCGATGGTTCAATCGCTCGGCTTCCGCGAGTTCTTCCGGCTTGTTCGGATCGATCAGGATCGCGACGTGGAAATTGCCGTCGCCGACATGGCCGACAATCGGGCAGGGCAGCGGCGACGCCTTCAAGTCCTGCTCCGTTTCGACGACGCATTCGGCGAGTCGCGAGATCGGCACGCAGACGTCGGTCGTGACGGCGCGGCAACCGGGCTTCAGTTGCAACATGGCGAAATAGGCATTGTGACGCGCGTTCCACAGACGGCTGCGGTCTTCCGGACGGGTCGCCCATTCGAATCCTTCGCCACCGTTCTGCGCGGCAAGTTCCTGCACGAGTTCGGCTTGTTCCTTGACGCTGGCCTCGGTGCCATGGAATTCGAAGAACAGTGTGGGCGCCTCGCGCAGCGTGAGGTTCGAATGCCGGTTAATCGAGCGGATCGCGAGCGCGTCGACGAATTCCACGCGCGCGATCGGCACGCCGATCTGAATTGTTTCGATGACGGCGCGAACCGCGTCGCCCATCGACGGAAATGCGCAGACCGCGGCGGACACGGCCTCCGGCTGCGGATAAAGGCGCACGGTGACTTCGGTGATCACGCCGAGCGTGCCTTCCGAACCGACGAACAGACGCGTGAGGTCGTAGCCTGCGGACGATTTTCGCGCCCGCGTGCCCGTCTTGATCACACGGCCGTCGGCCAGCACCACGGTGAGCCCGAGTACGTTCTCGCGCATCGTGCCGTAGCGCACGGCGTTGGTACCTGACGCACGCGTGGCCGACATGCCGCCGATGCTCGCGTCCGCGCCCGGATCGATCGGGAAAAAGAGGCCGGTGTCGCGTAGCGCTTCGTTCAACTGCTTGCGCGAAATGCCTGGCTCGACGGTGACCGTGAGATCTTCGGCGTTGATGGACAGCACGCGGTTCATTTCGGACAGATCGATCGACACGCCGCCCTGCACCGCAAGCAGATGCCCTTCCAGCGACGAGCCGTTGCCGTACGGAATGATCGGTACGTTGTACTGGCCGCACAGCTTGACGGCGGTCTGCACGTCTTCGGTGTTGCGTGCGAAGACGACGGCGTCGGGCAGTTGGGGATCGAACGGTGATTCGTCGCGGCCGTGGTGTTCGCGTACGGCTTGCGCGATCGACACGCGCTCACCGAAGGCGTTGGTGAGCGCGCTCAGCAATTCGGCAGGGAATGGCCGGCGCAGCGTGGCCGGCGAAACGGAATGATTCACGCATGTCTCCTGTGTCGACCGGCGTTAGTGCTTCAGCACTTACGCCGGTCCCATCAATAATGTGTATTCACGTTAGTGCTTCAGCACTTACGCCGGTCCCATCAATAATGTGTATTCACGTTAGTGCTTCAGCACTTACGCCGGTCCCATCAACGATGTCGACCGTTAGCGCTTAACACTTACGCCGGTCAGCCGCATGAAAAGGTTTGTTAGTAGTTGTCAGGCGAAGCTGCTTTTTGCAGCAGGCACTTCATTTTACGCCGATCGCTTTCTGCCGGGGGTGGGCCGCTTCCATTGCTTCGGAGGCGTCGCGCCGGCTATCGCTCCTATAATGGCGGCGGCTAGTGGCTCCGCGCAACATGGTTAACGCGGTGACAAGACAGAGATAACGCGGCAGATGACGCGCTAACCGATCTGCCGCCACCACAGTGCAAGAAACCGGGACGTTAGTCGGCGACCGATGCGCTATCGACGCGGGCTTCATCATTGAAACGCAGGGAGAAATCATGGGTAACCGTCTGAGCAAGATTGCCACTCGTACCGGCGACGACGGCACCACCGGTCTCGGCGACGGCCGGCGCGTCCGCAAGGACAGCGCGCGCATTGCGGCGATCGGCGACGTCGACGAACTCAATTCGAATCTTGGCGTGCTGCTGTGCGAGCGCCTGCCAGATGACGTGCGAGCGGCGCTGATCTCGATCCAGCACGACTTGTTCGATCTGGGCGGCGAACTTTGCATTCCCGGTCACGCAATGATTACCGACCGCCATCTCGCGCAACTCGACGGCTGGCTTGCCGACTACAACTCTGCGCTTCCGCCGCTGAAGGAGTTCATCTTGCCGGGCGGCTCGCGCGCGGCGTCTCTCGCCCACGTTTGCCGTACGGTTTGCCGCCGCGCCGAACGCTCCATCGTCGCCCTCGGTGACGAGGAGGCCGTCAACGCCGCGCCGCGTCAGTATGTGAACCGTCTGTCGGACCTTCTGTTTGTCCTCGCACGCGTGCTCAATCGCGCTGACGGCGGCGCGGACGTGCTCTGGCAGCACGATCGCGGGCAAAACTAGGCGCACGGCCGCTTTCAGCAGTCGGCAGTGCTCTGCGACAATCTGTCAGAGCAAGTCGCGGCTTAAAGATGTATCGTGTTTGCATCTTTAAGGAGAAGTACAAATGACCGCCCTGACCGCCGAACAGATTGCCCGCGTCAAAGCCACGGTGCCCGTGCTTGCTGAACATGGCACGACCATCACGAAGCACTTCTACAAGCGCATGTTTGCGCATCATCCGGAACTGAAGAATCTGTTCAACCAGACGCATCAGCAAAGCGGCAATCAGCCCGAAACGCTGGCGCGCGCGGTCTATGCGTACGCAGCCAACATCGACAATCTGGGCGCGCTCGGCCCGACTGTCTCGCGGATCGCCAACAAGCACGCGAGCCTGAACATACGGCCCGAGCATTACCCGATTGTGGGCCGCCACCTGCTGGGTGCGATCGTCGACGTGCTCGGCGACGCGGTCGATCAACCCACGCTCGACGCCTGGCAAGTCGCGTATGGTCAGCTCGCGAACATCTTTGTGGGCACCGAGGCGAAGCTGTATGAAGGCGCGGCGTGGAGTGGCTTCCGTCCGTTCAAGGTGGCGCGCAAACAGGTGGAGAGCGACGAAATCACGTCGTTCTATCTGACGCCAGCCGACGGCTCGGCCGCGTGTGATTTCCAACCGGGTCAATACGTGAGCGTGAAACGTTTCGTCGACAAGCTGGGTGTCGATCAGCCGCGTCAGTACAGCTTGTCGGACGCGCCGCATGGCAAGTGGCTGCGCATCTCCGTGAAGCGGGAGGACGGCCGTGAAGACACAGCGCCCGGCCACGTGTCGAATCTGCTGCACGCAGATGTCGAAGCGGGCACCGTCGTGCATGTAAGCGCGCCGATGGGCGACTTCACGCTCGATCGCAAGAAAACCACGCCTGTGGTGCTGATGAGCGGCGGCGTGGGCGTGACGCCCATGACCTCGATGCTGTCAACCATCCTCGCCGACGGCAGCGAGCGGAGCGTGACTTTCGTTCACGCATGCCGCAACGGCCGCGTGCACGCGTTCCGTCAGTGGCTCAACGAGACGGTCGCGTCGCATTCGAACGTGAAGCGCGTGGTGTTCTACGAAGCGATCGGCGAGGGCGACCGGCAGGGCGTCGACTACGATTTCGACGGTCGTCTCGACGTAGCAGGAATTGCCGGTCAGGTCATCGTGCCGGATGCCGACTACTACATCTGCGGACCGGTGCCGTTCATGCGCGCGCAGTGCGATGCACTGGCGGCGCTCGGCGTGGACCCGGCGCGGATTCACACTGAGGTCTTCGGTTCGGGCGTGGTCGAGTGAAACGTAGCCGTGCATGGCAAGCTCCAAAAAGAAGAAGCGAGTCATGCGAGGCAAAGTCCACGTAACGGACGGCTTCGGCCTAACGCAAGTCATGCTGAGAGCGACCATGGCTTGCCATGGTACCGAGGCGGCCCATCCAGCACCACTCATCCGTTTGGCCACCCAAACAAAAAACCCGGCTCGTCGCGCCGGGTTTTTCATCTGCCGATTGCGTCACACGACGCGGCCGAATAGCAATCAATTGCCGCTTCCGCGCGCCACGCGCCGTTGCTTGACGGCGTCGGCGAGACCTTCGAGTACGGCAACGCTTTCGTCCCAGCCGATGCATGCATCGGTCACGCTCTGCCCGTACGTGAGTGCGCAGCCTTCCTGCAAGTCCTGGCGGCCGGCCACCAGATGCGATTCCAGCATCACGCCGATAATTCGTTCGTCACCCGAAGCAACTTGCCGGCCGATGTCCGCGCACACCGGAATCTGGTTCTCATGCTTCTTCGAACTGTTCGCGTGGCTCGCGTCGATCATGAGGCGCGCGGCGAGACCTGATTTGCCGATGTCCGAACACGCCGCGTTGACGCTGTCCGCGTCATAGTTCGGCGTCTTGCCGCCGCGCAGGATGATATGGCAATCCTCGTTGCCCGCCGTCGATACGATCGCCGAGTGACCGCCCTTGGTGACCGACAGGAAATGGTGCGGCTGCGACGCGGCTTTGATCGCGTCGACGGCGATCTTCACATTGCCGTCGGTGCCGTTCTTGAAGCCGACCGGGCACGACAGTCCCGAAGCGAGTTCGCGGTGCACTTGCGACTCGGTGGTCCGCGCGCCGATCGCGCCCCACGAGATCAGATCGGCGATGTACTGCGGGCTGATCATGTCGAGATACTCGGTGGCGGCCGGCAGACCCAGTTCGTTGATGCGTAACAGCAGCTCGCGCGCCGTGCGCAGCCCTTCGTTGATCTTGAAGCTGTTGTCCATATGCGGGTCGTTGATAAGACCCTTCCAGCCGACCGTCGTGCGTGGCTTTTCGAAGTACACGCGCATCACGACTTCGAGTTCGCCCGCGAAGCGCTTGCGCTGTTCGACGAGGCGCCCCGCGTATTCCAGCGCCGCCTTCGTGTCGTGAATCGAGCACGGCCCGACGATCACGATCAAGCGGTCGTCCATGCCGTGCAGAATGCGATGCATGGCGGTGCGTGAGTTGTAGATCAGGTCGGACACCGCTTCGTCGCAGGCAAATTCGCGGATCAGGTGCGCGGGAGGAGTGAGCTCTTTCAATTCGCGAATGCGGACATCGTCGGTGTTGTGCGGGGGCATGTTGTTCTCCTGAATCGGTTCGTAGCGTGTTCGCGCAGGCGGTGCGTGCAAAACATAAAGTTCAAAGACGGAAGGCGAAAAAAAACCGCCAGACTCGCTGGCGGTTTTTCGGGAATTCTCGGTGTTCTACGTGCACTAACACCCCTCTCGATCCGCCAGCGGTCTGAGATACCAGAAAAAGTAAAAATAAAACTTGGCGGACATGGCGAAATGGAGTCGCTGGTCAAAAAGGGTGAGTGACTTTATAACCCGGCTAAGCTCGACTGACAAGCCGTAGCGCGAGAAAATGCGGAAGACCCGCATGATTCATGCAATCGATGCACGAATCATGCAGCGAGTTCAGTTTTAAGCCGTGCCGCCAACCGTCATCCGGTCGATGCGCAACGTCGGCTGCCCGACCCCGACCGGCACGCTCTGGCCTTCTTTGCCGCACACGCCAACGCCTGAATCGAGCTTCATGTCGTTGCCGATCATGCTGACGTATTTCAGCGATTCCGGACCGCTGCCGATCAGCGTCGCGCCCTTGACCGGGTACGTGATCTTGCCGTCTTCGATCATGTACGCCTCGGAGGCCGAGAACACGAACTTCCCGTTGGTGATGTCGACCTGGCCGCCGCCGAAATTCACCGCGTACAAACCGTTTTTCACCGATTCGATGATTTCCTGCGGGTCCTTGTCGCCGTTGAGCATGTACGTGTTGGTCATGCGCGGCATGGGCAGCGCCGCGTACGACTCACGGCGTGCATTGCCCGTGACCGGCATCTTCATCAGACGCGCGTTGAGCGTGTCCTGAATATAGCCCTTGAGAATGCCGTCTTCGATCAGCGTCGTGCACTGCGTCGGATTGCCTTCGTCGTCTATGTTGAGCGAGCCGCGCCGGTTCGGCAGCGTGCCGTCGTCGACGACGGTCACGCCCTTGGCCGCGACCTGCTCGCCGATGCGTCCCGCGAACGCCGACGATCCCTTGCGATTGAAGTCGCCTTCCAGACCGTGGCCGATCGCTTCGTGCAGCAACACGCCGGGCCAGCCCGGTCCGAGCACGACAGTCATCGCGCCGGCCGGAGCCGGGCGCGCTTCGAGGTTCACGAGCGCTGCGTGCACCGCGTCGTCGACGTAACGCGACAGCACTTCGTCGGTGAAGTAGCTGTAGTCGAAGCGGCCACCGCCGCCGCCGCTGCCGATCTCGCGGCGACCGTTCTGCTCGGCGATCACCGTGACCGACACCCGCACGAGCGGACGGATATCCGCGGCGAACCCACCGTCGCTGCGCGCGACCAGCACGACGTCGTATTCACCGGCGAGGCCCGCCATGACTTGCTGGATGCGCCGGTCGCGACCGCGCGCCATGTGTTCGATGCGTTCGAGCAGCTTGACCTTTGCGGTCGCGTCGAGCGAATGCAGAGGATCGGCGGGCAGGTACAGATCGCGCCCGGCAATGCCGGTCAACGACGACGCTACCTTGATCTTCTGCTTGCCGCCGCCGGCCTTGGCAATTGCACGCGTGGCAATGGCCGCCTGGCGGATTGCTTCGGGCGACAGGTCGTCCGAATACGCGAAAGCCGTGCGGTCGCCCGACACGGCACGCACGCCGACGCCCTGGTCGATGCTGAAACTGCCCGACTTCACGATGCCTTCTTCCAGACTCCATGCTTCGCTGCGGGTTGCCTGGAAGTACAGGTCCGCGTAGTCGACGCGATGCGTGAAGATCTCAGCCAGCGTGCGGGTGAGCAGGGACTCGTCGAGACCGTAGGGCGTCAGGAGGATGTCCTTGGCGGTGGCGAGATTACGGATACCGGGTTCGATGATATTCATGCGAAGTATGTTCTGCTCGATACGAAGGATTCGGTTAGCGCCACCAACACTATATGGGTGAGGGGCGCCGCAGTTTCAATGTCAATGAGTCTAGCTCAGCACCCGGTGACGCCAGGCGGGCAGGCTCTGCCGCACTTCGTCGATACGCGTGCGCTCCAGCGTGCCGGCGACCACGCCGGCGCCTTCGTCACGCACTGCCACGATTTCGCCCCACGGGTCGATCAACATGCTGTGGCCCCACGTACGGCGGCCATTCTCGTGCTTGCCGCCTTGCGCCGCAGCCAGCACATAGCACTGGTTTTCGACGGCGCGGGCGCGTAGCAGCATCTCCCAATGCGCGCGGCCGGTCGTGTAGGTAAACGCCGATGGCACCACGATCAGCGCGCAATCGCCCATGCGCCGGTACAGCTCGGGAAAGCGCAAATCGTAGCAGACCGACAGACCGACACGGCCGAAGGGCGACTGGAAGGTGCGGACCTCGTCACCGGGGCAGATGGTGCGCGCCTCGTCGAACGATTCCTCGCCTTTTTCGAAGTTGAACAGATGAATCTTGTCGTAGCGGGCCGCCTCGTGTCCTTGCGGGTCGAATACGAGTGTGGTGTTCAACACTCGCGACGGTTCGGGCGCCGTGACCGGCAGCGTGCCGCCGATCACCCACAGCTTGTGACGGCGCGCGGCATCCGCGAGAAAGCGCTGAATCGGGCCGTCGCGGTAAGCCTCGCGCACGGCGAGCTTGTCCGTGTCCTTGAAGCCCATGAAGCAGAAGTATTCCGGCAGGAGGACCAGCTGCGCGCCATCGGCCGCGGCTTCAGCAATCAGGCGCTCGGCGTCGGCCAGATTTCGATCGCGATCCGGCGTGCTCACCATCTGCAGCGCCGCGACGCGGAACGTGCTCTGTGTGCCGTTTGCCTGCCCAAGCTGTGAATCGCCAGGTGCTGCGGCCGACAAAGCAGGGGACGAAGATGAAGAGACGTGTGTTTCGCTCATGAGCGTTTCGAGAAACTCCCGGCAAAGGCGGCGGCGCGAAATGGTGGCGCCGCGTACGTCGTTTGTAGCTGGCTCGGGCACTCCGTAACCCACCGACAGCGTCGAATCCGCCGCCGACTTGAAGCTCGAGCCAACGCTTCAACCGAAGACACTTACTGCGCGACCGCGGTCGAAGCTGGAGCGTCCATCTTACCCCGATCGTTCTTGACCCGCTCGATGTGCGGTTTCGACCACGAGCCGGTGATCGCGTACTCCCGCGCGAACGCGTGCGAGATCGACTGGCTGAACGCCAGATCCGCCACCAGCGCGCCCAGGCCGAGCAATGGATTGATTACCGCGGCCGCGACGACCGCTGCGCCGGCGCTCACCGTCGGCACGATCTGGACATGCAGATCCTGCGTTTCCTGAGCCAGATCGACGGAGCCTTTCATTTCGGCGCGGGCCGGCGCGGTCACCATTTCGAAGTTATCGGTGTGGCCGATGCCGTTGTGAATCTGCGCGGTTCCCGTGACGTGCTCGAACGGCAGACCTTCGCCGATCACGTCGCGAAAGTTCAGCGTCGCGAAGCGCGCCAGGCTCTGCAGACTGAGCACGCCGAGCAGCTTGGCGACGCCCGGATCGACCTTGAGAATCTGGCCGTGACGGAGATCCACGGCCATGTTGCCGTTTAGCGTCGGGTAGTCGATCGCGGTCGGGCCACCGCGCCACACCATCTTGCCCGATAGCGTGCCGCTGCCCGCCTTCAGCGTGCGCGGCTGGCCGAAGCGCTGGAGCAATCCGCCCGCGTCCTTGATGTCGAGCTTGAAATCGAACACGGTGCGCCGCGACGTGGTGTCGTCGGCGGAGTTGGCCAGTTCCGCCGACGTGCGCCAGTTCGCCGTCGCGGTGAGCGTCGCCGAGGGGTTTGCAATGTCCAGCTTGTCGAGTTGCCAGACGGGCACGCCGTCTTCGTTGAAATTGTGCGCCAGCACTTCGAGCCGGCCGATATCGCGGTCGCGCACGATCAGTTCGTTCACGACCAGATCGATCGACGGCATGTTCTGCGCTGGAGCAGAGATAGCTTGACCGAGCAGATCCTTGTCGGCCACCGACGGAATCACGACGCGCGCAAAGCGCGCCTGCAGCGTGCCCGGCGACGCCTTGTCGGCGCCCGGCAGCCACGAAACGTGACCCGACACCTGATTGGACGCGATATTCGCCTGCCATTTGCCGTCCGCGTGCGAAGCGCCGACGATCACGCTGTCCCAATGGCGTTTGAGCAGCGTCAAGGTGCCGATGTGGAGCGCGAAGCGGCTCGGCAGGAATTGCGCGACAGTCGGGTTGGGGGTGGAAGGCGTGGCCGATGCAGCGGGCGCTTCCTTATTGCGCATCTGTGTAACGAGCGCGCGCCATGCGTCGGCATCGAATGCTTCGAGGTCGACCGCGGCGATTACCCCTTCCGAAGGCAGGTCGGCCGGCCGGTTCACGCCGATTGCGCCGCGCAGCACCGTCGGCGGGCTTTTCGGCTTGTAGTCCAGCAAGTAGCGCGCGGCGATCGGACCGAAGTTGAGTTCCGCGCGCTCCAGCCCGCTTTCGCCGGCAACCGTGGACGGCCCGGCGGCGAGCCGTAGCGGCATCGGTGCGCCGACCGGCTTGTTGAACGGCGCCGGAAAGTCGAGCGCGAGGCCGGTCAGGTCCGAGTTCATGGTGAGTTGCGGCAGCCTGCCTTTTGCGCCGCTCACATTGAGCGCGTAAGGGGCGCTGCCGCTCATGCGCGAGAGCACCTGAGCCGCCGGACCATGCAGGCCGAGACCGCGCGCCGCATCGACGGCAAGATGGCCGTCCAGGTCGAGCGCGTACGTGCCGTCCTGCTTCAGTCCGCCGCTTGCCCGCAAGTCGCCGCCAAGAAACTGCGCGGTGAGCCGGTCGGTCTGCGCGCTGCGTTCAGTAAAGTGCACTTTGCCCCTTACCTGCGACAGCGGCGGCACGTTTTCTACCGTCAGTCGATTATTCTCGAAGCCAATCGCGCCTTCCACGCCGATATGCGGCTTGGGCGTGCGCGGCACCGTCAGCTTCAACGCGAGCGAGGCCGGCCCTTCGGCGTGGATCTTCTCGGTCTGGTGCCGCGCCATGATGCCGAGCGAGCTTTCGTTCACGTAGTCGAGCATGTCGGCGAGCGGCCCGAGCCCGTCGCCCTTGATCACGAGGTTCGACTCGCGCGTGCCGAGGTCCTCGATTCTGCCGTTCACGCCATGCAGCGCCACGCGTTTATAGCGTGCGCGGTCGATGTCGAAGCGCAACATCTTCTCTTTGAGTTCGAACACGCCGTCGATGCCGTCGAGCGGCGGCCACACGTTCGGCGTGCCGTTCCTCATCTTGCGCGGCGGGTATGGCGAAGGATCGAATTTGCCGCCCTTGAACGGCGCGACAATGTGAAAGACGCCCGCGTCGGGATCGCGCGAGTAGGGGAATTTCGTCAGATCGCCATGTATCTCGATCGTCGCGCCGCGCGACATGCCGGCCTGCAAGCCGTGACCGAGATAGATGCGCAGCTTTTCGCTGATGCTGGTCGGAAGATAGCGGGCGATGCGCGAGACCTGCGCGCGCTCGAAGTCCGCTTTCAGATCAAGCGAGCCGCGGCCGTGGCCGGGGTTGCTGTAGTCGGCGGTGGCGCTCGCCGCGACGTCTGCATTCGAGACGCCGAAATCGGCCAGTTTCACTGTGAACGCCGGGTGGTTGTCGCCGGGTGCTTTCTTGCCGATGGTCCAGTCGGCGCGACCGTGCAGATGGTCGAGCTTGAGGCGCGGATCGTCGAAGACGCCTGGCAGCGTGATCGCCACGTTGGACGTGTCGAGCAAAGCCGTACCGTGACGTTGATCGGCGTCGACAGTGCCCCAAAGATTCTCGATACCCGGAATGCCCGCACGCGGGTGATTGCGCGCGGTGAGCCCAGGCGGCGGTTCTTGTGCAGCGAAGCTGATGCCTTGCAGATCGCCCTTGAAGCGATAACGCTCGACTGGCTCGGCGCCTGTCGCGTGACGGTCGCCGCCAGGCTCGCCCGATTCCGGCTTGCCGCGTTCCACTTCGATCAGATAGTTGGCAACGATGCCGCGCGGGTTGAACCGCACCAGCCCGTTCAGAAGGGGCCGCGGCAGCGGCAACGCGCGGCTGAATTCCGCGAGAATGCCCAGGTCCACGCGGTCGCCCGACACGCTCATGAGCTGTCCGTTTTGCTGCGAAGCTTTGCGATAGCGTCCGTCGAGCGTGTTGAACGTCAGTGTGCGCGTAAGCGGCGTGCCGTCGTCGAGCGGCGGCTGGCCGAGTTCGGCGCGCATGTCACTCAGTTGAAGCTTGTAGTCGCCCTGATCGGCTTCCATGCGCCACCCGAAATGGGCGACCGGCACAAGCAGCTTCGGCTGCGTGGGCCGCACGCGTAACGCGACATCTGCGCCGGCCATCTGGCCGCTGGCCGACTTCATGCGGCCGTCGGCGAAATCGACCCAGATTGCGTTGTCGATGCGGCCGGCGAACGTTTCAATCGGGAACCTGACGTAACGCGCAAGCGTCGGCAGATCGACCGGCCCCGTCGACACATAGGCCTGTCCCTTCCAGTTAATCGGCTTGCCGATCGCCGCGAGCGGCGCGTGCCGGAAATGCGTGCGGAAATCGATCGGGCCGTGTAGCAACCGGCCGTCCGGCGGCGCCTGCAGCGCAAGACGGTGATCGTAGCCGTCGTTCAAAATCGCTATGCGGATGTCGCGCAGCGCGAGTTCCGGTTCGTCACGCTGGACGTCGCGCCAGCGCAGCACACCACCGCGCACGACGATCGCCTGTTGTCGCACGAGCCAGGTCGACAACGTATCGTTGCCGCTGTGACGTGTTGGCACCGGCACGCCGGCGACCGACAGTTCTCCGTCGCCGCCGCGCGCAATCAGCACATCCGGTTGATCGACGATCAGGCTGGAGAGCGTCGGATAGAACTGCCAGAGCGAGCGCCACGACAAGCTCGCGGTGGCGTGCGGTATGGTGAGCGCGGGTTTGCCTTCACGATCTCGAATCACCAGGTTAGTGATGTCGAGCCCTGGCTGGAACCCGCTCCAATGCGGCGCCAGCTTGCCGATGGTGAACTGCGCGTGCAGCTTTTCGGAGACGGCGGCTTCAATGCGCGGGCGGAAAGCGTCGGCGCGCGGCAACACCACATAGCGCAAGCCGAGGTACAGTCCCGCCGCGATGAAATAGAGGACGAGCGCCAGCGCCAGAACGACGTGAAGAGTCCGGCGCAGCACGACGTGGTCGCTTCCGCTCAGAGGCCGGGCCTGCCCGGTTTCCTGCGGGTCGGCGGATTCGTTTCGCTCGGACATGCTGCGGCGGGTGGGCGTATGGTAGTTTTGCGATTTAACGACGAAATGTAACACACGGGAAAGCGTCGGCAGGACTTCGTGCAAGCCCTGTCAGCACGCCGCCGCGCGAGCTTCATCCGCGTGCGGGAAGTCGTGGTGCGACGAAGCGGTCATGCCTCTGGCGCACAGTCCCCGACAATCAAGCAACGAGCGAGCCAGACCTTTGATGACTCACGCTACTCTTCTGAGTTCCGACTATTCGCACTATGCGGCGCGCGCCGCCGCGGCGCATCCCAAACTCGCCGTGCAGGTGGCGGAGCTTGCGTCCGCGCCGCTGACCCGCGAGCGCATCGACGCCCGCTTTGACATGCTTTGCGCGGAGGCCGCCGGCGGCGCTTCCGTTCCCTTGACCGAAGAGGCACTGAAACGGGCGCTGCGCCGGTTGCGCACCGAGGTGTTTTGCGCCGTGATGGAGCGCGACCTGGCTGGCGAGGCGGACGTCGCCGAAGTCACCGGAGCGATGACCGATCTGGCCGAGACGACGATCCAGCGCGCGCTTGCCGTGCTTTCCGCCGAACTCGAGGCGCTCTTTGGCGAGCCGCGCGGCCCGCAAGGCGAGCGGCTTACTCTGGGCGTGGTCGGCATGGGCAAGCTCGGCGGTCGGGAACTGAACGTGTCGTCGGACATCGATCTCATCTTCATTTATGAAGAGGACGGCGAGACCGCCGGCGGGCAGCGCGCGGCGATCGCCACCCAAGACTTTTTCACAAGGCTCGGCAAGCGGTTGATCGGCGCTCTCGCTGAAGTCACCGCCGACAGCTATGTATTTCGCGTCGACATGCGTTTGCGCCCGAACGGCGATTCGGGGCCGCTCGTATGCAGTCTCGGCATGCTCGAAGAGTATTTCTATGTGCAGGGCCGCGAGTGGGAACGCTATGCGTGGATCAAGGGCCGGCTCGTTTCCGAAGCCACGAGCGAGGCGGCGCGGCGTCTCTCGAAACAGCTTGATGCGATTGTCACGCCGTTCGTCTATCGCCGTTATCTCGACTTCGGCGTGATCAGTGCGATTCGCGCGTTGCATCTGCAGATTCGCCAGGAGGCGCAGCGCCGCGCGTCGATGCGTCCTGACAAGGCCGACGACATCAAGCTAGGGCGCGGTGGCATCCGCGAAATCGAATTTAGCGCGCAGGTGTTCCAGTTGATCCGCGGCGGCCAGGACGCCGGTTTTCGTGTGCGTCCGACGCTCGCCGTGTTGCGGCACGCCGCGACGCATGGGTTGATCGACACGTCGGTCTGCGTGAAGCTTTCGCAGGCGTATCGGTTCCTGCGCGAACTGGAACACCGGCTGCAATATCGCAACGACGCGCAAACTCACGCGATGCCCGTCGATCCCGAGGACCGTGCGGCGCTCGCCCGTGCCATGGGCTGCGACGACTATTCGACGTTGATGGCTCGGCTCGACGCGCATCGCGAGTTTGTCGAACAGCAGTTCGATCAGATATTTGCCGACAAGGTAAGCGGCCGCGATGGCTGCGGCGCCCCCGAAGACGGCGCGGCGGCTTGGGTCTGGAGCAGCGCACTCTCGGACGACAGCGCCGAAGATGCGTTGCGCGCGCGTATCGTCGAACTGGGTGTGGCGGAGCCGGGCGATCTGCTGGCGCGGCTGCGCGGCGTGTGGCAATCGTCGCGCTATGCGGGGCTCGCGGAGCGCAGCCGGCAGCGTTTCGACATTGTCGCGCAGCGCGCACTCGAAGCCGCACGCACGCTGGAGCCGCCCGAGCGGCGCGGCGATACGCTCGCGCGTCTTTTCGATCTGCTCGAAGCGGTGAGCCGGCGCGGTGCGTACCTGGCGCTGCTGACGGAATATCCGCAAGCGCTGCATCGGGTGTTGTCGGTGCTGGGCGCCTCGCGCTGGGCGGCCGGCTATCTGATCCGCCATCCGCAATTGCTCGACGAACTGCTCGACGACGAAGCGATCAATAGTCCATTCGACTGGTCCGAGTTCAAGCGCACGTTGCGCTTGCGGCTTGCAGCCGCGGACGGCGTCGAGCAGCAAATGGACTTGCTGCGCCATGCGCACCAGGCCGAAGTGTTCCGGATTCTGCTGATCGACCTTGCAGGCAAGCTGAGCGTCGAACATGTGAGCGACCGCCTGTCCGAACTCGCCGATGCTGTGCTCGATGTAACGCTCGAAGCCGTGTGGAATCAGTTGCCGAAGCGCCACCGCGAGGTGCCGCGTTTCGCGGTGATCGCATACGGCAAGCTGGGTGGCAAAGAGTTGGGCTATGCGTCCGACCTCGACGTCATCTTCCTCTACGACGATCCCGACGACGCCGCAGCCGATATTTATTCCACGTACACCCGCCGGCTCATTACGTGGCTGACCACGGCGACCGGCGCAGGCACATTGTTCGATATCGACCTGCGCTTGCGGCCGAACGGCGAGTCGGGTTTGCTCGTCACCGATCTGGACGCGTTCCGCCGCTATCAGTTGCGCGAGGGCGACGCAGCCAACACCGCATGGGTCTGGGAGCACCAGGCACTGACCCGCGCGCGTTACTGTGCGGGCGACGCGCAGATCGGCGCGCAGTTCGAGGCGATCCGTGAACAGGTGCTGACCACGCCGCGCGACGCCGCGCAGCTTGCCGCCGAGATTGTCGAGATGCGCGAGCGGGTGATAGCCGGGCACCCTAACCATACGACGCTGTTCGACCTCAAGCATGATCGGGGCGGCATGGTGGATATCGAATTCACTGTGCAGTACTGGGTCTTGCTGCACGCGGCGCGCGATCCCGAATTGATCCGCAATACCGGGAACATTGCTTTGCTGCGCGAAGTGTCGCGCCTCGGGCTGATGAGCGAGGCCGAAGCCGAGACGGTCGGCGCGGCTTATCGCACGTACCGGAAGCTGCAGCACAAGCTGCGACTGGACGGGATGGAGAAGGCGCGCGTGGAGCCGGCTCTCGTCGCGACGGAACGCGATGCCGTGCTCGGACTTTGGGAGCGGGTGTTTGGCGAGCGTTGAAGGAGACGTGCGTTATGGCGGGCCGCGGCACAAGCGCGTGTTGCCGGCGCTTTGTCTGGTGCCGCTTCTACGGTAAAGACCTCTGCCCGCGCTGAAGTCCGGGCGTTCGCCGCAGCCTTGGGACGACTAAGCCGCCAGCATTTCCTTCGCGTGCTTGCGAGTGGTCGGCGTGATTTCGAGCCCGCCCAGCATTCGCGCGACTTCTTCCACGCGGCTCGCCTTGTCGAGGGAAACGACGCTGCTTACCGTACCGCCCTTGCCATTGCCGGTCTTCGCGACCTGGAAATGATGATCGCCCCGTGCGGCGACCTGCGGCAAATGCGTCACGCAGAGCACCTGGCGCGCTTCTCCGAGTTGATGCAATAGCCGTCCGACCACTTCGGCGACGCCGCCGCCAATGCCCGTATCCACTTCGTCGAAGATCAGCGTGGGCGTCGGGCTTGCGGCGCTGGCAATCACGGCCAGCGCAAGGCTGATCCGCGCGAGTTCGCCGCCCGATGCGACTTTAGCAAGCGGCCGCAGCGGCACACCTGCATGCCCGGCAACGCGGAATTCGACCTGCTCCAGCCCATGCGCGCCGCCTTCCGGCAGCGGCACGAGCGCTACTTCGAAGCTGCCGCCTTTCATCGACAGTTCCTGCATGCCCGTGGTGACCGCCGCGCCGAGGGCCTTGCCGGCCTTTGCGCGTGCCTTGGACAGCTTTTTAGCTTCCGCGACGAATACCTCACGCGCCTTCGCTTCTGCTGCATGCAGGCTATCGAGGTCGGCGGCAGCGTCAAGCGCGGCAAGCTGCGCACGGCGTGTTTCGTGTTCGTCGGGCAGCGTTTCGGGCTGCAAGCGGAACTTGCGCGCCGCCGAATGCAATGCGTCGAGGCGCTTTTCGACCTGGGCAAGCCGGTCGGGATCGAGTTCGAGCTTTTGTGCGTAGTGGCTCAGCGAGTACGCAGCTTCCTGAAGTTGAATCTCGGCGGGTTCGAGCGCGGCCAGCACGTCGTTCAAGGCCGGATCGATTTCCGCGAGGTCGCGCACCTTCGACACGATCGACGCAAGATGCGTGATCATGGCTTCGTCCGATTCGGATAACGCAGTCAGCGCGCCTTGCACGCCGTCGATCAAATTCGCCGAATGCGACAGCCGCCGATGCTCCGTGTTAACTTCTTCCCATTCGCCCGGCTGGGGCGACAGCTTGTCCAGCTCCGCAAGCTGCCAGGCAAGCCGCTCGCGTTCCAGTTGCAACTCGCGGTCGCGCGTATGCGCATGCTCGACCGCCTGAACCTTCTCGCGCCATGTGCGCCACGCGCGCGTGACGCCCGCGGAAAGTTCGCTCAGGCCCGCGTGGGTATCGAACAGTTCGCGCTGGGCGTCGGGACGCATCAGCAACTGGTGCGCGTGCTGGCCATGAATATCCACCAGCATTTCGCCGACCTCGCGCAGTTGCGCCAGTGTCGCGGCCGTGCCGTTGATGAAAGCGCGCGAGCGCCCATTTGCATCCACTACGCGGCGCAGCATCACCGTGCCGCCGTTCTGGCCGTCGGCTGCCGACGCGCTGAACGCCTGCTCGTCGAGCCACTGATCCACCTGCGCGTGCGTGTCGAATTCCGCGGTGATGTCGGCGCGGCTCTCGCCGGTGCGAACGACGCTCGCGTCGGCGCGCGCGCCGAGCGCGAGTGCCAGCGCGTCGATGAGGATCGACTTGCCGGCGCCGGTCTCGCCGGAAAAAACGGTAAAGCCGCTGTCGAATTCAAGATCGAGCGCGGCGACGATGACGAAGTCGCGTATCGAGAGGTGGCGAAGCATGAAGGTGGTCTGTGAGCCTGATATTCGGGTTTCTCTGGCGGCGCTTGTATCCGGGCATTCCGCCGGTCAGAGCTTGCCGTCTTCTTCGTGCGACGGGTATTCGTTCCAGTGCAGCTTCTTGCGCAGCGTCGCGAAATAGCTGTAGCCGACCGGATGCAGCATGGGCACCGTATGACGCGAGCGGCGCACTTCGATCGCGTCGCCCAGTTCGAGCGATGTGAACGACTGCATGTCGAAATTGACGTTGACCTCGCGCCCCGAAACGATCTGGATACTGACCTTCGAATCGTCCGGCAACACGATGGGCCGGTTTGACAGCGCGTGCGGCGCGATCGGCACGAGTACGATGCCCTGCAGCTGCGGATGAAGAATCGGCCCTTGCGACGACAGCGCATAAGCCGTCGAGCCGGTGGGCGTTGCTACGATCAGGCCGTCCGAGCGCTGGTTGTACATGAAGCGCCCGTCCACCGAAACGTGCAGTTCCGCCATGCCGGAGAAGCCGCTGCGATTGACCACCACGTCGTTGAAGGCAAGCGCGTGATAGATCGGATTGCCCTGGCGCATGATGCGCGCCTCAAGCAGCACGCGCTCCTCGCGTTCGAAGTTGCCCGCCAGCATTTGCGGCACGATCTCGCTCATGTCCGAGATCGGGATGTCGGTAATGAAACCCAGCCGGCCGTGATTGATGCCGATGAGCGGAGTGCGGTAAGGCGCCAGTTGCCGCCCGATGCCCAGCATCGTGCCGTCGCCGCCCAGCACGATCGCCACATCTGCACGCGCGCCGATCTCGGCCGGACGCAGCGCCGGATACTCGGTGACGCCGATTTCCGCGGCGGTGTCGGCTTCGAAAAAGACTTCGAAGCCGCGCTTCGCGATGCAGGAGGCGAGCGCCGTCAGGGGCTCGCGAATGCCCGGGGTGTTGTTGCGCCCGACGAGCGCCACGGTCTTGAACTGGCTGGTTACTTGCATGCCGGCATTACACCATAGGTAAGGCCCGAAAAGAACCGCGCGCGGACCCGGTGGCCCGCCGGCACGCGCAGGCCGCCAGCGCAGTTAGGGATTATCGTTAGAATGGTGAAGCCTTGATGACATGCGCGCCCTGCAAACTGCAACGGCGCGCTGCGGGCGGGGCCGTCGGCAACAGGGCTGGCGGCGCACCGGACCGAACGCGGCACCGGGCGTTGAGACCGGCGCTGAAACCAGCGCAAGACGCAGTCCTGGCGAGCGGCGGTTGATCCGCCGGTGTTGGGCGCCGTTAGCGCTCGCGGTAGTCGCACCATTGAGCTAAAATTTTCCGTCATGCTAGATCCTCGCGCACAAACCCTCCTAAAAACTCTGATCGAGCGCTACATTGCCGAAGGTCAGCCGGTCGGCTCGCGCACGTTGTCGCGCTATTCCGGCCTGGAGCTGAGTCCGGCGACCATCCGCAACGTCATGTCGGACCTCGAGGATCTGGGCCTTGTGATCAGCCCGCATACTTCGGCTGGACGCATTCCCACGCCGCGCGGCTACCGGCTTTTTGTCGACACAATGTTGACTGTCGAGTCGGCCGCAGACGAAGAAGCAGTCACGCGTACCGTCAAGACTACGCTGCAGGCCGGTGAGCCGCAGAAAATCGTCGCCGCGGCGGCGAGCGTGCTCTCGAATCTGTCGCAGTTTGCCGGGGTCGTGCTCACGCCGCGACGCAGCCACGTGTTCAAGCAGATCGAATTCATGCGCCTGTCCGACAAGCGCATTCTGCTGATCATCGTTACGCCCGAAGGCGACGTGCAGAACCGCATGATGGCGACCCAACGCGACTTCACGCCGTCCGAACTGGTCGAAGCGTCCAACTACATCAACGCCCACTTCGCCGGTCTTTCGTTCGACGAAGTGCGCCGCCGCCTGCGCGAAGAGATCGACCAGTTGCGCGGCGACATGACCACGCTCATGCACGCGGCCGTCACCGCGAGCACCGACGAATCGGACACTGGCGAGACCGTGCTCATTTCGGGCGAGCGCAATCTGCTCGAGGTCGCGGATCTTTCCTCGGACATGGCGCGCTTGCGCAAGCTCTTCGATGTGTTCGATCAAAAGACCAGTCTCCTTCAGTTGCTGGATGTGTCGAGTCATGCGGCTGGCGTGCAGATCTTCATAGGCGGCGAGTCGAACCTCGTGCCTATCGAGGAAATGAGCGTCGTTACCGCGCCGTACGAGGTGAATGGCAAGATCGTCGGCACACTTGGCGTGATCGGACCCACGCGAATGGCCTACAACCGCGTGATCCCGATCGTGGACATCACCGCGAGACTGCTCTCGCTGACGCTCAGTCAGCAGTAGCGCGTCGCCGCTGCGGCGTTTCGTCCAGTACATGATGCGCGAGCCGGCGCCGCCTGCCAATTGGCCGAACGGCCAGGGGTCTCCAGGGCGCGCGGCCACGAGGCGCGCCGCTATAATGAATCTCACCTGATTCCACTTCCCGCCTTGAGCGGTTATTCCTGCTGCCTATGCGCTTCGACCTCGAGCGGCCCTCGCAGAACGCCACGTCGCACCGCGTTGCCGTGCTGCTGATCAATCTCGGCACGCCCGACGCGCCAACGCCTCGAGCGGTTCGCCGCTATCTCGCGCAGTTCCTTTCCGATCCTCGCGTGGTAGAAATTCCGGCGCTGCTGTGGCAAATCATTTTGCGGCTTCTGATCCTGCCGTTCCGGGGTCGCGCATCCGCGAAGAAATATGCGGCCGTGTGGATGCCCGAAGGCTCGCCGCTGCGCGTCTACACGGAAAAGCAGGTGGAAGGTTTGCGCCACCTGCTGCAATTGAATGACTACACGGTGCTCGTCGAGTACGCCATGCGCTACGGCACGCCAGGCATTCCCGCCATGCTCAATCAGCTGAAGCTCGCCGGTGCTGAACGGGTGCTGCTGGTGCCGATGTATCCGCAATACTCGTCGTCGACCACGGCGACCGCGTTCGACGACGCGTTCTCCGCCCTGAAGCGCATGCGTAACCAGCCCGAGATCCGCACGGTTCGCCAGTACGCCGATCATCCCGCGTACATTTCAGCGCTTGCTGCGCAGGTGCACCACTACTGGCATCTCCATGGTCGTCCGGATTTCGCGGCCGGCGACAAGCTCGTTCTCAGTTTTCATGGCGTGCCCAAGCGAACACTGGATCTTGGCGATCCGTACCACGAGCAGTGCCAGACGACAGGCGCGCTGCTGATGCAGGCGCTCGGCCTCACGCCGGTGGAGTGCCGGATCACGTTCCAGTCGCGTTTCGGCAAGGCGGAGTGGTTGCAGCCGTATACGGCACCCACGCTGAAGGAGCTCGGGGCAGCAGGCGTGCGGCGTGCTGACGTATTTTGTCCCGGCTTCACCGCTGATTGCCTCGAGACGATCGAAGAGATCGGCATGGAAGTGCGTGACGAGTTCCTGCATGCCGGCGGCAAGGAGTTCCATCGCATTCCTTGCGTGAACGCGTCGCAGGCGTGGATTGCCGCGCTTGGCGAAATCGTCGCGCAGAATCTGCAAGGCTGGCCGGTGCAGGCGGTCCCCGTACCGCATCACACTCCGGCTTGAGCACGCTTATGAACTACCGAATTTCGACGGAACCGGGCGCGAAGCTGCGCATCGACAAGTGGCTTTGGGCGGCACGCTTCTTCAAGACGCGCTCGCTTGCCGCGGACGCGGTCGAGAAGGGACGTGTGCGCATAGGCGGAGCCAACGTGAAGCCGGCCAAGGACGTGCGGGTCGGCGATCTCGTCGAGATCGAAATTGAGCGGTTCGTATGGCAGGTGCAGGTGCAGGTGCTGGGCGTATGCGACGTGCGTGGCCCAGCGAGCGTAGCGCAGACGCTTTACGCGGAGACGGACGAAAGCCGGCAGAAGCGGCAGGCCGAGCACGAGCGCCGCAAGACCTATCGCGAGCCGGCCGAGGCACTACACGGCCGCCCGACCAAGCGCGACCGCCGGACTATCGACAGATTTTCAGGTGGGGATTGAACAGTTGTTCCATGGTCGCGTTCACGCCGCCGTATTCGGTTGTGTGATCGTTGACCGCCCCAGACATACAGATGGTCGTGGTGCCCGCAACGAGTACCAGTGCGACCACCGAGATTGCAAAGGTCAGTTTCACGGTACCCCCTTTTGGGATGGTGCGGAAAAGAAACGAGCTAGCCAGGTGGAAATTGCAAAAAGGCGGAAAGGTTTATGTCAGATTAGGGTTAACGCTGTTTTTCCGCCGCGTAACTGGAGCATAGGTCACTTGCACGCCGCGCTCAATCTGAATCTGATCGCCGCGCACTCATGGTTGTAACCGCGCGTTTCGGCCGGCTGCTGCCGGTTTGAAAATTTCGGCGAAGGCGCTTGAAATGGCGCATTTGCGGCCCCAACTGCCGCTTCGATACGTGGTAGCGCGCCTGGATAACTGTCGCGATTTTGCAACGCACAAATCGCGTTGGTGTCATGCGCCGTTGCTGCCGTTGGCTTTTAATTTTTTAACGACTTTCAGCGACATGGAAAACACGCAAGAGAACCCGACGAGCCAGAATCCCACGCCCGCGGACGAAACCGCGCGCCAGGCCGCCGAGGCGGTCACGCCCGAGCAGGAAGCCGCTGCGAGCGTCGCCACGGACACGCCGGCAACGGGTGCGGAAGCTGCACTGGCCGAAGCGCAGGCGAAGATCGCCGAATTGCAGGAAAGCTTCCTGCGCGCAAAAGCCGAGACGGAAAACGTGCGCCGCCGCGCGCAAGAAGACGTTGCGAAGGCACATAAGTTTGCAATCGAGAGCTTCGCGGAGCATCTGCTGCCGGTGATCGATAGTCTGGAAGCAGCCGTCGCTCACTCGACCGACGACCTGCAGAAAGTGCGCGAAGGTGTCGAACTCACGCTGCGTCAGCTCACAGGCGCGCTGGAGAAGGGCCGCGTCGTCGCGCTGAATCCGGTGGGCGAGAAGTTCGACCCGCACCGCCATCAGGCTATCTCCATGGTGCCGGCCGACCAGGAGCCGAACACGGTTGTCGCCGTGTTGCAAAAGGGCTTTGTGATCGCGGATCGCGTACTGCGCCCGGCGCTCGTCACTGTCGCCGCACCGAAGTAAGGCCGGTTTGCTCCGTATTCCGTTCGGGTTTCGCTGGCGTTCGCTAGACACAGCCGTAGACAACGAGTAGGCACCAAGTAGGCATCGTCATGGCCAAAATTCCCGTCGACGCAACCGCGTTTTCGGCGTTTGACATGCAGGAGCTAAGCGCCGAGTCATTCGACGCTAGTCTCGCCGAAGCGGGTGACCAACTCGCGGTGGTGTTCTTCTGGGGACTCGACTGCTTCAACTGCGAGATCGCCAAGAAGGCCATGCTTGCGCAACCGGACGCGATCCGCGCGCTCGGCCTGCGGTGGTTTCACAGCAATGTCTACGAGCACCGCGAGCTTGGCCGGCGTTTCATGCTTCATGGTGTGCCGACGTGGTTCTTTTTCCACCGCGGCAAACGGCTGGGTAGGGCGACAGGCTGGCACGGCCTCGCGCAGTTCGAGGCGGCGGTTGCCGCGGCGCGCGAGAAGATCCGCCCGGCCAATGCCGCAGGCGGTACGCAAACCGACGGAGCGGATTCGGGCAAAAGTTCGGCCGATTGAAAAAAATTAAAGACCGCATCGCAAAAGAGGTCTTGAAAACGATGCGGACGCACTTATGTTGAGTGCAGGTATGAATTTAGGGCGGATTGCCTTGCCGCCGGACGGCAAACAGGGCGATTCCCGCAGCGATCAAAGTCAGGAGATTAGTAAAAATGGGCAAAATCATCGGTATCGACCTCGGCACGACCAACTCGTGCGTGGCGATCATGGAAGGCAATTCGGTCAAGGTGATCGAGAACTCGGAAGGTGCACGCACCACGCCGTCGATCATCGCCTACATGGAAGACGGCGAGATTCTCGTCGGCGCGCCTGCCAAGCGTCAGTCGGTCACGAACCCGAAGAACACGCTGTACGCGGTTAAGCGCCTGATCGGCCGCCGCTTCGAAGAGAAGGAAGTTCAGAAAGATATCGGCCTGATGCCGTACAAGATCATGAAGGCCGACAACGGCGACGCATGGGTCGAAGTACGCGATCAGAAGCTCGCTCCGCCGCAGATCTCCGCGGAAGTGCTGCGCAAGATGAAGAAGACCGCTGAAGACTACCTCGGCGAGCCGGTCACCGAAGCTGTGATCACGGTTCCCGCGTACTTCAACGACAGCCAGCGTCAGGCAACCAAAGATGCAGGCCGCATCGCCGGTCTGGAAGTCAAGCGCATCATCAACGAACCGACCGCAGCCGCGCTCGCGTTCGGTCTCGACAAGAACGAGAAGGGTGACCGCAAGATCGCCGTGTATGACCTGGGCGGCGGTACGTTCGACGTGTCGATCATCGAAATCGCCGATGTCGACGGTGAAAAGCAGTTCGAAGTGCTGTCCACGAACGGTGATACGTTCCTCGGCGGTGAAGACTTCGACCAGCGCATCATCGACTACATCATCGGCGAGTTCAAGAAAGAGCAGGGCGTCGATCTCTCGAAAGACGTGCTCGCGTTGCAGCGCCTGAAGGAATCGGCTGAAAAGGCAAAGATCGAACTGTCGTCGAGCCAGCAAACCGAAATCAACCTGCCGTACATCACGGCCGACGCGTCGGGTCCGAAGCACTTGAACCTGAAGATCACGCGCGCCAAGCTCGAAGCGCTGGTTGAAGAACTGATCGAACGCACGATCGAACCGTGCCGCGTCGCTATCAAGGACGCAGGCGTGAAGGTCGGCGAAATCGACGACGTGATTCTGGTCGGCGGTATGACCCGCATGCCGAAGGTGCAGGAAAAGGTTAAGGAATTCTTCGGCAAGGACCCGCGCCGCGACGTGAACCCGGACGAAGCCGTGGCCGTTGGCGCCGCGATCCAGGGTCAGGTGTTGTCCGGTGACCGCAAGGACGTTCTGCTGCTCGACGTGACCCCGTTGTCGCTCGGCATTGAAACGCTCGGCGGCGTGATGACGAAGATGATCAACAAGAACACCACGATCCCGACCAAGCATTCGCAGGTCTACTCGACGGCTGACGACAATCAGAGCGCCGTGACGATCAAGGTGTATCAGGGCGAACGCGAAATGGCGGCGGGCAACAAGCTGCTGGGCGAGTTCAACCTTGAAGGCATTCCGCCGGCACCGCGCGGCACGCCGCAGATCGAAGTGAGCTTCGACATCGACGCGAACGGCATTCTGCACGTCGGCGCGAAAGACAAGGCGACCGGCAAGGAAAACCGCATCACGATCAAGGCGAACTCGGGTCTGTCCGAAGCCGAAATCGAGAAGATGGTGAAGGACGCCGAAGCGAACGCGGAAGAAGATCACAAGCTGCGTGAGCTGGCGGACGCCCGCAACCAGGGCGACGCGCTCGTCCACAGCACGAAGAAGGCGCTCACCGAGTACGGCGACAAGCTGGAATCCGGCGAGAAGGAAAAGATCGAAACCGCGCTGAAGGACCTGGAAGACGCACTGAAGAGCGGTTCGACCGACAAGGCTGCACTCGAAGCCAAGATCGAAGCGGTGGCGACTGCCTCGCAGAAGATGGGCGAAAAGATGTACGCCGACATGCAGGCTGCGCAAGGTGCCGAAGCTGCGGCAGCAGGCGCGGCGGGCGCGAGCGCGGGCCCGTCGGCTGGTGGCGCGAGCCAGCAGCAGGACGACGTGGTCGACGCCGACTTCAAGGAAGTCAAGAAAGACTAAAGCCAGGTCGCATTCCGACCGTAAAGCCGCACACGGGTCATGTGTGCGGCCCGGCTGCACGAAGTACTGCGGGCATCTGAACGCGGGAACGTGCAAGAGCGGTTATCACGCCTGGCGAGCCTTTTAGGCTCTCCGGGCACATTTGTTTTATGGAGGCCGTTGTTTTGAACCGCATTCACGCGGCACGAAACACGACCGGACGAGTCGTGAGACTCCAGCATTCAAGAGGAGCCACCGCGCGGCACTCTCGCGAGGGGCGTTGAACCGATATGGCGAAACGGGATTACTACGAGGTTCTGGGCGTCGCAAAGAACGCGAGCGACGACGAAATCAAGAAGGCTTATCGCAAGCTGGCGATGAAGCACCACCCCGACCGCAATCCGGGCAACAAGGATGCGGAAGAGCATTTCAAGGAGGTGAAGGAAGCCTATGAAATGCTCTCGGACTCGCAAAAGCGTGCGGCATATGACCAGTATGGTCACGCGGGCGTCGATCCGAACATGGGCGGCGCCGGTGCGCAAGGCTTCGGCGGCTTTGCCGATGCGTTCGGCGATATTTTCGGCGACATCTTCGGCCAGGCGGCCGGCGGCGCGGCGCGAGGCGGCGGCGGACGTGCAGGCCCGCAGGTGTATCGCGGCGCCGATCTGCGCTACAGCATGGAAATCACGCTGGAACAGGCGGCGCATGGTTACGACACGCAGATTCGCGTGCCGAGCTGGGTCTCGTGCGAAGTCTGTCACGGTTCGGGCGCGAAGCCCGGCACCAAGCCGGAAACCTGCCCGACCTGTAGCGGTTCGGGTGCTGTGAGGATGTCGCAAGGCTTTTTCAGCATCCAGCAAACCTGTCCGAAATGTCACGGCACCGGCACCTATATTCCTGAGCCGTGCGCGCACTGCCACGGCGCGGGCAAGGTAAAGGAAACCAAGACGCTCGAAGTAAAGATCCCGGCAGGTATCGACGACGGCATGCGCATCCGTTCGGCCGGCAACGGCGAACCGGGCATCAACGGCGGGCCGTCAGGCGATCTGTACGTCGAGATTCATATCAAGCAGCATTCGGTATTCGAGCGCGACGGCGACGATTTGCATTGCCAGATGCCGATTCCGTTTACCACGGCGGCGTTGGGCGGCGAAATCGAGGTGCCCACGCTCGCGGGCCGCGCGAGCTTCACGGTGCCCGAAGGCACGCAGTCGGGCAAGACGTTCCGGTTGCGCGGCAAGGGTATCAAGGGCTTGCGTTCGAGCATTGCCGGCGATCTGTACGTGCATGTGCAGGTCGAAACGCCGGTCAAGCTCACGGAACCGCAACGCGATCTGCTCAAGCAGTTCGAAAAAGCTTTGGTGGAAGGCGGCGCGCGGCACAGCCCGCAAAGCAAGAGCTGGTTCGATAGAGTGAAGAGCTTCTTCGATTAACGGCAGTTAGAAGTTGGCGGTACGCATGACGGCAGATGAGCGCGGCGCTGTGTTTGCATTGCTCGATGATTGCGACGCGTCGGCGGCGCGCCGCTCGAGCAGGCTGTACACCGATTTCGCGCATGAGCGGGTATGCGCCGATCCCGCGCAGCTGGAAGCCGTTTGCGAGGCCGCCGAATCGGATGCACGGCGCGGCCTGCACGCTATCGTGCTCGCCGACTACGAGTTCGGTCGGCATCTTCTCGGCGGGGCATCAGATCCGTCGTTCAAAACGCAGCATGGCGACGCCACGCTGCGTTTTTTATTGTTCGAGCGTTGCGAGAAACTCTCACGCGACGAAGCGGACGCGTGGCTCGTAAAACAAGACGGCGACCTCGCAGAGCCGTCTGTGGCGGGCACGGCCAATGTGCGCGAGAGTGTCGAACCCGCGGAGTTCAATGCGGCCATCGGCGCAATTCATGCCGCCCTGCGCGACGGCGAGTCCTATCAGGTTAACTACACATACCGGCTCGGCTTCGACGTATTCGGCCCGCCTATCGCGCTTTATCGGCGGTTGCGGGCGCGTCAACCCGTTCGGTACGGCGCATTGATCGCGATGCCTGGTAACGGGTGGGTGCTGTCGTGTTCCCCGGAGCTTTTCGTCGAGAAGCAGAATGCAACATTGCGCGCGCGCCCGATGAAAGGCACCGCGCCACGTTCAGCCGATCCGTCAGCGGATCGCGGCGCAGCTGAATTCCTCGGCAACGACCCCAAGAATCGCGCCGAAAACGTGATGATCGTCGATCTGCTGAGGAACGATCTGTCGCGCGTCGCTCAGACGGGCTCCGTCAAAGTGCCCGCGCTCTTCTCCGTCGAGCCGTATGCATCAGTTTGGCAGATGACGTCGACGGTTGAAGCCGCTTTGCGGCCCGGCACGTCGTTCGCTGCGATAGTGCGCGCGCTCTTTCCTTGCGGCTCGATCACCGGTGCGCCGAAGCATCGCACGATGCAGTTGATCGACGAACTGGAGAGCACGCCGCGCGGCCTTTACACCGGTGCGATCGGCTGGCTGGACACGCCCACGCCCGAGCCGGCGGCGAATGAAGATAGCGGCGGCGACTTCTGCATGTCCGTCGCGATTCGCACGCTGACCTTGAAGCCGTTAGAGTCCACGGGAGAATTGCGCGGCACGATGGGCATAGGCGCGGGCATCGTGCTCGACAGCGTCGCCGAAGACGAATATGCGGAGTGTCGATTGAAAGCGCGTTTCCTGACCGGTGCGGAACCCGGCTTCGAGCTGTTCGAAACCATGTACGCGACGCGGGAAGAGGGCGTGCGCCATGTGTCGCGCCATCTCGCGAGGCTGTCGGCGAGTGCAGCGACGCTAGGCTTTCAATTCGATGCGGCAAGCATTCGCGCGCAGACCGCGGAGCGATGCGCGTCGTTGCCCGCGGCCACACCGCACCGCATGCGCGTCGCGCTAGGCAAGAGCGGCGCGACGCAAATCACGGCGGCGGTGTTGGTGCCGTTGGCCGATTCGACGGTCAACGTTCTGCTCGCAACGGATCACGATTTTGCATCGACCCAATCCGGCGATCTACTGCTGCGTCATAAGACCACGCACCGAGCACAGTACGATCGCGGCTGGCGCGAAGCCGAGGCAAAAGGCGCTTTCGACACGTTGTTCTTCAACGAACGGGGCGAGTTGACGGAAGGCGGGCGCTCAAACGTATTCGTGAAGCTGGCGGGGCGGTGGTGGACGCCGCCGCTTGCGTCGGGCGTGCTGCCCGGTGTGATGCGAAGCATCCTGCTTGAAGACGACGCTAATCTGCAAGCGGCTGAAAAGGTGCTGACAGAGGCTGACGTACTGAACGCCGAAGCGCTGTTGATCTGCAATGCATTGCGCGGCGCGCTGCCGGCCCGGATCGTCCGCTAGAAACACCGAAGCGCGGCCACGCTAATATCGCCCCCGCGAAAGCACTCTCAAAACGAGTGCTCAGGCCCAGGAAAAGTCCCGTCCTTCACGGCCTGCACATACGCTTCCACCGCAGCAAGAATGCTCGGCTGCCCGACCATGAAATCCTTCACGAAACGCGGCCGTTTACCGGGAAAGATGCCCAGCATGTCGTGCAATACCAGCACCTGACCTGAGCAGTCGAGGCCCGCGCCGATGCCGATGGTTGGAATCCGCAACTGCTTCGTGACTTCGCTCGCGAGCAGCGTCGGAATCGCTTCCATCACGATGAGCTGCGCGCCGGCCGTTTGCATGGCGAGCGAGTCGCGCAGCAACTGGTTCGCGCCTTCCTCGGTCTTGCCCTGCACCTTGAAGCCGCCAAAAGCATGCACCGACTGCGGCGTCAGCCCGACATGCGCACACACCGGAATTGAGCGCTCCACGAGGAAACGGACAGTATCCGTGAGCCATTCACCGCCTTCGAGCTTCACCATCTGCGCGCCCGCGCGCATTAATTCGACGGAGCTTCTATACGCTTCTTCCGGCGTGCCATACGTGCCGAACGGCAGGTCCGCGACGATCAACGCAGACGGTCGTGCGCGCGCCACGCTCGCCGTGTGATAGGCGATGTCGGCGAGCGAAACCGGCAGTGTGGTCGTCTGTCCTTGCAGGACGTTGCCGAGCGAGTCGCCGATCAGCATGACGTCGACACCCGCGCGATCCAGCAGCGCGGCGAAGCTTGCGTCGTAACAGGTGAGCATGGCGATTTTCTCGCCAGCATCGCGCATTGCCTGCAGTTTCGGCACGGTGACGGCGCTGCGGCTCGTCTCCTGCAAATAGGTCATGGTCGATCCGTTGAAGAGAGAGGCGCGCGCCGCTCAGAGCGACGTGCCCTTGACAAAGAATTCCTTGCGTCCGCGCATGGTTTCGATGCGCTCGGCGAGCAGCGCAAGGTCCGCGTCGGAGTCGAGCGGATTCAGATGTTCGGCGTTAACCGTCAGCACCGGCGTGCGGTCGTAGTGATAGAAGAATTCGTTGTAGGCGTCGCAAAGGGCATGCAGATACGCATCGGAAATCTGCAACTCCATCGGCACTGCGCGCTTTTGAATGCGCGAGAAGAGCACTTCGGGACTCGCTTGCAGATACACGACGAAGTCCGGTGACGGCGCGCTCACTTCCAGCCGCGCGGCGAGCGCGCGATACAGATGCCACTCGTCTTCCTGCAGCGTGAGGCGCGCGAAGATGTCGTTCTTTTGCGTCATGAAATCGGCGACGAGCGGCGTGCCCGCCACTTGCGCCGCGTTCACTTCCTGCGCCTGCTGCGCGCGTTGCAACGCGAAGTGCAATTGCGCGGGCAACGCATAACGCGCGGTGTCGCGATAAAAGCGCTCGAGGAAAGGATTGTCCTGCGGCCTCTCGAACAGTTCCTGCATCGACCAGCGTTGCGCAAGACGCCGCGCGAGCGAGGTCTTGCCGACGCCAATAGGTCCTTCGATCGCCAGATAGCCGAATGGAGGCCGCAATTGCGGCGCGGTGACGGTAAGCGGTGTGGAATTCATTCGCAGCGGCCCTTGCCCGCGGCGAGTGCGTTCAGCATCGGGCACTGGCAGGGTCCTTTCACTTTCTCGATGCGCTGATCGCGCACGGCGTCGAGCAGCGCGTCGGCGCGCCCATGTCGCGGAATGATCAGCGCAGCGTCGATTTCGACAAGCGGCACCAGCGCGAAAGCACGCTCGACGAGGCGAGGATGCGGAACGATCAGATCGGCTTCGTCGATCGATTGATCGCCGAAAAGCAGGATGTCGAGATCGAGCGTTCGCGGTGCATTGCGAAAGGGCCGCTCCCGGCCGAACTGATGCTCGATCTTGTGGCACAGCGCGAGCAGATGCCGCACGGGGAGCGTTGTGTCGATCTTGACGACGCAGTTGAAATAGTCGTCACCGCCCGCGTCGATCGGGGCCGTGCGATACAGGCTCGACTTGGCGAGCACGGTGATGGTGTGCTGTTGTGCGAGGCACACCACTGCGTCTTTCAGGGTCTGGCGCGCGTCCCCGAGATTCGCGCCGAGGCCGAGATAAGCAACCGTCATGGCATAACTTCCTGCAACTATCGTTCGACGGCTTCAGCGAACGCTGCGTCAGTCTTCGTGCGGGCCTTCATGGCCCGCTTCGGCGTCTGTGCGTTCGGCTGGCGTGCCGCCCTCCATTCCGTCGCCCGATTTGCGGTTTCTCGCGCCACTGCTGCGTCTCCGTCGTTTTCTGGGGCTTCGGTCCTTCCCGCCTTGCGTAAGCAATGTTTCACGCGCCGCGATGTCTCCTTCAATGAACTCCGTCCACCACGCTCCGACCGACTCATCGAGTTCGCCCGATTCGCAGCGCAACAGGAGGAAATCATACCCCGCTCTAAATCTTTGGTGTTCCAGCAGCTTCAGCGCGCTTCTTCCCGAGCGTTTTTCGAGGCGCAGCTGCAAGCCCCAGATCTCGCGCATGTCGGACGAGAAGCGCTTGTGGATAGCGAGTTTTTCCGTCTGCATGTCGAGGACTTCGTCCATCGCGCGATGCAGCGCCGGCACCGGATATTCACCGTTCGCTTCAAACTTCTGCCAGCGCTGTTGCACGTCGTGCCAGAGCAGCGTGGCGAACAGGAAGCCGGGCGATACCGGCTTGCCGGCGCGCACGCGTGCGTCCGTGTTGGTGAGCGCGAGCGTGATGAATTTTTCGCCGGTGGGCTGCTCGAGCACGACGTCGAGCAAGGGCAGCAAACCATGATGCAGGCCTTCCTGGCGCAGGCGCTTCAGGCAGGCGAGCGCATGGCCGGACAGCATGAGCTTCAGCATCTCGTCGAATAGACGCGCGGCCGGCACGTTGTTGATCAGGTCGGCCATTTCGGCGATCGGCGCGCGGGTCGCGTCTTCGATCTCGAAGTCGAGCTTTGCCGCAAAACGCACCACGCGCAGCATGCGTACAGGATCTTCGCGATATCGCGTGGCCGGGTCGCCGATCATGCGCAGCAGGCGCGCGCGCACGTCCGCCATGCCGTTGTGGTAGTCCAGCACCGTTTCGGTCGCGGGATCGTAGTACATCGCGTTGATCGTGAAGTCGCGGCGCGTGGCGTCTTCATGCTGCTCGCCCCACACGTTGTCGCGCAATACGCGCCCGCTTGCATCGACCGCGTGTGTGCGGCGGTCGAGCTCGTCGCGTTTCAGGCGCCGCGGCGGCGCGGCGTCAGCGGCGGGCGGATCGACCAGCGCGCGGAACGTGGAGGTTTCGATGATTTCCTGGCCGAACTGCACATGCACGATCTGAAACCTGCGGCCGATGATGCGCGCGCGGCGGAACAGCTTCTGCACCTGTTCGGGCGTGGCGTCGGTCGCCACGTCGAAGTCTTTCGGCTTGATGCCGAGCAGCAGGTCGCGCACCGCACCGCCGACGATAAACGCCCGGTGCCCCGCCTGTTGCAGGCCTTCGGTCACGCGAATCGCGTTGCGCGAGATCAGCGTGGGGTCGATGCCGTGTACGTCGTGCGGAATGATGACCGGCACGTCCGGGTCGCGCACTGTCTTTGCGGGCGCGCCATTGCGAGCCGGCTTGCGGCGCGCGCGGCCGGTTCCCGCGGCGCCTGCTGCATTGCGTGCCGGTGCGCTGCCGGGTTCGTCTGAGTCGGCTTCAGCCGGCACGGTGTCGTCGGCGGACGCTGTGTCCTGGCCGAATAGCTTACGGATGAGTTTTTTGATCACGTGGGTTGAAAGAGTTCGAGGATGCGCCAGCCTTTGGCCTGCGCATGGGCGCGCAATGTGTCGTCGGGATTCGTTGCGATCGGATCGGTGACTTTTTCGAGCAGCGGAATGTCGTTGTGCGAATCGCTGTAGAAGTAGCTGCGCTCGAAGTCGCTCCAGCTTTTGCCGAGCGACGCAAGCCATGCCTCGGTGCGCACGATCTTGCCTTCCTTGTAGCTCGGCGTGCCGGTGGGGCGGCCGGTGTAGGCCGAATGCGGCTGGCCGTCGACGGTTTCCGCTTCGCAGGCGATCAGCGTGTCGACGCCGAACGCGCTCGCGATGGGACGGGTGATGAATTCGTTGGTCGCGGTGACCACGCAGCACAGGTCGCCGGCTTCGCGGTGCCGCTTGACCAGTTCGACGGCCGCCGGGAGGATGGCCGGCGTGATCACTTCGTGCATGTACTGCGCGTGAAAGTCCGCGAGTTGCGCGCGCGTGTATTTCGCGAGCGGCGTGAGCATGGCGATCAGATAGGCGTGAATGTCCAGCTTGCCGGCTTTGTAGTCGGCATAGAAGCGGTCGTTTTCACGAGCGAAATTTTCGCCGTCGACCATACCGTGTTTCACCATGAAGCGGCCCCATTCGTGGTCGCTGTCGGTGGGAATGAGCGTGTGATCGAGGTCGAAGAGTGCGAGATTAGCCATGGGGATCTATTTTACTTGAAGCGGCGGACGACGCGGCGGGCCCGTCCGCGCCCGGCGAAGCCAGCATCGTGCGCAAAAGCGGCAACGTAACCGCCCGCTTCTGTTCGAGCGAAAAACGGTCGAGCGCGTCGAGAAGCGCCATCAGGCTTGGCATGTCGCGACGAAAGTGCGTGAGCAGATAGGCCGGCACGTCGTCGGCCAGCATGATGCCGCGCTCGCGGGCCGCGTGCTTGAGCACCGCTGCCTTGCCTTCGTCGGGCAGCGGCGCGAGGTGGAAAACGAGTCCCCAGCCGAGCCGCGTGCGCAGGTCCTCGCGCACCGTCATGCCGATCGGCGCCGCGTTGCCGGTGGCGACGAGCGCGCTCGTCGGATGCGCGCGCACTTCGTTGAAGAGATTGAACACGGCGATCTGCTGCGCGGCCGACAGGCCGTCGCAATCGTCGATCGCATAGAGCGCCACGCGCGGATCGAAACTGAACGCGGCAAGGCTGCTTTGCGGACCCGCGAAGCGCGCGTGGCCCGGCGGCGCTTCGTGCACGAGCGCTTGCAACAGGTGAGTGCGACCGCTGCCCGCTTCGCCCCAGATATAGAAGGTGCGATCGGCGACAGGCCCGGCCGCGAGCGCGCGGTCGAGTTCACGCAGGCGCGTCACCAGCTCGGCGTTTGCGCCAGCGAAAAAATTATCGAATGTCGATGGCGGCGGAGTGCCGAGATCGAGCGTCAGTTGACGAAGCACAGTAGGTTGATGCCGAAAGTAGGGCTGAGGCTGCCGATGGTCCTGGCGAGCCGGGTCACTGGAGCAGAAGGTCAATTGTTGTACAGGGTGCTTTCCAGATAGCTTTGCCGCAATTCGCGCACCGCCACGGACAAAATCGCACTCACGGGCAACGCAAGGAGCACGCCGAAAAAGCCGAACAGTTGCCCGAACGCGAGCAACGCGAAAATGACCGCGAGCGGGTGCAGCCCGATCCGCTCGCCGACGAGGCGCGGCGTCAGGAAAAAGCTCTCCACGATCTGACCGACGCCGTAGATCACAGCCACCGCACCGAAGCCGTACCAGTTGCCGAACTGCAGCAATGCCGCGAGAAGCGCCAGCGCGAGGCCGGTCGCGAAGCCAATGTACGGGATGAACACCGCGAGCCCGGTGAAGATGCCCACCGGCAGCGCGATCTCGAAGCGGGCGATGCTGAGCGCCACCGCATAGAACGCCGCGAGCACGCCCATCACGAGTAACTGGCCGCGCAGATATTGCGACAGCATCTGATCCATGTCGCGCGCGAGTTGCAGCGTCTTGTCGAGCCAGCGGCGCGGCACCACGCCCTGTACGCGCAACAGCATGCGGTTCCAGTCGTACAGCAGATAGAACAGCACGAGCGGCACCAGCACGAGATTGCCGATCACGGTCATCATGACGTTGCCGCTCGTCACGATCGAGGTCCACGCATAACGCGCGACGGTCTGCGCGCTGCCTTCCAACTGGCCCATGACGAGATCGCGCACGCTTGCGAAATCCAGCGAATCGGCGAGCCCCAGCATGGCGAGCTTGGGCTGCAGCCACGCATTCACATGGGCGAACAGTTGCGGCACCTGCTGCCGCAGCTGCGGGCCTTCCTTCTGGATGACGGCGAAGACCAGCAGCGCGAGCATTGTCACCAGCAACGTGAAAAGCAGCATCATCAGCAAGGCAGCGATCGCGCGCGGCACGCGTCGGCGCACCATCCACGCGACGCCCGGCTGCAGAATGTACGCGAGAATCGCGCCGAGCAGAAACGGCGTGAGGACGGGGCTCAAGAGCCACAGCAGAATGCCCACGCCGAGCGCGATGGCTAGCCAGATGAAAGCGCGGCGCTGGACCGGAGTCAGTATCGAGGAGTTCTGTTGCAAAGTTGTTTCCCTGGTGTCGCCGGAACGGATGATTCGAAATCCAGCCGGCCGGCAACTCTGTATGGGACCGGAGTAAGCGCTGAAGCGCCAACTCTGGATCGGCATCGGGTAAAATCGCATTTTACCGACCTTCGAGCTCTCCCCCATGAATCAACCGAAATCCGCCCCGAATTCAACCGGTTCGGCCCAAGGTCTGTCGTACCGCGACGCCGGCGTGGACATCGACGCGGGCGACGCCCTTGTCGACGCGATCAAGCCCTTTGCCAAAAAGACGATGCGCGACGGCGTGCTGGGCGGCATTGGCGGATTCGGCGCGCTGTTCGAAGTGCCGAAGAGGTACAAGGAACCGGTGCTGGTATCGGGCACAGACGGCGTGGGCACGAAGCTGCGCCTCGCGTTCGAGTTGAACAAGCACGACACCGTCGGCCAGGACCTGGTCGCCATGAGCGTGAACGACATTCTCGTGCAAGGCGCCGAGCCGCTGTTTTTCCTCGACTACTTTGCCTGCGGCAAGCTGGACGTGAACACGGCGGCAACGGTCGTCAAGGGTATCGCTTACGGCTGCGAACTGGCGGGCTGTGCCTTGATCGGCGGCGAAACGGCTGAAATGCCGGGCATGTATCCGGACGGCGAATACGATCTCGCGGGCTTCGCGGTCGGTGCGGTGGAAAAGAGCAAGATTATCGACGGCAGCACCATCGCTCCCGGCGACGTGGTGCTGGGCCTCGCTTCGAGCGGCATTCATTCGAACGGTTTTTCGCTGGTGCGCAAGATCATCGAGCGCGCGCAGCCCGATCTCAATGCGGATTTCGACGGCCGTTCGCTAGCCGACGCTTTGATGGCGCCCACGCACATTTACGTTAAGCCGCTTCTCTCGCTGATGCAGCAAATCGCGGTGAAGGGCATGGCGCACATCACCGGTGGCGGGTTGGTCGAAAATATTCCGCGGGTTCTGCGCGAAGGCCTGACGGCCGAGCTGGATCATCGCGGCTGGCCGCTGCCGCCGCTCTTCTCGTGGCTGCAAAAGCACGGCGGCGTGGCGGATGCGGAAATGCATCGCGTATTCAACTGCGGTATCGGGATGGCGGTGGTCGTCTCGGCTGCTGACGCGGATGCCGCAATCGGTCTGTTGTCCGCAGCCGGCGAGCAGGTCTGGAAGATCGGCACGATTCGCGAGAGCGCGCCGGGTGAAGCACAGACGGTAGTGGTGTAAAGATTGGCAGCCTGCGCGGCGTGAATACTAAATGCCGCGCAGGCTCGCAGTTTCAAGGTTTTCTGAGGTCTAGTAGTTCCCCAGTGTGCTCGCCATCTAGTTTGCTCGAAAGCGCAGCACTTCGGCGTGCTTCACCAAAGCGCATCAAACAGGCTGCGAAACCAGCGCTTCGATCAAATCAATCACCCGCGCGCTCGCGTTTGGGTCGCAACAGTCCACCACCACCCGTTTGTTCATGCCGCGCAGCCATGTGAGTTGCCGTTTGCACAATTGCCGCGTCGCGAACACGCCTTTGTCGCGCATGGTGGGGTAGTCGACGGTTCCATCGAGATATTCCCAGACCTGCCGGTAGCCGACGCAACGCATCGACGGCATCTCGGGCGATAAATCTCCGCGTTCGCGCAGCTTCACCACTTCATCGACAAAGCCGTTCGCCAGCATGGCATCGAAACGCTGCTCGATGCGCGCGTGCAGCACGCTTCTGTCGGACGGCTCGAGTGCGATCGGCGCGAAGCGCCACTGCGCCGCGGCGTCGTCGATGCGAGCGGGCGCGGCCAGCAATGCGGACATCGCTTGACCCGTTAGCAAGAAGACTTCGAGTGCGCGCTGGATTCGCTGCGAATCGTTGGGCGCAAGACGCGCGGCAGTCGCCGGATCGACGGCAGCCAGGCGTGCATGCAGCGCGGGCCAGCCATCCCGCGCGGCGTCGGCATCGAGTTGCGCGCGGACATTCGCGTCGGCTGCGGGCAAGTCGTTGAGCCCTTGAGTCAGCGCCTTGTAGTACAGCATCGTTCCGCCGACCAGCAGCGGCAGCCGGCCGCGCGCAGTGATCTCTGCGGTCAGCCGGAGTGCGTCGGCGCGAAATTCCGCGGCGGAGTAGGCGTCGGCGGGATCGACAATGTCGATCAGATGATGCGGCGCTACCGCGCGCTCATCGGCGGTCGGCTTTGCGGTGCCGATGTCCATCTCGCGATACACGAGCGCCGAATCGACGCTGATGATTTCGACCGGCCGCCGCGCGGCGAGAGCCAATGCAGCCGCGGTCTTGCCCGACGCAGTCGGGCCGAGCAGGCACGGAATGGGTGTGGCGGTGCGTGCGTTCATGAACGTGCCGGCGCTCGGCAATCAAGCTTCAAAAAGCGCACCGTCACTGTCCGCGCATGAAGAGGCGGTCGAGGTCGGAGAGCGTCAACTGATACCACGTGGGACGCCCGTGGTTGCACTGGTCGGCGCGCTCGGTCGCTTCCATCTGACGCAGCAGCGCGTTCATTTCGTCCAGCGTGAGACGCCGGTTCGCGCGCACCGCGTGATGGCAGGCGAGCGTGCCGAGCAGTTCGTGCTGACGCTCGGTCAGGACACGCGAGCCGCCGTAAGCATGTAGATCGGCCAGCACCGCGCGCGCCAATGCCTGAAGGTCTGCATCTTTCAGCAGCGCCGGCACCGCGCGGATGGCGAGGGTAGTCGGCGACAAAACGGCCAGGTCGAAGCCGAGTGCGTCGAGCGTGTCGCGCTCTTCTTCCACTGTGCCGATTTCGACAGGGTCCGCCTGCATCGTCTGCGGAATCAGCAACGGCTGCACGGCGATCGTGCGGTCGGCGAGCGCGTTCTTGAACTGCTCGTAAAGAATGCGCTCGTGCGCGGCGTGCATATCGACGATCACGAGTCCATGCGCGTTCTGCGCAAGCACGTAGATGCCGTGAATCTGGCCGAGCGCGAAGCCGAGCGGCTGGTCGTCGGCGGGATTGAACGCGGGCGGCGCGTAGGACGCTGACGCGTTATAGGGCGACGGACCTTCGGCGGCGGAATCGCGCGCTTCGAAGAGCGTCGCGCCTTGCGCAGTGCCTGCGCTGGTGTCCTTGCGGCCGAACAACGCGTCATAGAATGCGAGCGGTTGGGCGACCGGCAGCGTGCCCTGTGTCATGCGCGACTGGCGCATCCACGTATTGCCCGCTTGCGACGCGCTGAAGCCGCTACCCGTCGATCCAGGCGTGCCGTTGGAACCCAAGCCGCCGACAAAGCTGCCCGCAGCGGGAGCGCCGAACCCTGGAACGCCGGCACCGCCCGGCGACGTTCCGAACGAAACCGCTCCGTCTGCCGACGCTTGCAGATGCGCCGCGTGCCCGCCTGCGGTCGTCTCCGGCGACGCGCCCGCATGGCGCGCCAGCGCACGCTGGACCGCGTGGAAAACGAACTGATGAATCGAGCGTGAATCGCGGAACCGGACTTCGATTTTCGACGGATGCACGTTCACGTCGACCGCTTCGGGCGGCAAATCGAGAAACAGTACATACGACGGATAACGGTCGCCATGCAGCACGTCTTCATAAGCGGCGCGCACCGCGTGCGTCAGCAGCTTGTCGCGCACGAAACGGCCATTGACGAAAAAGTACTGCTGGTCGGAGCGTCCGCGGCTCGCGGTCGGCAAACCCGCGCAACCGTAGACGGCGAGCGGACCGGCGGATTCATCGAGCGGCAGATGAGCCGTCGCGAAAGTTTCGCCCAGTATCTTTGCGACTCGCGCGGGCGGTTCGCTGGCGTTCCAATGCTCGACGGCCTTGCCGTTGTGCAGGACCGAAATGGCGACGTCCGGTCGCGCCAAGGCGGCACGACGGATCTGTTCGAGACAATGGCCGAGTTCGGTCTGTTCGCTTTTCAGGAATTTGCGACGCGCGGGCGTATTGAAGTACAGCTCGCGCACTTCGATGGTGGTGCCTTGCGTGCCCGCAGCCGGGCTCAGCACGCCGGTTTGTGCATCGACGCGCACTGCATGCGGCGCGTCGGCTGTGCGGCTTGTGATGGTCATCTGCGCGACCGACGCGATCGACGCCAGCGCCTCGCCGCGAAACCCGAGCGTCGCGACGGCCTCAAGCTCGGCGAGCGAGCGGATTTTGCTGGTCGCGTGGCGCATCAACGCGAGCGCAAGTTCGTTCTCGGGAATGCCGCAGCCGTCGTCGGTGATCGAAATACGTTTGACGCCGCCCTCGTCCAGCATGATGCGAAGCGTCTGCGCGCCCGCGTCGAGCGCGTTTTCAAGCAACTCCTTCACCACCGATGCGGGCCGCTCGACCACTTCGCCGGCGGCAATCTGGCTGATGAGCTGATCGGGCAGCGGCAGGATTGCCCGCAGCGGGCGCACGGCCGGTGTAGCGGCGGCGGCCGTGGCGTCGACAGGCGTTTCGGAAAATTCGGACATGCCGAAATTATAGCGATTCGGCGCGGCGGCCCTCGAATGGCGGAAACACGCCGGAGATTTTCGAAGTTCGCCCGGGCACTTTCTGTATCATGACGCGGTCAATTCGGGCGGCGAGCGAGCGCTCGCCGTTATCCCGCGGGTCTGCTGCCGACCCTCACACCACGTTCACTCTTGCCTCATAAAGGACGCTTTTTGGACACGCTGCTACATCTAGCCAATCTTGTGCTGCACATCGACAAGTTCCTGGGAGAATTCATCCACGTGTACGGCGCCTGGGTCTATGCGGTGCTTTTCCTGATCGTGTTCTGCGAAACGGGGCTCGTGATTGTGCCGTTTCTTCCGGGCGATTCATTGCTGTTTATCGGCGGGGCTTTCTGCGCGTCTGGACAGATGAATCTCGGTCTGCTGATCCTGTTGCTGTTCGTCGCGGCGACCACGGGCAATACCGTCAACTATATGATCGGGCGAGCGATCGGGCCGAAGGTTTTCAATTCGCGTATTCCAGTGCTCGAGCGTTTTCTCGACCGGCGCGCGCTGCAGAAAACACATGACTTCTACGAGAGGCATGGCGGCAAGACCATCGTGCTTGCGCGTTTCATTCCGGTTGTGCGGACGTTTGCGCCGTTCGTCGCGGGTGCTTCGGAGATGACGGTTAGCCGGTTTCAGCTGTTCAATGTCGCCGGCGCGCTGTTCTGGGTATTGCTGCTTGTTCTGCTCGGCTATTTCTTCGGCAATATTCCGTTTATCCGCCAATATCTGAATGTGATCGTGCTCGTCGGGATTGGCGCTGCGATTGTGCCGGTCGTGCTCGGCGCGCTCTGGAAGATGATGCGCAAGAGTGCGTCGAAGCCTGGCTAACGCTGGCGCGGGCACTCAGTCCGCTGACCTACTTGCATGAGCAAACGGCGTCGCGTAAATTGCGACGCCGTTTTTTTTTGCGTGCGCGGCCACACGCCTGCGTGCGCGTTCACGTGACTGCACGCGGCGCGAGCGGGGTTTCGGGCGTCGGGTAACCGGCCTCGCGGAATGTCTGGATGATCGCGCGGTTGGTGTCGAAGTACACCTGCCAGTAATGCTCATTGTGTGCGTAGGGTCGCACGCAAAGCAGCGGTCCTTCGGGCGTGAAGCTCAGCACTTCGACATCGGGCGCGGGGCTTTCCGCAACGTTCGGTATTTCGCCGATCGCAGCCTTCAGCCGGTTCATCGCGTCCGTCGGGTCGACGCCGTTCGCGATCTTCGCTGTCAGTTCGACCCGTCGCACCGGCAGCACGCTGTAATTGGAAATCGTGTCGGAGAAAATCTTGTTGTTGCCGATGATTGTCGTCACGTTATCTGGCGTAACGATGGTCGTGCCGAACAAACCGAGTTCGGAGACGGTGCCCGTGACGCCGCCCGCGGTCACGAAGTCGCCGACCTTGAACGGCCTCAACACCTGCATGAAGATGCCGGCCGCGAAGTGCGCGAGCAGTCCGCCCCACGCCGTGCCGATCGCGAGGCCGAGCCCGGCGAGCAACGCCGCGAACGAAGTGGTTTGCACGCCGAATACCTGCAAGATCGCGAGGATCAGAAGCAGGTTCAATAGCGCGCCGAGGATCGAGCCGAGGTAATGCGCGAGTGTCGGGTCGACGCGGCTGTTGCGCGTTAGCACCGCGCGCAGCAAGCGGGTAATCAGTCCAATGACCCAGCGGCCGACGATCCACAAGACGATCGCACCGAGCACTTTGACGCCGAGGTCGATGCCGCGGGTCATCATGAAAACGCGTACGGTTTCGAAATCCAAGATGTTCCCCAATCGGTGAACTTGCTTTGACTGATTACGACGTGACGCGATGCTGCGGGCCGGCGCTTGGGTGGCTGAATCCAACCGGATGCTGCCTGGTCTTGGGAAGTTATAGGTGAAGGCGCGAGGCTGCGCAAGGACCGTTCCCGCCGCGCCTCGCGCTCGCACGACGCGTTTTACATCGGCAGGTGAGAGTCGGAGTAGGGCGATGTCGGAATGACCAACGTCTTGCCTAACGTCGATCTGGCGGGGCGGTTTCGGCGACCAAAACTGCGCCACGCAACTGCCGCAACGATTGCGAGCGCATATGCGGCGCTGCGTACGAAGAACGCGGTCGGCGTGCTGAACTGGCCGTAACGTGTGCGGGCGTCGGCAAAGACAAGGAAAGTGAGGGCTGCATCCAGCAGCATTGCGGTGAGCGCCAGCGCGGAAAACACGCGAGAGCCGTCTATCGCGGCGCCGGGTATCAGGCGATTGCACCCATTGCACGCGACAAGCACGATCGCCAGCAACGCAAGATTCGAAGCGAGATCGAACAGAAAATTGGTCATATCGATGGAATGAAAGCGCCGCAGGTTGCGGTGTTGCGAGAGCGTCTGTGTCCGTCGGTTCTCGGCGAATTGACAGACGGCGGCGATCATTGCACGTCTTTATGTCTCAATAAATGCTCACGTTCGCAGTCCGTAGCGTTGTCGGAATGTGCGAGGTATCGCGTGAGAAAAGTCAGGGGCGTAACGAGAAATCGCGGCGAGTTGTGGGCTGTTTTGCTTTGGACTTCGCCGTGTGGTTTGCGCTACTTCTTCTTGGAGAGAAGAGTGTTGCTAAGAGACCAGGGGAGCGCGCGCTGCAAAGAAACCGCGACGAAAAAAGAAAAGGGCTTACGACGCTGACGCGTGTAAGCCCTCGAATCTTTTGGTAGGCCGTACGGGATTCGAACCTGTGACCAACGGATTAAAAGTCCGCTGCTCTACCAGCTGAGCTAACGACCCAAAAGAGAAGCGAAATTATAGCGATAGCCCCGGACGACTGTCAACCCGTTCCGAGCAATCCGATATACACGTTAGTGCAGTCCAGATAGTGAAAAGCCCGGGGCATGAAGACCCGGGCTTTTCGGCGAGAGGCGCGCGTGACCATCTTTTTGGCGCTCACGGACACTGCGCGTTACTGCCAACTGCTCGACACTACTACGACTACTTGATCTGCGACAGCTTGCTTTGCGCCGACTGCGCGACGTCCGAGCCGCCGTATTGCGCGACGATCTGCTCGAGCGTCTTCTTGGCCGCGGCCTTCTGACCTTGCTCGAGCTGATTGTTCGCGATTGCCATCAATGCTTCAGGCGCTCGCGGATGCTGCGGATAATTCTTCACCACACCTTGCCAGGTCGCCGTCGAGCCCTTGTAATCGCGCAACGCATACAGCGCGTTGCCGAGCCAGTACTGCGCGGTCGGCTGATAAGGGCTGTTCGGATACTTGGAGATGAAGCTGCGGAACGACGCCGCCGCATTCTTGAAGTCGCCGTTGCGGAACTGCTGTGAGGCCGCATTGAACGACTCCGTTTCGCCCGGCTGCACCTCGCCCTGAACGCCATCCACCGTTTGCTGCTGCGGCTCGAATTTCTTCAGGCGCGTGTCCAGATCGGTGTAGTAGTCCTTCTGCTGTTTTTGCAGCGTGGCGAGCTGATTGGCCATGTCCTCGTTCTGCCCGCGCAGCGTCGCGACCTGTTGATTCATCTGGTCGAGACGGTTGGACTGATCGAGGATCGTGCGCTGTGCTGCCGACAACTGGCTCGACAGGCTGTCAGTCTTCGACCGAAGATCGAGAATGGCCTGGCGGGCCTGATCGTCGTCGAAGATACCGGCGTGCGCGGGCACAGCCATGAAGACCGTGCCCGCGACGCAGGCCGCTGCGGCAAATCGCAGCCAGGAGAAACGATGCGTCATTCGGCTCATCACCTGTTACTTACTGTTGGTACACGAGATCGGCGCGGCGGTTCTGTGCCCACGACGATTCGTCATGACCGGTAGCTTGCGGCTTTTCCTTGCCGAGGCTCACGGCTTCCATTTGCGAGTCGGTCACGCCCATCAGCGACAGCGAACGACGCACTGCTTCAGCACGCTTCTGGCCCAGTGCCAGGTTGTACTCGCTCGTGCCGCGCTCGTCGGTGTTGCCCTGGATCAGCACGTGGCGTTGCGGATGGCTCTTCAGATACTGCGCGTGTTGTTGCAGCAGCGACTGGTAGTCGTCCTTCACCGAATAGCTGTCGAAGTCGAAGTAAATGCTGCGCTTTGCGAGCGGGCTGTTCGGATCGTTCAGCGGGTCGACGTTCACTTGCGCGACATCGTTCGGGTTCGGTTGCGTCGAGACGGCGCCGCCCTTGTTTGCGTTTTCGTCGAGCTTGACGCCCGAATGACATGCGGCCAGTGCACCGACCATGAGGACTGCGAATGCGAAGCGAAGTTTAGACATCATTTTTTACTCTCCTTGTGTTATTGCATCAACGTTATTGCATGAAAGGGCCCCAGGACGGCTCACGTACGCTGCCGCCCTGCACTGACAGGACCTGCCGGGTGCGACCGTCGGTCGAAACCGCAGCCAATACGCCACGGCCGTTCACCTGAGTGGCGTAAAGAATGTACTGACCGTTCGCCGCGAAGCTCGGCGATTCGTCATGTGTCGTGTCCGTCAGGCCCGTGGCCGTTCCGCCTTGCAGGTCCTGGATATACAGCTTGAAGCCGCCGCCGACGCGCGAAATATACGCGAGTTGCTTGCCGTCCGGGCTCACGCGCGGACTGGTGTTGTAGCTGCCGGTGAACGTGACCCGTTGTGCCGCGCCGGCGCTTTCACCCTGCGCCGACATCTTGTAGATCTGCGGTTGACCGCCGCGGTCGCTCGTAAAATAGATCGTCTGGCCGTCTGGCGAGAAGGTCGGCTCCGTGTCGATTGAGCTGCCTTGCGTGAGACGGCGCATGCCAGTGCCGTCCGCATTGACGGCGAAGATTTGCGTGTTGCCCGTGCGCGAGAGCGCCACGGCGAGCGTGCGCCCGTCCGGCGACCATGCAGGCGCGCTGTTATTGCCTTTCTGGTCCGAAACGACAATACGCCGACCCGTAGGCAGATCGTGGATATAGACGATCGGTTTCTTCTTTTCGAACGATACGTAAGCCACCTTGGTGCCATCGGGCGACCATGCTGGCGAGATGATCGGCTCCGGGCTCGACAACGCAATGTGCGCGTCCTGACCGTCCGAATCCGAGATCTGCAACTGATAACGGTTGCCGGTCTTGATGACATACGACAGCCGCGTCGCGAACACACCGCGGCCGCCCATTAGCTTCGCGTATATGTAGTCGGCCACCTTGTGCGCGCTCATGCGCAGGCCGCTTTCGGGGCTGACCAGCACGAGGCCGCCGAGGCTCTCGCCCTTGACCGTGTCGTACAGCTTGAAGCGCACTTCGTACTGGCCGTTCGGCAGGCGGTTCACGCTGCCGGCCACGAATGCATTCGCGCCTTTTGCCTTCCAGCTACCGAGGTCGACCGAAGCCGTTTCGGGAACCGGCGTCGAGCCTGCGTCGATATTGGTGAATTTGCCGCTGCGTTGCAGGTCCTGACGCACGATGGTGCTGACCTGTTGCGGCGAGCTCGCTTCGTTGGCGAAGTTCGCCGTTGCGATCGGGAACTGGGTGGACCCGACGCCCGTCACGAGGACGTTGAGTTGTGCGTTCGCGGCGCCGCCGACGGCGATCAGGCACGACGCTACAAGTGTCCGCAGGCCTAGCTTGGTCATCAAACTCATGCTGTATGGATTCCCCAAAAAACGGTTTTACTAAAGCTTCGCGACAGCAGACAGACCGGAAAAGAGCTAATTCGTTCCCGAGCACGCCGCGCCGGGCGGGGCGCTGGGTCTGCTGTCAAGGTACTGTCAGGCTTTCATCAACCTGCCGGTCGCAACGTAATTCTGAAGCTCGCCGGTGTCTTGCCGTCAATGTCCTGAGGCATTGGGTCCGAGCGCTGAACGGCTCGCAACGCCGCGTCGTCCCACGCGGAATTGCCGCTGCTGTGAGCGATCGTTGCGCTCAACAGGGTGCCTGTTGGTGAACAACGAACGGCGATCACAGTCTCGAGGCCCTCCGTCTCACCGCCCCACGAAATGTTCGGCCGCACCACGCGACGCACCTTGTCAGCGTAACCCGGCGATGCCGCATTACCACCCGAGCCGCTGCCCGTGCCGCTCTTGCCGAGGCCATTGCCAGTCGAGCCCGGAGGCCCGGCCATGCCCTGCATTTGCGCGAGCCGAGCGCGGCGTTCCGCGTCGACCTTTTTCGCTTGTGCCGCTGCTTCGGCTTGTGCGGCTTGTGCTTTCGCCTTCGCCGCCTTTTGCGCGTCCGCCTTTTTCTGCGCTTCGGCCTCAGCCTGCTTTTGCTGTTCCTGCTGCTTTTCCTGCTGTTGTTCCTTCAACTGCTGCTGCTTCTGCTGCTCGGCCAACTGCTGTTGCTTCAGCTTTTCCGCCTGCTGCTGTTGTTGCTTCTGCTTCGCGGCCGCCGCTTTCTGGGCAGCCAGTTGCGCCGCCTGTTCGGCCAACTGTTGCTGACGCTTCGCCTCGGCTTCCTGCTGAGCCTGCAGCTTTTCCTGACGTTGCTGCTCCGCAAGTTGCGCCTGACGAGCCGCTTCCTGTTGCTTGCGTTTCTTCTCCTGCAGCGCGATTTCGGCCTGTTCGTCGGCCACGGGCGGAGCAGGGACCACAGGCGCGGGCGGCGGCGGCGCCACGCGCGGGATCGCGGTGTCCGGCACTTCGGTCCACAGTTCCGCTTCGGCGCCTTCGGGCGTGCTGTTCTGCCACTGAATGCCGTGATAGAGGAAGAACCCGAGCAGCGCATGCATCACCAGCGCGAACGCAAAGGCGCGCCCGGTGCCGCGTTCACGCGGTGGCTGGAGCGGATAGTCGGTGTTCTTACGGATCATTGCGATTTGACGAGCAATCCAACGCGTTTGACGCCCCGTGCCTTCAGCTCGGACATCACGTTCATCACGGCTTCATACTTCACGGTCTTGTCGGCGGCGATCACGACGGGCTGATCGGGATGCGACTGCGCGCGGTCGGCGATAAAGCCGTTGAGGCCCGCTTTCGTCATGTCCTCCTGCTGCTGCGCGCCCGAGTCGTCCTTGTATTTGACGCTCATGTTGCCGTCCGCGCGAATGTTGACGATCACAGGCGGCGTTTGCTGTTGTGGCGCTGCGCCGCCGACAGTCGGCAGATTGACGATGGACGGCGCGACGAGCGGCGCGGTCACCATGAAGATGACGAGCAGCACGAGCATCACGTCGATATACGGCACGACGTTGATGTCGGACATCGCGCGGCGCGAGCGGCCGCCGCGCATGCTGGAGGAGCGAGAGCCTGCCATCGTGGACTCCTTAGTGCGCCTGGCGCTGCAAGATGTTCGAGAACTCTTCGATGAAGGTCTCGAAGCGGATCGCCAGACGGTCGATGTCGTGCGCGTAGCGGTTGTATGCGACCACGGCCGGGATCGCGGCAAACAGGCCGATCGCGGTTGCAGTCAGCGCTTCGGCGATGCCCGGCGCCACGTTCGCGAGCGTGGCCTGTTGCACGTTGGCGAGTCCGCGGAACGCATTCATGATCCCCCACACCGTACCGAACAAACCGATATACGGGCTGACCGAACCGACCGACGCCAGAAACGCGAGGTTCGCTTCGAGCACGTCCATTTCACGCTGGAACGCCGCACGCATTGCACGGCGCGCGCCGTCGAGAATCGCGCCCGGGTCGTTCAGGCGTTTTTCCTTGCCCTTGAGGAATTCGCGCATGCCCGACTCGAAAATCCGTTCGAGCGCGCCGATGGTGTGACGGTTATTGGCAGCGCTCTGATACAGCGCCTGCAGGTCGCCGCCCGACCAGAAATCACGTTCGAAACGCTCAGTCTGCGCGCGGGCGCGGCGGATCGCAAACCACTTGCGGAAGATGAAAGTCCACGAAAGCAGTGACAGCAACAGCAGGAGCGCCATGACGGCCTGCGCCAGCAGGCTCGCGTTGAGTACGAGAGAAACGATCGACAGATCTTGTGTAGTGTTCATAAAGGTTCGTTTTATCGTCCCGAAAGGGGCGTCCGGCTTTGCAAGGCCACGCGAAGCTTTCCGTGAGCAAAACGGAAGCATCGGCGGTACTGCAAGCCGAACCATGCTTTTGTGCTGCTTGGTCGATGCGAGTTCACTGGCCCCGTAACAACGAGAGTCAGCATGCGTTCGTTGACACGCCGCCGTCGCGCACGCCTGGTCCGCGCCGCAAAGCTGCCAGAACCTGCGGCGGAATCGCGGCGGGGCGCAGCGCTGTACGCTCGACGCAACCGACCCGGATCGAGCCGGTAGCAAGCAACGTGCCGTCGCGCCACGCTTCTTGCGCGAAGTCGACGGAAGCTCTGCCGAGCCGCTCGATCCGGCTCACCACTTTGACGACGTCGTCGAGACGCGCGGGCGCCCGATAGTCGACTGCGGTGCTGCGGACGATAAAGATCGCGCCCGTTTCATCGGCGAGCCGGTTCTGGTCGATGCCGCACGCGCGCAGCCATTCGGTGCGCGCCCGTTCAAAGAACTTCAGGTAATTCGCGTAAAACACGATGCCGCCGGCGTCGGTATCTTCGTAGTACACGCGGATGCCCCACGAATGGCCGATTTCCGTGCCTGGCTGGCTGGTCGTCATATTCATGCGGCGCATTTTACCGGATCGCACACTGCGAGGTCTGTTTCAAGATGTGCGAGCCGTCTGGCGGGCCTTTAGCCGCGATGAACGGACAAACCCGCGAACGATTGCGCCACCGGCATCAGTTCGATCGTGTTGATGTTGACGTGTGCCGGGCGCGTGGCGACCCAGTAGATCGAATCGGCGATATCTTCGGCCGTCAGCGGCTGGACGTTTTCGTAGACCTTGCCGGCCTTTTCGTCGTCGCCCCGAAAGCGTACGTTCGAAAATTCGGTGCCGCCGCACAGACCGGGTTCGATGTCCGTCACGCGAAGCGCAGTGCCTGCGAGGTCCGCGCGCAGGTTCAGGCTGAACTGGCGCACGAACGCCTTGGTGGCGCCGTAGACGTTGCCGCCCGCGTAAGGCCAGCGGCCAGCGACCGAGCCGAGGTTGAAGATATGGCCGCGGTTGCGCTCGACCATGCCGGGCAGCAGCGCGTGCGTGACCTGAACGAGGCCGGTGCAGTTCGTTTCGATCATCGTCTGCCATTCGTCGAGGCTCGCCTTCTGCGCCGGCTCGACGCCCAGTGCAAGGCCGGCGTTGTTCACGAGCACGTCGATCGCGGCGAAGTCGGCCGGCAACGCTGCTGGGACCGCTTCCACCGCCGCGCGATCGCGCACGTCCAGTTCATAGGGCAGGAGGGCGTCGCCGAGTTCGGCGGCGAGCGCATCCAGACGGTCTTTGCGGCGGGCCGTGGCGACGACGCGATGGCCCCCCTTGACGAAGGCACGAGCGATGGCGGCGCCGAATCCTGCGGACGCACCGGTGACGAACACGATCATTACAGTTCCCTGGTCGGTAGAAGACAAAGGCCCCAAGCCTACTTCCAATGCGGCGCTGCGGCAAGGATAGGCGAGCCGGATGGATTGCGCCGCAAGACGTCCGCGCACGCTTCCTGGCGGGCCTTTGCGGGACGGCTGTGCGCTGCGCTTCGCGCCCTCGGTTGCCGTCGTGCCAGTGCCTTGCGCGACGGGGGAAACCTGGTTGCCTATTCGATCCTCTTCCAATAAACTAACGCGCTCATCCCTGCGTGACTGGCGATAGAACCGATCCAACAAATCGGGTTCAAGGTGGAAAAACCCACCGTGAAGCGCAGGGTGCCGTTTTGCCGTTCGCCTGGGCAGCCGTGATCCGCGCGCATCAATCTGCGCTGACGGTGGCTGTCCTGCCTCGCGTGTGCGGCGACTCCCTCTCGCCACGTCAGGGCTGGCCCAGCCGCCAGCAGCGCCGCGTACCCTCTACGCAAGATTCGGCGCACGATCCGGTCAACCTGAACACACTCAACGGAATCCGTATGTTTGACAGAGCCCAAAGCACCATCGCCAACGTCGACCCTGAACTCTGGAAGGTGATCGAACAGGAAAACCGTCGTCAGGAAGAGCATATCGAACTGATCGCGTCGGAAAACTACACGAGCCCGGCTGTGATGGCTGCACAAGGCTCGCAACTCACGAACAAGTACGCCGAAGGGTACCCGGGCAAGCGCTACTACGGCGGTTGCGAATACGTCGACGTGGCGGAGCAGCTCGCGATCGACCGCGTGAAGCAACTGTTCGGCGCCGAGGCTGCCAACGTGCAACCGAACTCGGGCTCGCAGGCGAACCAGGGCGTGTTCTTCGCCATGCTCAAGCCGGGCGACACGATCATGGGCATGAGCCTCGCGCACGGCGGCCACCTGACTCACGGCTCGCCCGTCAACATGTCGGGCAAGTGGTTCAACGTCGTGAGCTACGGCCTGAACGAAGCCGAAGACATCGACTACGACGCCGCCGAGAAGCTCGCCCAGGAACACAAGCCGAAGTTGATCGTTGCCGGTGCGTCCGCGTTCGCGCTGCGCATCGACTTCGAACGTCTGTCGAAAATTGCGAAGTCGGTCGGCGCGTACTTCATGGTCGACATGGCGCACTACGCGGGTCTGATCGCTGCGGGCGTGTATCCGAACCCGGTGCCGCATGCAGACTTCGTCACCACCACCACGCACAAGAGCCTGCGTGGCCCGCGCGGCGGGGTGATCCTGATGAAGGCCGAATTCGAAAAGCAGATCAACTCGGCAATCTTCCCGGGCATTCAGGGCGGCCCGCTGATGCACGTGATCGCCGGCAAGGCGGTTGCGTTCAAGGAAGCGCTGTCGCCGGAATTCAAGGCTTACCAGCAACAAGTCGTTGAGAATGCCCGCGTGCTGGCCGAGACGCTCGTCAAGCGCGGTCTGCGCATCGTGTCGGGCCGTACTGAAAGCCACGTGATGCTGGTCGATCTGCGCGCGAAGAAGATTACCGGCAAGGCTGCGGAAGCCGCGCTCGGCGCCGCTCACATCACGGTCAACAAGAACGCGATTCCGAACGACCCGGAAAAGCCGTTTGTGACGAGCGGTATTCGTCTGGGCTCGCCGGCCATGACCACACGCGGTTTCGGCACCAAGGAAGCCGAGCAGGTGGGTAACCTGATCGCCGACGTGCTGGACAACCCGGAAGACACGGCCACCATCGACCGCGTGCGCGGCCAGGTCGCCGAGTTGACGCAGCGTTTCCCGGTTTACGGCTAAGCCGCCATGCATTGCCCTTTCTGCCGTCACGCCGATACGCAGGTTGTCGACTCGCGTGTCTCCGAAGACGGCGCGACGATTCGCCGGCGCCGCCGCTGCCCGGCCTGCGACAAACGTTTTACGACGTATGAGCGGGTCGAGCTGGCGTTGCCGTCGGTCGTCAAGAAAGACGGCAGCCGTACCGAATTCGATCGCCGCAAGATTGTCGCGAGCATGCAACTGGCGCTGCGCAAGCGGCCGGTTGCAGCAGACGCGATCGACGCGGCCGTCGCCCGGATCGAGTACCAACTGCTCGGCAGCGGCGAGCGCGAAGTGCGCAGCGAGCGCCTCGGCGAACTCGTAATGAACGAGTTGCGCGCGCTCGACACCATTGCCTACGTTCGTTTCGCCTCCGTTTACCGGCGCTTTGAAGACGTCTCTGAATTTGAAGACGTGATTGAAGAGTTCCGCCACGCTTCCTCTCCTCCCAAGCCGTCGCGCAAGCGCTGAGCGCCCACGTCCCTCGCGTCGCGTCCGACTATTCGTGTTGTGCCGCGTCGCTTCGAGTCTCTGCATTTCCCGCTCCCTCATCGTTCGTCGCGTGAATTCTTGCGCGCAATAGCGTCTGAATGCCACCTGGCCATTCGGCCGATTGTTGAGCCGTCCTCGAACCGCTAGATTGGCTGCATTCTTTGAAATATTCAGGGATGCAAATGAAACAGCATGCAATCGCTCCGCCGCCGTGCGGCGGATTTACGCTTGTCGAAACGCTGATCGTGGTCGCGCTGCTGGCGGTGGTCGTGTTGATGGCGACTCCATCGTTCGTAGCGTGGCAGGTGCGGGATCAGGTCGATGCCCGCGCAAAGGCGCTCGTGTCGACGCTCGGCTATGCGCGCAGCGAGGCTTTGCGTCGCGGCGCTCGCGTGACCGTATGCCGGGCAGATGCGGCGCGGCACTGCCTGGCCGCCGGGCAACCGTGCGGCACGGGCCCGACCGACTGGTCTTGCGGCTGGGCGGTACTGGCGGATCGAGGCGGCACTCTTACGTTGCTGCGCGCCCATCCCTCGCTTTCGTCGGTGAGCATTGTGGGGACCCAGACGACTCTAACGTTCACGCCGCCCGCTGGTCAGTTGATCGGCACTTTCCGCAGTTTCGACATTGCGCCGCGTGCGCCATCGAAAGCGACTCAGGGCGATAAGTGGCGGCGCTGCATTCGCATTGCTGCGGGTGGTCGGACGCGGATTGCGGAAGGTGCGTGCGGGGCGGCGTCATGAGGCGGCTCATCGAACCGTCTTTGGCGCAAGCACCATCGGAACGTTGCCGCAGCAAGTGCGGCGGCAGCTCGTTGATCGAAGTGATGCTGGCCGTCGCAGTGCTCGCGGTCACGGCACTCGGTTTGATCGCCGGGCAGTTGTGGACAGCGCGTGAGGCCCGGGCAATGTCGATGCGGGAACAGGCCGCGTGGATAGCCGATTCCGTGGCTGAGGCGATGTCTGCGCCGTCAGGCAACGAGGCGGCGCTCGCGTGGTGGAACTCGCGCGCGGCAACAGTGTTGCCGCGCGGCGACGCGTCGGTCGTCGCGACAGGTGGCGTGTCGGCGGCTCGCGTGACATGGTCGGCTTCGCAGAACTTGCCGCGCGCAAACGACGTGATCGACAAGCCCGAGCCGTGTGGCGGAGTGAGCGCGCCCGTGGGCTTCTCGTGCATCGCACTGGCGTTCGTCAAATGATGTCGCGCTTGCATCGTGCGTGCGGTCATACGTTGGTCGAGTTTGTTATTGCCGTCGCGCTGGGGCTCGTGGTGACCGCAGGGACGGTGTCGCTCTATACGACGCAGCACGCAGCCTTTGAGCACGCGAGCAACGGGCTGCGAATCCGCGAGGCCGGTTGGACGGCGCTGACCGTTGTCGGGCAGCAGTTGCAAATGGCAGGGTTCGTGCCGGCATACGCTTCGCAATACCGCGCACCGGCGCCATTGTTCGGCTGTTCCGGCGGTCAACCCGCCGGCACGGATGACAGCCGTCTGACCTGCGAGACATTGCCTGGTAAATCAGACGGCGTCGCGGTGCGATATGTCGGCGATAGCGTGTCGACGTGGCCGTCATCCACGGGACAAACAACGGACTGTCTCGGACAAGCCGTGACCAGTAGCAGTGCTGCGCTTGGCGAGCGCGGCGTGCCGGTGGTCAATCGCTTCTACGCCAAGACGAGCGGCTCGACCGGCGAGCCGGAGCTCTATTGCGAAGGCAATGGCAAGACAGGCTCTGCGCAACCGCTGGTCGAAGGCGTCGAGCGGCTGCGCATCAGGTATTGGCTGGCCGGCGCGGTGAATGCAATCGACGCGTCGGCGGTAATGCCCGACCAGTGGGCGAGCGTTGTCGCGGTCGATCTGTGTGTGCTCGTGCGGGGCGCGCCCCAAGGGCAGCGCTCGCGCTATGCGGATTGCGATGGCGTCAGCAGCATTGCGAGCGACCTGCGTCCGCGGCAAGCGTTCTGGCGACGGATCGCGCTGCGTAACTACGTGGAGGCTATTTCGTGACTGACACACCAGGCAGAACGACTTGCCGCTGCGTCGCTCATGCGCTTTGCGGCTGCTCACAGCAATTGGCGACGCTGCAGGTGGCGTCTGGTGGCAAGAGGCGCCGTGCTTCGCGCCCACGTCACGACGCGCATCGCAGCCGTTGCCGCGGCGCCGTGCTACCCATCGTTCTGCTGATTTCGGCGATGCTGTTGGCGACATCGGCGGCCTGGTTCGAAGCATCGGTCGCGGCCGCGCGTAGCGCCGTCAATGTGCGCGACTACTTGCAGGCATTCCACGCTGCGGACTCGGCCTTGAGCTTATGTGCCCGCAGCGTCGTCGCAGGCACGGGCATTGGCGCATTGGCATCGCCGTCAGTCGCCCGCGAGCCGACCCAGTGGAAAGTCGAAGCTACGTTCGAGGCCGCAGCCGCGACACCCGTCGCTCAGTGGCCCGGGGCACTGCGCGCGCCGCAATGCATGGTCGAAGGATGGAGTCTGCCGGCTCGCCCCGACGCGCGCGCGTACCTGCTGACATCGCGCGGGTTTGGCATGAATAAGGACTCGCAGGTATGGCTGCAAATGGAACTTGTTATCGATGGCGACAGGATCGAACGCCATTGGCGGCGCGTCGCCGCGCGGCCATTTTAGTGAGGCATAGATGAGAAGGGCGCACGTATCCGCATTCACCTTGCTCGAGCTGATTATCACTCTCGCGATAGTCGCGGTGCTTGCCGTCTTTGCCGTGCCGTCGTATCGCAACCACGTCGTACGAACGCATCGGGTCGACGCGGCATCGGCGCTGTTTCGGGCGGCGCAGTTCGTCGAGGGTGCAGCAAGTGACAGCATTGCCGCGCTGCCGCCGGGCCTCGATCAGGCTCCGCAATTCGGCACGGCTGTCTATCGGTTGCATGTACTGCCGGCGGACGATGCTAACGGCGGCTATTCAATTGAAGCGGCCCCGGACGAATCGGGGCCGATGCGCGATGACCCGTGTGGCGTCTTCACGCTCGACGCAACAGGGATGCGAAGTAACAAGAATGTCGCGAACGGGTCGGCACCGCCCACCGGGCAGTGTTGGGGCACTGGCTAGCAAGCGCCTCGAAGTTGGCACACGCCGCAGTGCGTTCGTTGACGGACAGGGAAGCGGGCAGTCACTGGGCGCTCAAGCAATCAGCCAACCCGGCACTTCACCTCTCGTCGCCCGAACCGCCCGAACCATACGATGCACGCGACTCACCCTTGATCTGCTGCCACACGCGGTACGCTTCCCACGCGGCAAGCGCAAGGCCACCCCATTTCAGCGCGGGTTTTGCGCCAGCAGCAACGGTCGCGCGCAGCGGCTTCGCGAGGACGAGCGAGGCGATCGAGCTGACAAGCGGATACTGTTTGAGAAGAGCGCCAATGGTCCCGGCGTTCAGGAAGTTCGCTTTAGAGCCGGTGCCCATGCGCAATCCGCCGAAACCCGGCACGATGAACTTAAGCCAGCTGAAGTGTGTGACGGCTTCGCGCAATTCGATCGTCGCCTGGGCCAATTCCATGCGCTCGACGTCCGCGCGCACGAGCAGCAATTCCTTGCGTAGCGCTCGCAAGTGCGGCGCGCTAAGGTCTCTCGCCGGCTGGCGCTTGTTGCGGAATGCGGAACTTGAATGGCTCTGGCTCATGGCGTATCGGCATTATGGAGGGCTAGGAACAGCGCACGGAACGGCACAACGAGCGGCGCAAAGAACGGCATGAAAAGAGTCGGTGCAACCGGTGCGCTTCACATACGCTGAACAACCGGTTCACGAACTTGCCAATCGACAAAAAACGTCTCGCGCTCCGTGCGCTCGCGGTGCTACGGTCTACGAAATACGTCGCGGTCTTTTTCGAATTCGGCGATGGTGGACTCGAAGACCATCGGCGCATTACGCAGACCACTACGCGCTTTTAGCGCGCAGACCAGTCCGGCAATCGCATAAACCAGTGTGATGCCGGCAAGCGCCTGCCACCGGTATGTGTCCCAGAACGCGATGGCGACCAGCGCGGTAAGAGCGATCAGGGCCATGGTGGTCAGCATCATCGCCGCAAGGCCAAGAAAGAGCACGCCCAGAAGGCGGTCTTTTTCCTCAGCCAGTTCAATGCCGACCAGTTCAAGGCGTGTTTGCAGAATGGCAGACACCGAACTGATGATGCGGCGTAACGGGCTATGTAGTTCGCGCTGCGAATGTGTGTCGGTCGTCATGGCTGTGGGCGTTGCGCGTGGTGGCCTAAGCGGCGCGTGCAAACGTGCGCGCCAAGATAAGCGGACCGGCCGGACATGCGCCGGTCCGCTTGATTCGCTGGCAAGCCGGACTTAGTTCGTCCGGCAACGTGCAATGGTGTTACTTGCGGTTGATCAGCAGACCCAGCAACACGCCGGCGCCCGCAGCAATGCCGATGGATGCCCACGGATGCTCGTGAACGTAGTCGTCGGTTGCGCGAGCAGCCTTCTTGCCTTTCTCGACCACGACGACTTGCACGTCGGCAGCTTTTTCCCGGGCTTGCTTCAGACGGGACAGCGCCGTTTCGCGCAGTTCCGAAGCGCGCTCGCCCGTTGCGCTTGCGGCCTGTTTCAGCAGGTCTTCCGCGTCCGCGAGGACGGTTTTGATATCCGACATCAATCTCTCCTTGTTGACTTCCGACATTGACAGCTCCCCTTTTCGTTCTCACGCCACGCGTGAATCCTAACCAAAGAAACGGCGGCTGGCGAGCGCACTGCCCGGTCTGCGGAGCCGAACGCACGAACCGTTCCCGGCGAGGCTAAACACTTCCAGACAACATCTGCATGACTCTCACAGATGATGTTAGTGCATGATTGAGTTGATCTGTCCCGCAAAGTTTCCACTAAATCGGCGAAAATTACAAAAAGGCATAAAGTAGTGAGCCGATGTTCGTTCGTCATGTACGGTCGCTGCCGTATGCTTTATCTTTGCCAAGCGCTGCGGGCAAATGCTCGCGCTGGTGTCCGAATACTTAAGGAGATGCACATGAGTCTACGTCTTGGCGATACCGCACCGGATTTCGAGCAGGAATCCAGTATCGGCCGCATCAAGTTTCATGAATGGCTCGGCGACAGCTGGGGCGTGCTGTTCTCGCACCCGGCCGACTTTACGCCGGTCTGCACCACGGAACTCGGCCTGACTGCCAAGCTCGCCGAGGAATTCGAGAAGCGCAACGTGAAGACCATTGCGTTGTCGGTCGACAGCGCCGAGTCGCACAAGGAGTGGATCAAGGACATCAACGAGACGCAGGCCGCCAACGTCGGGTTTCCGATTCTGGCCGATGGCGACCGCAAAGTGTCCGAGTTGTACGACATGATTCACCCGAACGCCAATGAAACGCTCACGGTTCGCTCGCTGTTCATCATCGATCCGAAGAAGAAGGTGCGTCTGATCATTACGTACCCGGCAAGCACGGGGCGCAACTTCGACGAAGTGCTGCGCGTAATCGATTCGCTTCAGCTCACCGACAGCCACTCGGTTGCAACGCCCGGCAACTGGAAGCAGGGCGACGACGTCGTGATCGTGCCGTCGCTGAAGGACGAAGAGGTGATCAAACAGAAATTCCCGAAAGGCTACAAGGCGCTGCGTCCGTATCTGCGCATGACGCCGCAGCCGAACAAGTAAGCGCGGGCTCGGCGCAAGGCCAGAGGCGTTCGGAGCAGAAAGCCCCGAGCAGAAAGCCGGAAGCCTAAAGTCGCGCCATACACGGACAAAAGGCCGGTTCATCGCGAACCGGCCTTTTACTTTTGACGCAGGAGCAAACCGCGCTGCGACAAACCTCGGTTTGCCGTCGGAAAGGCTTTAGAAAAACGCCTGGATGCCCGTTTGCGCGCGTCCGAGAATCAGCGCGTGAATGTCGTGCGTGCCTTCGTACGTGTTGACCACTTCGAGATTCACCAGATGCCGCGCGATGCCGAATTCGTCGGAGATGCCGTTCCCGCCCAGCATGTCCCGCGCGAGCCGCGCAATGTCGAGTGCCTTGCCGCATGAATTGCGTTTCATGATCGACGTGATCTCGACGGCTGCCGTGCCTTCGTCTTTCATACGACCAAGGCGCAGCACGCCTTGCAGCCCGAGCGTGATCTCCGTCTGCATATCGGCGAGTTTTTTCTGGATCAACTGGTTTGCCGCGAGCGGCCGGCCGAACTGCTTACGGTCGAGCACGTACTGACGCGCGGTGTGCCAGCAGGATTCCGCGGCGCCCAGCGCGCCCCACGCGATGCCGTAGCGGGCTGAGTTCAGGCACGTGAACGGACCGCGCAGGCCGCTCACTTCCGGGAAGCGGTTTTCTTCCGGTACGAACACTTCGTCGAGCACGATCTCGCCGGTGATCGACGCGCGCAGGCCCACCTTGCTATGGATGGTCGGCGCTGAGAGTCCCTTCCAGCCCTTCTCGAGGATGAAGCCGCGAATCGCGTCCTTGCCGTTTTCCTCGAGTTTGGCCCACACCACAAAAACGTCGGCGATCGGTGAATTGGTGATCCACATTTTCGAGCCCGACAGCGAATAGCCGCCGTCGACCTTCTTTGCTCGCGTCACCATGCTGCCCGGGTCGGAGCCGTGATTAGGCTCGGTCAGTCCGAAGCAGCCGATCCATTCGCCGGTGGCGAGCTTCGGCAGGTATTTCTGCTTCTGTGCCTCGGAGCCGAACTCGTAGATCGGCACCATGACCAGCGAAGACTGGACCGACATCATTGACCGGTAGCCGGAGTCGACGCGCTCCACTTCACGCGCGATCAAGCCATACGCCACGTAGTTCAGCCCGGGACCGCCGTATTGCTCGGGAATGGTCGGACCGAGCAGGCCCAGTTCGCCCATTTCGCGGAAGATTTCGATGTCGGTCTTCTCGTGACGGAACGCTTCCAGCACGCGCGGCTGCAGCTTGTCCTGCGCATACGCCGCGGCGGCGTCGCGCACCATGCGTTCGTCTTCGGTGAGCTGCTGATCCAGCAGCAGCGGGTCTTCCCAGTGAAACTGCGCGGCCTCGGCCATGACGTATCTCCTGATTCTTTGCTTGATTCAAGCTTGACTATAGTTCCGCTATGCAGAACAATGTTTTGCAAACCACGACTGAGTGTATCACCCGATGACGCCCGCATCCACTTTGTCCGATCCGCTCGACGAGCGCAAATTCGTTGTCGCCCTCGCCCGCGGGCTCGATTTGCTGCGCGCATTCAAGCCGGGCGAAACGATGCTCGGCAATCGCGACTTCGTCGAACGCACGGGTTTGCCCAAGGCGACTGTGAACCGTCTCGCCTATACGCTGACCGTGCTCGGCTATCTTCGGCTCGATGAGGCGTTGGGAAAGTACGCGCTCGATGCAGGGGTGCTGTCGCTCGGGTTTGCGCTGCTCTCGGGCACCGACACGCTCGAACTCGCCCGCCCGCACATGCGCGGGTTTGCGCGCGAGGTGGGCGCTGCTGTTTCGCTTGGCTGCCGTGACGGCCTCGACATGATCTACCTCGACACCATACGCAGCGAAACCGCGCTCACGCTCGGCCTCGCGCCCGGCTCGAAACTGTCGATGCTGACGAGTTCCATGGGTCGCGCATATCTCGCTGTGCAACCTGTCGACGTGCGCGCCGCGTTGCTTGCGGAACTCAGGAAAGCGGCGGGGAAGGGCGGTGCGGCGCTGGTGGCCGACGCTGTGAAGGAAATCGCCGCGTTCGAAAAGGAGCGTTGCTGCTATTCGTTCCGCGCCTGGAACGACGACGTCAACGCGGTTGCCGTGCCGTTTCGCGAGCCGCGCGAAGGGCGCTGGCTTGTGCTCAGTTGCAGCGGGCCGGCTTCGTCGATGGGAGAAGACGTGTTTCGGGAGAAGGTTGCGCCGCGGCTGAAGGCGCTTGCGCGGCGCCTCGGCGACGCTGGTTGAGGACTCGTGTTCGAGCCGAGTGGCTTGCATCAAGCGCATCGACCGCATCAACCGGATCAAGCCAGGCGAACCGCCCCGAGCGGATCAAGCCAACCCGCAAATCAAGCCGCGCGGTCGTGATAATGCGCATTGAACAGTGGCCCTTGCACGAAGCGCACATCGTATTGCTGCAACGCTTCGAATTGCGGTTCGTCCATCACGCGATTGAAGATCAGCGGAATCCGCAGCCGGCTCGCGTATCCCACTAACGGCTTGACCGTCGCGTCGCGCAACGCGGTCGCCGCATCCATCTTGATGAAGTCCAGGCGAGCGGTGTCCGACACCGACAGAATTTGCCCTGCGTTGGACAGGTTGCCCGCCACCTTGAAGCCGTAGTGCTGATAGCTCTTGGTCAAATAGCCGAGAAACGTCTTATGCGCGACCGCGGCTGCCGGCAGTTCGATCACTATCCTCGACGGGTTCAACCCGAACGACGTGAGCACGCTCGAAAAGTGCCGCCCATGATCGTATTTCACGCTCTTCAGAAGCCGCTCGTGTACGCGTAGAAATAGCAGCCCGTGCCGCTGTGCGCCGAAGAAATTGACTGAGTGCAGCGCGCGCGACATGCGGTCAAGCGCGACGACTTCCTGGTCGTCGGCGATGCGGTCGAACGCGTCGAACATATCGAACGGCGCGGCGTCGAGCCGTTGCGTGACAGCCTGGAAGCCCAACTCATCGCCGAAACGGTCGACGTTTTCGACGTCCGACGACATCGATTGCGCCAGCGCATGCACGCTGATGTCGAAGATCGGTTCGTAGGCGCTCGTGAGCTCGAGGTCGTGGAACCGGGCGAGCGCAATCTCGCCGTGCGCGCCATGTCCCATCGCCAGATGTGTGCCGAGGAACGGATGCTCAGAGGCGCGGGCAACGAGGCTGGGAATGGTCGGCGGAATCATTTAGGCGAATGGGTCAGGTGAGTGGTGCGTTCGCTCGAGACTCCAGACAGAGCTCATGCGCCGCATGCTTCGATGGTAGCAGTCCGCATCGCGCGCACATGAACAAAATGCTGCTAACGATATCCGCCAGCCCTTGCCTGGCGGCGGCGCCGCGCGTTTGTTGTCCCGCTTCCAGGGTATACGTTAATTTCACTTAACGTAATTCGTTTTACCATGCGTAAATTGTCGTGCGGCTGACGAGAGCCGACTCGCGCCGTTTCGTGCGATTCGCACCGGCCCGCAGCCGCCGACATTCCAACCATTACACGCGGAGACAAATCCCATGAGCGCCAAGCCGGCACCAGCCGCCACCAACGTGATCGAAGTCGAGCGGGTGCTCGGCGAGACGCATCACCCGGCATTCCAGTTCATGCTGCTCGCGCTGTGCGGACTCTGCCTCGTGATCGACGGCTTCGACGCGCAGGCCATGGGTTACGTCGCGCCGAGCGTGATCGGCGAATGGCATGTGTCGAAGGCGGCGCTCGGCCCGGTCTTCAGCGCAAGCCTGTTCGGCATGCTGCTCGGGGCATTGGGGCTGTCGGTGCTGGCGGACCGCATCGGCCGTCGTCCGGTGCTGATCGGTGCAACGTTTTTCTTTGCGCTGTCGATGCTGGCCACGCCGTTTGTCTCGACGATTCCCGCATTGATCGCGCTGCGCTTCATCACGGGCCTCGGCCTCGGTTGCATCATGCCGAACGCAATGGCGCTGGTAGGCGAATTTTCGACGCCCGCTCATCGCGTCAAGCGCATGATGCTGGTGTCGTGCGGCTTCACGTTGGGCGCGGCGCTGGGCGGCTTCATCAGCGCTGCGCTGATTCCGGCCTACGGCTGGCGCGCGGTGTTCTGGGTCGGCGGCGCGGTGCCGCTGGTGCTGGCGGTCGCCATGCTCGTCGCGCTGCCGGAGTCGTTGCAATTTCTCGTACTGAAGGGCCGCAGCGAGCGCGCGTTGCGCTGGCTCGCGAAGTTCAATCCCAGCTTGCAGATCGATGCGAACACACGCGTCGTCGTGCGCGAGAAGGGCAATGCCGGTGCGCCGGTCGCGGAGTTGTTCCGCGCGGGGCGTGCTCCGGTCACCTTGATTCTGTGGGCGATCAGTTTCATGAACCTGATCGATCTGTACTTTCTGTCGAACTGGCTGCCGACCGTCATGCGCGATGCCGGCTATTCGCCGGGCACCGCGGTGATCGTCGGCACGGTGTTGCAGACGGGTGGCGTGGTCGGCACGTTGCTGCTCGGCTGGTTCATCGAACGCTTTGGTTTCGTGCGCGTGCTGTTCGTGTGCTTCGCGGGCGCGGCACTCGCTGTCGGCACCATCGGCAGCGTGGCGCATGCTTTGCCGTGGCTGCTAATCGTCGTGTTTGCGGGCGGCTTCTGTGTAGTCGGCGGGCAGCCGGCGGTGAACGCGCTCGCGGGCCACTTTTATCCGACCACATTGCGATCGACGGGCATCGGCTGGAGCCTCGGAATCGGGCGTATCGGCTCGGTAATCGGGCCGCTGGTCGGCGGTCAACTGATCGCGCTGAACTGGTCGAACGAATCGCTGTTCCATGCGGCTGCGCTGCCGGTGCTGTGTTCGGCGTTGCTGGTGATCGCGCTCGCCGCGGCGACGCGGCAACGCAGTCGCCCGTCCGAACCGCAAACCGCGTGAAGTGATGTCTAGGGTCAACGGAGAATCTTGCATGGATACCTCAACACGTCAGCCGAATACAGTCAGGTCGCGGCTCGAGATCGAACCCGGCTATCAGTCGGGCTTCGGCAACGAATTCGCGACCGAGGCTTTACCGGGCGCGCTGCCGGAAGGGCGCAATTCGCCACAGCGCGCGGCTTATGGTTTGTACGCCGAACAGTTGTCCGGCACCGCTTTCACCGCACCGCGCGGGCACAATCGGCGCACCTGGCTGTACCGCATTCGTCCCGCGGCAGTGCATAAGCCGTTCACGCCGCTGCCTTCGGAGCGGCTCGTCGCGAATTTCGCCGAAGTGCCGCCGACGCCGCCGAATCAGCTGCGCTGGGACGCATTGCCGATGCCAGGCGAGCCGACGGATTTCGTCGACGGCTGGATGACGATGGCGGGCAACGGCGCCGCCGAATCGATGAGCGGCTGCGCGATTCACCTGTACGCGGCGAACCGTTCAATGACGGACCGTTTCTTCTACAGTGCCGACGGCGAGTTGCTGATCGTGCCGCAGGAAGGGCGCCTTGATATCGCGACGGAACTGGGCCGGCTCGAAGTGGGGCCGTTCGAGATCGCGGTGATTCCGCGCGGCGTGCGCTTCGCGGTGAGCTTGCCGGACGGCACGGCGCGCGGCTACATCTGCGAAAACTTCGGCGCGTTGCTTCGCTTGCCGGACCTCGGGCCAATCGGCTCGAACGGCCTTGCCAATCCGCGCGACTTCCTCACGCCGCATGCGGCTTACGAGGACCGCGAAGGCGACTTCGAACTCGTCGCGAAGATGGACGGCAATCTGTGGCGCGCGGACATCGGACATTCGCCGCTCGACGTGGTCGCGTGGCACGGCAATTACGCGCCGTATAAATACGACTTGCGGCGCTTCAACACCATCGGCTCGATTAGCTTCGACCATCCGGACCCGTCGATCTTTCTGGTGTTGCAATCGCAAAGCGACACGCCGGGCGTGGATTCGCTCGACTTCGTGATCTTCCCGCCGCGCTGGCTCGCCGCCGAAGACACGTTCCGCCCGCCATGGTTTCATCGCAATGTCGCGAGCGAATTCATGGGACTCGTGCACGGCGTCTACGACGCGAAGGCCGAGGGCTTCGTGCCGGGTGGCGCGAGCCTGCATAACTGCATGTCCGGCCACGGCCCGGACGCGGATACATTCGAGAAAGCTTCGCACAGCGATACGTCAAAGCCGGTCAAGGTCGGCGACACCATGGCGTTCATGTTCGAAACCAGGACGCTGATCAAGCCGACCCGTTTTGCGCTCGAAACCGCGCAACTTCAGGCGCACTACTACGAGTGCTGGCAAGGTCTTAAGAAACACTTCAACCCGGAGCAACGATGAGCGCATTGAGCGATCTTCAGGCGACGCTCGATCCGTCACGCAAAAGTTGGGTGCAGTCGGCCAACGAACCGAGCAACGATTTTTCGATTCAGAACTTGCCGTTCGGCATTTTCAGCGATAGCAAAAACGACACGCCGCGCGTGGGCGTTGCGATTGGCGATGAGATTGTCGATCTGGCGGCGCTGGAGGCGGCGGGCTTGCTCACGGTGCCCTCAAAGGCAGGCGTTTTCGCGCGCGATACCTTGAACGACTTCATCGCGCTCGGCCGCGACGCATGGCGCAGCGTGCGCATCCAGTTGAGTAATCTGCTTTCGCGCGACACCGCGACTTTGCGCGACGACGCTGCATTGCGCGCGAAGGCGCTGGTGCGTCAGGCCGACGCGCGGCTCCATCTGCCCGTGCAAATTCCCGGCTACACGGATTTCTATTCGTCGAAGGAGCACGCAACGAATGTCGGCTCCATGTTCCGCAATCCGAAGGATGCGCTGCTGCCGAACTGGTCCGAGATGCCGATTGGCTACAACGGACGCGCGTCGTCGGTCGTGGTGAGCGGCACGCCGGTGCGCCGGCCGAACGGTCAATTGAAGTTGCCCGATCAGGAGCGTCCCGTGTTCGGCGCGTGCCGTAAGCTGGACATCGAGCTGGAGACCGGCTTCGTGATCGGCGGCGGCAACGCATTGGGCGAGCCGATCGCCTGTACCGATGCCGAAGCGCATATCTTCGGCATGGTGCTGTTGAACGACTGGAGCGCGCGCGACATCCAGCAATGGGAATACGTGCCGCTCGGCCCGTTCAATTCAAAATCATTCACGACCACCATTTCGCCGTGGATCGTCACGCTGGATGCGCTCGAGCCTTTCCGCGTCGCACAGCCCGTGCAGGAGCCGCAACCGCTTGCGTATCTGCGGCACGACGGCGAGCATGCATTCGACATAGCGCTGGAAGTGACGCTACGTCCGCAAGGCGCGAAACAGGCCACGACCATTGCGCGAACCAACTTCAAGTACATGTACTGGACGATGGCTCAGCAACTCGCGCATCACACGGTGGGGGGTTGCAACACGCGAGTGGGCGACCTGATGGGCTCGGGCACGATCAGCGGGCCGACGGAAGACTCGTACGGCAGCCTGCTCGAACTCACGTGGAACGGCAAGAAGCCGCTGGAATTGAAAGAGGGCGGCACGCGCAGCTTTATCGAAGACGGCGACGAGTTGACGCTCTCGGGTTGGTGCCAGGCGGACGGTTATCGCGTGGGCTTTGGAACGTGCGTCGGCCAGATTCTGCCGGCGAAGGCCTGAGGAAGAAACGGCCGCGCTCGCGCGATGCGCGCCGGCATGAACCGGCGCGAGCCCGCGCAGGCGGCTGTCAACCCGCCATCGCCATCCGCTGCGCGCGCCGGTCGATGGACACCGACCACAGCGTGAGCACGAGCGCCCCGATCGAGGTCGCGACGCCGACCCACGGCAGCGTAGTCAACGGCGCGCCCGCGCCGATCGCCATGCCGCCGAGCCATGCGCCAGTTGCGTTGCCGAGGTTGAATGCGCCCTGGTTCAACGTCGACGCAAGATTCGGCGCATCGCTCGCCCGATTGACGATCAGCATCTGCAATGGCGGCACGATTGCAAATGCCAGAACACCCCAAACGAAAACGGTGATCATTGCCGGAATTTCGGCATGCATGGTGCCGGCAAGGATCGCGAGAATCACGACGATGGCGAGCAGAAAGGCCACCAGCGACGGCATCAGGCGCCAGTCGGCGAGCTTGCCGCCAAGCGTGCTGCCGACCGTCAGGCCGAGCCCGAACAGCAGCAGCACGAGTGTGACGGCGTGCGGCGTGAAGCCGGTCACGTCTTCGAGAATCGGCGTGATGTACGTGAACGTGGAGAAGAGGCTCGCTGAAGCGAGCACGCTGATGCCGAGCACCATCAGCACCTGCGGATTTTTCAGCACGCTGAATTCGCGCACGAGGCTCGCCTTCTGCATCTCGATCTGCGCCGGCAGGCACACGGCGAGCGCGGCAGCTGCGGCAATGCCGATGGCCGTCACGGCCCAGAAGGTCGCGCGCCAGCCGACCGCCTGGCCGAGCGCGGTGCCGAGCGGCACGCCGAGCACATTCGCGAGCGTGAGGCCGGTGAACATCAGCGCGATGGCCTGCGCGCGGCGGTTCGGCGCGACGAGACCCGCGGCGACCACCGAGCCGATGCCGAAGAATGCGCCATGGCAGAACGCCGTGACGATCCGCGCGGCCATCAACACCGCATAGCCCGGCGCCAACGCGCACAGCAGATTGCCGACGATGAATACGCCGATCAGGCTCATCAGCGCTTTCTTGCGCGGCATGTTGGCGACCGCGATTGCCACGATCGGCGCGCCGATGGTCACGCCAAGCGCGTATGCCGAGACCAGCATGCCCGCTGCCGGGATCGAGACAGACAGATCGCGGGCGACGTTGGGCAACAGCCCCATGATGACAAATTCGGTGGTGCCGATGCCAAAGGCGGCAACGGCGAGAGCAAGCAGGGGCAAAGGCATGGCAGCAGACTGTGGATCGGCGCGGCGCGAAGCGTCGCGCGGCCGGCGCGCGTTTTCGGGACGAGAGCGCATGCGCCGTGCGGGATGCAAAACAGTCAGGGATTCTACCTAAGTCAAAACGATAGTGCTGAGCGCCGATGCGAACGTTGTTTTTCGCTGAACACCGCGCGACGTTACGCCGCTTGAGTGTGTACGACCCGCGGTGCCGATAGCTGCAGCCACTCCTTTTCCGCGCCCCGCTAGTTGCTTCCTTCATGCGAGTCCGGCGTCTCGCCGTGACGTCCAGCGCCTTTTGCAAAACTCGCGGCACCGGCGATACCTTCGTCGAATACAGCCCGATATCCGCCGGCGCCTTCGCGCTGGAGTGCCTCGGCCAGGTCGCCGAGCATGCTGTTTTCGAGCACCGAAAGGCGGTCAGCCAGTAGCGCCGCCTGCGGGAATGCTGCGAGATCCGCGGCCAGTTGCTCTGCCGCGACGCGCGCCTCGCCCCTTGCAACCACACGGTTGACGAGGCCGAAACCGAGCGCTTCCTGGGCGCTCACCGCACGTCCCGTCAGAATCAGATCGAGCGCGCGCGACATGCCGATCAGCCGCGGCATGCGGATTGTGCCGCCGTCGATCAACGGAATGCCGACGCGCCGGCAGAACACGCCGAGCACCGCATCGTCTTCCGCGACACGCAGGTCGCACATCGCAGCCAGTTCCAGGCCTCCCGCCACCGCATAGCCCGCGATGGCCGCTATGACCGGCTTCGTGAAGCTCGTGCGCGTCGGTCCCATTGGCCCAGGTCCGCTGCCGTCTGCGTGTATTTCGTTGCGCAAGGTCTCGTCGGGCAGCGCGCTCAGATCCGCGCCCGCGCAAAAGGTGCCGCCTGCGCCGAACAACACCACGGCGCGCCACCCCGGTTCCGCCTCGAAGCATTGGAACGCGGCGCTCAAAGCGTCGGCGACAGCGCGGTCGACAGCATTCCGCCGCTCGGGGCGCTCAAGCACGATGGTTGCTACGCCGTTATCCTGGTTAGCCTCTATGCGCACATATCGATTGAAATTCAGGGTGTCTTTCATCGTTGTGTCCTTGAAGGTCCGCGTTCGCCCGTCAGTTCGGGCGTTTGTGCCGCGCTCGTCGGCACTCATGCAGAGCAGTTAATACCGTGGCTTGACATGCTTCTTTCACAATCGACTCGTAGCGTTAGCGCTCTCTTAACGCGCTGGCGAATCTTCGCCGGCTCTTCGAGCCTGCCTTTGCCTCTAATCAATTCATCGTCCGGAGCTGCGCCGGCCTGCGCTGAGACGGTCTGGATCGTGCCGCTGCATCAACATTCATGGTACGACCATGTGCGCCTGAAACGCGTGTTCGTCGCCGACGGCACCCGGCATCAGGTCGTGCTGGTCGACGTGCGCAAGCTGCTCGCCTGCGCCGATCGCGACAACACCGACTACGTTCTGAAGCCTATCGCCGAATGGCATGCGGGCAAGGTGCGGGGCATTCGCGAATTTCTCGATCCGGACAATCCTCGTATTCCGCAGATGCCCTACGTGACGATTTGCACGCGCCGCGCACCGGGTCTACTGGGTTGGTTCGGTTTCGAGCGCGAGGGTGTGGTGGCGTTTCGCAATGGCCAGCATCGCGCGCGTTATCTTGCCGACGCCGGCGCACGCTGGTTTCCGGTGGAAGTGCACGAGCGCGAGGCGGCCTTGCTGCGTGAGATGTGCGGTGCGCCGGACGACGCCCGCACCGCGATCCGCCCCGTTTCGCTGAAGGTCGGCGGCGTCTAGCCTGCTGTGCCCGCTGCGCTCGTTGTGCCCGTTGCAGAGACCGTGTTGCAAGGCACACCCGTTTGCCAGGCGGCGACGTTATCGAGCGTGGTCTGCGCGATCTCGTTCATCGCCTCGCGTGTGAAAAACGCCTGGTGCGCGGTCACGATGACGTTCGGGAACATCAGCAGACGCGCGAGCACGTCGTCTTGCAGCGGGAGATTCGAATGGTCTTCGAAGAAGAGTCCGCCTTCTTCCTCGTAGACGTCGAGCCCCAGATGGCCAAGCTGGCCGTCCTTCAGTGCACCGACCAGCGCATTGCTCTCGACGAGTCCGCCGCGGCCCGTGTTGATCAGCATAGCGCCGCGCTTCATTTTGGCCAGCGCGGCGGCGTCGATCAGATGGTAGGTCGACGGCACCAACGGACAGTGCAAACTCACGATGTCCGATTCAGCCAGAAGCGTGTCGAGCGCGACATAGCGCGCGCCGAGCGCGAGCAGGTCGCTCGCGGGCGTGCCGGGATCGTGCGCGAGAACACGCATGCCGAAGCCCGCCATGATGCGGCCGAACACGCGGCCGATCATGCCGGTGCCTATCACGCCCACCGTCTTGCCGTGTAAATCGAAACCGAGCAGCCCATGCAGCGAGAAGTCGCCTTCCCGTGTACGGGCGACGGCGCGCGGAATGCGCCGGTTCAGCGCGAGGATCAGGCCCACTGCGTGCTCGGCCACCGCGTGCGGCGAATAGGCCGGCACCCGGGCGACCGCCATGTCGAGACGTTCGGCCGTTGCGAGGTCCACGTGGTTGAAGCCCGCCGAACGCAAGGCAATCATCCGCGTGCCGCCTGCATATAGCCGCTCCAGCACGGCCGCGTCGACCAGGTCGTTGACGAACGGGCACACCACCTCGTAGCCCTGCGCCAGCACAGCAGTTTCGCTGTCCAGATGCGACTCCTGGAAATGCAGTTCATAGCCATGGCGGCTGTTCGCTCCAGCGAAAGTTTCGATGTCGTATTGGCGGCTGCTGAAGAGAATGATGCGCATCGCGTATCCCCATGAACGTTTCGCGGCGCTCGCGAATTCCCGGCTAATGCCGACGAGTCAAGTCTGCCTGGAGCGAATGAGTATAAGGGAGCTATCGCAATAAGCAATGCGCTAAAGCGAATGCGGATGGAGCTTGTTTAGGTCCGCGCTCTGTGAAGTCAAGTGTTCATGGCAAAAAAATAGCATTGACAGGGATACTAAACTTTCATAATTTAAAAAAGCTCGTGAATCACCGCTCCATTCATGAGTAAAGGCATTTCGTGCAAACCGCACTTGCGGCGTTTCACCCTGCCGGGCGCATCTAGCGAAGTCCGGTCAGCAATGTTTTCCGTTTAATGACGCAGTAGTCAACGCGGCATTCGTGATTGCTGCGCGCTATCTTTGCGCCATATGACGCCATTCCATCTTTTCCGTGGGATAGCTGATTTAAGTCAACTATCGACAACGGCAACGGGCTTAATTTCTCTTGCGTAGATATTTAGCAATTTCCGAATAATTTCAAAAATCGGCTAGTCAACATGATCGGTGAATTGCTGAGGACTCAACCGGAGATCGCTCTGTTCACGAGCCTCGCAATCGGCTATTTGATTGGCTCTTTTCGTATTGGTCCTATCCAGCTGGGCGGTGTTTGCGGCACATTGATCGTTGCGTTGTTACTTGGCCAGACAGGCGCGCGCCTCGCGCCCGATCTGAAGAACATCGCCTTCGCATTGTTCATCTTTGCGCTGGGCTTCACCGGTGGGCCGCAATTCTTCGCCAATATCGGTCGGGGGTGGCGCTATGGGCTGCTGTCAGTGGTCGAGATCGTGTCGGTGCTCGTGCTGATCACGATCGCGGTGACCGTGATGCGGCTCGATGCCGGCACTGCGGCGGGTCTCCTGGCCGGCGCGGCGACCGAGTCGGCCGTGATCGGCACGGCCTCCGAGGCGATTGCCAGGCTCGGCTTCGACGAAGCGCAGACGCTGCGTCTGCAAGCGAACATCGTGACTGCTTACAGCGTGAGTTACCTGTTCGGGCTGGTCACTATCGTCCTCTTCACGAGCCAGTTTGCACCTTTGCTGTTGCGCATTGATTTGCGCGAGGAGGCGGCGCGCGTGTGGCGCAAGCTGGGCGGCGACGGAGCATTGGGCGAGGGCCAGCATGCCGCCGCACCGGCGCTGGTGGGCCGCGTTTTTCGCATCGGGGCGGCGCGTGGTGCAACAGTTCTCACCATCGAACAGCAGCACGGCTTCAATCTCACCATCGAGCAGGTGCGGCGCAACGGCGCGAATGTGCCGGTAGATCCGCACCTCGCGCTGGCCTCGGGCGACATTGTGCTCGTCGCGGGCCGCCGCGAAGCGATCGTCGCCGCGGCGCCCGATCTCGGCGATGAAGTCGACGGCGCCGGCTTCGGCCAGGTGCTTGCCGAGAAACTCGACGTCGTGTTGACACGGCGCGACGCGCACGGCCTCACGGTTGCCCAGATGCGTGAGCGGGCACCGCCGGACGAGGCGCGTGGCGTCTACATTGCGGCCGTCACGCGGCTGGAGACGACAATACCCGCGTTGCCTGGCACCGAACTGAATCGCGGCGACGTGCTGACGCTGGTCGGCGCCAAGGCCGATGTCGAGCGCGGTGCACGGCGTCTCGGCTATGTGCTCGTCGCAACGCAGAAGACCGACTTCGTCTATCTGGGCCTCGGCGTGCTGGTCGGCATGGCGATTGGCCACCTGGGCGGGCGCATCGGCGGCGTATCGCTCGCATTGGGCACCGGCGGCGGCTGTTTGTTGTCCGGGCTGCTGTTCGGCTGGATCCGCTCGCGCCATCCGCTCGTCGGCTCGCTGCCTCCGGCGGCCGCGCAGATTCTCAAGGACTTCGGGCTTGCCACTTTCATCGCCGCGGTGGGATTGTCGGCGGGACCGGACGCCATCAAGCTGGTGCGCGGATACGGCCTCGCGCTGCCCGCAGCCGGCATTCTGATGGTGCTCGTGCCGGGGCTGCTGTCGTTGTGGATTGGCCGCATGTTCCTCAAGCTCGAAACGCCGATGCTGCTCGGCGCCATCGCCGGTCAGCAGTGCAGCACGCCGGCAATAAGCGCGCTCGTCGGTGTGACCGGCAACTCGACGCCGGTGATCGGCTACACGATCACCTACGCGCTTTCCAACATCTTTCTGCCGTTGATGGGACCGGTCGTGGTCGGCCTGGCCGGCAAGCTCAGCTAGCCGGTCGGATTCACCGCGCGGGGATCGAACACCCGCGGCGGGCAGTGTCGGGTAATTAGCATCGCAAACTATTCAGCGAGGACATGATGGACTGGCTACATCACATATTCCAGAAATCACCTGAGATCGCCCTGTTTCTGTCGCTCGCGGCTGGCTACTTTATTGGCCAGATCAACTTCGGCAAGTTCCAGCTGGGCGGCGTCGGCGGATCGCTGCTCGCGGCGGTGGTGATCAGTCAGGCAGGCGTGACGATCGACAACGGCGTGAAGTCGGTGATGTTCGCCGTATTCATCTACGCGGTCGGCTACGACTCCGGTCCGGGTTTCTTCAATTCGCTGAACCGCAAGACGCTGCGCGAAATCGCGATGGCCGTTTTCCTCGCGGTCACCGCGCTGATTACCGTGGTGATCTGCGCGAAGCTGTTCCACCTGAACAAGGGGCTCGCCGCCGGGCTCGCTGGCGGCGCGCTGACGCAGTCGGCGATCATCGGCACTGCGGGCGACGCGATCGCGCGCCTCGGGCTGCCCGCCGACGAGGTGAAGTCGCTGCAATCCGACGTTGCGATCGCCTATGCGGTGACGTACGTGTTCGGCTCGCTCGGCGCGATCATCGTATGCGTGAATATCTTGCCGAAGTTCATGGGGCAGAGTCTGCGCGATGCCTCCATCGAAGCAGAACGCGAGCTCACCGCGGGCGCGCCGGCTCGCGGGCCAGGACAACTTCTGGCGTTGCCGGAACTGGTAGGGCGCGCGTACCGGATCGACGTCAGCGCGGGCAAGACGGTGAAGCAGGTTGAGACGCTGCATCGCGACATGCTGACAATCGAGCGCGTCAAGCGAGGCGGCCATACGCTCGACCCTACGCCCGACCTGGTATTGAATCACGACGATGTCGTGCTCGTCGTGGGCCGTCGCGAAGCCGTCGTCGAGTTCGGCTCGAACGGCAGCGAAGTTGCAGACATTGGCGATGTCGGCGTCGTCATGCAGACGCGCGAAGGCGTATTCACCCGCAAAGGCATGAACCACACGACGATCGCGGCCGCGCGGGAAATGGTGGATCGCGACATGCGCCATGGCGTCTATCTGCAAGGCGTGACGCGCGCCGGGCAGCCGCTGCCGCTGCTGCCGGAAACCCATCTGGAACATGGCGACGTGCTGACGTTTTATGGCTCGCCGAAAGACACCAAGCGCGCCGTGGAAGCCGCGGGTTACGAACTGCCGTACAGCAACAAGACCGATTTCATCTACATGGGCGTCGGTCTCGTACTCGGCTTGCTGATCGGGCTCATCGTTATCAACGTGGGTGGAATTCCGCTCACGCTCGGTTCAGGCGGCGGCTGTCTGCTCGCCGGCCTGCTGTTCGGCTGGATGCGCGGCAAGCATCCCATGTACGGCGTGATGCCCACGGCAGCCTCGCAACTGCTGAAGGACTTCGGGCTCGCGGCCTTCGTCGCCGTGGTCGGTCTGAATTCCGGCCTGCAGGCCGTGGTCACGGTCAAGCAAAGCGGCATGACGATCTTCCTGCTCGGCGTGTTCGTCACGCTGTTCCCGCTCCTGCTCACGATGCTGTTCGGCCGCTACGTGCTTCGCTACAACAACGCGGCCATTCTGGCAGGTGCGCTGTCGGGCTCACGTAGTGCCAATCCGGCTTTTGGCGGCGTGCTGGACAAGGCGGAAAGCGCGGTGCCGACCGTGCCGTTCGCCATTACCTATGCAATCGCGAACGTCGCGTTGACGTTGCTCGGCCCGCTCGTGGTGGGACTCGTGTAGCAAACGCGTTGTATCGATCTCTTCGCGCCGGCCGCGGCATCGCGCTAATCAATGCCCGGCGGCGTCTTTCACCTGGCTCAGGAGAACACATCATGGCAAAAGAGAAGGACGACAAGAAACGTGGCGACATGGCACAGCCGGGTCTTGCCGCGCTCAGCCCGTTCGAGCTGAAGGACGAACTCATCAAGGCCGCGGGCGGCGGCGCCGTCGAGCGGCCAGCCAATGCGTCGATGCTGAACGCCGGTCGGGGCAACCCGAATTTTCTCGCAACGATCCCGCGTCACGGCTTCTGGCAGCTCGGGCTCTTCGCCATGCGCGAGTCGGAACGCTCGTTCGCTTATATGCCTGAAGGCGTCGGCGGATTTCCGCGGCGCGAAGGCCTCGAAGAGCGCTTTGACCTGTTCCTGCGCGAAAACAAAGGCGTCGCGGGGATCGACTTCTTGCGCGGCGCGGTATCGTACGTGCGCGATCAGCTGGGGCTTTCCGCCGGCGACTTCCTTTATGAAATGTGCGAGGGGATTCTCGGATCGAACTATCCGGTGCCCGACCGGATGCTCAAGCTATCCGAAGTTATCGTCGGACAATATCTGCGCCGGGAGATGATCGGCCGGCATCCGTTCGTCGGCGAATTCGACGTGTTCGCGGTGGAGGGCGGCACGGCGGCCATGACGTACATCTTCAACACGATGCGCGAGAATCACCTGATCAAGCCGGGCGACACCATCGCGCTCGGCATGCCGATCTTCACGCCGTACATCGAGATTCCGCGGCTGAACGACTACCAGTTGAACGTGGTGAATCTGAACGCCGGTGTTGAGAATGGCTGGCAGTACACCGAAGAAGAACTCGACAAGCTGCGCGATCCGAAAGTGAAGGCCTTCTTTCTCGTGAATCCGAGTAATCCGCCTTCGGTGAAAATGGACGACGAGAGCCTTCAGTACATTGCCGACATCGTCAAGGAACGGCCCGATCTGATTCTTCTCACCGACGACGTGTACGGAACATTCGCCGACGACTTCGTGTCGCTGTTCGCGCTTGCGCCGAAGAACACGATTCTCGTGTACTCGTACTCCAAATATTTCGGTGCGACCGGCTGGCGTCTCGGCACGATTGCGACGCATCGCGACAACGTGCTCGACAGGCTGATTTCGGAGCTGCCGAAAGACGTGAAGAAGCAGTTGCACGAACGTTATGAGTCGATCACCACAGAGCCTGAAAAGCTCAAATTCATCGATCGTCTGGTGGCCGACAGCCGCACCGTCGCGCTGAATCACACGGCAGGGCTGTCGACGCCGCAGCAGGTGCAGATGGTGTTGTTCTCGCTGTTCTCGCTGATGGATACGCCCGACGCATACAAGAACGCGCTGAAGCGCCTGATCCGCAAGCGCAAGCAGGCGCTTTATGAGGAGGTCGGCATTGCATTCGACGACAGCGACCCGAACCAGGTCGACTACTACACGATTCTCGACGCCGAGTACCTTGGCGAGCGGATGTTCGGGCGCGAGTTCGTCGATTGGCAGTTGAAGAGCACGCAGCCTACCGAATTGCTGTTCCGTCTCGCGCGCGAGGCTCGGGTGGTGCTGTTGCCGGGGCTCGGCTTCGGCACGCAGCATGCGTCTGGGCGTGTGTCGCTGGCCAACCTCAACGAGTCGGACTACCGGCAGATCGGACGCGCGGTGCGGCGGCTGATCGAAGAATACGTCGAGCGTTTCAATGCGGAAACCGGCAAAAAGCTCGACAAGACCAAGGTGAAGTGAGGTCTTGCGGCGGTGCGGCCAGGCGCGTCGCCTACGCGCGTTTGCGGCGCCGCCGGTAAAGCATGGTCAAAAAACTTGCGCAATTGCGCGGATCGGTGAATGATCGGACGACGGCCTCGCCAGTGTCATAGCTGGCGAGGCCGTTGGCTCCTGTGCATTCCATCTTTGCGCTTTCCTTCAAGTACCGATCATGCCGACTTCATCATCTAACGTTGCGTCTACTGCTGTGCCGTGTCCGGTTGTCGAATCGCTCGACGCCATTCTTCCCGAAGAGCCGTTACTGATGATGGGCGCCGGCCCCGTGCCGATTCCCGCAGCGGTCGCCAAGGCCAATACGATCGTCATCAACCATCTGGGCGCAACCATGGTGAAGGTGATCGGTCAGGTAAAGACGATGGCGCGCTACGTGTTCCAGACCCATTCGAAATGGGTGCTGGGCGTGGCGGGCCCCGGTTCGGCCGCGATGGAAATGGCAATCTCGAATCTCGCGTGGGAAGGTACGCGCGTGCTGAGCATCAAGAACGGCTTTTTCAGCGGGCGCATGGCGGAGATGGGCCGCCGCGTCGGCGCGCGAGTGACGGAACTGGAAGTGGCCGACCGCACGGTGGCGAGTCTCGACGAGATCGCCGAGGCAATCCGCCGTGAGCGACCGGAGATCGTCACGGTGGTGCAGGGCGAGACTTCGAATACGGTCTGGAATTACCAGTTGAAGGACATTGCCGCACTGGCGAAGGCGGCGGGCGCGCTGGTGATCGTCGATGCTGTGTGCACATTGAGCACCATGCCGCTCGCCATGGACGCGTGGGGCATCGACGCGGTGATCACGGGCGGGCAGAAGGGCTTGTCGTCTATTCCGGGAGTCTCGCTGATTGCGTTTTCCGATGCAGCGTGGGAGCGCGTGAAAGGACGTACGGCGCCGAATGCGCATTGGTGTCTCGACGCGTCGCTCGCCGAGAACTTCTGGCATAACGCGGGATATCACTACACGGCGCCCGTGTCGGGCGTGCTGGCTTTACATGAGGCACTGCGGCTCGTGTGCGCAGAGACGCTTGAAAAGCGTTTTGCGCGGCACCTCAAGTGTTCGGTGGCGTTGCAGGAAGGCGTGACCGCGCTCGGCTTGCAGCTGTATGCGCCGGTTGCTTGCCGGCTAAATTCGGTGGTGGGAATCGAGGTGCCCGCCGGGCTGAGTCCAGGCGATGTATGCGCGCATATTTCGCGGCAGCATCAGGTCGAAATTTCGGGGTCGTTCGGATTGCCGATTGTTCGGATCGGACAGATGGGCGAGCAATGCCGCGAGCACAACCTGTTTCGCACTGTGCACGCGTTGGGCCGGACGATGGTCGATCTCGGAGTTAAGGTCGATTTGCCCGCCGGGGTCGCGGCGTTGGAGCGGGGATTGTCGGAAGGAAAGTAGAGGGCTGGGAACCACTCCGTTAATGCGACACGCTCGAAAGTCCGCCTGCCGGAGGTAATCCTGGCGGCGGACCGCTGTCGGTCAAACTGAACGTCGACATGGAACTCGGGCAGTGGAACGTCTTCAGCACATCGCTCGTCAGTGGGTTGGCAACGCTGCCCGCGCCAACGATGTCGAGTACCGCCTTGCGCCCGTCGAAGTTGAACGCAACGCGGGTACCTCCCGATGTAGCTGTTCCCAGCACCAACGATGACCTTCGATGGTCGTCCGGTCGCCCGTATGGGCGACGAAGTCTTTTGCCCGCGGCATCCGGGAATTAGACCGAACCTGATTGTTGAGGGTGATGAGTCGATGATGGATGACGGCCTTCCTGTTGCTCATCATGGACATCGTGCGACATGTGGTTGCCGATTAATTTCCAGCTTGTCGTAACTATGTTCGCTTTAGCCGCTCGACAAACGCAACTTGGGGCGGCTCGAAGCCGAGCCTTTCGACGAGTACCGGCTGAACGTACGGCTAGCTGCAACCAAGGCCAGGCGTGCCACGGCGCTGGTCCTGATTACGCCGCTGCCTGCCCGGAGCCGCGGAACTCAAGTGTGAGTTGGTGCGTTGAGCCGAAAAGCCCTCAAAGCGCCGCAGGCATCTTCCCAACCTTCACATCCCGAAGATAAAGAAAACTGGAAAGCCCCACAGCCGCTGCAGCGGCAATTGCTGCAAATAGAAACACTGACCCGTACCCAAACTCGCCGGCAATATACCCCGCCAACGGCCCCGTAATTCCCAGCGACAGATCCAGAAACACCGAGTAAGCCGACAACGCCGCACCTCGGCTCGCGGGCGGTACGAGTCCGACTGCCTCGACGCCGAGCGCCGGAAATACCAACGCAAACCCGAATCCGGTCAACGCCGCCCCCGCGAGCGCAATATGCGGCTCAGGCGCAAGCCACAGCATCAGCAGGCCGACACATTCAAATGAAAACGAAACAATCGCGACCCGGAAACCTCCGTAGGTCTTGATCGTGTTGGCGAACAGCAGCCGCGCGCCGATGAACAGCGTGCCGAACACCGTCAGCGACAACGCCGCGTTCGGCCACTGCTTCGCCGCATAGAACAAGGTGATGAACGTCGCAATCGATCCAAAACCGGCCGAGCCGAGCGCAAGGCCGATGCCGTGCGGCAGGACGCGCGTGAACACGCTTCGGTACGACATCCGTTCGCCGTGGACGATTGGCACGGATGCCATCGGCCGGGCGAGGTAGAAGCCGAGCGCCGCCAGCAGAATCACTAGAATGCCGAGCGCCGCAAATCCGACCGTCCGCTCGATCGCAACGCCGAGCGGCGCGCCGACCGCCAGCGCGCCATACGTGGCGATGCCGTTCCACGAGATCACTCGTGCGTTGTTGCTCGTGCCCACGCGGCCGATGCCCCACAGAATCGCGCCGGTGCCGCACAGACTCTCGCCGAATCCGAGCACGAGCCGGCTGCACACAAGCAGGCCAAGACTCAGCACGGGCCAGCGTCCGCACAAAACTGCCAGCAACAAAAGAACGCCGCTCGCGCCGCATCCGAGCAAGCCGATCGTCACCGTCCGCTTCGGTCCCAACGTATCTGCCGAACGTCCTGCCAGCGGCCGCGACGCCAAAGTCGCCAAGTACTGCACGCTGATCGCGGCGCCCGCGAGCACCGCGCTGTAGCCGAGGTCGTCATGCACGTAGCCCGGCAGCACCGCCAGCGGAATGCCGATCGTCAGATAGCAAAGAAACGTGAAAAAGACGACCGGAATGATCTGCATGGTCGTGGCGAATTCGCTGCGGGGTGTCGCTGTGTCGGTGGACATGGGGAAAACCAGACTTGAAAACGGCGGGAAGGCGTGATTTTCCCATGGAACCGATTCTCTTGCAGCATTTGCTTAATAATTGGTCAGACGTAAGCCGGTGCGAAGCCCAGATAGTGGGGCGTCGGACGCTTAATTTGCCCTCGGCGAAGGGCGAAATGCTCACCGCGCGCCCCTACAAAATGGCTGAAATCAAGCATTTCACCAGCAAACATCTAAGACCAGCCAACCCAACATAAGCCCACAGCGCGCCAATTCCATCTCGATATCGCATTGCGCATATGTCCCGCATGCGACCCGGGCTATGGGTTGTATTTATTGACGGTGATAGTTTTCGAACCATCCCTGCTGGACAAAGAACATTCGAGAGCGATAAGACATGACTGAGCCAATCCGCTTTTACCATCGCAACGCGATCCGCGAAATCAAGGACGCGCCTGTCACCCGCACGGTCCTGCAGTATCTGCGTGAAGATGCGCACTGCACCGGCACCAAGGAAGGCTGCGCCGAAGGCGATTGCGGCGCGTGCACGGTCGTGGTTGGCGAGCGCAACGAAAAGGGCGGCGTCGACTTCAAGGCGGTCAACGCCTGCATCCAGTTCATGCCGACGCTCGATGGCAAGGCGCTCTTCACCGTCGAAGATCTGCGTCAGCCCGACGGCTCGCTGCATCCGGTACAGCAGGCGATGGTCGAATGCCACGGCTCGCAGTGCGGTTTCTGCACGCCGGGCTTCGTCATGTCGATGTGGTCGCTCTACGAAAAGCACGGCCACGAGCATGGCTGCGCAAACAAGACGGTGCCCTCGCGCGAAGCAATCAGCAACGCGCTCACAGGCAATCTGTGCCGCTGCACCGGCTATCGTCCGATCGTGGATGCGGCCGTGCGCATGTTCGAAGTCCCCGCGCCCAAGGCACCGGTGAATGTGGAGGCGCTCGCAGGCGCGCTCGCGACGCTGCAACGCGACGACACGTTCCATTACGAGCACGCCGGCCAGCGCTTCGACGCGCCGCGCACGGTCCAGGCGCTCGCACAGATCAAGCAGGCCGAGCCGGCCGCGCGCATTCTCGCGGGCAGCACCGACATTGGCCTGTGGGTCACCAAGCAGATGCGCGAACTCGGCAATGTCGTGTACGTCGGCCAAATCGCCGAATTGCAGAAGCTCGAAACGCATGCCGACTGGATCGAAATTGGCGCGGGCGTGACGGTAGAGAACGCCTACGCGGAGATCGCGAAGGAATATCCCGAGCTTACGGAAATGTGGCTACGCTTCGCTTCGCTGCCCATTCGCAACGCGGGCACACTCGGCGGCAACATCGCCAACGGCTCGCCGATCGGTGATTCGATGCCCGGTCTCATCGCGCTCGGCGCGCGCGTGATTGTCCGAGGTGGCGACGTCGAACGCGAAATGCCGCTCGAAGACCTGTACGTCGCGTATCAGAAGAAGAATATGGCCGAGCACGAGTTCGTCGTCGGCCTGAAGGTGCCGACTCGCACCGGCGCGCGCGCAAAGTTGCAATTCCGCACCTATAAGCTGTCGAAGCGCTTCGACTCGGACATCTCCGCTGTGTGTGCCGCATTCTCGTTTATCGCGGACGGCGAGTTGATTCGCGAGCCGCGCATCGCCTTCGGCGGCATGGCAGCGACGCCGAAGCGGGCAACGCATGCAGAAGCCGTGCTGCGCGACGCCGAATGGCATGAAGCCACCGCGCAAGCCGCGATGCTCGCGCTCGGCAACGACTACGCGCCGCTTTCCGATATGCGCGCGACCAGCAATTATCGTCTCGAAGCTGCAAAGAACACGCTGTATCGCTTCTGGCTCGAAACGCGCCCCAACAATCCGTTGCCGAAAAGCTCGCTCGATGTGCGCGCGGTGGTTGCGGCGTGCTCGACTGCGGACGCCGGTGTCGGCGGCAATGTCGTGGCAGATGCCTGAAGCGCACGAAGCGCACGAAGAAAACGGAGAACACAACAATGAATCAGCATGCCGAACCCTTTCTGAAGGACGCTCAGGCGCTCGACGACTTCACGCAGGTTCATGTGTCGCGCCCGCATGAATCGGCGCATCTACACGTGAGCGGCCGCGCGACTTATACTGACGACATCCCGACGGTCGCAGGCACGCTGCACGCCGCGCTCGGCCTGTCGAGCAATGCACACGCGAAAATCGTGTCCATGTCGCTCGACAAGGTGCGCGCGACGCCCGGCGTGGTCGCTATCTTTACGGCGGACGATATTCCCGGCGCCAACGACGTCGCGCCGATCGTCCACGGCGACGATCCGATTCTCGCCGACGGCATCGTTCAGTACGTCGGTCAGCCGGTGTTCATCGTGGTCGCGACGTCGCACGAAACCGCGCGGCTCGCCGCCCGCCGCGCGGAGATCGTCTATGAGGAATTGCCTGCCATCCTGACCGCGCAGCAGGCGCGTGCCGCCAACCAGCACGTGCTGCCGCCGATGAAACTCGCGCGCGGCGAGGCCGGCACGAAGATCGCACGCGCGTCGCATCGTGAGGCTGGCGAAATGCTGCTCGGCGGCCAGGAGCAGTTCTATCTGGAAGGGCAGATTTCGTATGCGGTGCCGAAGGACGACGACGGCATGCACGTCTATTGCTCAACGCAGCATCCGACTGAAATGCAGCATCTTGTCGCTCACGCGTTGGGCATTGCGTCCCATAACGTGCTGATCGAATGTCGCCGAATGGGTGGCGGCTTCGGCGGCAAGGAATCGCAGTCGGGTCTCTTCGCGTGCTGCGCGGCGCTCGCCGCGTGGAAGCTGCTGTGCCCCGTCAAGCTGCGCCCGGATCGCGACGACGACATGATGGTGACGGGCAAGCGGCACGACTTCCACTACACGTATGAAGTCGGCTACGACGACAAGGGCGTGATCGAAGGCGTGGCTGTCGACATGACCTCGCGCTGCGGTTTTTCGGCCGACCTGTCCGGCCCGGTGATGACGCGCGCGCTGTGCCACTTCGACAACGCGTACTGGCTGTCCGATGTGACCATCGACGGCTTTTGCGGCAAGACCAACACGCAATCGAACACCGCGTTTCGCGGCTTCGGCGGTCCGCAAGGTGCGTTTGCGATCGAATACATCATGGACAACGTGGCGCGTTCGATCGGCGAGGATTCGCTCGACGTGCGCCGCCGCAATCTGTATGGCAAGACCGAGCGTAATCAGACGCCGTATGGCCAGATCGTCGAAGACAACGTGATTCACGAACTGATCGACGAACTGGAAGCGACCAGCGAATATCGCGCGCGCCGCGCGGCGATCAACGAATTCAACGCCAACAACGAGGTGCTGAAGAAGGGCCTCGCACTGACGCCGGTCAAGTTCGGCATTGCGTTCAACGTCACGCACTTCAATCAGGCCGGCGCGCTGGTGCATATCTACACCGACGGTTCGGTGCTCGTGAATCACGGCGGCACGGAAATGGGCCAGGGCTTGAACACAAAAGTCGCACAGGTCGTCGCACATGAACTGGGCGTCGGCTTCAACCGGATTCGCGTGACGGCAACGGATACCAGCAAGGTCGCGAATACCTCGGCGACGGCGGCTTCGACGGGTTCGGATCTGAACGGCAAGGCTGCACAGGACGCGGCGCACCAGCTGCGCGAACGGCTCGCCGTGTTTGCCGCCGAGCGTTTCGGCGCCGGCGAGGTGAATGCTTCCGACGTGCGCTTCGCGCATGACCGCGTGATTGTCGGCGAGGCAGTTGTGCCGTTCGAAGAAGTCGTCGCAAAGGCTTATCTCGCGCGAATCCAGCTGTGGTCCGATGGTTTTTATGCGACACCGAAGCTCTACTGGGATCAGGCGAAGCTGCAAGGCCGGCCGTTCTATTACTACTCGTATGGCGCGGCCGTGTCCGAAGTGGTGATCGACACACTGACCGGCGAAATGCGCGTGCTGCGCGCGGACGCGCTGCATGACGTAGGCGCGTCGCTGAATCCGGCGCTCGACATCGGCCAGGTGGAAGGCGCGTTCATTCAGGGCATGGGCTGGCTCACCACCGAGGAGTTGTGGTGGAACGCCGGCGGCAAGCTCATGACGCACGCGCCGTCCACCTACAAGATTCCGACTGTCAACGATACGCCGCCGGTTTTCAACGTGCGTCTGTTCAAGAACCGCAATGCAGAGGACAGCATCCATCGCTCGAAAGCGACTGGCGAGCCGCCGCTGCTGTTGCCGTTCTCGGTATTCTTTGCGATTCGCGACGCGGTGTCGGCAGTGGGCGGTCATCGGGTGAATCCGCCGCTCAATGCACCTGCCACGAGCGAGGAAATCCTCAGGGCGATCGGCGCGGTGCGGGCCGCCGCGTCGGCCGCGAGGTAATTGAAGATGAACGCGATCAACCACTGTTCTTCGATTCGGATCGGCCGGCGCAGCGAGGTCGACGAGTCCCGTCCCGCGCCCATGCACATCGTGCTGTTCGGCGCGGGCCATGTGGGGCATGCGCTCATTCAATTGCTCGGCAACCTGCCGTGTGTAGTTCAGTGGGTGGACGAGCGCGACGAACTGTTCCCCGACGAAACGCCTGCGAATGTGCAGATCGAAGCCACCGACACGCCCGACGCGATCGTCGATACGGCACCGCCCGGCGCCTGGTTTCTGGTGATGACGCATAACCATGCGCTCGATTTCTCGCTCGCTGAACGCATCATGCGGCGACGCGATTTCAGCTACTTCGGCATGATCGGTTCGAAGACAAAACGCGTAAAGTTCGAGCGGCGCCTGCTCGCGCGTGGGGTAGAGCTCGAACGGTTGCAGCAGATGACATGTCCGATCGGCGTGCCAGGTATCGTCGACAAGGCGCCGGCCATGATCGCGGTGGCGGTATGTGCGGAGTTGCTGCAGGTTCGCGGGCGGCGAGCCGCGGTTCAGCCCGCAACGGCAAACGGAACGCAAGCGGCGCTCCAACCTGTGGCGGCAAACGTCTGAAATGGATTGGCTGCGTTTAGCGCCGTTAAAAACATTAGCCGACGCGGCCTGATCGACTAAGTCATCCGCACGACAACATCAGCCGCCGATCACTCGTTAACCGTCTCAACCGCATGGACGCCTCATCGCTCCATTAGCGCGTTCGCGTCGCCCTCAGGTGGACCCTTGCCGCGGCTGCTTCGCGCGCCGAACCTTCTGCGCGACCAGCCCGTCCGACACCTGTGACATCAATGCGCGCAGCCAGCCGAGATCGCTCGGGCGATCCGGCTGCGGATGCCACATCTGATAGCACTTGATACGCGGAAACGGGATGGGCGCCTCGACAACCGCGAGCGGCAGAATGCTCGCGTAGTGCGTCGCGAAGCGCCGCGTCGTCGTGAAGATCAGATCGGATTGCAACAGCGTCTGCGGCACGAGGCCGAAGTACGGCAGCGTGGCGACGATGCGCCGCTCGGCGCGCGCTCTCGCAAACCCGATGTCGATGGCGCCACCGCGCGCGCCGCTATAAGGAGTCGGCGCAAGATGCGGCGCCGCGAGATACGCGTCGCGCGTGAGCGGCGCGCGCGCCAACGGATGGTCCGCCCGCATCAGGCACACAACCGTGTCCGAAAACAGGTCGCTGCGCTCGAAGCGCGGATCGGGCTTCGGCCAGTTGCCGATTACGAGGTCGAGTTCGCCCGCATCGAGCGAGGCAGTGTGGTCGAGCATCGGGCTCAGCGAATCGATTTCGAGCCGGGCGTGCGGCGCCGCCTCGCGGAACTGCGCGATCACGGTCGGCATGAAAAAGTCGTTCAGATAATCCGGCGCGGCTACCCGAAAGGTGCGGCGCGAACGGCCGGGGTCGAAGTCGCCGTGCGGCGTGGCCACGAAATCGACCTCACGCAGCACCCGTTGCGCGGATGCGAGCAGCGACTCGCCATATTCGGTCGGCACCATGCCCGACTTGCCCCGTACGAGGATGGGGTCGTTCAGCGTCTCTCGAAGCTTGCGCAGCGCGGTACTGATTGCGGGCTGTGTCTGGTTCAGGCGCAGCGCGGTTTGCGTGACGCTGCGCTCGACCAGCAGCGTGCGCAGCACACGCACGAGCCAGATATCGAGGGAGGCGGCGGTGTCGTCCATGGAAAAGAGGGAGGCGAAGTCGAGCGGGCGTCACAAGAATCCGCACCGCACGCGAGGCGATCAGCACGCGGTCTATGCGTGGCGCAAAGGTTATAACCTTAGGCCCGATTGCACTGCGGCCGCCATAGCGGGCGCGGTATGTCCGGCATCAGCAGCGCCCGGTAGCCCCACGCGCGCCACACGCGCGCCCCACGCACTCCACTGCACCGAACCGAACGCTCAGATGTTGGGCAAACCCGACGGCAGCGCACTGATCCGCTTCACTTCGCTCGATTCCAGCCAGTTGGGCGTGCGTGCGCAGTACAACACCATCGGCAACGCATCTTCGCCCCAGAACAATTGGTCGTTCAGCCGGAAGGTCGGCACGCCGTACACACCGAGGCCGATGGCGTCGGCGGTATTGCGCTGCAATTGCGCCTTCACTTCTTCGCTCTTGATGAGTTCGGGGCCGTCCGGTATGCCCACCCGTTCGCACAATTCGGCGAATGCCGCGTCGCTCGACGGATCGCGGCCTTCACGCCAGATGAAGCGGAAGATTTCGCGCACACAGACCACGTCGGCCTGAGCGGCGGTGGCGAGCAGCAGCGGCTTCATGGAGTCGAAAGGATGAGCCGGCGGCATCTTGTACGGTATGCCGAGTTGCTCCGCGCGAAAGAGCGCGTGCCGGTACAGGAAGGTGCGTTTGGCCGGCACGCTGTAAGCCGGCCGTTGCCCCCAGTGACGATACAGGTCGTTCAGCACCACCGGCGTGAATGCGAAGTCGAAGCCCGGCCATTTGTCGTGTTGCTCGAGCAGCAGATACGTGAACGGCGAGACGAAATCGTAAAACCACAGGGGCTGCGCGGCGTCGATGCCAACGGTCATATATGTCTCCCGGATTGCCTGTCCGACAGATCGGCGGTTGCGTCTGCCAGATCGTCGGAATTGTAATGATCTTACGCGGTGCGGCGGCGGCTTGCACCGTCAATCTGGTTTGCGGCGCTCGTCGGCGCGTGTCTCGCCGATCTCTGCGGCTTCGTTCGGCGCGCCGGGCGCAGCGGCCGCGTCGCCGGCTTCGGTCAACGCGGCGAAGTCCTGGCCGGTACCTTCGTCCGGCTCTTCTTCGGACATCTCCCGCTGCGCTTCGCGGCTTTGCATGAGCCTTGCCCGCACAAATCCGATGTGCTCGCGCAGCACATAGAACTGATCGGCATAGGCGAGCGGCATCTTCAGACCATTCACCGAGTCTTCGATCGCGTCGAGCCGTTGCAGAAGCGACGCGCGCTCGGCCGGCGAATGGTCGCTAAGCGCGCTGCGCTCGATAGCGATCAGTGCGCCATACCAGCGATAGATACGTGACTTCACCCGCCATGCATACAGCGACGGCACGAGCCGCAGCGCCGGGATCAGCAGCACCACGAGCGGCACGACCACCACGAGCAGCCGGTCGGCAAGGCTCGCGAGCCAGAACGGCAACAGGCGGTACAGGAAGCTCTTGCCCGACTTGTAGTAGCGCGCGGCGTCGTCGCTGATCGTGAAGTCATGGGCAAGCGGCGCAGGGAATTCACCCGCGCGCTGCATGATGTTGGCCCTGCCGTGCACTTCGCGCGCGGCTTCGATCAGCAGGTCCGACAGCGCCGGGTGCAGCGAGTCGCGGGCCACCAGTTCGGCGGTCGGCGCGACCATATGGATCGGCGCGGACGGCAGGTTCTTACCGAGATCGAACGCGCCCATCGGCAATTCGAGTTGCGTCAGGTACGGAAAGCGGCGGGTGTATGCGTCGGCCTGCGTGAAATCGTAGAACTGCACGTTTGGCGTGCGGTAAAGCTTGCCCATGACCGCGGGTTGCGCGGAATCGCCGGCGAGGAAAGCCGCGTCGACCTTCCCGGAGATGAGGGCCTGCGCCGCGTCTTCGCCGGATAGCGGCAGCAGTTTGGTCGCGCCGCCCGGCTCGATGCCGTTGGCCTTCAGGAGCGCGAGCGCCAGTTCCCGGGTGCCGCTGCCTTCGGCGCCGACTGCGAGCCGCTGGCCCTTGAATTCGGAAAGCCGCGCGACCGTCGGCCCGTGATAGAAGATTGCGAGCGGCACATACGACACGCTGCCGAGCGACATCAGGCCGTTGCTTGCTGCGCCGGGCGCGACGCCGTCCTGCACGAAGCCTACGTCGACGTTCGAGTTCGGGTCTGACAGCCGTTTGAGATTTTGCAGCGAGCCTTCCGACGGCAGCACATTCAACGTGATGCGGTTGCGCGCGAGAATCTCCTTGTACTTTTGAGCCGCCGTCCAGAAGCTGCTGCCTTGCGGGCCGGCGCTAATGGTGAGCGTGCTGGGCGGCGCGGGCTGGATCAGGCGCACCGCGAGCCAGATCGCGACGGCAGCGATCAGCACGATCGGCCCGAACGACACAGCCAGATCGCGCCACGAGATCGCGACGAAACGGGCAACGAGGTGGGTGGGGCGTTTGCGGCCGGTGGCTGGCTTCATCGGATGACAGGACGGCTACGTTCGGAGTGAACTGAATGGGGCGCTGCGCGTGGCGCCGATGGTACCTGAGATTGCCGCGCCGGCGGAATGGACGACTGGGCAGGGCGCGGAGAAACCCGTAACAAAAAGTGACTACCGGGTAGCGGCCAAGCGGCGAGCGCGGGGCGAGGAGCACGCAATGAAGGTTCGGTGACCGGCGAGTGCTTCGCCGGCAAGCAGGGCGCAGGCGGCCATTAAAAAGCGCCGCGGCGACAAGTGCTTCAGCAGGTTAAGCGCATATAGGAAGCACGTGAACAGCGTATGAACGCCTGCAAACATGAGTATTTAACTCAGCCCCCTCGCATCGAGCACAACTAAACCCTTTGCGCTTCTGGCGCCGCTAGATTAAATTGTGCATCGCTGCCGCGAACACACGTTTCGCGCGGCGCGACCCGGCACGACACACAAGAACCGGGCGCGTCTGCGAATATCGCGGCTTGCCGGTCTGCGGACCGCATCGCATGAGCGTCTTCGCCATCGCGTGCGGCACATGGCAGCCGGCCTCCCTTCGCCTCTCGCATCTCGTGTCGCAGCCACAGCCGGCCATTGCCTCGCCGCGCGCCTCGTCGCGCCTCGGGCATGGCCGCAGGTAGTCGTAACGAAGCCGCTTATTCAAGCGGTCCAATGTGAAGCTAAGGAGAGAAGCAATATGAAATCGGTCGGTTTTCTGAAGACGCTGGGCTCGGTGGTGGCAATGGTGGTGGCATGCAACGTCTATGCTCAGGCAAGCGATGCAACGGCAACGGGCACGACAGCCGCTCCCGCCGCCACCGCGAAGGCGAGCAAGAAGGCCAATAGCCAGCTGGGCCGCAAGGTGCGCGCCGCGCTCGCCAAGACGCAAGGCATCGACGTGTCCAACATCGCCGTGCGCGCCCGTGGCGGCGCCGTGACGCTCACGGGCTCGGTGCCCGATCAAGGTCAGATCGACGCGGCCGGCGAGGCAGCGAAGGGTGTCGCCGGCGTGACGTCGGTGTCGAACAAGCTGAACGTGATGCAGCAGTAAGTGCGGCGAGCGGGCGCATCGGTAAGCCCGCTGTGACGGCGCACTGATCAGGCGGCTAGCGGCGCGGCAATCAGCGCGCCTCACACGGCGCGGCTTATGAGGTGGCGGTGCCGCGTCGGACGTTTTCCGGCGCAACGCACCACTTCAATGTGCACGAACGAAAAAGCTCCGGCAGCCATGCCGGAGCTTTTTTGTTTGTGCGCCCAGCATGGGCGCACTCCTGCGGGTGCAAGTCCCGCCATAAGCTGGTCACAGCGAATGAAGTGAAGCGCAACTGCATGAGGGCGACCGAGTGTGGGGAGGAAGCGTGGA
>NZ_JBQEPV010000018.1:0-140852 GCF_052045935.1 Paraburkholderia sp. 22098 | reverse complement strand
AGACCCGTACCGCCTGTTCCGCTGCCACACGATCATGAACTGTGTCGACGTCTGCCCGAAGGGACTGAACCCGACCAAGGCAATCGGCAAGATCAAGGAATTGATGGTGCGTCGCGCTGTCTAGGATGAATAACCTCACGCTCACAATCGTTCGCTGCCTCAGCGGGCGGTTAGTACGCTTGTGAGCGGCCCGGTACGTACTGACATGAACGAACCATCGCATCAGTCCGACCCTCTCCGTCGCGCGCGCCTTCGCTGGCGCGCACGACGAGGCCTGCTGGAAAACGATCTGATTTTTGAACGTTTTTTCAGCCGATATGAGCATGACCTCAGCGATGCAGATGTGGGCGCACTTACGCGCTTGCTCGAGCTGAGCGATAACGACCTGATGGACTTGCTTCTCGCGCGCAAGGAACCTGAAGGCGAGCTTGCCGACCCGGATGTGATCCGGGTCCTGGAGCTGCTGCGCAACGCTTGAGCGCCGCGAGTGCGTTGTTCCAGGCGTGCAATTATCGAAACCCTGTTTACATACTTCGATTGAGGATGTGCTATGACCCCGTCAGATGTTAAAGCCACGCTATCGTTCAGCGACAACTCGCCGAGCGTTGAAATGCCGATTTACAAGGGCACTCTCGGCCCGGACGTGATCGACATCCGCAAGCTGTACGGCCAGACTGGCAAGTTCACGTACGACCCTGGCTTCATGTCCACGGCGGCGTGCAATTCGGCGATCACCTACATCGACGGCGATAAGGGCGAACTGCTGTACCGCGGCTACCCGATCGACAACCTCGCGGAAAACGCCGACTTTCTGGAAACGTGCTATCTGTTGCTGAAGGGCGAACTGCCCAACGTGCAACAGAAAGACGAGTTCGTGAAGACCGTCACGAACCACACGATGGTGCATGAGCAAATGCACTTCTTCTTCCGCGGTTTCCGTCGCGACGCGCACCCGATGGCGATTCTGGTCGCTGCAGTCGGCGCGCTGTCGGCGTTCTATCACGACTCGCTGGACATCAACAATCCGCGTCACCGTGAAGTTTCGGCGATCCGCATGATCGCGAAGCTGCCGACGTTGGTCGCCATGGCGTACAAGTACAGCATCGGCCAGCCGTTTGCGTACCCGCGCAACAACCTGTCGTACAGCGCGAACTTCATGCACATGATGTTCTCGAACCCGTGCGAGGACTACAAGGTCAACGACGTGCTGGTGCGCGCTCTCGACCGTATCCTGATCCTGCACGCGGATCACGAGCAGAATGCATCGACGTCGACCGTGCGTCTCGCCGGTTCGTCGGGCGCGAATCCGTTCGCGTGTATCGCAGCCGGTATCGCATGTCTGTGGGGCCCGGCGCACGGCGGCGCGAACGAAGCCGCGCTGAACATGCTGGAAGAAATCGGCTCGGTCGACAACATTCCTGAGTTCATCAAGCAGGTGAAGGACAAGAACTCGGGCGTGAAGCTGATGGGCTTCGGCCACCGCGTGTACAAGAACTACGATCCGCGCGCGAAACTCATGCGCGAAACCTGCCACGAAGTGCTGAACGAGTTGGGCCTGCACGACGACCCGCTGTTCAAGCTGGCCATGGCACTGGAAAAGATCGCGTTGGAAGACGAATACTTCGTGTCGCGCAAGCTGTACCCGAACGTCGACTTCTACTCGGGCATCGTGCAGCGCGCGCTGGGCATCCCGACGTCGATGTTCACGTGTATCTTCGCGATGGCTCGTACGGTCGGCTGGATTGCGCAGTGGAATGAAATGATCGCCGATCCTGAACAGAAGATTGGCCGTCCGCGTCAGCTGTTTATCGGCGACACGCAACGTGAAGCGAAGCCCATTTCGCAACGATAATCGGGTTTGAATTTGCCTGCCCATAGCAAGAGGTTTGCTATGGACAACGGCAAATCCTAAGGCTTTACGAGAAAACGCCCCAACGGGTTACACCGTTGGGGCGTTTTTATTTTCGGGCGTGTGTCTGCCGCAAGCCGTTCGTCGTGTGCGCTGTTCAAGCGGATGGCGTATTTCGTTGCCGCCGACCCGATCTTTCGAGCGACGGCGGGCGCGCTTGCAGATTGTGCGGCGCCGTGCCCGCATCTTTCGGCGGGTGGCCGTGGGTCTCGAAAAAGCGTCGATACGCGCTCGGCGTCGTGCCGCGCGCGGACAGAAACTGTCGATTGAAGTTGGCCAGGTTTGGAAAGCCGGCTTTCGTGGCAATTAGCGCGATGGGCCACGCGGTGTCCGTCAGTTGCCGCGTTGCGTAGCCGATCCGCAAGCGGCTTAGATAGCGCCCCACGCTTTCGCCGAGATGCCGCACGAAGTAGCGGTGCAAGGAGCGCTCCGACAGGTTGGCCACCTCGCACAACTCCGCAATGCGCAGCGGCTCGTGAAAACGCCTGTCGAGCAGATCGAGCACGCGGTTCAGGCGCTCTGCCTCGGATGCGCTGCCGCCCGGCGTCGCGGGCGCTGGGCCCGCGAGTGACCGCTTTCCAGCTTCGGCTGAATCGGCTGAGTTGGTGGATCGATCCCGTCTGCCGGACCGCATGACGTTGTCGCCCTGCACGCCGCGTCCTGTCGTTCCGTCTCTATGCGCAGCCGGCGACGCCAACGGCTCGGATGCCGCGTCCGCGAGTTGCGCCAGCACATCCAGCGCGGCGCCGAGCCGCACGCGCGGCGACTGATCGAGCAACGCTTCCATTCGCTCGCGCATCAGCGTCGCGGCCTCGGTGGAGAATCTCAGCCCCGGCGCGGCACGCCGGAGCAGCGTGCGCAGCGACGCGAACTCGGGGCAGCAGTCCGCCATTCGGCGCGCCCAGTCGCCGCTGAACCACACGACGATCGCCACCTGAGGCGCGCTGGCATCGATCGGTTCAGTCGACGCCCAAGTATGCGGCATGTCCGGCGGCACGAGCACGAGATCGTCGCCGCTGTAGTCGGCGATGTGATCGCCAATGAAGCGGCGGCCTCGACTGTTCATCGTCAGCGTGAGTTCGTACTCGGGATGGTGGTGCCACTCGAACGGTATCTGCGCGAGCTGCCGGTGGTAGACGCGGACCGAGCAGCCGTCGGGAATGGTGACGCGTTCGTATTGAGGTTTCACGCTGGGCTACCTGGCCGCGCGGGGGGAGACGCGGCAATGTCTGAATTGTATCGGTATCTGGCCATTAAGCATGTTTCGCGACGGCCAAACGTCCTTACTCTTCAAATGAGACAGCACCACACAGACCGCTTAAAGGAGACGAACCATGCCACTTATCATCGACAATCTTCCGGAGGCGGTTCGCACCACCAAACGCGCGCTGCGAGCCGCGCTGCCGAACTACAAGCAGGTGTTCGGCGAAGTGGAGGGCGCGATCCGTCGGCAGGTCGACACGATTCAGCGCGACCGCGCGCAGGGACGCGATGCGATTCCCGTGTTCGACTATTCGTCAGTCGTTTCCGGCGACGTCGATCCAGCCACGATCCTCGGCATCAAGGCTCGCGGCGCATGCGTCGTGCGCGGCGTTTTCGACCGGCAGCAGGCGAGCGACTGGAACGACGAAATCACCGAATACGTCGAGCGCAACGACCTCGACGCCAAACTCGCACATCGCGCGGAAGACAGGTATTTCGGCAACCTGTCGTCGAGCAAGCCGCAGATTTACGGCATTTACTGGTCGAAGCCGCAAACAGCCGCTCGTCAGTCGGAACAACTGACGAACACACGAGTGTTCCTGAATCGCCTGTGGACGTCGGAAAGCGAAGGCAGGCGGCATTTCGATCCCGAGCGGGTGCCTGTCTACGCGGACCGCATTCGTCGTCGGCCGCCCGGTTCCGAGTCGCTGGGTCTGTCGCCGCACGTGGACGGCGGCTCGGTCGAGCGTTGGCTCGATCCGAATTTTCAGAAGGTGTATCGGCATGTGCTGACGGGCAATTGGCGCGACTATGATCCGTTCGACGCGGCGTATCGGCCGGATGTTCAGGAAATCCCATCGCCGGCCGTGTGCTCGATGTTTCGTACTTTCCAGGGCTGGACCGCACTGACGCCGCAGGGTCCCGGCGACGGCACGCTGCAATTGATTCCGATCGCGAACGTCATGGCCTACGTGATTCTGCGCGCGCTGCAGGACGACGTTCCCGACGACGAACTGTGCGGCGCTCAACCGGCTCGCGCGCTGTCGATCAAGCCGGAGTGGCACGGCTTGCTGCTCGAAGCGGTGACGCCGATCCCCCACATGCAACCGGGCGACGCCGTGTTCTGACACAGCGACGTCATCCATTCGGTCGAAGACGCACACCGCGGCAACGGCTACAGCAACGTGATGTACATTGCGTCCGCGCCGTGGTGCGCAAAAAACGAAGATTATCTGAAGCGTCAGTTGCCGAGCTTCTTGCGCGGCGAAAGTCCCCCCGATTTTCCGGCCGACCACTTCGAAACAGACTTTATCGGACGGGCGCAAGAAAGCGATTTGACGCCGCTTGGGCGCGCGCAACTCGGTTTCGATCTATCGCGCTGAGCCGTCGAATGAGAGGCGGTCAGCGAACCGTCTTGCTAGATCCAGTCTCGCGCGTCGGTTGAACTGGCTAGCCTGGCGGGCCCGCTCTTATCCGGAGCGGGCCCTTTTCGCTATCGCCAACGTGGGCGCGTCGCGCGCGAGAGTTCAGGCCCGCCGGCGCACCATGCCATAAATGACCAGCAGAATGATCGCGCCGATCACCGACGCAATCCAGCCCGCCGCCTGACCCGGTTGATACCAGCCGAGCGCACGCCCGATATAGCCCGCAATCAGCGAGCCGGCAATACCGAGAATGATGGTCATGATGAGCCCCATCCTGTCGTCTCCGGGCTTGACCGCCCGTGCAATCAATCCGACCACGAGCCCTACGATCACCGTACCGATGAAGGAAAGCATGCTGACCTCCCAAGAGTGTGAGTACTACCGTTTTCATTAACTACGGGCTGCTTCGCTGCCGCGATGCATTTCCGAGCATACAGGCGAGCCGGCGGTCCATGTGTGCCGGTCCGCGCGTCGCATGCTTCAGCAACAACCGCGCCGCGGTTCCGGATGCGCGGACTCTCAAGAAAAGACAGCAACCTAGGGTAATCCCTGTGTTGCTGTTTTTTTTTGACCTCGTCACCGTAAACGTATGTTGTCAACGAAGTACATTCTGAGCGAGAACAAATTGGATGTTTCATCGTGGGACCGGCGCAGCGCCGTCGGCCTTGCCCATACCTATGGCGAAGGTTCGGCCGACGTCGAAGGCGTCGTGCGTGAGGCGATTGACCGGGCACGCGCCTGCAACGCTGCCTTCATCGACGTCACTGAGACTCGCGCGCTCGAGGAGTCACGCGCTGCGGCCGCGCGTTGGCGCGAAAAGCGCCCGGCCAGCGCGCTCGACGGCGTGCCGATTGCCTGGAAAGATCTATTCGATGTCGCGGGCACTGTCAGCACGGCGGGCTCGGCACTGTTCCGCGGCCGGCCACCCGCCACCGCGGATGCACCGTTGGTCGCCGCAGGCGCCCGTGCAGGCTTCGTGTGCATCGGCAAGACGAACCTCAGCGAGTTCGCGTATTCCGGGCTCGGGCTTAATCCGCACTTCGGTACGCCGTTCAATTCCGCTTTCGATGCGACAGTCGAAGGCGGCGGGCATCGCGTTCCTGGCGGCTCGTCGTCGGGCGCGGCGATTGCCGTCGCTGCGGGCGTCGTGCCGATCGCGGTCGGCACGGATACGGCCGGCTCGATACGTATACCTGCCGCGCTGAACGGCGTGGTCGGCTATCGCGCAAGCAGCGCGCGCTATCCGCAGCAAGGCATGATCGGACTGTCGAAATCGGCCGATACCTGCGGACCGCTTGCACGCAGCGTCGCCGATTGCGCGGCGTTCGACGCCGTTGTGCGCGGACGCGAGCTGCCTCGCGCGCTCGCCGGTTTGCGTGGACAACCCTTCGTCGTGCCACTGGGCTGGGAATCGCGCTTCGCGGTGACGGACGACGTCGGCGACAACTTCATGCGCTTCGTGGCGCGTCTGTCGAAGGCCGGCGCGCGTATCCGGCAAGTGCGTGTGCGCGCCTTCGATGCGGCATGCGACCTCATCGCGACGCGTGGCTGGTTCGGCTCCCTCGAAGCGTTCGAGGCTTATCGCAGTGTGCTCGACTCCGACGATGCCAAGCGCATCGACCAGCGCGTGCGTACGCGGCTCGAACTGAGCCGCGACGTGCCGGCGTCTCGCCTTGCCGAACTGCTCGCGGAGCGCGCCCGCCTGCTCGGCGAATTCGGCGCCGAAATCGACGGCGCCACATTGCTCTTGCCGACCGTCCCCCATGTCGCGCCGGAATGCGCGCCGCTCGAAGCGGACTCGAAGCGCTTTGCAGCCGTCAATGCCGCAACGCTGTCGATGACCATGCCCGGCAGTTTTCTCGACACCCCCGCCTTCGCGATGCCAACCGGCGCTGACCCGGCGGGACTGCCTACCAGCGTGCAACTGATGCGCGCGCAGGACGACGACGATGCGCTCATCGCGCTCGCGCTGGCCGTCGAACAGATGGTCACCCTCGATTGATTTGCTCAAAGGAGAACTGAAGATGGCTAAGGAAATTCTGATCGCATTCGGCATCGACGTGGATGCGGTTGCGGGCTGGCTCGGCTCATACGGTGGCGAAGATTCGCCGGACGACATCTCGCGTGGTCTCTTCGCCGGTGAAGTCGGTTCGATGCGCCTGCTGAAGCTTTTCGAGCGCGAGAAGATCAAGACGACCTGGTTCATTCCCGGGCACTCGATCGAAACCTTCCCCGAGCAGATGAAGGCGGTGGCCGATGCGGGACACGAGATCGGCATCCACGGCTACAGCCATGAAAACCCGATTGCGATGACGCCCGAGCAGGAGGAAGCGGTGCTCGATCGCAGCATCGATCTGGTGACCAGCCTGAGCGGCAAGCGGCCGACAGGCTACGTCGCGCCGTGGTGGGAATTCAGCAACGTGACCAACGAGCTGCTCGTGAAAAAGGGCATCAAGTACGACCACAGCCTGATGCACAACGACTACCACCCGTACTACGTGCGCGTGGGCGACTCATGGACGAAGATCGACTACAGCAAGCATCCCGATACATGGATGAAGCCGCTGCAGCGCGGTCGTGAAACGGATCTCGTCGAAATCCCGGCGAACTGGTACCTCGACGACCTGCCGCCAATGATGTTCATCAAGAAGGCGCCGAACAGTCACGGCTTTGTCAATCCGCGCGACATCGAACAGATGTGGCGTGACCAGTTCGACTGGGTGTATCGCGAACACGACTACGCCGTGTTCCCCATCACGATTCATCCAGACGTCTCCGGTCGCGCGCAGGTGCTGCTCATGCTCGAACGCCTGATTGCCCATTTTCGCGAGCACGAGGGCGTGCGCTTTTGCACCTGTGACGAAATCGCCGACGACTTCCTGCGGCGTCAGCCTCGCCAATCCTGATCACAACAGCAAGTCGACCAACGCGAGTCCCGACCATGTCCACTCCCGAGCTCCGAAGGAGCGCCACGATGAAAGAAAACCCTTTGTATGCTTCCGGTTTCAAGCTGGAGCAGATCCTGCCGTCCGACGTGAAGCGGGCGACCGTAGTAGCGTTCTTCGCGTGGGTGTTCGCCGTTTATGACTTCATTCTGTTCGGCACGCTGCTGCCGGAAATCGGCAAACACTACGGCTGGGATGCCGCGGCGCAGGCGGAAATCGCTACGCTGGTCGCCGTCGGCACGGCGGTGATCGCGTTCGCGATCGGGCCGTTACTCGACAGGCTCGGCCGTAAAGCCGGTCTGCTGTGGACGGTTGCGGGCGCGGCGCTGTGCTCGGGGCTCACGGTGGTCGGCGGGGCGATGGGACAGGTGCCGCTCGTGTTGATCCGCTCATTGTCGGGCCTCGGTTACGCCGAAGAGACCGTCAATGCCACGTATCTGAACGAGCTTTACTCGGCTGCCAACGACCCGAAGCTCAACCGCAACAAGGGCTTTATCTACAGTCTCGTGCAAGGCGGATGGCCGATCGGCGCACTGATCGCGTCCGGACTCACCGCGCTTTTGTTGCCGCGCATTGGCTGGCAGGGTTGCTTCGTATTCGCGACGTTTCCCGCCATCGTCATCTTCTTCATGACGCGGCGTCTTAAAGAAAGTCCGCAGTTTCTGCTGCACAAGCGCATCAAACAGCTGCGTGAAACAGGACAGGACGGCGAAGCTCGCACGCTCGCGAACGCGCATGCGGTCGATTACGAAGAGCATAGCCGCGCCGGTCTCGCTGAAGCGTTTCGTGGCAATGCGCTACGCGCGACGCTCGTTCTCGGCGGCGGCATTCTGCTCAACTGGTCGGCTATTCAGGTGTTCAGCGTGCTGGGCACGACGGTGCTGACGCGTGTGCATAACGTTTCGTTTGAGAATTCCCTGCTGATTCTCGTGTTGTCGAATGTGATCGGCTATTGCGGCTATCTGAGCCACGGGTTCATTGGCGACAAGATCGGCCGGCGCAATACGCTCGCCATCGGCTGGATGCTTGGCGGTCTGTCGTTTGCCGGCATGCTGTTCGGTCCGAGCAGCGCGGGCGTCGTGGTGGCGCTCTATAGCCTGGGCCTGTTCTTCCTGATCGGACCGTACTCGGCGGCGTTGTTCTTCATTGGCGAGAGCTATCCCACTGCTATCCGCGGCACGGGCAGTTCTATCGTCCACGCGATGGGTCCGATCGGCGCCATTCTCGCCGGCGTGGGCGTGACGTGGATGCTCAATCATGGCGGCGACTGGCTGCACGCGGCGCTGTGGTTCGGCGCGGTGCCGTGCTTCCTGTCCGGCGTCCTCATTCTTTTCGCGCGGCACGTCAACCCTGCCGAAACCAGGTAATCCGACAGGAGAATCTCTGTGAAAGTAGCTTTAGTAACGGGCGCCGCGAGCGGCATCGGGCAGGCGCTCGCAGTAGCGTATGCACAAGCCGGCGTCGCCGTGGTCGGCGGGTATTTTTCTGGCGATCCGCACGACCCGCAGTTGACAGTACAAGCCGTCGAGCAGGCGGGCGGCCAATGTCTGATGCAGGCCGTCGATGTCACCTCGGCGGACCAGGTCGAGGCCTTTGCGGCCGCGGCAGTGGAGCGCTTTGGCCGCATCGATTACGCGGTCGCCAACGCGGGTCTGCTGCGCGCATCGCCGCTGACGGACATGAGCGACGAGCAGTGGCATCAGATGCTCGATGTCGATCTGTCCGGCGTCATGCGCACGTTTCGCGCCGCAGCGCGCCACATGCAGGACGGCGGCGCAATGGTCGCGGTGTCGTCGATCGCCGGCGGGGTGTATGGATGGGAGAACCACACGCATTACTCGGCGGCCAAAGCGGGCGTGCCCGGATTGTGTCGCGCCGTCGCGATGGAACTCGCGCCGCGCAACATCCGCTGTAACGCCGTGATTCCCGGTCTCATCGAAACGCCGCAATCGCTCGACGCGGTCAATTCGCTCGGCCCGGACGGCCTGCGCGAGGCGGCCAAGGGTATTCCGCTTGGACGTGTCGGCAGACCGCAAGAGATTGCGTCGCTGATCCGCTATCTGACGAGCGACGACGCTTCATACATCACCGGGCAGTCGATCATCGCGGACGGCGGTCTCACCGTGCGGTGGCCCGGCTAGGCCTTCGATCAGGACACACACAGGACATACACAGGACGCTCATCAACATGGCATTAATGTTCTCACTCGACGGCCGCCGCGCGGTCGTCACGGGTGCGGCGAGCGGCATCGGCGCCGCCATTGCGCTCGCGTATGCACAGGCCGGCGCGCGCCTCGTGCTCGCCGATCTCAACGAGGCGCGGCTCGCCGCTCATGCCGACGCCTGCCGCGCAAACGGCGTGGAGGTTCAAACCATCGTCGCCGATGTGGGCGACGAGACGGGCGCGCACGGCATCGTCGATCGCTGCATCGCGGCTTATGGCGGCATCGACATCCTCGTGAACAACGCGGGCATGCTGACGCAGGCGCGCTGTACCGATCTCACCACCCAGATGTGGGACGACATGCTGCGCGTCGATCTGCGCAGTGTCTTCCTTTGCTCGCGGCGCGCGCTGCCGTCAATGACCGCGCAACGCTGGGGCCGCATCATCAACGTGGCCTCGCAACTCGGCATTAAGGGCGGCGCCGAACTCACGCACTATGCTGCGGCGAAAGCCGGCGTGATCGGGTTTACGAAGTCTCTCGCGCTTGAAGCCGCTCCCGACAACGTGCTCGTGAACGCTATCGCGCCGGGTCCGATCGAGACGCCCCTCGTGGATGGAATCAGCGCATCATGGAAGGAAGCGAAGTCAAAGGAATTGCCGTTGCGACGTTTCGGCCGTGCAGACGAGGTCGCACCGACCGCCGTGCTGCTCGCCTCCGACCCGGGCGGCAACCTGTTCGTCGGACAGACGCTCGGCCCTAATTCCGGCGACGTCATGCCTTAAACGGTGGAGAGTGCAAATGTGCGGCATGTGCGGATTGCTCGGCGGCGGGCGTCACTGGTCCAACACCGTGGCAGCAGGCGAAAGCGTGAGCGCGCGGCGGCAGCGGTATGTGCAGGTCGCGCATGCGAACCGGGTGCTCGAAAGCTTTCGGCTCAAGCTCGCGGATTTTCACGGGCAATCGTTCGTGCTGTCTTCGCCGACGGGCGCGCAGATCATCGTCGAAGATTTCATGCAGATATGGAAAGCCGCCGAGACCATGCTCGGCCGTCCGCTCGACCCGCTCACCATGTTCGCGGAAGACGAGGCGCAACCATGAGCCTCGCCTATGACGTGATTCCGGTGACTATCGTTACGGGCTTTCTCGGCAGTGGTAAGTCCACCTTGCTCGCCGACGTTCTCAAGGGCGATGCCGCGCGTGACACAGCCGTGCTCGTCAACGAGTTCGGCGAGGTCGGGCTCGATCACCTGTTGATCGGCGAGGTAGATGCGCAGACCGTACTGCTCGATAACGGTTGTGTCTGTTGCGCGATACGCGGCGAACTGAAGGAAGCGCTCGCCACGCTGTTCTCGCGGCGCGCTCGCGGCGAGGTGCCGCCGTTCTCTCGCGTCGTGCTGGAGACAACGGGTCTCGCGACGCCCGCGCCGATCGTTGCGACGCTGCTCGGCGACCGCGTGGTATCGAGCCATTATTCGATCGGCGCGATCGTTACGGTGGTCGATGCCGTCAACGCCGATCAGCAACGTGCGCGGCATCCGGAATGGCTTGCGCAGGTGACGGCTGCAGATCGTATTGTCGTCAGCAAGGCCGATCTTGCCGGCGATGCCACGCTCGCTGTGCTCGAGCAAACGCTCTCACAACTGAACCCGGCCGCGAGCGTCACACGCCGCACGTGCGCGGACGATGCGTCGGTCGTACTGGACCCGGCGGCGAACGCGCACGACTTCGGGGACTTCGTTCGGCGCTCGGGCATGCTCGCACGGGAGTCCCGCCAGGCAGACAATCCCCTCGCGGGACTCAACGCGACGCCCACGCACCGTCAAGGACTTGCGGCGCTGGAAGCGTTTTGCATCGAGTTCGACGAACCTCTGGACTGGCCCGTCTTCACGCTGTGGCTGACGCTGCTGCTTAACCGTCACGGTGATAACATTTTGCGAGTCAAAGGCATTCTCGCGCTTGCCGGCGCGGACCAACCGGTGGTGGTGCATGCAGTGCATCATCTCGTGCATCCTGTTCTGCATCTGGATGCATGGCCAGGCGCCGGCAAGGAAGAAGCGCCTCGTTCGCGCCTTGTCATCATTGCGCAAGGCCTCACGCGAGACGCGGTGGCCGCATCCTACCGGCGCCTGTGCCGGCATCTTCAAACAGCCGAAGCCCTAATAGATTGAAATCCGACCGTCCGAGCTTGCCCGCCCCTGCCGTGCACCCCTCCAGGGTCGAACTGCGCGTGCTCGGCACGACCGTTACGCTTCAGGAGCACATCCGCAAACGAGCCGAGCAGGATCTGGGCATCCGGCTGCGCTTCATCGTTCAGGATGGCGGCGCCGTGCAGCGGGACGGCGCGATGCATCCCGACCGCTATGAACTCTACGACCAGTGGTTCCACAGTCTCGATTGCCTGTGGCCGACTCATGCGCTGCAACCCATAGAACTCTCGCGCATTCGCCGCTGGGACGAAGTCAACGTGCTGCCGCGCACGGGGCGCATCGGCCGCGCGCCCGCACGGCATGCGGCGGGCAAGCTCAGTGGTGCGGGCTGCACACCTGCCGACCGGCTCTACGTTCAGCCGGACGGCTCGCTTGCCCGCAAGCCGAGCGAGCGCATCAGCATGCTGCCGCTCACACACAATGCGGACAGCTTCGTCTATCTGGAAGATGCGATGCCTGCTTCGCTCACCGGAGGCGAAGAGAGTTGGGCCTGGCTGCTCGCGCCCGAACTCGCTGGCCGCGTCGCACTGCAGGCGGATGCAGCAATCGGCGCCATCGATGCGGCGCTCGCCGTCGAAGCCAGCGGGCTCATGCGCTTCGACGACATCGGCAATCTGAGTATCGAGGAAATCGACGGGCTGATCGCGATTCTGATCGACTTCAAGCGGCGTGGGCATTTCGCAGGGTTCTGGTCGAGCTTCGCCGAAGCCGCGCAACTGATGATCGCTAACAAGGTGGCGATCCAGAGCATCTGGTCGCCCGCCACCGTCGAACTGGAACGCGCGGGTCTCAAGTTCAGGCTCGCGAGGCCGCGTGAAGGGTATCGGGCGTGGTTCGGGGGCATCGGCATATCGCGGCTCGCGCATGGTCGCGTGCTCGACGCCGCTTACGAGTATCTGAACTGGTGGCTTGAGGGCTGGGCCGGCGCGACAGTCGCCCGGCAAGGCTTCTACATTTCGAATCCCGAGCGCTCGCGGGCACATCTGGAAGCCAACGAATGGGCATACTGGTACGATGGTGCGCGCGCGTCGGCCGATCTGCCCGGTCCCATCAGCAAACATCTCGTGCCCGCGGGTCAGATGCGGGACGGGGGCAGCTACGTTGCGCGTATGAGCCGGGTCGCCGTATGGGATTCGGTGATGGATGAGCACAATTACCTGGTGCGCCGCTGGACCGAGTTCATGCGGTCCTGACGGCGAAGTTCGTTTGACGATGACAAGACGCGCAGGCGCTTCCCGATCTTCCCGCTCACATCCAGCCGCGCATCGGCCGGCGGCGCCGCTGACTGTGGACCCGGTCCATCCGACCGATTCCGCGGAGGTATCGCCCGAAGCCGATAACCGGTTGCGCTACCGCGTGATTCACGACCGGCTCAAGTCGGCCATTGCGCTCGGCAATATCGCGCCGGGACTCGTGCTGCTGGAAGGACCGGTCGCGCGCATCTTCGGCACGAGCCGCGTGCCGGTAAGAAAGGCCTTCGAGATGCTGCACGCCGGCGGCCTGCTGCTCACCTTCGAAGGACGGGGCTACCTCGTGGCGAATGCGGACGGCAGCGCACCCGAGCCGCTGCGCGCGCCGATCTCCGAAGACACGCTGGGCTTCGACCGTCCCTCTGAACCGCTAGATATCCCTTCGAACAGCGAGCGCATTTACGATTCGCTAGAAGCCGCCATCTCGCTTGGCATCGTGTTCGGGCATTTTCGTATCGACGAAAGCAATGCGGCCGAAGTCTTCGGCGTGAGTCGCGGAACCGTGCGTGAAGCGCTCAACCGTCTGCGTGACCGCGGGCTGGTCGAGAAGTCCGCGTACTCGCATTGGCTATGCGGTCCGCTCACCGCCCGCGCCGTGCGGCAGGATTACGAGTTGCGCACGTTGCTTGAGCCGGCGGCACTGCTGGCGAGCGCGCCGTCACTGTCACGTGAGCAGCTCGAAGCAGCACTGCGCGACGTCGAGCGCGCGATAGAAGACCCGGATTCAGTCGATGCAAGCACGCTGTATCACCTGGAAGTCACGCTGCACGATACGTTCCTGAGCGGTGCGCCGAACCGCAAGCTGCTCGCGACGATCAGTCAGGCGCACATGCCGCTGATCGTTAATCACGCTTTCTACGATGCGTTCCGGCTGCATCCGGAGATGAGCACGCTCACGGAGCACCGGACCGTGATCGAACTCCTGCTGCGCGGGGAGTTCGCCGCGGCGTCAACGGCGCTCGCCGTGCACCTTCGGCATGGCGAAACGCGTACACGTCAGCGATTAAAGGTGCTCGCCGTGCTGCCCGATCCGGATCTCCCTAGTTACATGCAGCGGATTGCATAAGCCGCGAACGTGGGCGATTTCTGCCCGCATTTTTGCTTCATAACGACGCGTCCACGCCGAATGCTTCCGCGACCTTACGCTGATAACCGCCTGTCGCGAGCATCAGGCTGCGCGAGTACTCGCTCTCGACTTTTTGCGCCCGAATGCTTTCTATAGGGAGCTCTTCGACGATCTCTCCATTGCGCATGATCGCCACGCGCGAGCACAGAAAGCCGACCACGGCGAGATTGTGACTGACGAGGATCATCGTCAGATTGCGCTCGTGATGCAGGCGCTTCAACAGGTTGAGAATTTCGGCTTGCACCGAGACATCGAGCGCGGACGTCGGTTCATCCAGCAGCACGATGCGCGGTTCGACGATCAACGCTCGCGCGATCGCCACCCGCTGCCGTTGCCCTCCCGACAGTTGATGCGGATAGCGAAAGCGAAAAGACGGATTCAGTCCTACTTCGCGCAGCGCGTTCACGATCCTCGCTTCATGATCGCCAATGCCGTTGATACGTAGCGGCTCGCGCAGCGTCTGATCCACGGTGAAGCGCGGATGCAGCGACCCATAGGGGTCCTGAAACACCATCTGCACATCGCGCCTGCGCATGTCGCGATCCGAACCGGCGATATGCAGGGACCCCTCTGCAACGGGTGTGAGTCCGCTCAGCGCGCGAAGAATAGTCGACTTGCCGGAGCCCGATTCACCGACCAGACCGAATACCTCGCCTGCCGCGACATGAAAGCTTGCGCCGCGAACCGCATCGACGAGGCCCGTGGCCGTCTTGAAGCGAACGGTCAGTGCATCGACGCGAATCATAACGGCGCTCCTTGCTGTTCGTTTAAGTCGTTGAGCCACGCCGTGTCGCGCGAGAGCACGGGCAACTCGGCGGGCGGATCCACAAGCGGCGGGTTCGCGGCAAGCAGCCCGCGCGTGTACGGATGTTGGGCATTGACCAGATCGCGCGCCGCGCAGGTTTCAATGACGCGACCGGCGTACATCACCACCACGCGGTCGCAGAACGACATGACGAGCGGCAAGTCGTGACTGATGAAAATGAGGCCCGTCTGGTGCTTTTCGATGAGTTCATCGAGCACGGCCAGCACCTGCATGGAGACCAGCACGTCGAGCGCGCTCGTCGGTTCATCTGCGATCAGCAGGCGTGGACCTGTCGAGACCATCATCGCGATCATCACGCGTTGCCCCATGCCGCCTGACAACTCATGCGGATATGAGCGGGCGACGCGTTCAGGGTTGCGAATATGCACGGACTCGAGCGCCGCGACGACCTTTGCCCGCATTTCCCGACGGCCAAGTTTTGGATCACGCAGCGCGAATGCTTCGCGCATCTGCTGCTCGACGGTCATGACCGGATTAAGCGAATACTTCGGGTCTTGCAGGATCATCCCCATTTGCGAGCCGCAAGAGCGACGGCGTTTATGGGCCGGCATCGCCAGCATGTCCTGGCCGTCAAAGCGCAGACTTTTGGCCGTGCAGTGTGCGGCGGGCGGCAACAAGCCGAGCAGGGCGCGGCCTGTGAGCGATTTGCCCGAGCCCGATTCGCCGACAATGCCGAGTCGCTCGCCCTTTTTCAACGTGAGCGAGAGACCGCGTACCGCTTCGTTCAGCGTGCCGTCATGCGCGCGAAACGCAATGCGCAGGTCGTCGATTTCACACAGCGGATGGGCCGCTTCGCTCGTGTGCATGTCAGTCTCCATGACGCGGATCGAACACGTCGCGCAGCCCGTCACCGAGCAGGTTGAACGCTAGGCTCACGAGCAGAATCGCGAAGCCTGGTATCGTGGCGACCCACCATGAATCGAGCAGCACGTTGCGCCCGGAAGCGACCATGAAGCCCCATTCGGGACTCGGCGGTTGCGCACCAAGCCCGAGGAAGCCGAGACCCGCGACGGTGAGAATGATGCCGGCCATGTCGAGCGTCGCCCGCACGATCACGGACGACATGCATAGCGGCACGACATAGCGCAGCAGGATGCGCAGATTCGACGCGCCTTGCAGACGTGCCACCTGGATGAAATCGGCCTGCACGAGTCTCAAGGTTTCGGCGCGAGCGAGACGCGCATATGCGGGCCACGCCGTGATGGAGATTGCGATCACCGCATTGATCACACCGGGTCCCAGCGCTGCGGCGAAAGCGAGCGCGAGCACGATTTTCGGAAACGCCAGCGCGATGTCGGTTACACGCATCAGCACGTTATCGACCCAGCCGCCGAAAAAGCCCGCCGTCGTGCCAATCATGAGGCCAATCGGCACCACCACGACGACCACGAGTATGGCTATCGACAAAGTGAGGCGCGAGCCATAAATGATGCGCGAGAGAATGTCACGCCCAAGCTGGTCGGTGCCGAGCCAGTGCGATGGCGAGCCCGGCGGCAGCAGGCGGTCCGACAGCACCTGACGCAAAGGATCATGCGGCGCGATCCACGGTCCGATGATCGCGACGATCACGAGCACCATGAGGATCGCAAAACCGAATACCGAAAGCGGATTGCCCGCGAAACGCCGCCAGCGTCGATAGGCGAGGCCCAACGCTGCCTGTTTGCGCGACGCGGGCGTGTCGGTGAGCAGCCATTGCTTCCACGTTAGGCGCGCGGCATTCATCGGCCAGTCCTGCGTCGAATGTTCAAGAGGATGACGCACGTCGAAAGTCTCCGTTGCATCAGCGGGCGCGTGGATCGAACACGCGATAAAGCGCGTCGGTGAGCAGATTCAACGCGATGAAAGTGGCACCTATCACAAGCGTGCTGCCAAGCACGGCGTTCATGTCGGCATTGAGCAACGCACCCGTCAGATACGATCCGATGCCGGGCCACGCGAATACGATCTCGGTCAACACCGAGCCCTCCAGCAGGAAGCTGTATGAGAGCGCGATCACCGTGAGCAGCGGCACGGCGATATTGCCGAAGGCGTGCACCCATACGACACGCCGCTCGGGCACGCCTTTCGCGCGCGCCGTTGTGATGTACTCCTGGTTCAATTGATCGAGCATGAACGAGCGCGTCATCCGGCTCAGGTACGCGACGGAGTAATAGCCGAGTATTGCCGCGGGCAACGCGACGTGCGAGATGGCATTGAAGAACACATCCCATTCGCCGGCCATCAGCGAATCGACTAGCAGGCTGCCTGTGCGCGGCTCCACCATGCCGTCGAACACCGGGTCCAATCTCCCGGGGCCCGACACCCAATGCAGCTTCGCATAGAACAGCAACAGGCCCATCAGCCCGAGCCAGAAAACAGGCACGGAACTGCCGATGAGGCCCACGAAGCGCGCGACGTGATCGATCCAGCGGTTATGGCGCGTTGCGGCCACCACGCCGAGCGGCACGCCGACCAGCACGCCGGCGATGGTCGCGAGCGTGGCCAGTTCGAGCGTGGCGGGAAACACGCGGCGAATGTCGTCAAGTACCGGACTGGCTGTCAGCAGCGACACGCCAAGGTTGCCGTGCAGGACCGCATTCACGTAGATCAGAAATTGCTCGACGAGAGGCTTGTCCAGACCCAGCTGGATGCGCGCGGCCGCATAGGCGGCGGCCGACGCACGATCCCCGAGTATCGCGAGCACCGGGTCGATTGGCACCTTGCGGCCGATCACGAACGTCACAGCGAGCAGACCCGTGAAGGTGATGGCGAGCGTCAGTGCCCAGCGCAAAACGCGCAGCGTCCAGCGCACGCTCGCGCGGCGCGCGGACGCGGCGCGAATGCGGTCGATAGGAGTCAACGTTGTCGACATGGTTCGGACGCCGCCCGGCGATTACTGCTTCTTCACGTGCAGGTACGACACCAGGTCGTTGATCGGCCCAACTTCGAGCCCCGACACGCCTGGCCGCATCGCTACCTGCGATACCTGCTGGAACATGATGACGAACGGCGACTGCGCGAGCATTTCTTTCTGCATCGCCTGATAAAGCTGCGCGCGTTTTGCAGTGGACGATTCGGCGAGTGCCGCATTGGTTTCTTTCGTCAGACCGACGATGTCCCACGAATTGCGCCATGCGAGCATTTTGTACGAGGACTTGTCGGAGTTGTCCGGGTTCCACGCGAAGCCCTGCGCATTGCTGTGCGGGTCAATGTAGTCGGCAGACCATTCGCCGATGTAAATGTCATGCTGGCGCGCGCGATACTTGGCGAGCGTCTGCTTGTTATCGCCCGGAATAATGTCGACCTTGATGCCGGCTTGAGCCAGATTGGCTTGCACCGCCTGCGCGATCTCGTTGTACGGATAGGCGCTACGCACGTCCATCGTCACGTTGAAGCCGTTCGGCAAGCCCGCTTTGGCGAGCAGCGCCTTTGCCTTTGCGACGTCCTGGTGATAGGGGTTGCTGTTGAGCGCGCCAAGAAAACCTTCTGGCAAAAACGTTTGATGAACCTTATAGGTCGTCTTCACCACGTTCGTCTGAATGCCGTTGTAATCGATCAGCCACTTCATTGCTTCCTGCACTTCGGGCTTCGCGAGATTCGGGTTCTTCACGTTCAAGCCCAGATACAGCAACGTGGCTTGCGGTATGGCCGCCACGTGAGCCTTGTTCGACTTCGTCAATGCAGCGAGGTCGTCCGGGCTCAGATTGCGCGCAATGTCCGCGTCGCCATTTTCGAGTAGCAGGCGCTGGCTCGATGCTTCAGGAACGTGTCGCAGCACGATGCGCTTCATGGCGAGCGGCATGCGGTAATCGTCGTATTTCTGCAGGATGATGCTGTCGTTGGCGGTCCATTTAACCAGCTTGTAAGCGCCCGATCCGGCCTCGTTCGTACGCAGCCATTCGTTGCCGAAGTCATTGCCTTTCTGATGGGACATCAGCAGTTTTTTATCGAGCACGGAAGCGGGCCACGCGCCCAGAACGTTCAGCACGAAGGTCGGCGCGTACTTCTGATCGGTCGTGATACTGACCGTCGAATCGTCGATCTTTTTGACCTTGTCGAGCGCGTTCTCTTTGGTGAGCCCGATGCCCTGCAGCACGGCGGCAGCGCCTTTGTCGAGAAGCACGCAGCGCTGAATCGACCATGCGACGTCATCGGCCGTTAGAGGGTTGCCGGAGTGGAACTTGAGACCGGAGCGGACCTTGAAGGTGAATGTGAGTCCGTCGGGGCTCACGGTCCAGGATTGCGCGGCGTCCCCGTTGAATTTCGATGGGTCTTTCAGGTCGACCCGTATCAGGCGGTCATAGGTGTTCGCGACATATTCTTCCGGCACCAGTTCGTAGACCTCGCCGGGATCGAGCGTCGAAAATTCGTCGAGCGTCGTGGCCATGACAAGCATGTCTTTCGGCGTCGCCGCGAGCGCGCTGCCTGTCATCGAGGTGGAAAACGTCAGCGCGGATGCCACCGCGACCGCTGCCAGCGCATTGCGCAAAACCAGATTCATACTTGCTCCGCATGTAAAGGAAGAGAACCTGCAAACGGACAGCCAGAACCTACCAGGTCACATCAACTTCAACGGGCCGCTTTCGCTGTTGTCTATAACCGGCAGCGCACGCGAGCCAGGCAATTCGTAATGCCACCATTCGCTTGCGATGTGCGCAAAGCCGGCCGCGTGCATGATGCCCAGCAACAGCAGGCGATTGCGCTGCACAGACTGCGGCAGTCCTTGATGGAAATGCTCGGAAGCCTTCACCATCTCGTCGAAACCGGTGCCCATGTCTAGCGGTTGACCGTCGCCGTCTATCAGCGTGAGGTCGACGGCTGTGCCACGGCTATGATTCGAGCCACGGCCCAGTTCGGCGATGTACGTCGGGTCGGGCAGAAAGTCCCACAGCACCTTTTGCGCTTGCGGCGGCCGATAGGCGTCGAAGATACGCAACGTCATGCCTGCGCTGTCCGCGAGTTCGACGGCTTTGCGCAATGCAGCTTCGGCGGGTTCGAGCAGCAGGCAATGCGCTTCGCGGTAGATCGGCTTGCCCGTGAAGTTGCGGGACGTCGCATATACGAGGTCGATATCCACCCGATGTGTGTCGGGGGTGATAGGTATCAGGCGAGGAGTGTCGGTCATGGCTATCAGAATTCGAATTGATCGAGTTCGCGCTGCAGTTCGCGATTGCGCGCAACGCGCCCGTCGATGGCGGGGCCGAGACATTCAACAATTGAACTCAGCAGAAGATTGAAGAGACACGTGAGCGGCGCAAGCGAGTCCCAGAACTGGCCGACGTCCGTCTTGACTTGCAACAGATCGCAATCGAAATCGCGCGCCCACGGGCAATAGAGATCGGTGACGAGCGCGAAGGCGATGGCGCGCTGCGCCGCGGCTTCGCAATAGCGGCGTGCGATGCGTGAATAGGCGCGCGTGTCCGTCACGATCAGGTAGGGCGATGCAAACTCGGAGTTCAGTGAATCCACATACGAGCCCGACATTCCGTCGGAATAGAACACGCGTGGTCGCAGGTATTCGAGGTAGCTGAAAAACGCATTCGAGATGCCGCGAGTCGATTGAATGCCGACGACATACACGGCGTCAGCCGTGGCAACGCGCTTTGCAACCCGCTCGAATCCTTCGCTTCGTGCGAGCTGATAGACATCGCGTACGGCGTCGACCTCCAGCTCCATTGAGCGGGCGAGCGAGTCGCCTTGCGCGTCTTCTTGATGGCGCTCGCTGCGATAGGCATCGAGGCGATCGGTAATGAACCAGGGACGCGTTTGCGCGCCGCGTAACTCGCGCTTCAGCTCATCGAGATTGCGATAACCGACGCTGCGCAGGAAGCGTCCAACGGAAATGCCGCTCGTTCCTGTCTGCTGTGCGATCTGATCGGCCGTTTCAAGACCGAGCCGGTCGAGATTCGCGAGCATATAGCTCGCAATGCGCTTGGCCGTCGGCGTGAGCGTCGTAAAGCTCTCTTTGACGGTGTGGGCGAACGCAGTGGGCATCGGATCTTGTGCGTTAGTGTGCGTTATTTATCTGTCACAGCGACGTGCGCTGGTAGCTATCTGACAAGGACAATAAAGCGGACGCTACCTTAATTTTTCAATCGAAGACATCCAGTCGATAGTCGATTCGAAGTGCGAAGGTTTACGGGCGCAAGGCTGTTGAAGCATGCGTTCAGATCGCATTTTGCGGATTGCTGTTTGGTTCGGCGCGTCCGGAAGTGTGACCAACCTGCGTGGTTGACCAGGATCGGGATCGACATCCACGGCGAGCGCTTCGAATTCCGTTGCGGTTGCTTCGCGTCTGCGTAGGGCAGCTTCGCGGCTACGCGCCGTATCTCGACAACGTCCGCTAGTCTTGACTCGCGCCCTCACGTGTCTGCGCTCGCTCTGCTGAGACTGCAGAACTGGCTGGAGGACTCGTCTCGAACAAGGAGCTAGCTGTGTCCAGTATTAAAACGAAACCCAATTTGACGATCAACACGTCGAGCGTCACGCAACATTCGTCCACGGGCTCGTCTGAGCCGTTGAGTACATCACCGTCAGCGCGCGCCAGGAATCCGGCGCTGGCCGCTTTGCCACCTTCACCGACCAGTCCGCGCGCTTCCTCTGGCCGCCTGTTCCTCGTTGCAAAGGCCGCGCAGAAGTTCAAAGGCACCGGAAACGTGGGTGTCGAAACCAAGCTGCAGCCGAAACTCGAAGCGGGAAAGGCACATAAGGACGTTGCGTTCCAGGAGGGTGGCGGATTTGTCGTCAAGAGCACATATACGAAGAAGTTCTCCGCTGATGAGATGGCTCAGCGAAACGCAGACCATCAGGCTAAGCTGGCAAAACATGAAGCGGATGTCAGCGCCTTTAAGGAGCAGAATCCGCAACTGGCAGGAAAGAAACTTGAGAAGGCCCTCGGCCAGCAGAAATTGGGCAGTGCGCCCAAGCCACCCAAGCCAACCAGACCGCTTGGATCGAATGAAGTCGAATATCACCCGCCTGGCGGCATACATTCTCTGAATCAGACGGATCTCCCTGGTCAGCCCGGCGAGTTCGGCGGCTCCTATGCGCGCGTCAAGCGCAGTGATGGCGGTTCTTCCTCCGAGTTCGAACGGCTGAGCCGCTTTGGTAAGTTCGGGGACAACCAGACTATAGAGGGCAAGCCGCTCGGCGGGCAGAGCAGAGCCGATCCATCCACTATCAGGCGGCAGGCGCCTGAGCGACGCAATTCTGAGCCGCCGTCTCCGGCCACGGCCCAGGCCGTTCTGGACAAGTACTACAACAAGCCCGTCGAGACGATGAAAGAACTCGAGTCGGGCAAGCCATATAAGGACATTGCGCAGGCGTCCTCGTTGGACGAGTAACTTTTCTCACCGCCACACCTGGCTGTTCGCAGACACGGTGAACTGCGAGCAGACCAGTGCGGATCTTTATGGCTCGTCGCGGTTGCGAAGAGCAAGCACATTAGACGCCGCCGACATGTCGTGTAGGTGTGTAATTGCGCATTTCAGGCGCCGCTCCCTCCCAGCGTTTTCATGCTCTTCCATTGACCCTGTTGAACCTGGAACAGCGTGTACGGCGGCTTGATCAGATCGCCGTACGGGTCAAACGCGATCTGTCCGGTCACGCCCGTAACGTTGACCTTCGACAGACTATCGACGATCTTCGAGCGGTCGAGCGAATTCGCCGTGTGAATCGCCTTGAGCATCGCGAGCGCAGCGTCATACGCAAACGGCGCGTACAGTTCCACGTCCTGATTGAAGCGTGCCTTGTAACGCTTGCCGAACTCGAGCGCGGCCGGCTGCTTGTCGAGCGCGGGACCGGGTTCCAGATCCTGCGTGCCGTCGCCCGCGGTGCCGGCGATCTGCAGGAACGCATTGCTCTTCAACGCGCCCGCGCCGAACAGTTGCGCGTTCATGCCCAGAGAGCGCATCTGCTTGATCAGCATGGCGCCCTGTTCATCTAGGCCACCAAAGAAAATCAGATCGACGTTCCTGCTTTTCAACGTCGTCAGGATGGCGCGAAAATCGACCGCTTTGTCGTTCGTAAATTCGCGAACTACGATGTTGCCGTTTGCTTCTTTGGCGCCTTTCTCGAAGGCGTCCGCGAGACCCTGGCCGAACGCCGTGCGGTCGTCAATGATGCCGATCCGCTTCGCCTTCATCTGCTCCACCACGAAATGTCCTGCGACCACGCCGCCGATGCCGTCGTGGCCCATCGTGCGAAACACGTTCTTGTAGCCCTGCTTGGTCAATTGCGGATTGGTCGAACCCGGCGTGATCATCGCGACATTTGCCTGGTGATAGACCGTCGACGCCGGAATGCTGCAACCCGAGTTGTAATGGCCTATTACGCCGACCACGCCATCGTCGACCAGCTTCTGCGCGACCTGGATCGCAACGCGCGGATCGGCCTGATCGTCCTGCACGTCGAGCACGAATTTGACGGGCTTCCCGCCGACAGTGGGATGTCGTGCGTTTTCTTCGTCGATCGCCAGTTGCGCACCGTACTGCAGGTCTTTCCCAACCCGTGCAACAGGGCCCGTTAATGGCCCGACAAAGCCGATCTCGACGACTTCCGGATCGGCTGCCGACGCAAACGGCGTCTGCGCGCCGAGTAGGCAGACGGCAAAATTCAACAGCCAGTTGCGGCGATTCATGATGAGCTCCTTGCGAGATGTCACGTCGCGCGTTATGTCGAACGAGCGGTTCGATGCGCGACGCGTCGAAACCGTCCCACGTATGGGTAGATGAAACTGAAACCTGTCGCTGCTGTGTCCGGTGAGTTGTCCGCAGTCTGGTCCTTCGCTAGATGCCAAAACGCGTCGCCGCATACGGCGCAAGATCGAGGGGAGGCGCACGACGCGCAACCAGGTCCGCGACGATTCGCCCGCTCACGCCAGCCAGCGTGAGCCCAAGATGCTGGTGACCGAATGCATAGATCACACGCTCGCTTGCACGTGAGCGCGCGAGCACCGGCACACCGTCGGCCAAGGTCGGACGAAAGCCAAGCCAACTGGTGTCCGGCGTTTCGAGCAGAGGCAACGCGCGTCGCGATGAAAACGTCAACAGGTCGAGCAACGAGCGGTTGCGCGTGTCGCTGAAGCCGCCCAGTTCGACGGTTCCCGCGACGCGGATGCCGTCGCTCATCGGCGTCATGTAAAAGCCCCGCTCGGCCCAGCCGACAGGCCGCGAAATGAGTTGCTGCGCGCCCGGATAACGCACGTGATAGCCGCGCTCGGTGTCGAGCGGCACGACGTCGCCGCATTGCCGGGCGAACTGCGCTGAGCGCGCGCCCGTAGCGATGACCACATGACCAAAGCTCCGAGTGACTCCATCGGCCGTCACGCTTGCGCCATCGCCGGAAGGCTGCACCGCGCTGACAGTCGAACGCTGCAGCGTCAGTCCTTGCGCTGCCAGTTGCTCAAAAAGCGCTTGCAGGAAGCCTTGCGGATCCGAGAAATGCCAGCTGTCGCTGAACAGCACGCCGCGCTCGAAAATCGGCGCGAGCGATGGTTCGAGCGCGCGAATATCGTTGCCGTCCAGCACGTCGAAGATGACACCGAGTTTCTTGCGTAGATCGAGCGCGGGACGCGCCGCGTTGAACGTAGCTGCGCTGGAGTAGAGATACAGGCATTCACGTGACCGCACGAAGCGCGCGAGTTCGGCATTCGCCAGCAACGGCGCATAGCCTTCCTGCGCTTGCGCGAGCAGCGCAGCGAGCGCGCCCGCGCTCGCCTCATAGCGGCGCGGCAGCGAACTCATCATGAAGCGCGCGAGCCACGGCACCAGGTGCGGCAGGTATTGGTAACGCAGCCTGAACGGGCTGTCGCCTGAAAACAGGTAGCGCGGCAGGTCACGGAACACAGACGGGTTGTTCACCGGAATGCACGCGTAATGCGCGAACGTCCCTGCGTTGCCGAACGATGCGCCTTGCCCGACGCCGGACGGATCGAATAGCGTGACCCGATGTCCGTCGCGCATCAACGAAGCAGCGCTGGCAAGGCCGATGAATCCCGCGCCGACGATGGCGATCTCAGACATTACTGGCGTCCATCGCGATCATCGCGACGTGCCGTTGACGTAAAGCCGCGCCGGGTTTGGGCGGTGCCTCGGAGACCGTGGACTGCGTAACACGCACTGGAACACTCCTGCTGTCTGATTCCCGAACGATGCCTGGCGGCGTCGCGACACGCTCGCTACCAGTCAAACTCTGGCATCTAGAATCACACAATAAATTTTTGTGTGCAATTAAAACGGCTGTTGTGTGGTCCTGGCATTTTCCCTGGATGAAGACGGGCACAATCTTCGCCGCTGTCCACGACCACGTCGGGACCGTCAGGTAGGCATACGCTCGGGCGTGTCTGGTATAGAATCGCCACACCTCCGCACAATTGCGGACAAAGCCGGTTTGTATGGAGACAGTTGATCTTATGGCTTCTGGCAAAGACGCAGCCCGCGCGGCCAACGGCGCGCCGGAGCAGGCGAAGCGATCGACCTACATCGAAGTGTCTAGCTCCATCGAGAGCGAAATCCGCAGCGGCATCTATCCGCCCGGCAGCCGTCTGCCGCCGCAGCGGCAACTGGCGACTGAACTGGGCATCAACGTGTCGACGGTGTCGCGTGCCTACAAGGAATTGCAGTTGCGCGGGCTGGTGATCGGCAGCAAGCGACGCGGCTCGCTGGTGACGGGCGGCGCGATGCCGAGCGTTGAACCGGCGCGCGCGACGAACAATGCCGCCATCGACCTGACGGTGAACCGGCCGGCCACGGGCGAATTTCTGGAGTGTCTGGCGCGCACGCTCGCCGAGTTGCCACGCGATCCACGCTATGCGCAATTGCAGGAATACCAGCCGCCACAAGGCCCCGAATGGGCGCGCGCGGCTGGCGCACGCTGGATGGCGGCGCCCGGATTTACGCCGGATGCCGCGCACGTGGTCGTCACGAGCGGCGCGCAGCACGGCCTGTATGCCGTGCTGAACAGTCTGATCGGCACGGACGGCGTGATCCTCGCCGACCGGCTCACCTACTACGGGCTGAAGGCGCTTGCGCCCGTGTTCCAGTTCGAGATCGTCGGCATTCCGAGCGACGCCGACGGCCTGCTGACAGATGAGCTCGACGCCGCATGCCGGCGCATGCCGGTCAAGGCGATCTTCACGGTGCCCAATCTGCAGAATCCGACTGTCACGACGATGAGTCTCGAGCGCCGGATGGCGCTCGTCGACATCGCGCGCAGGCACGGTGTCGCGATCATCGAAGACGACGTATATGGACCACTGGTGTCTCAGCGTCTGCCGACACTCGCGAGTCTGTGTCCGGAGCTGACCTTTCATATCGCCGCGACGTCGAAGATTCTCGCGCCCGGGCTGCGGCTCGGCTATCTGGCGAGTCCGCCCGACAGTTCCGCGCTGTGCGCGGAGGCCGTGCGCACTACCGCGTGGATGCCCGCGCCGATGTCGATGCTGATCGCGTCGATCTGGATCGAGGACGGTACCGCGCGCCACATCATGGATGCGCAACTCGCGGAGATTCGCGCGCGTCAGGCGCTCGCGCGGGAGTTGTTGCCGCAGTCGTTGCTACAGACCGATCCCGCCTGCATGTTCGTCTGGCTGAAGCTGCCGCCGCCCTGGCGCGCCGATGATTTTGCAGCCAACGCGAAGGCGCGCGGCGTGGTGGTCATGCCGTCGTCGGCGTTCGCGGTGGATCGCTCGGAAATCGAGCATGGCGTGCGTATCAATCTCGCGTGTGCATCGAGCCGCGATCAGCTCGTGAGCGCGTTGCGGTTGCTGGCGGGCACGCTAAAGGATCGGCCGAGGGCATTGTTTGGGACGATCTGAGTTCTGGCTCGTCGATGTCGCAAAGGCGGTTTCGCTTCAGGCTATCTACTACTCGTGCAAACCGTCGAAGCTGACGAGAAGCACATGTTCGACCTCATTGTGCCTGCCGTGATCGCCGTCTCCCCGCGATGATGGGTAACGCAACAACCTGCCGGACTATCAATGTGCAACTGATTGCGTCGAGTCCGTGAACGTTGACTTTCACCTGGCTGTATTTCGCCGGGGTTGCACAAGAATTTAGACGAGTGCGAGAGGTCGAGGAAGCGACCCTATCGTCAGGCAGACGGTGCGGAAGCAAAGGACCAGGAACTTTCGCCCAAGGCTGGGCTCAGCGCCGCTCATGGCAAGCGCCTCAGCAAGCGTGAGCCCATCTGGAACCCGATTAGCGGAAGCCGTAGACAACGATTTTCTTCCCCTCAAAATTTTCTTGCACAGCCTGCTCGCAATATTGCGGGCACGTTACCGAGTTGTCTCCGCTCGCGCCAGAGACAGTGACCGCCCTGTAAACAACGGATTCGACGAGCGTCCCATCCGCAGCGATGACCATGTTCAGGTCAGTCTCGACACCCGCCGGCACGGCTCCCCCGGCGGTATAAATGATTTTCATGGTGCCGGTGCAATCGGAGTTCACCGAGTATGTTCCGTTCTGGTTTGGATTGAACGTCGTGAGGCCCCCTTTCGGCAGCCCGCCGATCATGCCGAAGTCGGTGCGCGTGAAGCCGCCCGTGCCATCGAACGTCACGAGGGCGACGTCATCAAGAATCAACGTGGACGCATAGGGAGCGACTTTATTATTCGGTCCTATCAATCCGATAATTTCACCGTGACCGGTAAATGCATACGGGCCTCTGAGCGTTGCGTTCGAACAAAGGCCGCGTGGGCCGCCGTGTCCGTCGTGTCCCTCGTGGCTGTCGTGTCCACCGGGACCCTCGGCTTGCGCGGCGCCGCTGAGTAAGAGAAGCGCCACGGCGGTTGCTGAGAGAATGCTGAATGGTTTGATCTTCACGATAATCTCCTTGTTACCCAATCTGGCGCGAACCATCTCAGCGCAGGGGCCCATTGCCTGGCGGGATGAGACGCCCAATTCAAACGGAATGGAATTAGAGAATCGGTGCAGCGATAGGGCTGCCGCTGTTTGCGGAAACGAGCGATGGAAGAAAGAGGGCCGTCGGTGCTATTAGCTTTGGCTCACAGGATGCGAGAAAGCTCGTCGTTCGTTAGCTAGTTAATTGGCGAAACTAACTGGCGAAACGCTTCACCAAGCAGTAGTTTTGCCCGGCGTCGGCAGGCACGTGCAGAAGGGGTGCACGAAAGTCCGCGAATTTGTGACTTCGTGAGTCAGCCACGCTTTAATGTCGCATAGCAAAGGGGAGCGTAGTCCACAAACTTTGCCGATGCCAAACGAATATCGGACAAAACGCAGGCGCATTCAGAATCGCGTTGAGAGGACGATAGACTTTATCGAGTGATTCCCGACGACTCCGAAGAGTCTTCGTTGAAGTGCGCTGTGCCCGAGCCCAAGGTGAATCTGCGCCGGCGGGCGGCTCGCCGGCGCACACGGCTCTTGCGCTAACACAGGGCTAACTCGCTAACCCTGTGCGCCAGACTTCCTTAGAAGCGGGTGAGTATACCGACCGAACCCATGACCTGATTGCCCGTCGATGAAGCGCCACCTGCGTTGTACATGACTGCGACGTTCTTGTTGCCGGTTGCATGCTGGTACATAGCTTCGGCATACAGCTCCGTACGCGTCGACAGCGAGTAGCGCGCAATCGCGTTGACTTGATTCCACTTCGGATCGGCGCCGAACGACGTTGCACCACTCAGATGCGCATCGGTGTAGGCATAAGAAACGCCGAGCATGAGCGCTGGCGTAACTGCGTACTTGCCATTGAGTTCGTAGTTGTCGAAATGAGCGCCACCATTTTTCAGCCCGAACGCGTTCGTATTCTGATATTGGCTGTGCGTGTAAACAAAGCCGACCGTCGCTGGGCCGAAGCCGTAGCTCACGCCTGCACCAGCCGTACGCTGTACATCCGACGTCAGGCCACCCTTGAACTCGGTTGGATCAGCGGCACCCGTCGTATTCGGATTCGAAGCGCCCGAACCATTGATCTGCAGGTAGGCGGCAGCCACGTTCAAGCCGCCGAACTTGTAGCTGGCGCCCGCGCTGTAAGCACGATCGACAGCAAAGCCGGTCTGGGTGTTACTGAACGCATACATACCGCCAGCCTTGAAGCCCGCATAGTCAAGGCTGGTGAACTTGACCGCGTTGTTGAAGCGAACGCTATGTTGCAGGTTGTCGTTGTCATACGGATGCGCAAAACCCGAGTCACCGAACGGGCCCGCCGTGGCAGACAGCGGTGCGACGAAATCAACCATGGAGTCATACTGGCGGCCCAACGTGACGGTGCCAAAACTGTTGCTGCTCAGGCCGACATACGCCTGGCGACCAAACATCCGGCCACCCTGGCCGAGCGTGCCGTTATTGACGTTGAAGCCATTTTCGAGCACGAAGACGGCCTTCAGGCCGCCACCGAGATCTTCCGTGCCACGCAGGCCGAAGCGGCTACCGCTGATGTTGCCGCTCGCCAGTGCAACCCGGCTGCTTCCGCCGACGTTATTCGTGTACGTGATACCGGCGTCGATGAGGCCGTACAGCGTGACCGAGGTCTGTGCGTGGGCGGCCGTCGCGGCAAGCGCAACGGAGACAGCGAGGGCGATGCGAATCTTTTTCATGAAATAACTCGAGCGTGTTGGGATTGCGTCAGAAGACAGCGGGGCGAGTATAAAACCGTCCAGGCGGCGCACTTCATTTCCGGTCTGGATTGGACCTTTGCGTATTTCCGAAGTAATTCGCCACAATTTCGCCACAATTCTGGTGGTGTCCCAGCCCACAAGGCGCAGCGCTTCCGTGCTTCATCCCACGGCTCGAATCGCTGTTGTATCGAAGCGACGGTATTGGGGTTAGCCGCCGCCGCGAACCAGAGAGAACACGCCCGCGTGCAGGCCCGACGCTCTGACGGCTTGACGTATTTGCTGCGGCCTGCGACCGTGCAGTTCGCCGTCAGTGACTTCGCAGGTGCGCTTCAACTGCGCGCGCATCGAGGGCCGAGAGGTCTTCGTTGATCTCTTCGAAAATCATCTGACGCGTCTCCTCGCTCAGGCGCGCGCGCAGCATCCCGAGAAACTTCGGCTCGGCGGCTAATCGCAATCGCTGATACCGCTGATGGAGTCGCCCCAGTTCGATATAGTCGGCGACGGTCTTCGCGAACTTTTCGCGATCCTTCTCGCTCAGCGCCGGTCCACTTGGGCCGACATTGACGAGGTCTTCGATTTCCCGCAATTCCAGTTTAAGTCCCGGTGTCTCGAAGATTCGTGCACGGCTGCCGTCGGCAACGACAACCCAGGTAGTCCCAACCATGGTGCGCCTCTCAGCAATGATCGATCGCCGACTCTGCGGCCATCGCAAATCGTCGCGTGACGTCAGCGGGCTCGCCGGTCAACGACGGTCTATCTCCAACGCCCGTCGATGACGGACCGTGGGGCCTCCCCGCGCTCCTGCGCAAGCGACGGATAGTCGGTGTATCCGCGCTCTCCGCCTCCGTAGAACGTGGACGGGTCCGGCGAATTGAGCGGAGCATGCAACCGGAGGCGTTCGGGGAGATCGGGATTGGCGATGAACGGGCGTCCGAACGCGATCACGTCCGCGTTGCCATCCTCGAGCCATCTTTCCGCACTGCTGCCGTCGAACCCGCCTGCGACCATCAGCACACCGCGATAGGTGCGCCGTATCATCTCGCTCATGCGTTTCGCACGCTCCGTGAAAGTGCCGTCCTCACCGGTCGCCGCCAGCGCGGGATTGACGATGTGCAAATAAGCGAGCCGGTATCGATTGAGTTTCTCGATGATGTACGAGAACGTCGCCTCGGGATCGTCGTCATGCATGTCGTTGAAGCTGCCGAGAGGGGAAAGCCGCACGCCCACCCTTTCGGGCCCCCAGACTTCGCAAACCGTCTCGATCACCTCAAACAGCAGCTTGGCCCGGCGCTCGCTCGACCCGCCATATTCGTCCGTGCGGCGGTTTGTGCCCGACAACAGGAACTGGTCGAGCAGATACCCGTTCGCTGCGTGCACTTCGACGCCGTCCATACCGGCAGCCTTTGCGTTGCGCGCACCCCTGAAATACTGGCGCACGAGGTATGGCATCTCTTCGATCTGCAGCGCGCGGGGCGTGACGCAGGGCGCGAGGACACCTTCGCCGCGCTCATTCTCGATGAACGCCTCCGCTTTCGGCTGGAGCGCAGACGGCGCAACAGGCAGCATTTCATCAGGCTGCAACGAAGGGTGCGATATGCGTCCGACGTGCCAGAGCTGCATGAACATCAACCCGCCCGCCTCGTGCACGGCGTTCGCCACGAGCCGCCAGCCTTCGACCTGCTCGCGACTGTGAATCCCGGGCGTCCACGCATAGCCCTGTCCTTGCATCGACACCTGCGTCGCCTCGCTGATGATGAGCGCGGCCGATGCCCGCTGCGCGTAATAGCAGGCGTTGAGCTGAGACGGTATGTTGCCTGGCCGGCTCGCGCGCGAACGCGTCAGCGGCGCCATCACGGCACGATGTCGCAGGTTGTACGGCCCCACCTTGACGGGTTCGAAGAGCTTGCGCAGCGGGATCTGATCGTCGTGCTGCCCGGCGGCAGCAAACGTGGTTTCCGTATCCGGCATGAATTCGCTCCTTGCGTTTTTGAATCGGCCCGAAAAGTACTGCCATGGACGCTTCCAGGCGTCGGCGTCGGCGTCGGATCACATTGTCCTGATTCCGCTTCTAGCCACTCTAGCCATGGTCCGCGCACGCTTCTTTCCGGTTTCTGCCCAGATCTGTCGCGATCCTGCCGCCGCGCGGTCTATCGCTTCATCGGGCCGGGTCTGGTCCTCTGCAACGACCCAACGCATGTCCGGCTGCGTTCCGGTCGAGTTCCACGCCGCCGTCATCGGCGTACAGCGTGAGTGCCGCGCACAGATCGTCCGGTTCACTCTCCGAACTCATCGCCCGACCATACAAGCCGTTGTGTGCCCGACCTCGTTCAACGGAACCGCTCACGCGATCCTGCGGCGTTGCAGCGTCAATCCGGCAGAACGAACTCGGTGCGCATGTCTTCGACGATGCGCCGGACCTCGTGGGTGAAGTCGGTGCCCTTCTCGTTGAGCGGCACCATGTTCCAGTTCCTGCCGGCGGCATCGGGCGGGTGCCGTTCGGGCAGCGGTATGCGCACGCGCAGTTCTTCCGGCGTATTCGCGCTAATTTTTGCCACGCGACTTTGCGCTTCATCGCGAATCTGCTCGGCTGAGAAAACGGTCTTCGGCATGGGAGTTCTCCATCGCGACGGGCCGCACGGCTTTGTTCTCGCGGGCAGGCGGCCGACATTTCAGTCTAGTTCGTATTGTCGGAATGTTCGCCCGGACGTTCGCGCCGTTGCGCGCGTGTGAGTGCTCGACGCAACTGGCGGCCTGCGTCACCGCCTATGGCGCGACGATCTGGCATGAGCGGCGCGCAACGTCAATGAAGCGCGGCCAACGCGTCGTCGATCGGTTTGCTGCCACCAGCAAATCCGACGATCGTGTTGACAAGGCCGATCCTGAGCGCTTCAAGCGCGACATCGGCAACATCCTCGCGCGCAACGGGAGCACGAGCGGACTGCGCGTCGGCCACGATCTCAATCTTCCCGGTACCGGGCTCCATAGTCAGTGTGGCGGGACGCAGCACAAGATAATCGAGTCCACTGCCGATCAGATAATCGTCAGATGCGCGCTTCATCTGGGCGTAATGCCGAAGCGCATCTGGAGCGGATTCAGGGGCGTATGCCAGCAACGTGCTGACGACGATGAAGCGGTCCGCGCCATACTGCTTTGCGCAATCGACCGCCTTGATGATTGCGTCCCGGTCGATCTGACGCTCCTGCTCGGCGCCCTCGGATTCAGCGGAGCCAGCGGCAAAGATAACCGTATTAACCCCCGCAAGCGCCGCGCAAAAGTCCTGCGTCAGGTCGACGATCACGGGGCTCCCGCCGAGGCTTTCGAAGTGGGCCCGCTGCGTCTCGTCGCGCAGCAATGCACGAAACGGAATGCCCGCGCGGTGCAATTTTTCCGCGACTAACCGGCCGGTGCGGCCGGTGGCGCCAATTAATGCAATGCTCATCGTGTCTCTCCAGGAAGGCATCCGCGGGATGCGCGAGCTTTTGCTGTGCTGACGCTTTCCCGCAGGCCATCAGATACCGAGGTGACGCTCAAGGGCGGCATGGTCAGCTTGCATGGGTTCGCGCGGGGTTGGAAGCGATGTCCGGATCGCACTTCCGTTCGTACTCCGCGTCCGGGTGTCGATCCGACCCAACTGCGAGCTTCGACACAACTCACGACCACGACCGTGATGCAGCGCAGTGATGCTTATGCTGTCGTGCCGCTGCTGTTCAAGCTCTCTAGTGCCTTTTTCAGGCGTTCCTCCTGATCGTTGGTGAGAGACGTTTTCAATACCTTTCCGCCGAAAGGCTTCAGTTCAGGCAGGACCTTGTCGAAATTCACTTGACGCACGAGGATGAAGAGTGCCGACGAACCCGGCTCGATGTTCTTGCCCGTCGAACGCATGAAATCATCATCGATTCCATAGTCCGAGAGCGCGCCCGACAGCGCGCCCGTACCAACGCCGATGGCCATGCCTGTAGCCAGTCCGGCGAGCGGATTGAGCAACATGAGCCCAACCAGCGCACCAAACAGGCCACCCCACGCCGCGCCACTGAGCGCGCCGATCTTGACGAGATCGACGGCTTGCTTGAGGTGTACCTTGCCATTCGCGCTGCGGACCAGAACACAGGCATCCTCAAGGTCGATCAGGTGCTCCTTTTGCATCTGCTGGAGTTTGGTCAACACCTGGTCGGCCGTTTCTTCGCCTTTAAAGCTTACAACGACTAAATCGCTCATCGATTTGCTCCTTTTCTCTGGAAATAAGCGCAGACCGCTTACGCGGCAAGACGGTTGCACTCATGCTCAGTGCCGCGCGCAAGATGTCGACCGCGCCGCAAAACAGCAGCGGTGTCAGCCAACCGTGCATGTCGCGCCCGGCGCGCACCCTGGAATGTGGACGGGTCATTGTCGCGATGACGATGACCTCAAGACTAGGTTCTTGACGGTTGCACTTCTTCCTCATTCCTGCGAAGACGTGTCGGATCTCTGCGCTGTGCTGCGCGGCTTTCGAATGTGAACGTAAGGTGGCATTGCGCAAAACTGCGCAGGCGTACGGAAGAAAATGGGCCCGGCGCGTCATACCGTTGCCCTATTGCGGACCGATGCGTGTGGAGTAGGGCGTGGTCCGCGTGCGCGCGTTAGTCCATCAACAAACCGACGAGGAGCGTGATGAGCGCCGACGAAGACCTCAAGCGAGACGTAGAGAACGAACTGAAGTGGGACCCGGACATTGATGCATCGGATATCGGGGTTGCGGTCAAGGACGGTGCGGTCACATTGTCCGGTTTCGCGCGCAGCTTCCGGCAGAGGCGCAAGGCCGAAGAGGACGCGACGCGCGTGCGCGGCGTGAGGGGTGTTGCAAACGATGTGGAGGTGCGGTTGCCTTTGATCAACAGGCCGCCCGATCCGGAGATCGTGCGCGAGATCATTGCCCAACTGCAGGTCGAATTGCCTGATGCGGCGGACACCATCAAGGTGGTTGTCAGGGACGGAGATGTGACGCTGAAGGGCGAAGTCGAATGGGACTATCAGCGCCGCCGCGCGGCAGATACGGCGCTACGGGCGAGCGGCGTAACCGGCCTGACGAACGAGATTGAGATCAAGCCGAAGGTCGAGCCCGACGACCTCAAGCGCAAGATCGAGGACGCGTTCAAGCGCAACGCGGAAGTCGACGCACAGAACATCACTGTGGAGGCCGATGGCAATAATGTCGTCCTGCGCGGCACGGTCCGCTCGTGGGCCGAGCGCGAGGAGGCCGAGCGGGTAGCATGGCTTGCCCCCGGTGTGATGCGGGTCGACAACCGGATCACCGTCGATTACTGACAGGTTCGCGGGTCATAAATCAAGGCGAACCCGCATAGGTCCGCCGCTACGGGGGCATCAATCGCGATCGCAGAAGTACAGCGGTTGTTACCTGTTCGCAACTTCGCTAAACGAATTAATTACCGGATCTCCGGTGGGAAAGCCGGAATGCGCGCGGCGTCACACCGGTATATCTATGGAACACGTCGGTGAAATGCTGCTGCGTCTGAAATCCCGCGCGTGCGCCAACGTCGACCAACGGAATGGTCTCCTCGCACAACATCGCTCTCGCAAATTTCACTCGTTCGAGTGTCACGTACAGATGGGGCGGGCTTCCTGTCGCCGTTTTGAAAACGCGTGCAAACTTTGAAACACTCATGTTTACCAGAACTGCGAGTTGCTCGACCAGAATGGTTTCGGCGATGTTGTCGTGAACGAAGGCTTGAATGCGAGCCAGCATTTGACGCGTAATAGGCATGTCCGGCTCGATCGCACCAGCACAGTGCCCGTAACGGACAGCGATGTGCACCGAAATGACATCGGCAAAAGCGTCGGCGCACGCAGCGTCGAAAACATCCGCATTCGCTAAAGCACTCAATGTATCCGCAGCCTCCCGCAAGAAGGGATCCCAAGACTCGGACCATTTCGGGAGGGCCCCAAACGCATCTTGCGAGACTTGGCCCAGTACGCTCGGTCTAAGTGCGATAAGCCATCCGCTGGGATCGTTGTCAGCGTTCGTGGCCAACTGCGCCGCCCCAGTAATAACTGCGACAAATGGAGCACTTATGAGAATCGAGTGACTCGTTCCGAGGTCGTCGGAGCCCACAGCCTGCACAACAGTGTTGCCCGTGGGTATAACGAGCCGAAATCCATGCACCAGATTCAGCTCGCCATTGGTGAAAGCGACGTTCATCGGTTGGCAGCGTGACCCGTGATCAGGAGTCGAATCTATTGCTTGCTTCATGATGAGCAAAGTCTCCTTATGCCGCGGCGCATACCTAAGCTTAGGCCGAATTGAAGGCTGCTTAAGGCGGGTTCGTAATATGGGCAGAAGCAACCGGCTTCGTTGACGGAGCGCAGTTTCATTGCTGGGCAATCCGGCACGACGTTTGACACGACGATTGAAAACGATACCGACCGGTCCTGTGCCACAAGAATGTCATGAATGACGCAATGCACGGACCGTGCGCTGCAAAGTTCATGTTAGAACTCCTCACGGCGAGCCGCTATAAGACGCGGTGATGGATCGGGTCATTTCGGTGCATCCGGATACCAATCTGGATGCTGTTCGCCATGCGTCCTGACTCAACGCAGAATTGCGAAACACATGGCAGAAACGCGAAAGAATCGCAGATGCGCGGAGCCTAGACTGAAGTTCATTAACTGACGTTACGGCTCGGAGTCCCACATGGATGAACTACTTGGGCGCGCCTGGTGGATGCTCATTCTGCGCGGCACGGTAGCGCTGCTGTTCGGCATGCTGGCGCTGTTCTGGCCGGGTCTTACTCTGCTACTGCTCATCACTCTCTTCAGTGCCTACGCAATTGCCGGCGGCATTGTCACGATCGTTGCGGCCATCCGCTACCGCTCGACGCACGGCACATGGTGGGTGCTCTTGCTGCTGGGTATCTGCAGCGTCGCAGCTGGTGTGATAGCCGCGTTAGTGCCGGGACTTACCACGCTCGTGCTGATCGCCGTCATCGGCGCAAACGCGATCATCACCGGCGTACTCGATCTGATCGCGGCAACCCGGCTGCATAGGCGTCTGCGCAATGCGTGGATGCTGGTGCTCACCGGAGTGCTCGCCGTGCTGTTCGGCATCTTCGTGCTGGTCTTTCCGGGCGCCGGCGCGCTGACGCTTGTCTGGCTGATCGGCGTGTATGCGTTGTTCACGGGCGCGCTGCTTTTCGTAGTCGGCATCACTGCGCGTGCCTGGCACCATGACGGCCTGACCGGCGAGCCACACGCGCCATTGCATCCGTAAGCTCACCGCTGTAGGGACTCGTCGTGGGTCAAAAGGTCACGCCCGCGGCAAACCTCGCATCCGGAGATCGAGTGGACCGTCCGTCTCCTCCAGTGGTCCAGCCTCAGGTCTGGCACTGGCGTACCTCACGAAGGGAGAATCACATGCTTCTCGATCTCGACAAATGGAACCCGTTCCGGTTTTTGCGCTCGCACCCCGCGCAACAGAGCGCATCGGGGGGCGCCGGCGCGCCGAACACCAGTCAGCAAAGCGCGAGGTCAACTGCGCAGCAGACTGGCGGCACGCAAACGGGTAACGCTGCACCGGCGGCAGCCGCTGCTGCGCCGGTAGCACTTTCAGCTGCCACCTGGCCGCTGCCCGATCCGATTCATCTGTTGGCCGAACTGATACGCGATCCGTTCGGCGGCCGTGGACCGCTCGGAAGCTGGTTCGACGACTTCAGCGCCAGCGAGTTTCAACCGCGGATCGATGTTACCGACGAAGGCGACGCACTGCGTATCGTCGCCGAATTGCCAGGCATGACCCGTGACGACGTCGAGCTCGAAGTGGTTGAAGACATGCTGATCATCAGTGGCGAAAAGCGCCTGGAATCGACGAGCGAAGAACAAGGATGCTATCGCGTCGAGCGGTCGTTTGGACACTTTCAGCGCGCGGTCCCACTGCCCGCAGGCGTCGATCTCGATCGGGTAGAGGCCAGATTCGAAAACGGCGTGCTGACGCTGCGCGTTCCCAAAGCGGCCGGAGAACCGGCACCGAAGCGGCGCATCGAGATCAAGTGAAGATCCGCACTCCGCAGTCATGCCTGTCGTGAACAACCGGTCAGCTTCCGCGGTCTCGATGAAGCCCGGCGCGCAAACAGGGGCGGCATCGGAATAAGCAGCGGAACAGAGATTTTCCACCCACCCATTACCCGCCCGCAAAGCGATGCGCTCACGGACGGACAGGAGATCATCATGGCCGAGTGCAGTGTTTGTGGAAAGCCAGCAACCTCGCAGATCACGATCACCGAAAACGGCCAACGCCGTCAGCTGATGCTGTGCGATCAGCACTACATGGAGTTCATGGCGCGTAATCAGCGCCGCCTGTCGCCGCTCGAATCCCTCTTTCACGGCGGACTTTTCGAAAGTCTGTTCGACGACATGTGGCCGCAGATGGAAGACGACCGCGGCAGCCGGTCACGCATTAGACGCGCGCCCGGACAATCCGGCGGCGCGGATCAGGACACAGGCACCGGTAGCGGACAAATCGGCGATTCAGCGGGCGGACAGTCGGGTGGCCGGACACGCCGTCATCGCCGGGCGCGTGAAGCGGTGGACCTGCAGACGTACCTGAGCCAGAGCGGTTTGGACCGCCTGCAAGCTGCGGCGCAAGCAGCCGTCGAATACGGCAAGAACGAAGTCGATACGGAACACCTGTTGCTGGCGCTCGCCGATAACAATGTCGTGCAGGAAGTCCTGCGGGAATTCAAGCTCGATCCCGAAGAGATCAAGAAGACCATCGACCAGACGGCGCCGCGCGGCACCCGTAAGGAGCCGAGCGACAACGAGCAGATCGGCGTGTCGCCGCGCGCCAAAAGTGCACTGGAAAACGCGTTGAAGGCGTCGCAGGAACTGGGTCACAGCTACGTCGGACCGGAACACATTCTGATTGGGCTCGTCGAGGAAGAAGACGGCTTTGCAGGTGAATTGCTGCGCAAGCTCGGGCTGTCGTCGCCATCGCTGCGGCAAAAAGCAGTCAAGGTGGTCGGCCAGGGTGCCGAAGACGGCAAGATGGAGGGCCGCTCGACCACGCCCACGCTCGACAAGTACGCGCGCGATCTCAGCGCGCTTGCGCGTCAAGGCAAGCTGGATCCGGTGATCGGCCGTGACAAGGAAATTGAAACCACCATTGAAGTGCTCGCGCGGCGGCGCAAGAACAATCCGGTGCTGATCGGCGAGCCCGGTGTGGGCAAGACCGCTATTGTCGAAGGCCTTGCGCAACGCATTGCTCAGGACCAGGTGCCGGAAGTGCTACGTGGCAAGCGGGTGGTCGAACTGAATATCAATAGCGTCGTGGCAGGCGCGAAGTATCGTGGCGAGTTCGAGGAACGCGTCAAGCAGGTGCTGGACGAGATCATCGAGAACCAGGACCGTCTGGTTGTGTTCATCGACGAACTGCATACCATTGTCGGCGCTGGCCAGGGCGGCGGCGAAGGCGGTCTGGATATCGGCAATGTCTTCAAGCCCGCGCTCGCTCGCGGTGAGTTGCACCTCGTGGGCGCGACCACGTTAAACGAATACCAGAAGTACATTGAGAAGGATTCGGCATTGGAGCGGCGCTTTCAGCCAGTCATGGTGCCTGAGCCGAGCGTCGAGGAAACGATCGAGATTCTGCGTGGACTGCGCGACCGGCTCGAAGCGCATCACAAGGTGAAGATCACCGAAGAGGCGATCGATGCTGCTGCAAAGCTCTCGGACCGCTATATCGCCGCACGCTTTCTGCCAGACAAGGCAATCGATTTGCTCGATCAGGCCGCCGCACGCGTGCGCATTTCGTCGAATTCGCGTCCGCAGCCATTGCACGATGTCGAGGCGACCATCCGCCGCATCAAACAGGAACAGGACGCGGCCAGCGCTGCAAAGAAATTCGATAAAGCCAAGGAACTGGAAGAGAAGCTCGTCACCGAACAGAAACGCCTGCATGAAGCCACTGAAACGTGGAAGAAAGAGCGCGGCACCAGTTCGCAGGAAGTCACGGCGGAGGATATTGCGCAGATCGTTTCATCGCTCACGGGTGTACCGTTGGCTGAACTCACTGCTCAGGACCGTGAAAAGCTGTTGCGACTGGAAGACCGCCTGAAGGAGCGCGTGGTCGGCCAGGATGAAGCCGTCTCCGCGGTCGCCAAAGCAGTGCGGCTTTCGCGCGCCGGTCTGACGGAAGCCGGCAAGCCGACTGCCAGCTTCCTCTTTCTGGGCCCAACGGGCGTCGGCAAAACCGAACTCGCGAAGGCGCTTGCCGCTTCGGTGTTCGGCGACGAGAACGCGCTGGTGCGCATCGACATGAGCGAGTATTCGGAGCGCCACACGGTGGCACGGCTAGTTGGTGCGCCGCCCGGATATGTTGGCTACGAGGAAGGCGGTCAACTCACCGAACGCGTGCGGCGCAGGCCATATTGCGTAGTGCTGCTCGACGAAATCGAAAAGGCGCACTCGGAGGTGCACAACCTCCTGCTGCAACTGTTCGACGAAGGGCGCCTCACCGACGGCAAGGGACGTCTGGTCGATTTCACCAACACGATCATCATCGCGACCAGCAACGTTGGCTCACAGGTGATCCAGGACAACATGAAGGCCGACTCGAAGCAGCTCGACTATCCTGCACTGCGCGACCGGTTGATGGAGATCCTGCGGCATCATTTCAAGCCAGAGTTTCTCAATCGCGTCGACGAGGTGGTTGTGTTTCATGCGCTCGGCAAGGAGCAGATTCGCAGCATCGTCGATCTGCAACTTGCGCGCGTACGGCGTACGGCGCTGGCCCAAGGCATCGATCTGTCGTTCGACGATGGCTTGCGCGATCACCTTGCGCAGATCGGCTACGACCCCGAGTTCGGCGCGCGGATGCTCAAACGTAAGATTCGGCTCGAAGTGGAATCGCAACTCGCCGATGCTCTGCTGCGAGGCGACGTGCGCGACGGCGACAAGGTCACAATGACCTACGACTCGGGTACGCATTCGGTGCGTGTGCAAAAAGGAGCAACGCCTGCAGAAGCGCCGAACGAGGCGCCGAAACAGGCACCGGCGCATGCGTGACGCGGGCATGCCGAAGAACGCAAAACCGGCCGCAAATGCGGCCGGTTTTGCCGTTACGACTCAAGTTCACCTACGACGATCTCGTCGCGATAACACCAGATCCACGTTTCGCCGGGTTCGATCGAACGGACCAGCGGATGGCCGGTCGCGAGAAAATGTTTGCTTGCATGCCGGTTGGGCGACGAATCGCAACAGCCGACGTGTCCGCACGAAAGACAAAGCCTCAAATGTACCCACGGCTGGCCGAGCTTCACACAGTCCTCGCAATAGTCGATGGGCGTGTGGAAAATGCGGGCCGCGCCTTGGTGCGTGCAACCAGGGGTCATGTTCGTACTCCTCGGACAAGGTACGCGCAAAGGCGCGTGGATCAAGGTTGCGCGTCCGCTCAAGCGCTAGTTAGATAGCGATGCACCAGCGCCACAGCCATTGCGCCTTCGCCCACTGCTGACGCCACGCGCTTGATCGACGCGTGACGCACGTCGCCTGCTGCGAATACGCCGGGCATAGATGTTTCCAGATGCAGCGGCGCGCGCTCTAACGGCCAGTTGAAGTGCGCCCGGTATTCCTGCAGGTCGGGACCGGTCACGAGGTAGCCGCCTTCATCGCGGACAATGCCGACCTCCTGCGCCCACTCGGTCTGTGGCACCCCGCCAATGCAGACGAACAGCCAGTTCGTCTTTACCGTGCTTTGCCGGCCGGTGCGGATATCGGTCAGCGTGACCTCCTCCAGCACGTCACCGCCTGCGAGCGCGGTAACTTCGGTGCACGTGCGTACTTCGATGTTCGGCGCGGACGTGATGCGATCCACCAGGTAATGCGACAACGTGTTCTTGAGCGATGTGGCACGCACGACCATGTAGACGCGGTTGGCCGACTGCGAAAAATGCATGGCGGCCTGTCCTGCCGAATTGCCGCCGCCCACCACATATACGTCTTCGCCATCGATCAGCTCGGCTTCACTCGCACCGGCGCCATAGTAGAGACCCGCGCCGAGAAAGCGCTCTTCACCCGCGAGGGCCAGCGTGCGATATGCCACCCCGGTCGCGCAGATAGACGTGCGCGCCGTGATACGTGTGCCGTCTTCCAGAGATACGATGCCACGGCCTGGCGGAAACTCCGCGTGCACGCCGGCGCGCGCCAGCAGGATTTCGGCGCCGAACTTGACGGCCTGAACGCGCGCCCGCTCTGCGAGTTCCGCGCCGCTCAAGCCCTGTGGGAAGCCCAGGTAGTTTTCGATTTTGGAGCTGCTGCCTGCCTGGCCGCCCAATGCCCAACGCTCCACCAGTACGGTTTGCAGCCCCTCCGATGCACCGTACACTGCCGCGCTCAATCCCGCTGGTCCCGCGCCGTAGATCGCGAGATCGTAGGCTTCACGGGATGGACTTGCGAACCAGCCGAGCTTTTCCGTGATTTGCCGGATGGTCGGACATTCGAGCCGCGTGCCGTCGTGGAAGACGCAGACCGGCAAGCGCGAATCGGAAAGATGCTGAACGTGCGCCAGTTCCTCCGCTTCTTTATCGCTGCGCAGTTCGATCCATTCGAACGGAATGTCGCTCCGATGCAGGAAGTCGCGTATTGCGTAGCCGTTTGCGCTGCGCATGGGTCCATAGATTCTGACCATGAGATGCTATCCGCCTCAGATGACGTTCACGAGCAGGCGCTCGCGTTGGGATAACCGCGGGCCGCCATATTGGTGCATCGTAAGCACACGGTGAGTGGGCGTCTTTCGCGATACTCCCGGATTTTGTTCGCTTTCCGCCGATCGTTCCTTTACATCGCGACGCGCTCGTCTTCCGCGTCTTCCGATTGAATGACGCATACGCTCTTGTTGCCGCGCATGCGTCTACGATGCTTCAAGTCTAGTCGTTATTGCGGGTATGCTTGGACAATCCGGCCGCTGCGGAGCCAAATCATGGAAAGAAAGAAAAGCTGGCTGCGTAAGGATCTCGATACGTTACGCGTACAGCGGGATCTGCTCACCTTTTACGAACGATTCGAGCAGATTGTCACGCATGTCCTGAGCGTGGTGATTTCTATCATCATCCTCGTGTCGCTCTGGCAGTTGATTCGCGCGGTGATCTCGTTGCTGGTTTCGAACGCGCTGAACCCGCTGGATCACGCGGTGTATCAGACCGTTTTCGGCATGATCATGACGCTGTTGATCGCTATGGAATTCAAACATTCGATTACGCGCGTGATGGCCCGGCGCGATCACATCGTGCAGGTCAAAACAGTACTTCTGGTTGCGCTGCTGGCGATCGCCCGCAAATTTATTATTCTCGATCCCGCCGGTGCGCCGGCCCAGATCGCGGCGCTTGCGTTTGCGTTGGTGGCGCTGGGGAGCGTCTACTGGCTGATGCGGCAGCGTGATGACCCGATCGACGCAACGGCCGCTGCGCAAGCGGAACACGATCGCGTTGCGCTCGCGCAGCGACGGCAAAGGGCAGGGGCCGGCGAAGGCGAGCAGGGCGACAATTGACCCGAGTTCCGGCAACACGAGACCGACCGCATATCGATCTACGACGGAACCCGACGGCGCGGATGGACAGATACTTTGGCATCCTGCCGCGCACATCCAAAACTAATGCATTACGGGTGGTTGTACATCGCGTTCCAGTCCGCATTTGTCACTGACGGGTGTCCTGATTCCGACGAACCCTTCACCTCACCGCCGTAACCGCTTGTCGCGCCGTTCTGCGCAGCAACCTTGGCTTCAGCAGCCTGAATGGCTTCGGGATAGTGTGCGTTGTCGCCGTCACCAACGTGATAGCCCGCGTTTTGCAACTGGGTCAGTTCGGCGCGTACCTGTGCACGGGTGACTGACCCATTCGATTGCGCGAACGACACTACCGGAGCAGCAAGGGCAGCGGCAACGACAACGGCGTGAATGAGAGACTTCATGATTACCTACCTCCAGACTTGTTTGTCCTGCTACGAACAGCCCTGTTCGTAAACCAGTGATCACAGTCTAAATAAGCAGGCGCTTAAAATTAAGGGTGCTCCGTGCAGAAGATTGTTCTTGGATTTGGGTAAACCTCTCGTTCGCGGGAACTCATTGCGCGTGTGCAAAGGCATACGCTTTCACACGCCGCTCGTGAGTGACTTCGGTATCTGCAAGGTGTGACAGACCTATGTGTGGCACGCTATCCGCGCGGCTTCGCATCGCTGCCGCTATCGGTTCGGCCAATCTCAGCCAGCAACGCCTCGTCGCGGGCGATCACCTTTGGCAAATGCGCGCGCAAGAACTCCACCCATGTCCTCGTCTTTGCGTCGATAAACTTCCGCGACGGATACAGCGCATAAACATGCATTTTCTGCAGCGTGTAGTCCGGCAATACGCGTACTAACGTGCCATCCCTCAATCCGGCGATTGCCGCGTAAAGCGGCACCATACCAATGCCCATTCCTTCCCGGATCGCAACGACTAGCGACTCCGCGATATTCACCTGAACCGGGCCGTCGATCTGCATCGCCTCACTGCCGTTCGGCCCGTCGAGTATCCACTCGTGCGGCGCGAATGCGGGCGTCTGCAGAATCAGGCACTCATGGTCTGCAAGATCCGCCGGCCGCTGCGGCGCACCGTGCGTTTTTACATACGAGGGCGATGCGCACAGTATGCTGAACGTCGTTCCAAGCGGGAACGAAACGAGGTCGGAATCGGGTAGTGCAGAAGCACCAATCACGGCGACATCCGCGCTGCCTTCGAAAAGATCCGGCATGCGCTGCGACAGTGTCAGCTCAACGGTCACGTCGGGATAAAGCGCGCGATAGTGTGCGATGGCGGGCAGCACATAGTGTTGTCCGATACTCGCAAAGCTATGCATACGGAGCGCGCCGCTCGGGCGTTCGTGGGCACAACTCGCTTCTTCTTCCGCTGTGTCGATATCCGCAAGAATCTGTTGACATCGCTTGAGATAACGCTCGCCTGCGGTAGTGAGCGCGAGACGGCGTGTGGAGCGATTGAGCAAGCGCGTGCGCAGATGAGCCTCCAGTTCGGAGACTGCGCGTGACATGGCGCCGGTCGTCGAATTAAAAGACTGAGCGGCGGCGGTGAAACTGCCGGCCTCCACTACGCGCACGAAAACGCGCATGTTCTGTAATGTGTCCATCGATCACTGACGCGTGCAGCGGAAGTGGGAGTCGGGATTATTTGCTCAAGCGCAGCGGCGCGTTGACTGCGCCTCAGCGCTCAGGCCTTGTGCTGTTGCAAGCATTGCAAGTCCGTCATGGAGAGTGTACTGCGTTCGCTGTCGACATGCTTTCCCGCCGGGTTGATCGGAGAGCATTCGTGTGCACGGCACAACCCGAGAAATGCTCCGGGTGCGAAAGCCCGCTTGCCACTTCGCTCTGCTGCTTTCGGACCGGTCGTCACAGCCGCCGCCGTGCGGTCAAAGCCGCGGCAAGTCGACCTGGAACAAACAGCAGGCGGGCCGCATTATCAGCCGCATTATCAGCATCACGCAGTTGCAAGCTGAAGTCGCCTACATTACTTTCAATCGCGCTACGACACTCGTAACATAAACTCCGCCAGGGCCTTCGAGTCAAGCGGGCGGCTGACCACATAGCCTTGAATGGCATCGCACCCGGCGTCCTTCAACTCTTCGGCCTGGTGTTGGCACTCGACGCCTTCCGCGATAGTTTTCATGCCCAGCGAACGTGCGAGACCGACAATGCCTCGAATGACCGTCGACGCCTTCTGTGACTCGGCCAGTGCTCGAACAAAAGACTTGTCGATCTTCAGCGTGTCTATAGGCAATCGGACCAGATAGCCGAGGCTGGAGTACCCGGAGCCAAAGTCGTCCAGCGATGTGGATATGCCCGCTTGCTTCAGCGCGGACAGGATGGACGTTGCCTTTTCGATATCGCTTACCAGCGAATCCTCCGTGACCTCAATGTCGAGCATTGCGGGGGAAACGTCGTATTTCGTCGCGATATGGAGAATCTTGTCTGTAAGACCCACGCTCAGAAGTTGCCGAGCCGACAGATTGAGGCTGACCCGCGGTACGGTTATGCCCTGCCGTCGCCATTCAGCAATATGCCGGCAAACTGCGTTGAGCAGCCATTCGACGAGCGCCCCTTCGTAAGGGGACTCAAGTAAGACTGCGAGGAATGCGTGCGGAGTCAGCAACCCTCGTTCAGGATGACGCCAGCGAAGGAGCGCCTCGACACCGATTGCGGAATTGTTCGTGAGTGATATCTGAGGCTGGAAATGAAGCTCGAACTGGTTCGCCTCAAACGCTTCACGAAGATCCATGCGCAAAGCAAGGCGCTCACGCACGCCCCGGTCGAGGGCTCCATCGTACGAGCGCACCTGGAAACGGCCAGATGACTTCGCTGCGTACATGGCCGCGTCGGAATGATTGAGCAACGTCTCGGCCGAACCTGGCGCTTCTCTTAGCAGCGCGATGCCAATGCTAGCCGACAGCGAGACGGATCTTCCAGATACTTCGAATGGCGCTGCAAGTTCGCGAAGCACCGCATGCGCGAACGCTTCTGCCGCGCTTTCCGTGGTGTTGCGTAACAACAGAACGAACTCGTCGCCCCCTACGCGTGCGGCGAAAAATGCTGGATCGGGAATGGCCGTCAGCCTCTTCGCGAAGCCGCGCAGCAGTTCATCGCCGACAGCATGACCAAAGGCGTCGTTGACTTCCTTGAAATGGTCAAGGTCGATAAACAGGACCGCGTCTGAAGCATCGTGCGTAGAGCGAGGCGAAGCAGCCTCAGCGACCGCGCGTGACAGAATTTCCATGCACTTGCGCCGGTTCGCCAACCCGGTCAGATAGTCGTGGCTCGCTTCGAATTCCAGTTGCGCCGCGTGCTCGCGTTCACGTGTGACGTCGCGAAAGAGCACGGTAATGCCATCGTCGTGCGCAAATGAACGAACCTCAAACCACGTGGCGAGCGGTGCGTAATAGTCAGTGTGCCGGCCGGGAAGACCCGTTGCCGCCGTCTCCTGATAGACGCGATAGTAGCCGGAGCCTACCAGGTCCGGGTAACACTGCCATATGTCGCGTCCGAGCAGGTTTTGCCGTTCCTGCTGCAAGAATCGTTCAGCTGTATGGTTGAGATAGGTGAAGCGCCACGACCTGTCGATCGACATGAGTCCGTCGCTCAAGCTGTCGAGCATGTCAGCGAGGTGGGTCGGTGCAGACTGTCGGTGGCCGGCATCTGTCGGGCTGGGAGGACGAGAGTCGGACTGTCGTTCCATTTTTTTGTCCTTCTATTCGCGTCGGATCAAAGGCGTCGCTCGTGCGCAAACCGGGGCTCGTCGCATTCTAATCGTACTTGCCAGCGTTTCGAACACTGAAAGCTGTCGCGCCGCGCCGCTGAGCGAGTCGCTCATTCATCGTGCATTGCGTTCGCAATCAATCCGTCGATCAAGCGGGAACACTGTTCCTCGTGATGCGCCGGAAAGTTCTGCGGGAACAGATTTCTTCTGCAATCACCGCCACGCTCTCCCCGCTCATCAGGGTAACGTCGATACAGGTATCGGCACTACCACCCAACTCACTGTTTTTTATCGCTTTTTCCCATCGCGAGGCGCCCCGGGGCGAGGCTTTGCGTGGCATAATCGACCGACACAGTCAGCCCGCAGTCATTACTACCCCGCATACCATGGCACAGACTCTCTACGACAAATTGTGGAACACACACGTGATCCACACGGAAGAAGACGGCACGACGATTCTCTATATCGACCGTCACCTGCTGCACGAAGTGACCAGCCCCCAGGCGTTCGAAGGTCTGAAGCTGGCTCAGCGTCCGGTGTGGCGCATCAGCGCGAATCTGGCCGTCTCGGACCATAACGTGCCCACCACGGACCGCAGCCACGGCATCGCCGATCCGGTGTCGAAGCTGCAAGTCGATACGCTCGATTCGAACTGCGACGCCTACGGCATCACGCAGTTCAAGATGAACGACCTGCGTCAGGGCATCGTGCACATCATCGGGCCGGAACAGGGCGCTACGCTGCCGGGCATGACGATCGTCTGCGGCGACTCGCATACGTCCACGCACGGCGCGTTCGGTGCGCTGGCGCACGGCATCGGCACGTCGGAAGTCGAGCATGTGCTCGCCACGCAAACGCTCTTGCAGAAGAAGAGCAAGAACATGCTGGTGAAAGTAGAAGGGCCGTTGCCGCGCGGCTGCACGGCGAAAGACATCGTGCTCGCGATCATCGGCAAGATCGGCACGGCGGGCGGCACTGGCTACGCAATCGAATTCGGCGGCTCGACGATTCGCTCGCTGTCCATGGAAGGCCGCATGACAGTCTGCAACATGGCGATCGAAGCAGGCGCGCGTGCCGGCATGGTCGCGGTCGACGACACGACCATTGAATATCTCAAGGGTCGCCCGTTCTCGCCACAAGGCGCGGAGTGGGATCACGCGGTCGAGTACTGGAAGCAGTTCAAGTCCGACGAAGGCGCGCAGTTCGACCGCGTTGTCGAGCTCAACGCGGCGGACATCGTGCCGCAGGTTACCTGGGGCACGTCGCCGGAAATGGTCACCGCCGTGGACGGCCGCGTGCCGGATCCCGAGCGCGAGAAAGACCCGGTCAAGCGCGATGCAATGGAACGCGCGCTCAAATACATGGCGCTCGAACCGAACGCGCCGATCGAGTCGATCAAGCCGGATAAAATCTTCATCGGGTCGTGTACCAACGCGCGCATTGAAGACATTCGCGCCGCGGCTTACGTCGTGAAGAAACTGGGTCGCCGCGTCGCGCCGAACATCCGTCTCGCCATGGTTGTGCCGGGTTCGGGTCTGGTCAAAGCGCAGGCGGAACGTGAAGGCCTCGACAAGGTCTTTACAGACGCCGGTTTCGAATGGCGTGAGCCGGGCTGCTCGATGTGTCTCGCGATGAACGCCGACCGGCTGGATCCGGGCGAGCGTTGCGCGTCCACGTCGAATCGTAATTTCGAAGGTCGTCAGGGCGCCGGTGGCCGTACCCATCTCGTGAGCCCCGCCATGGCCGCAGCCGCGGCCATCGAAGGGCATTTTGTCGATATTCGCAAGCTGGGATAAATCGCATGATGAAGAACATGAATCGCATCGCTCTTTTGCGCCGCTTCGCGCTCGGTACTCTGGCTGGGCTACTGCTCGGTCTGACCGGCTGCAACACGGTGCACGGATTTGGGCAGGACATGTCGCACCTCGGCAATTCGATCAGCAATCACGCTGAAAAATAACCGGTTTTTGATTTTTGCCGGCGACGCGGCGAGCGGCCTTCATGCCGCCACGCGCATCGCCCGGTCCTGAAACAGGCGCAAGCGTCATGGATAAATTCACCGTACACACAGGCGTCGTGGCCCCGCTCGATCGCGAGAATGTCGACACGGACGCGATTATTCCGAAGCAATTCCTGAAGTCGATCAAGCGCACGGGTTTCGGTCCGAACGCGTTCGACGAATGGCGTTATCTCGACCACGGCGAGCCGGGTCAGGACAATTCGAAGCGTCCGCTGAATCCGGACTTCGTCCTGAACCAGCCGCGTTATCAGGGCGCTTCGGTGCTGCTCGCGCGCAAGAATTTCGGCTGCGGCAGCTCGCGTGAGCACGCGCCTTGGGCGCTTCAGCAATACGGCTTTCGCGCGATCATCGCGCCGAGTTTCGCCGACATTTTCTATAACAACTGCTTCAAGAACGGCTTGCTGCCGATCGTGCTGAGCGAACAGCAGGTCGATCACCTGTTCAACGAAACGTATGCGTTCAACGGTTTTCAGTTGACCATCGACCTCGAAGCGCAAGTCGTGCGCACTTCGGACGGCGGCACTGAGTATCCGTTCGAAGTCGCTGCGTTCCGCAAGTACTGCCTGCTGAACGGTTTCGACGACATTGGCCTCACGCTGCGTCACGCCGACAAGATTCGCCAGTACGAAGCCGAGCGTATTGCGAAGCAGCCGTGGCTCGCGCATCGCATCGTCGGTTGAAACTTGCGCGCTTGAGTGTTTGAGTGTTTAAGGCGCGTCTGTTAGCTCAGGCTCGAAGCCTGGAAGACAATCATTAAGGAATTCGCATGAAGATCGCAGTGCTGCCGGGCGACGGCATCGGTCCCGAAATCGTCAAAGAGGCCGTGAAGGTTCTGAACGTGCTTGGCGAAAAGTTTGAACTGGAAGAAGCGCCGGTTGGCGGCGCGGGCTACGAAGCGAAGGGTCATCCGCTGCCCGATTCCACGCTCGCGCTCGCTAAGGAAGCCGACGCCATTCTGTTCGGCGCCGTCGGCGACTGGAAGTACGACAAGCTCGAACGCGCGCTGCGCCCCGAGCAGGCGATTCTCGGTCTGCGCAAGCATCTGCAATTGTTCGCGAACTTCCGTCCGGCAATCTGCTATCCGCAATTGACCGGTGCGTCGTCGCTGAAAGAAGAAATCGTTTCGGGTCTGGATATTCTGATCGTGCGCGAGCTGAACGGCGACATCTACTTCGGCGCGCCGCGCGGCGTGCGCGAAGCGCCGGACGGCCTGTTCGCCGGCGCGAAGGAAGGCTTCGACACGATGCGCTACTCGGAGCCCGAAGTGCGCCGCATCGCCCACGTCGCGTTTCAGGCCGCGCAAAAGCGCGGCAAGAAGCTGACCTCGGTGGACAAAGCCAATGTGCTCGAAACGTCGCAATTCTGGAAAGACGTCATGATCGACGTGTCGAAGGAATACGCCGACGTCGAGTTGTCGCACATGTACGTCGACAACGCCGCGATGCAACTCGTCAAGGCGCCGAAGTCGTTCGACGTGATCGTGACCGGCAACATGTTCGGCGACATTCTTTCGGACGAAGCGGCAATGCTGACGGGCTCGATCGGCATGCTGCCGTCGGCCTCGCTCGACAAAAACAACAAGGGCTTGTACGAGCCGTCGCACGGTTCCGCGCCGGACATCGCCGGCAAGGGCGTCGCGAATCCGCTGGCCACCATTTTGTCGGCTGCCATGATGCTGCGTTATTCGCTGAACAAGGCCGAGCAGGCGGATCGCATCGAAAATGCGGTGAAGAAGGTGCTTGAACAAGGCTACCGAACCGGCGACATTCTCACGCCCGGTTGCAAGCAGGTCGGCACTGTCGCAATGGGCGACGCCGTCGTCGCGGCGCTGTAACTACCGCTCGCGCGTCGACAAGCTTACGGCTGCGCGGCTGGCTTGACGGAAGATCGGTCAGTTCATCAGTCAGGTCATTAATCGGCCTCAAAAACGCGAATCGGCCTTCAAAAAGGCCGATTCGTGCGTAATACGGACGGCAGCGACCGACTTTGACGTCGCCGGATTCCGGTTTTCGTGTATATTGTAGCGATGGCACAAACGGCTCAAATCTCCTCGATTTCGAAACTGCACGGCAAAACGGCCCGTGTGGTTAAGCTCGCCATTACCACCGCAACATCCATTAAAACGATTACCCCGAAAACGATCACGAAGCGCTGATCGTCCGTCGTGCCCGCTCATCTTCCCCGCGCGGTCACTGCGGGCAAAGATGCGGGGAAGTTTCCACTCGAAGGGTATGAAGTCATGAACGTAGGTCTCGTAGGTTGGCGCGGCATGGTCGGCAGCGTCCTGATGCAACGCATGCAACAGGAAGGCGATTTCGACTTGATCGAACCGGTATTTTTCAGCACCAGCAACGCGGGCGGCAACGCGCCGTCGTTCGCCAAAAACGAGACCAAGCTCAAAGATGCAACAAGCATCGAAGACCTGAAGAAGTGCGAAGCAATCATCTCTTGCCAGGGCGGCGACTACACAAACGAGGTGTTCCCGAAGCTGCGCGCGGCCGGCTGGAACGGCTACTGGATCGACGCGGCTTCGTCGCTGCGCATGAAGGACGACGCGGTCATCATTCTCGATCCGGTCAACCTCGACGTGATCAAGAACGCGCTTGTGAAGGGGCAGAAGAATTTCATCGGCGGTAATTGCACGGTCAGCCTGATGCTGATGGCGCTCGGTGGCCTGTTCCGCGAAAACCTCGTCGACTGGATGACGGCCATGACGTATCAGGCTGCATCGGGCGCGGGCGCGCAGAACATGCGCGAACTGCTGCAACAAATGGGCACGCTATACGGTGCAGCCAAAGAAGATCTGGCTGATCCGTCGTCGGCGATTCTCGATATCGACCGCCGCGTGTTGTCCGCCATGAATAGCGACCGCATGCCGACCGACAACTTCGGCGTGCCGCTCGCCGGCTCGCTGATTCCGTGGATCGACAAAGACCTCGGCAACGGCATGTCGAAGGAAGAGTGGAAGGGCGGCGCCGAAACCAACAAGATTCTCGGCAAGCCGGCCATGGGCACCCCGGGTTCGATTCCGGTAGACGGCCTGTGCGTGCGGATCGGCGCAATGCGTTGCCACTCGCAGGCGTTGACCATCAAGCTGAACAAGGACGTGCCGCTCGACGAAGTGAACAGCATCCTCGCTTCGGGCAATGACTGGGTCAAGGTTGTCCCGAATGAGCGCGAAGCGTCAATGCGCGACCTCTCGCCGGCAGTGGTCACGGGAACGCTCACGGTGCCAGTCGGCCGGGTGCGCAAGCTGGCCATGGGCGGTGAATATCTGTCGGCATTCACGGTCGGCGACCAGCTGTTGTGGGGCGCGGCCGAGCCGCTGCGCCGTATGCTTCGCATTGTGCTCGACAAGTAAAGTAAACTACGCGGTCACGACGCGTAGAAAACTCAAGAAGCGTCGCGCTTGCGCGGCGCTTTTTTCATTTGTGTGCTCCGAATATCTTGTCTTTTTATAACCGCAAAAAAGGGCCGCGCGCTGACGCGCCAGGAGTCCCGATGAATCTTCGACTCTCTTCCCTTCGGGCCATGTTTGCGCGCCCAGATACCGGCCGCCTTGCGGTCGCAGCCGCTTTGGCGTTGATGCTGGCTGGCGCCGCTTCGAGCAGCGCCATCGCCGCGCCCGTCGACGCAGCGAGCGCGCCGGACGGCGCTTCGGTATCCGCCTCCGGAACCGCGGCCGTCTCCTCTGCGACTGGGAGCCAATATACGGTGCGGCCCGGTCAGTCGCTGAACGACGTGGCGATTGCCGTCACGCAGTCACACGACCGCGCCACGCTTGCTCGCGCGGCCCGCGCGCTCTTCGACGCGAATCCGAGCGCGTTCATGGGCCACGATCCAAGCCGCATGCGATTGGGCTCAGTGCTGAACGTGCCAGCGCTGGACGCGTCCGGCGCGGTTGCTGCGTCTGCAGCGGGTCCGGCATCGGTGCCGACGGCTGACAACGGCTCGTCGTCGAATGCGGCAGTCGGATCCGGCGCAAGCAGCGCCGCGCCGGGCAATGCAGCAGCGGCGAGTACGGCAGGCGGGCAGAGCCCCGCTACGCAAGCTGCGACGTCGCCTGCGGTTCAGGGCTCAGCCAGCGACGCAAGCTCCGCTGTGACGAGCGACGCGGCATCGTCGGCTGCTGCTACTGCTGCCGGATCGCAAGCTGCATCGGCTGCGAGCGGCACGCATGTGTGGGCCGGCTCGGTCCAGCCCTCGGCAAGCGAGGCAGCCGCCGCCACCGGCGCCTCGCAGCCGCGCGCACAAGTGTCGAGCTTGCAGCAGTTGCTCGCGCTCAAGAATCGCGTGCTGATGGAGTTGCAGAAGCACGGCATCGGCAAGGCCCCAGCAGCGCCGGTCGCGCCTGTTGCAAGCGGCACGCAATCGGCAGCGGGCGCGTCGTCTGCCGCGGTCGTGCCCGGTCGTCCGGGTACGGCGACCACCACGTCGAACGATACGGGCATTTCGCAGACGAACCTCGCTATCGCGGCGGCGGTCGGCGCTGCGCTGGTCGTGCTGTTGACCGCCTTGCGTCTTGGCCGGCGCAAGCGTGAGCGTCTGGCGCAGGAGGAACACGCGGCGTCAGCGGACGGCATAGCGCCGTCCGGCGCGGCTGAGCAGCCTAATCGTGTTGTGCCTGCAGACGAGGTGGTCGAGCCTAACTTGACCGACGCCGCCGCCGCGCAGCATGCGGCCGCGATGGCCGCCGCCGAGCGCGAAGCTGCCGAGGGCGAAGCCGCCGCTCGCGAAATGTCGGAGCGTGTTGCCGCAGAGCGCGAGGCGGAAATTCGCGCAGCCGCTTCGCGCGAGGCTGAAGCGCGCCAGGCGGCAGAGCAGGGAGCAGCAGAGCGGGATACTGCGCAATTCGCTGCCGACCAGGTCGCGGGCGTGCGCGAGACGGCGCAGCCAGCCGGAGAGCATGAGCCATCGGCGGACTTCCCGGCGCCGAACGCCGACCTGAGCGACGACCACGCCGCGCCCGCGGAAGCCGCTGCGCTGGAACAACCCGAACCCCCGCCAGCGCAGGTTCACCACGAACTGGACGCTGCGACGACGGTCGCCAGCCTCGACGCCGCCGCCGAGCTAGGCGCCGACGCGCTGCCGCGCGCGCCGCTCGAGCCGCTCGAGCAGGTTAACGAAGCGTGGGAGCCGGAACCGCTTTCGCATCGTCTCGAATGGGACGACGAGCCGTTGCCGACCGAGCCGATGGAGCCGTTGAGTCCGCAGCCGCTGGCGACAACCGCGCAAGTCCACGACGATCAAGTCGACACGCCCGCGCAGCCGGCAGCGGCCGACCAGCCGCGCGTCCAGGCGCCGGCGGACTTCCCGCGCGACGCGCTCGATGCATTCGGCAGTCTCGATATGCCCTTGCCGCCGCGCGTGGACTCGGCGGCAGAAACCGTTCATGCGCCCGAGTCGCTGAGCACACAGCCCGTCGCGTCGCAGGAAGCAACGGCGCGCCAGGCCGTGCTGCCGCCCGATGCGGACGAAGCCCCGCATGCGGCGGACGAAATCGCAGCCGGGACCGCCGGCCGTGCTGCCGTGGCAGGTCTCGGTGCCGGCAACCTCGGTACAGCGGGCTTCGGCGCGCTGAAGCTCGATTTCGATCTGGAGTTGCCGCCAAGCCCGGCCCAGCCGTTACCGGCGTTCACGCCTGCCGACCTGGCCCGCATCGCGCGCAACAAGCTGGACCTGGCGGCCGAGTACATCGAACTGGGCGACCTTGCCGGCGCACGCACGCTGATTAACGAAGTGATCGAGTCAAACGATCCGGCCACGCGCAACGACGCCCGCGCGTTGCTCTCGACGCTCGCTCCGTTGTCGTGAAGCGGATTGCTTTAGGCGTCCAGTACGACGGTTCGGCGTTCTGCGGATGGCAGTCGCAACCGCATGGCAACACGGTTCAGGACGAGCTCGAAAAGGCGCTGCGCGAATTCGCACGGACGCCGGTGCACACCGTAGTCGCCGGCCGCACGGACACGGGCGTCCATGGGCTCGGCCAGGTCGTGCATTTCGATACGGAGCTCGATCGAGCGGACATTTCGTGGATTCGCGGGACGAACTCGTTTTTACCGAAGACGATCTCCGTGCAGTGGGCGAAGCCGATGCCGGAAGCGTTCCACGCGCGGTTTTCGGCGTTCGAGCGCACGTATCACTATCTGTTGTACGTGCATCCCGTGCGCTCGCCGATGCTCGCAGCGCGCGCCGGCTGGGTGCACACGCCGCTCGATATAGACGCGATGCGGGCGGCAGCGACCCTTTTGATCGGTGAACACGACTTTTCGGCGTTTCGCTCGTCGCAATGTCAGGCCAAGACGCCGGTCAAGCATCTGTACCAGATCGACATTCAGCAACAGGGCGACTTCATCCATTTCCGTTTCCGGGCGAACGCGTTCCTGCATCACATGGTGCGCAACCTGATGGGGTGCCTGGTCTATGTCGGCAAGGGTCGGCGCCCCGTCGCGTGGATGGCCGAAGTGCTCGCGAGCCGCGACCGCGAATGGGCGGCGCCAACCTTCATGCCGGACGGGTTGTATCTTGCGCAAGTGGGCTATCCTGAGCACTTCGCGGTGCCCGCGCCGCAGACCGGCAGCGTGCCGTGGAGTACCGTATGGAACGAGCAGGCACATCATGAACTTTGAAAATCACGGGACTGACAGCCTCGCGAACGAAGCCGGCGCTGCCGCGCCTGAGCAAGGCATTCCGCGGCGAACGCGCATCAAGCTGTGCGGGCTGTCGAAACCCGCCGACGTCAGCTGCGCGATAGATCTCGGCGCCGACGCCATCGGCCTCGTGTTCTACCCGCCGAGCCCGCGTTCGGTGAGCGTTGCGCAGGCCGTCGAGCTTGTGCATCAGGTGCCTCCGTTCGTGTCGGTGGTCGGCTTGTTCGTGAACCCCACGCCCGACTGGATGCGCGAGGTGGTCAGCAACGTCGGGCTTTCGCTGTTGCAGTTCCACGGCGACGAGACGGCGGACCAATGCGAATCGCTCGCCGGCGTTGCGGGTTTGCCTTGGTTGCGCGCGCTGCGAGTTGCGGCGGATACTCAACCGGCCGATTTGGTAAAATCGGCTCTCAACTATTCAGCTGCCAGCGGCTTTCTGTTCGACACCCATGTCGAAGGCTATGGCGGCGGCGGGAAGGTTTTCGATTGGTCACTTATTCCAGCAGAACTCGCGCGTCGGGCCGTTTTGAGTGGTGGGTTGAACGCGCAAAACGTCAGTGACGCGATCCATCGCGTGCGCCCGTACGCGGTCGATGTCTCGAGCGGCATCGAAGTACCGGGCGCCAGGGGCGTGAAAGATCACGCCCGGATGGCGGCATTCGTGCGCGCGGTGCGCGCGGCGGATGCCGGATGATTTCGCGGCGCGGCACCCCAAAAAATGCCGCGCGCCAGATATGAGTGATCACCATGTACAACTTGCCTGACGAAAGAGGCCATTTCGGCCAGTTTGGCGGCGTGTTCGTCGCTGAAACGCTTGTGCACGCGCTCGACGAGCTGCGTGCTGCCTACGAGAAATTCCAGAAAGATCCTCAGTTCGTCGCGGAATACGAGCGCGAACTGAAGTACTTCGTTGGTCGGCCCTCGCCGATTTACCACGCGCAGCGTTGGAGCGAACTGCTGGGCGGCGCGCAGATTTTTCTCAAGCGCGAAGACCTTAACCACACCGGCGCACACAAGATCAACAACGTGATCGGCCAGGCATTGCTGGCCAAGCGCATGGGCAAACCGCGCGTGATCGCCGAAACCGGCGCCGGCCAGCACGGCGTCGCCACGGCGACCATCGCCGCGCGTTTCGGCATGGAATGCGTGGTCTACATGGGCGCCGAAGACGTGCGCCGCCAAGCCGCGAACGTCTACCGGATGAAGCTGCTCGGCGCCTCGGTTGTGCCGGTGGAGTCGGGGTCGCGCACGCTGAAGGACGCGCTGAACGAAGCAATGCGCGACTGGGTGACGAACGTCGAAAACACGTTCTATATCATCGGCACGGTGGCGGGGCCGCATCCTTATCCGATGATGGTGCGCGACTTCCAGCGTGTGATCGGGGACGAGTGCAAAGTGCAGATGCCCGAACTCATCGGGCGGCAGCCGGACGCGGTGATCGCGTGCGTTGGCGGCGGTTCGAACGCTATGGGCATTTTTTACCCGTACATCGACGACACCGCGGTCGAGCTCATCGGCGTTGAAGCGGCGGGCGACGGCATCGAGTCGGGCCGTCACGCCGCCTCGCTGATCGGCGGCAGTCCAGGGGTTCTGCACGGCAACCGTACTTATCTGCTTCAGGACGAGAACGGGCAGATCATCGAGACACATTCAATCTCGGCGGGCCTCGATTATCCGGGCGTCGGCCCTGAGCATGCGTGGCTAAAAGAGATTAACCGCGCCCAATACGTTGGTATCACCGACGAAGAAGCGCTCAAGGCGTTCCACGACTGCTGCCGCATCGAGGGCATCATTCCGGCGCTGGAGTCCAGCCACGCGCTGGCTTACGCCACGAAGCTCGCGCCGACGCTGCCCAAAGACAAGCACCTTCTGGTGAACCTGTCGGGCCGCGGCGACAAGGACATGCACACGGTCGCCGAGCGATCGGGCATCCAGTTCTGAGCACCGCACCGATGCGGGACGAGTTCGACGAGCCGCAACCGGCGACCACTGAAATACCGCCGGCCGGCGCGCCGCTGACGCCTGGGGCGCCTGCTCTGCTTTTGCCGCAGGTGCCTGCGGGCATCCAGTTGCTGAACCGCGATTTTCTGACCGATGTAGCGAACATTCCCGACGGGTCGATCGACCTGATCCTATGCGATCCTCCATATGGGCTCGGCAAGGATTACGGCAACGACTCCGACATGCGAACCGGCGACGATTTTCTCGCCTGGACGCGTGGTTGGCTTGAGTTGGCAATCCCGAAGCTCAAGCCGTCGGGCTCGCTTTATATCTTTTGCACGTGGCAGTACGCGCCGGAAATCTTCAGCTTCCTGAAGACAAAGCTCACGATGATCAACGAAATCATCTGGGACCGGCGTGTGCCGAGCATGGGCGGAACGGTGCGCCGGTTTACTTCGGTGCATGACAACATCGGCTTTTTCGCGGTGTCGAAAGATTACTATTTCGACCTCGATCCCGTCCGCATCCCGTACGATGCAGTCACGAAGAAGGCGCGTTCGCGTAAGTTGTTCGAGGGCAGTAAGTGGCTGGAGCTTGGCTATAATCCAAAGGACGTCTGGTCTGTATCGAGGCTGCACCGGCAACACGCCGAGCGCGTCGATCATCCCACGCAAAAACCTTTGGAAATTGTCGAGCGAATGGTGCTGGCAAGTTGTCCGAAGGGCGGCCGCGTGCTCGATCCTTTCATGGGCAGCGGCACCACCGCAGTCGCTTGCGCCCGTCAGCAGCGCGAATTCGTCGGCTATGAGATCAATGAAAGTTACTGCGCGATAGCGCGCGAACGCGTGAGCGCGGCTGCTGCCGCGCCCGCAACGCGTCGGCCGGCCAAACCCAAGGCTCAGCGGCAAACCGAAGTTCAATGACGCAACGCACCGAGCGCCAGCGCAGCAGTCGCTTAATCGAGAATAACACCATGTCCCGTATCAAGAACACGTTCGACGCGCTGTCTGCGCAAGGCAAGAAAGGCCTGATTCCTTTCATGACGGCCGGCGATCCGGATCCAGCCCGCACGGTCGAATTCATGCACGCGCTTGCCGCCGGCGGCGCCGATGTGATCGAGCTCGGCGTGCCGTTTTCCGACCCAATGGCGGACGGTCCGGTCATCCAGCAGTCGTCCGAGCGGGCGCTCGCACACGGCGTGTCGCTGCGCCACGTGATCGCCGACGTGAAACGCTTCCGCGAGACCAACGACACCACGCCGGTCGTGCTGATGGGCTACGCCAATCCCATCGAACGCATGGGTGCGGAAGCCTTTGCGAAGGCAGCGAAAGAAGCGGGCGTCGACGGTGTGCTGGTAGTCGACTATCCGCCGGAAGAATGCGCTAACTTCGCCGAAAAAATGCGCGCGGCGGGCATCGACCCGATCTTTTTGCTGGCGCCCACGTCGACCGACGAACGTATTGCGGAAGTCGGCAAAATAGCCAGCGGCTACGTCTATTACGTCTCGTTGAAAGGCGTGACCGGAGCAGCAAATCTGGACGTTTCCAGCATCGCGAGTAAAATCCCGGCCATCAAGTCGCGCGTGCCCTTGCCGGTGGGCGTCGGTTTTGGCATCCGTGACGCCGAAACGGCGCGTCTCGTGGCCGAAGTATCCGACGCCGTTGTAATCGGCAGCCGTATCGTGCAATTGCTCGAGCAGACGGCTCCCGAAGCCGCCGCTGGGACGCTCACACGCTTCGTCGCCGAAGTGCGCGAAGCGCTCGATAGCGTCGCGACCGCCCGATAACAGTAATTTTGTCGTCTGTAGTGCGAGCGGCGGGTTTGTCCCGCCGTTTGCTCGACCGTTGACCCCAGAAGGATTGAATATGAGCTGGCTCGATAAGCTGCTGCCGCCGAAAATCAAACAAACCGACCCGAAAAACCGCAAGGGGATTCCGGAAGGCCTGTGGATCAAGTGCCCGTCGTGCGAAGCCGTGCTGTACCGCAACGACGTCGAGGCGAATCTGCACGTTTGCCCGAAGTGCGATCACCACATGCGTATCGGCGCGCGCGAGCGGTTGGACGGCTTGCTGGATCCTGAAGGCCGATACGAAATCGGTCAGGAAATCGTCCCGGTCGACGCGCTCAAGTTCAAAGACAGCCGCAAGTACCCGGACCGCCTGAAAGAGGCGATGGACGACACCGACGAAACCGACGCAATGGTCGTCATGGGCGGGGCGATTCACACGCTGCCAGTCGTCGTGGCCTGCTTCGAATTCTCGTTTATGGGTGGCTCGATGGGTTCGGTGGTCGGCGAGCGCTTCGCGCGCGGCGCCCAGAACGCGCTCGAGCAAAAAGTGCCGTTCATCTGCTTCACCGCTTCGGGCGGCGCGCGGATGCAGGAAAGCCTGCTTTCGCTGATGCAAATGGCGAAAACCACCGCCATGCTGACCAAGCTGGCCGAAGCCAAGCTGCCGTTCATCTCTGTGCTGACCGACCCGACCATGGGCGGTGTCTCGGCGAGTTTTGCGTTCCTCGGCGACGTCGTGATCGCGGAACCGAAGGCGCTGATCGGCTTCGCCGGCCCGCGTGTGATCGAACAAACGGTGCGTGAAAAACTGCCGGAAGGCTTCCAGCGCGCCGAGTTCCTGCTGACGAAGGGCGCCATCGACATGATCGTGGACCGTCGCAAGCTGCGGGAAGAACTCGCTCAATTGATGGCGTTGCTGAGCCATCAGCCGGCGGACGCCGTCGCGTAAGCGGCGCTTGACGGGAACAGCCCGTCGAACGCCGTCCTCGTTGAAAAGCAGTAAAAACAGCGCGCCGCGTGAGCAATCAAGCGGCGCGCTGCCATTTCCGGGATAATCACGGTCTCACCTGCAGCACCATGTGCCGTCCCGCGCATGTTCGTCGCACCGCTCAATGATTTTCTCGCGATTCACCCGATGACCACATTCCCCACCCTCGACGCGTGGCTCACGCACCTTGAATCCGCGCATCCGGTCGGCATCGACATGGGTCTCACGCGCATCAGTCAGGTGCGCGACGCGATGGAACTGTCGTTCGCGTGCCCGGTGATCACGGTCGGCGGAACGAACGGCAAGGGCTCGACTTGCGCGATCCTCGAATCGATCCTGCTGCGCGCCGGTTTTACCGTGGGTTGTCATACTTCTCCGCATTTGCTGTCGTTCAACGAGCGCGCGCGGATAAACGGCGAGATGGCGAGCGACGCCGAACTGCTGTCGCACTTCGAAAAGGTCGAAACCGCACGGGCGAGCCTTGCCGAGCCGGTCTCGCTCACTTACTTCGAATTCACGACGCTGGCGATCATGAGCCTATTTGCGTCGCGCGGACTGGACGCGGTGATTTTCGAAGTCGGTCTGGGTGGCCGCCTCGACGCGGTGAACATTCTGGACACCGATTGCGCGATCATCACGAGCATCGACATCGACCACACGGAATACCTCGGCGACACGCGAGAGAAAATCGCGCTCGAGAAGGCTGGCATTTTCCGGGCGGGCAAGCCGGCGATCTGCGCGGACCCGGTCCCGCCGCAAACGCTGATCGACTATGCCGCGCAGATTGGCGCCGAATTGTGGTTATTCGGCCGCGATTTCCGCTACGAAGGGCAGGCCGGCAGCGAGCGCCAGCAATGGAGCTACGTCGGCCCGACGCTGCGCCGGTCCGCGCTCGCCTATCCGGCGCTGCGCGGCGCGAATCAGTTGATCAATACCTCCGCGGCGCTGGCCGGGCTGGAGGCACTCCGCGACCGTCTGCCGGTCTCGGCCCAGGACATCCGGCTCGGTCTCGCGAACGTCGAATTGCCCGGACGTTTCCAGGTCCTGCCGGGCAAACCGGCAGTCGTGCTGGACGTCGGCCACAATCCGCATGCAGCCGCCGTGCTGAGCCAGAACCTCGGCAACATGGGCTTTTTTCCGTACACGTACGGCGTGTTCGGCATGATGGGCGATAAGGATATTGCCGGCGTGCTCGCGCACCTGAAGGGCGAGATCGACCACTGGTGTGTGACCGATTTGCCGACGCCGCGAGCGGCATCGGCGGAAGAACTGGAAGCCGCCTTGCACGCGCAAGGCGTGGGCGACAGCGCCGACAGCACTGTGACGCGCTACGCCACGCCTGCCGAGGCGTACCAAGATGCGCTAAAGCGGGCGTCAGAGAATGATAGAATCGTGGTTTTCGGCAGTTTCTATACGGTAGCCGGCGTTATGGCCTACCGTAAATCGCAGCAACACTGAACGGGCGCCACGCTCGAACCAAGCGATTCATGGGAATTTTCTCGTTCGGCAAGAAAGACGACGCGCCCAGCCGGCGCGACGCAAACACCAGTTCCACCCGGGCTGCCCGTAGCGAGCGCGTGGAGCGGCGAACCCGCCGCACGGAGCGCACCGTCGACGCCGATGCGATGCTGCTCGACCCCACGTTGCCCGAAAAGCAGCGCGCGCGGCGTCGGCTGGTTGGTGCAATCGCAATGGTCGTAGCGGCGGTGGTCGTGCTGCCCATGGTGCTCGACTCGCATCCGAAGCCTGTCACAGACGACATCTCCATCGACATTCCGAGTCGCCCGGCGCCCAAGCTCGCGCGGCGCGAGGAAGACACTCAGGCTGGCGTAGCGCCGGACAATCCGACGCCCGACTCAGCGCTCACGGCTTCAGGCCTCGCGCCCGCTACTTCGTCTGCGCAAACGCAGTCAGGCGGCGCAAAGAAGAACGCGACGCAGGAAGCAAAGCAGGACGCCAAGCCGGCGGAAGCGAGCACGAATCCTGCGCCCGCCGCCAAGCCGGCTGTGAAGCCGCAGGCACCCGCCGTTGCCGCCAACGCCGCGCCTGCACCTGCGCCAGCCACCGCGGCGCCAGCCGTTGCCGCGAAGCCGGCCAGCAAGCCGGCACCGCACAGCAATGCAACGTCCGCCGCGCCATCGGCGGAGGAATCCAACGCCGTCGCCAATACGGACGCGAATTCGGGAACGCCGGCGTCGCCGCCGGGCAGCCGTTTCGCTGTGCAGCTCGGCGCTTTTGCAAACGAAGCGAATGCGCGCAGTTGGGCAACCAAGTTGAAAGCGGCCGGAGTGCCCGCATATACCGAACATCGGAAACAGGCTGACGGCACAACGCTCACACTTTTGCGTGCCGGCCCGTTTGCGGACCGGGCAGCGGCAAGTGCCGCAATTGCAAAGGTTCGTGAGGCCGGCCTGTCGTCGGGCGCGAACAACGGCGCTGCACAGTAAGCGAGCGATGTTCACTGCCTTCGACTACGCTGTAATGGCGGTGATCGGTTTGTCGGCCTTGCGCGGCACGTGGCGCGGGTTTTTGTCCGAAGTGTTCGGGCTTATCGGCTGGATTGCGGCGTTTTTCATTGCTTGCCGCTTCGTCGGTTATGTCGTGCCGTATATCCCGTCCACGTGGCCGGGCGGCGCGCTGACACAGTGGCTGCTGGCCTTCGCGTTGGTGGCGATCGGTGTGGTGCTGGTGGCGAGCGTGCTGAACGCGCTGCTTGGCCGCATCGTGCAGGCTACCGGCCTGAGCGGCGTGGACCGCTCGCTCGGTTTGATGTTCGGCCTCGTGCGTGGGGTCGTTCTGGTGCTGATTCTGGTCGCCCTCGCAGGCTTGACCGAATTGCCCCAACAGGAATTCTGGCGCAACGCCTTGCTGCGGCCATATGCGGTAGAGGGCGTGCACGTAATGAAACCGCTGCTTCCGGAGACGCTCGCTGCCTACGTCCGCGTGTGACGAGCAATTGAGTGTCTAAGGAACGCCGCAGGAATCCGGCTCAAACCGGCTGCCTCTACATCATGTCGCGAACCCGCGCGTCATATCGTGCGCTTGCGAGGCACCGGCCGCTCTGACGAATTTCGTACCTTTGAAGGACATGCCATGTGCGGCATCGTAGGCGTAGTTTCCCATTCTCCGGTCAACCAGCTGATCTATGACAGCCTGCTGCTCCTGCAGCACCGCGGTCAGGACGCCGCCGGCATCGCCACGGCGAACGGCAGCAATTTCCACATGCACAAGGCCAACGGCATGGTGCGCGACGTGTTCCGCACGCGCAACATGCGCAGCCTGCCGGGCAACACCGGCATCGGCCAGGTGCGCTACCCGACCGCCGGCTCGGCGTCGAGCGAAGAAGAAGCCCAGCCGTTCTACGTGAACGCGCCGTTCGGCATCATCCTCGCGCACAACGGCAATCTGACCAACTGGCAGCAACTGAAAGATGAGATGTTCCGCATCGATCGCCGCCACATCAACACGAATTCCGACACGGAAGTCATGCTCAACGTGCTCGCGCACGAATTGCAGCTTTCGAGCTCGGGCCTGCAACTGGATCCGGCTGCGCTCTTCAAGGCCGTGTCGGGTGTGCATCGCCGGGTGCGCGGTTCGTATGCGATTGTTTCGCTGATCGCCGGCTACGGCCTGCTCGGCTTCCGCGACCCGTTCGGCATTCGCCCGCTTTGCCTCGGCAAGCAGGAAACGGCGGAAGGCGTCGAATGGATTCTCGCGTCGGAGTCGGTGGCGATCGAAGGTATCGGTTTTGAATTCGTGCGCGATATCGCGCCGGGCGAAGCGATTTTCATCGACATCGAGGGCAATCTGCATTCGCAGCAGTGCGCGACGAACCCCAGCTTGAACCCGTGCATTTTCGAGCTCGTGTATCTGGCGCGTCCGGATTCGGTGCTCGACGGCGTGCCGGTCTACAACGTGCGCCTGCGCATGGGTGACTATCTCGCCGAGAAGATCAGGCGCGAGCTGCCTGACGTCGCAATCGACGTCGTGATGCCGATTCCCGACTCGTCCCGTCCGGCCGCAATGCAGGTCGCAAAGAAGCTGGGCGTCGAGTATCGCGAAGGTTTCTTCAAGAACCGTTATGTCGGCCGCACGTTCATCATGCCGGGCCAGGCGGTGCGCAAGAAGTCGGTGCGCCAGAAGCTGAACGCCATGGGCATCGAGTTCAAGGGCAAAAACGTGCTGATCGTGGACGACTCTATCGTGCGCGGCACCACCTCGCACGAAATCGTGCAGATGGCGCGCGATGCCGGCGCGAACAAGGTGATTTTTGCTTCGGCCGCGCCGCCGGTGAAATTCCCGAACGTCTACGGTATCGACATGCCGACGCGCGGCGAGCTCGTCGCTCATGGCCGTTCGGACGAAGAAGTGGCACGCATGATCGGCGCGGACCATCTCGTCTATCAGGACGTCGACGCGCTCAAGCAAGCTGTTCGCGACATCAATCCTGCGCTGAAGGAGTTCGAGGCGTCGTGTTTCGACGGCAACTACGTGACCGGCGACGTGACCACGGAGTATCTCGACCGCATCGAAACCGCGCGTCTCGCACCGTCTTCGCAGTCGGATCGCGACGCCGCGAGCGAAGCGATCGACGGCGGCGGTCCAGCGCGCTCGCAGCTGCATTTGCAGTTGTCGGTGGGCTGAGTTCAGCGCTGGCGTTCGCGGCATGGCGCGCCTCGCTGCACGCCGCGCCGCGAGCGTGTTAGCATGGCAGCTTGCGTCGATTTGATCTCAGCTTGCGGACGCGGGGCAACCCAAAACAGCTAAAGCGAATGGTGGGCAAGCCGCAACCATCCGCCTCCGCTCCAGCTTTCCCCGCATATGAAGCCCGCTTGTACCGACGCAAAAGCGCCGGCACAGAAGCGGGCTTTTTTGTTGCTGCCGTTCGGCCGCGGTTTCGTTGCATACAACCGCATACTAGCCGCACACCGAACGCAGTCATGGAACATTGGAAACCACAACGAACATGGACGACTCCCTGAACTTCGATACGCTGGCAGTCCGCTCGGGCACGGTGCGCAGCGACTTCAACGAGCATTCGGAAGCGATATTCCTGACGTCGAGCTTCGTCTTCGCGAGCGCAGCGGACGCCGCCGAACGCTTCAAGAATTCCGAGGACTATTACACGTATTCGCGCTTCACCAACCCGACCGTCTCGATGTTCCAGGACCGTCTGGCCGCGCTCGAAGGCGGCGAAGCGTGCATGGCGACTGCTTCGGGCATGGCGGCGATCATGTCCGTCGTGATGTCCACGCTGCAAGCGGGCGACCACCTGGTCAGTTCGCAGGCGTTGTTCGGTTCCACGCTCGGCATGTTCTCGCAGATTTTCAGCAAGTTCGGCATCACCACTACGTTTGTCGATCCGACCAATCTGGACGCGTGGAAAAACGCCGTGCGTCCGGAGACGAAAATGTTCTTCCTCGAAACGCCGTCGAATCCGCTGACCGAGGTTGCCGACATTGAAGCAATCAGCAAGATCGCCAAAGCCGCCAATGCGTTGTTCGTGGTCGACAACTGTTTCTGCAGCCCGGCCTTGCAACAGCCGCTCAAGCTTGGCGCCGACGTCGTCATGCATTCGGCCACCAAGTTCCTCGACGGCCAAGGGCGTGTGCTGGGCGGCGCGCTGGTCGGCTCGAAGAAGTTCATCATGGAAAAGGTGTTTCCGTTCGTGCGGAGCGCCGGGCCGACCTTGTCCGCCTTCAACGCATGGGTGTTGCTCAAGGGCATGGAAACGCTGTCGCTGCGCGTCGAAAAGCAGTCGGCGAACGCGCTCGAAATTGCACGCTGGCTCGATGACCATCCCGCCGTAAAACGCGTGTTTTATCCTGGCCTCGAATCGCATCCGCAACACGCGCTGGCCATGCGTCAGCAGAAGGCGGGCGGCGCTATCGTCTCGTTCGAGTTGAAGGGCGACACGCCGAAACAGATGCGAGCGAACGCCTGGCGCGTAATCGACAGCACGAAAATCTGCTCGATCACCGGCAATCTCGGCGACACACGCACGACTATCACCCATCCGGCGACGACAACGCATGGCCGCGTGACACCCGAAGCGCGCGCTGCTGCAGGCATTACGGAAGGCTTGATTCGTCTCGCCGTGGGGTTGGAGAACGCAGCGGATATCCGGGCCGATCTGGAGCGCGGTCTGGCAGGCTGAGGCAGTCTGCGTTATCGAAAAGAGTGGTACATGGCGCGCTGAGATGGTCGGTCAGCGCGCCTTTTTCATGCCCCAAAGCGTGGCGTGTCACCGCGTCATTGGTCAACGCTCAACTGCGCGACGCTCAATGCCGCAACGCTCGCCATTGACCGGGCGCGAGACCAAACCGTCGCGTGAACGCGTGCGTATAAGCGCTCTGATCGCCGAAGCCGATGTCCAACGCAATGTCAGTCAGCGAAAGCCGCGGATCGGCGAGTAGCGTGAGCGACGTATCGAGCCGCAGCCGCTGCAAATAGCGATGCGGCGTTTCGCCGAACGCTTCTATAAAAAGCTGGTGAAAGCGCCGCATGCCGAAGCCGCAGTGCGCGGCGAGATCGGCGATACGTAGCGGCTCTGATAAATGCGCGCGCAGCCAGCGGTCGATTCTCGCGAAGTCGAGTCCCGCGGCCGGCGCGTCGGCGTCGGTGCATTTCATCGCCGCGCCCGCCACCAGCGCCGCGCCCAGACGTGCGGCAGCATCCCAATGGAAACGACGGGCGTCGAGATCGTCCGCCGGCGCACCGTTCGCGGCCCGCGACGCAATGCGCTGAATAAGTTCGGTAAGCGGCGCGTCGACGGCGACGGCTCGCGCACGGTCAAACAGACGCTCGGGCACAGCGAGCGTCGTAGCCGGAAGATCCAGCACCAGCTGCCGGTTCTCGCCGAGGCCCGCGTAATCGTGCCGCGCGCCCGCGGGAATGAGCCAGGCGCAGTGTGCGTCGATGCGTTGCGCGACACCGTCCACCGACATCACCATCGCGCCATGGAGCCCGAGTACGACCTGGTGAAAGTCGTGCACGTCCGACGCTTGCGCCGCCTCGAAGCGGCGCAGCGAAACGCTCGGTGCGGTAACAACGGCGTGCGTCATCGGAAAGGCGCCATGGCGAACAGCAACGACGATTTAGACGTCGAGCAATTCGACTTCGAACACGAGCGTCGCGTTGGGCGGAATCACGCCGCCTGCGCCACGCACGCCGTAGCCGAGTTGCGGCGGAATGGTCAGCTTGCGCGTTCCGCCGACCTTCATGCCTTGCACGCCTTCGTCCCAGCCCTTGATGACCATGCCGCCGCCCAGCACGAACGCAAACGGATCATTGCGGTCCTTGCTCGAGTCGAACTTCTGGCCGTCGGTCAGCCAGCCGGTGTAGTGCACGCTGACGGTCTTGCCAGCAACCGCTTCCGCGCCCGTTCCTTCAACGATGTCTTCATACTTCAAGCCGGATTCGGTAGTCACAGTCGACATATGTCGCTCCTCAGTTCAAAACGTGAAACCGACATTGTAGGCGCGTTGACGTGGTGCGGTCGAACAATGCCGCGTGGCACGACGATTGCGTTCCAGCCGTCCATCCGGCCAGGGTGGTGACGCCCGGCGGCATGCCTATAATGGGGCTCCCCAATCATGATGCATTGCCAGAGAGGTCGATCGTGACAACGTCTTCAACCGGATCCGCTGGCGCACAACCGGTGACTTCCGGCTTCGCCGTATCCGAACGCACCGCGCATTTGCGCGCTGAAACCGCGCTGTTCATGCGCGACCACGTGCTCTCGCTGGTATCGCACGATCTGCGTGGTCCGTTGAACGCTATCCATAGCTGGGCTTACGTGCTCGAACGTAAGCTCGACGCCAACGATCCCAATTCGCAGCGCGCGGTCACCGGCATCCGAAATGGCGTCGATCAGCAGGTCAAGCTGCTCGAAACGATTGTCGACGCCACGCGCGCGGAAACCAAAACGCTCGCGCTCGTTTATGAGCCGTTCCCGCTTCATCCGCTGCTCGATGAAACCGCCGAAGAGGTGCGCTCGGCACTCGCGCGTTCGCGACGCGTGGAGATCGCAATCAACTCGCAGCTCGCCACCGAGCAACTGAATGGCGATCGCGAGCGTCTTGCCGCTGCGCTGTGGCTGATGCTCACGTTTGCCGTCGAATCCAGCGCAGAAGGCGCGACTGTCACGCTGGAATCGCGCGCGGATGCGACCAGCTGGCATGCGGCTGTCACGTACCAGACGAGCGCCGCACTGGACGATCCGTCGCTGCCTCATGTGCTCGAAGCGTTCGCGCGCAAGCAGGCCCGGGAAACGCGGGAAGCTAACCGCATCGCATGGGTACTTGCGCTCTGCAAGCGTGTCGCGCAGGCGCACGGCGGCAGCTTCGACCAGCATGACGCCACTGAAACCGCGCCGGCCACGCTCGCTTTGCGTGTTCCGTTGAGCGCTTCGTCGCCCCGATGAACGGCCGCGCCTTGCACGTGTTGTTCGCGATTAACTTTTCGGCGAGCTTTCAACCTCTATACTGACAACTTTTGTCGCCGGAGCTCTCCGCCTTGATCCAGGTTGTCGCCCTTATCGGTGCGTTGTTTCTCGTCGCCCTGAACGGTTTCTTTGTTGCGGCTGAATTCGGCCTGGTCAAATTGCGGCAGACGCGCGTGCAGAGCCTCGCCGAAAGGCACGGCATGCGCGGACGGCTGCTTGCCAAGGTGCATGGCCGCCTCGACGCTTATCTGTCGGCCTGTCAGTTGGGCATTACGCTCGCGTCGCTCGGCCTGGGCTGGATCGGCGAGCCTGCGTTTGCCGAACTGCTCACGCCGCTTTTCAGCCTCGCCGGCGTGGAATCCGAGAAACTGATCCACGGCATTTCGCTTTTCTTCGCGTTTTCGTGTATTTCGTTTCTGCATATCGTGGTGGGAGAACTTGCGCCGAAGTCGCTCGCAATTCGCGAAGCGGAGAAGGTCTCTCTGTGGGCCGCCACGCCGTTGTACGGCTTTTATTGGGCAATGTATCCGGCCATCTGGGTGCTCAACACAAGTGCCAATGCGGTGCTGAGGCTCGCCGGTCTGAACGCCGACCATGCACACGACTCCCACTATTCCACCGACGAGCTGAAGCTGATTCTGCGCAGCCGCCGCACCAACGTTGCATCGGAACGCGGCGCACCGGAAGACGCGTATAGCCAGGACGAGTGGAACACCATTGCGCATTCGCTGGACTTTTCGCGCATGACGGTGTCCGACCTGATGCGGCCGTCGTACGAAATGATCGGCTTGCGGCTGGACTTGCCGCTGCGCGAGAACATGCAGGTCGTGGCGCGGCATCGCTTTAGCCGCTACCCGTTGTTCGAAGACGCCTCAGGCGAGCGCGTAGCCGGCATGATCCATTTGAAGGACCTGCTGCTGGCCCGCCACGCCGGCAGTACGCTCGACGATCTCTCGCAGTACGCGCGCCCAGTTCAATACGTCAAGCCGGAAATGCCGGCGCTCGAACTGTTTCGCCGCTTCCGCAAAGGAGCGCCGCACTTCGCGCTGGTCGGTCACAAGAACTCGAAGCCTATCGGTTTCCTCACGCTCGACAACCTGCTCGGCGCGCTGGTCGGCCAGATTCACGACGAGTTCCGTCAGGGCGACGCCGACTGGACTCGCATGGACGACGGCACGTTGATGGGCAAGGGCAGCTTGCCGGTCGTGTCGCTGGAGCGCGCGCTGGGTATCGACATCGATGAAGGCAAGGCCGAATCGGTTGGCGGTCTCGTCATTCAGGCGCTCAACGATCTGCCTACAGAAGGGCAGCGAGTCGAATTCGATCGCTTCGACGTCGTCGTGAAAAAGATGAAGGGTCCGCGCATCGTGCTGGTGCGGGTGTACCCCAAGGTATTCGACGACGAAGGCGGCTAGAGTCTCACGACTCCAACACCGCCTTCGTTCCGGTTCGGCAAGCCGGCAATCACGCCCGCTCTCAATTGCGCGGCACGCCGTCCTCGACGAGCACTGCAATCGGCATTGCCGCAAGGGCATCGCGCAAATACAGCAAGCCGTTTTCATCGACCTTCGGCGCAGCCGGACTCAGCCAGTCGAACAACGCTCGCGCTGACAGATCCGCCGGCATCTCGACCGCCGTGTCTTGCCATTTCTCCGGATCGACCATCGGCAGATCGCCTTCTTCGCCGACCAAGCCGGCCGCGAGCCGGCTCGCTATGACGACAGCCCACGCATTCCCATGTCGCCGCGCGAACGCAATCACATTCGACGCATGCGCGCCCCGCACGGTCAGCGGCAGGTACGTGCCCTGACTCAGCAACTCCGGCAGATGCGCACGCAGCGCGAGCACTCGCTGCACGACGGCGAGCTTCACACGTCCATTGCGCCACGTCGACAGAAACTCCGAAGGCGGCGCCTGGGCAAGCCAGGTCGCACGCTGCTCGAAATCGACGGGCCGGCGATTGTCCGGATCGACGAGACTGAAGTCCCACAACTCGGTACCTTGATAAAGATCCGGAATCCCAGGCGATGCGAGCCGCAAGACAGTCTGCTGCAAACTGTTGACCGCGCCGGCGCGCGAAATCCGCGCGACGAACGCGGCCAACTCCTTGAGGAAGCCGTCCCGCCGCTGCGGCGCCATGATGTCGAACAGGAAGTCGCGGCAACCGGCTTCATATGCTTCGTCGGGTGCGAACCAGTTGGTCTGCAGCTTGGCTTCGCGCAGTGCTTTGAGTTGCCATTGCGCGACGCGCTCAGCCAATGCCTTGACGCCCGCTTCGTCGTCCGGCTTCAGGTCCGGTGGCCAGCAACCGACCAGCGTCTGATACAGCATCGCTTCAGCGGCGGGGCCGGGCGCCCAGTCGTAGCTAGTGTCCTGTGCAACGCTACTGATCGGCGTGCCTTCAGGCGAACGCCGGTGCGGCGCGTTCAACGTCGACCATGCACGCGAGGTCGTGCTCCACTCGTGCGCGATCTCGCTGAGTACCGCGAGCCGTGCGCGCACGTCTTCGCCGCGCTTGTGATCGTGGGTCGCTGTTGCGAGCATCGCGTAAGGAAAGCGCTGCGAGCGCTCGACATTGCCCGCATGAAACTGCTCGACTGACAACGCGAATTCTCCCGGATCGGCACCCACCTCGTTACGCGACAACAGCCGCCCGTAGCGATAGCACGCGGTATCTTCGACGGCCTTCGCCGCAACCGGCGCAGTCAACTGCGAGAACAGCGTCTGCGCGGTGCGCCGCGCCGAACCCGCATGGTTTGGCGGTGCACCGTTCTGCCCTTGCTGCTGCTGGCCATGACGCCCTGCGGGCGCTTCGTCCACGCTGCCGCCGAGCCATGCATTGACGCGCTCCAGAACGCCATGATCGGCGCGGGAAAGCGTCGCGCGCGCGCCGGCCAGCGCCTGCTCGAAAAACACATTGTCGGCGGCACTGCGTAGACCGTTTTGCGGATAAATGCGGTACACCGGAAAATGCACGACCAGTTCGGTCAGCACGCGGCGCAATGTCGTGAAGGTGTAATCGCGCGTGGCGAGCGAGTCGCGCGCAATGCGATGCAGCGCTCGCGCCGCGCGGTCGAGTTCCGCCGAAAGATTTTCCGCAAGAACCTTGCGCCGTGCGACGAGTGCTTCGTCCGCAAAATTCGCGCTGCGTCCCGTGAGTTCGGTCCACGCCTGCGCAAGCGGCTCCGCGCCCGCCGGGTCGTGCAACAACGCGCCCACGTCGTTCATGAAGTCGTAGCCGGTGGTGCCGTCCACCGGCCAGTCGTCGCGCAGCGGTTCGCCGCGCGCAAGAATCTTTTCGACGACTACATACGGCGTGGTGTCGCGCAACTCTGTCAGACGTTGCCGCAGCCGCTGACAGTATTCGCGAGGCTCGGCGAGTCCGTCGACGTGGTCGATCCGCAAACCGTCGATCGTGCCTTCCTGATAAAGGCGAAAGACCAGCGCATGCGCGGCTTCGAACACATCCGGCCGCTCGGCGCGCACCGCGGCGAGCGTCGAAATATCGAAGAAGCGCCGCCAGTTGACTTCGTCGGCGGCGGTGCGCCACCACGCGAGACGGAAGTGCTGACGCTCGAGCAGCCGATGCAGGCGGTCGCGCGTGAGCGGGTCTTCGGGGGAATACGTCTGGATCACGGAATCGATTGCCGACTTGCCGCTTTGCGCGACGAACTCACGCAAAGCGTCGCGCCCTTCGGCGGCACGCGGCTGATCCGCGGGCTGCGTCGTCAGTCCATGGAAGCGTTCGGCGAGTGCGCTGAGATCGGCGCGGTCGGCGCTCTGCAGAATCGACGCGTAGTCGGTCGGACACACCGGAAAGACGTGCGGTCCGTAGCCGACATAAAAGCGTCCGCTATCTGCCGCGAAGTGCAACGCGATACGGCCCGACGCGAGTTCATCGCCATACGGGCCGCCAAGTGTCGGCAGCAACACCTTGCCGCGCAAAGCCGGATCGGGCGAATGCCAGTCGACATCGAAGTGACGTGCATAGGCGCTATGTCGCCCCCATTCAAGGATATCGAGCCACCACGCGTTGCTGGATCCGCCGACGCCCATATGGTTCGGCACCATGTCGACGATGAGGCCCATGTCGCGCGCGTGGAGTTTGTCGACGAGGCGCTTCAAGCCTGCCTCGCCGCCGCATTCGGCGCTGACCTGGGTGTAATCGACGGTGTCGTAGCCGTGCATCGAGCCTGGCTCGGCCGTGGTAATGGGCGACGCGTACACATGGCTAATGCCGAGCGCCGCGAAGTAGTCGACGTGCTTCGCGGCGTCGTCGAACGTAAAGCCCCGGTGAAACTGGAGGCGAAGAGTGGAGCGCGGGACGGTCATGGCGTGTCAGGCCCCGAAGAAGTGTTGGCTGATGGATTAGAAACAGTCGCGGTGCTGCGGGCCCGATCGACGGCGAGAAGGCGGTCGCAGAAATTGTCGTCTTCAAACATCTCGTCTACAGACAGATTCCCGCGACGGCGCCAGTTCGGATGCTCGTCGATCGAACCCGGCAGGTTCGGCTGGTCGGTCTGACCGAGCAGGTCTTCAAGCGGAAATGTGACGAGCGGGCTCGGCGTCGCCGCAACGAATGCGAGGGCTTCATCGACGGGCGGGCTCTCGGGCGGCGGCGCTTCGACATCGGGCGCGGCGACGCCGGCTTGCTGGAACGCGCGCCACAATTCGGCGCGGTCGCTTGCGCGCTCTTCCTGCGCCGCTTCTTCCGGATCGCGGCCGTCGGCGCGCGCCGTCGTCTGCCCAATCTTGTTGCGCCACGTAATGTCGCTGCCGCGCCACCAACCGGCGACGGTCGGCAGATCGTGAGTCGTGGTGGTGCCAACCGCGTTGCGGTCCCAGGACTGCGGCGGCTTGAAGCCGGTGCCGTCTTCGTCACGCTCGAACCACAGCACGCGGATGCCGGCAATGCCATGATCGTCGAGGCGTTCGCGGAAGCCGGGCGGCACGGTCCCGAGATCTTCGCCGATCACGATTGCGCGATGCCGCCACGATTCGAGCGCGATAAGACGCAAGAGGTCTTCGAGCGGATAGCGCAGATAAGCGCCGTCGCGCGCGCTTTCGCCTTCGGGCACGAGCCACAGACGCCGCAAACCGAGAATGTGATCGATGCGAATGCCGCCGGCATGCGCGAACGCGGCGCGCAACATGTCGATGAAAGCGGAGAAGCCCTGCGTGCGCATCGCGCGCGGCGAGAAGGTGGTGAGTCCCCAGCTCTGACCGGCCTGATTGAACAGGTCGGGCGGTGCGCCGACAGATACGCCTTGCAGCATGTCGTCGCGATACGACCATGCGTGGCTGCCGGCGCTGTCGCATCCCACCGCGAGGTCGGCGATCAACCCGACGGCCATGCCTGCCTCCCGCGCTGCGTGCTGCGCGTGCGACAACCCCTTGGCCGCGAGCCATTGCAGGAACAGATGGAAGTCGACTTCATGGCGATTCGCTTCGGCGAACGCATCGACTTCGGGACTGCGCGGATCGCGCAAGGCTTCAGGCCAGTTTCGCCAATGACCGTTGCCGCCTTGTGCGAGTTGCGCTGCCTGTAGCGCTTCGAAACGCGCGTGATCTTCGAGCGCACGTCCCGCGCGTTCGCAGAATCCGTGAAATTCCAGTGCGCGTGGCGTGTCCTGCTTGCCGCCTTGCGCACGTTCCTGGCTGCAGAAATTCTCGAACAGCGCGCGCAAGACTTTCAGCTTCAGCACCACGGCGTTCGGCCAGTCGATCAGCGGCAAGGCTTCGAGTTGCGTCCACGCGTCGGTGGCTTGCGCGGACTCCATCGCGGCGCGTGCAGCGTCTGCTCCGAACACGGCGGCCGGATCGATATGCGTGACGTTCAGCCACAAACGCGACGACGGCGAATACGGGCTGAAGCGATTCGGCTCCGCGCTGAACATGGCGTGCGTCGGGCTGACGGCAAGCGCATGCACGCCGTGCTTCGCGCTTTTCGTCGCAAATTGCGAGAGCGCCGAATAATCGCCAATGCCTCCATCGCCCGTGCGTCGCAGGCCGTATAGCTGCGCGGCGATGCCCCATAGCGGCGGAGTCCTGGCGTCGTCGCCGCCGTCGTCGTTGCGCAAGGCGCGCCACGCGTCGTCGACGGTATAGCAACGCGACGGCGCTACCGCGAGCGTGACGCGCTGTTCGTGAATCACGAGCGTGTGATAGCCGGGTTCGTCGATCGGCGCGAGCAAAGCCTGCTCGCCTTTGGGCGCGGTAAAGCGTCCGTCGATGATCGAGCCGCTTTCCAGTTCGATCCGGTAGTGGCTGCCCGACTTCAGCGCCGACGCAGGCAATGCTATGCCGCGCCCGACTTCAGCAGTCATGAGCGGCGGCAGCTTGCGGCCCGACAGTTCGGCTTCGAGCGCTGCGGCGCTCTGGCGGATCTGCGTGGAATTGCCGCATGGCAAGCCCATCCGTTCGAGCAGCACTGCAAGCGTGTTCTCGGGCACACGATGCACCTTGCGATGCGCGTCTTCCCACTCCACCTCGAAGCCGGCGCGCGTCGCAAGTGTGGCTATCGTGTCGTTAGGGCGTCGGGTACTCACGTGCGGCGCTCCTCTTTGCCGACAACGCGCGCATCGTGACCGCTCGCGTAGTCGTCGATGTCGCCGGTCAGCCACGCGACGAACGCATTCGGCGGCAACACGTTCGCATCGATCTGTTCGCGCACGCGCGGCGGCGTTTCGAAAATGACCTTGCCCGCGGGCACGTCGTTGAACGGCACACTCTGCTTTGACAGATTGAGCGCGAACGACAACGTCTCGCCGTCGCCGAGTTTCCAGCGCGCGATCAACGCATTCGCGTCAGCGCCGTTCTCGTCGGTGAGCACCGTTGCGCCGAGTGCCTTGCCGTGTTTCAGTCGCGGCGTAATCAGTTTGGCGCGTACGGCCAGCGCGGACTTGTAGAAGTGCATCCAGTCCAGCCGGTCTTTCGCTTCGTCGTCGTGCGCGGGTGCCGTCGCGGTCTCCGGCGGCGACGATGCGGCGAACGTCCCTGCGTCGTTCGGATCGGGAATCTGCGCACGGCGTTTCTCATCGCTGAACGACGAGAAGCGCGCGAACTCGCGGCGGCGTCCTTCACGCACGGCATCGGCGAGATCGCCGGTGTAGTCGGTGAAGAACAGGAACGGCTGCGTGGAGCCGTACTCCTCGTCCATGAACAGCAGCGGAATTTGCGGCGACAGCAGCAGCAACCCGGTCGCCGCACGCAATGCGTCGTCCGAGGTCAGCTTGCGCAGGCGCTCCCCAAATGCGCGATTGCCGATCTGATCGTGGTTCTGCAGGAACATGACGAACGACGTCGGCGGTAAATGCCCGCTCGATTCGCCGCGCGGCGCCCCGTCATGAATCGGCGACGGATCGCCTTGATACGCAAAACCTTCGGACAGCACGCGCGCGAGACGCCGAATCGGCTGATCTTCATAGGCGTGGTAATAGCCTTCGGTTTCGCCGGTCAGCAGCACGTGCAGCGTGTTGTGCGCGTCGTCATTCCATTGAGCGTCGAAGTGCGTCTCGAGCAGGCTCGCGCTGTTGTGCTCGTTTTCGAGCACGAGATGCACGTGGCGGCCATGCTGGACGTGCGCGCGGATATGATCGGACAGCTCGCGCAGCCATGCGTGATTGTCGATGGCGTGGACGGCGTCGAAACGCAACCCGTCGATGCGATATTCGTTGATCCAGTAGATGGCGTTGTCCGTGAAGAAATCGCTGACTTCAGTGCGGTCGAAGTCGATTGCCGGGCCCCACGGCGTATGCGTGCCTTCGCGGAAAAACGACCGCGCGTATTCATGCAGGTAGTTGCCGTCAGGTCCGAAGTGGTTGTAGACCACGTCGAGAAACACCATCAGGCCGAGACCGTGGGCGGCGTCGATCAGCGCTTTGAGTTCTTCGGGACGGCCGTATGCGGAGTCGGGCGCGTACGGCAGCACGCCGTCATAGCCCCAATTGTGCTTGCCGGGAAAATCGTTCAACGGCATCAGTTCGATGGCGGTCACTCCAAGCGCAGCGAGCGCCGGCAAGCGCTTCTGCACGCCCGCATAGCCGCCCATTGCGCCGACATGCAGCTCGTACAACACCGTTTCTTCCCACGGACGGCCATGCCAGTCCGTATGTTCCCAACGATACGCGCGCGGGTCGATGACTTCGCTCGGGCCGTGCACGTCTTGCGGCTGGAAGCGCGACGCCGGATCGGGCACCGCATTGCCGTCGTCCAGACGGAAGCGATACAGCGTGCCCGCGCCGCTTTCCACGCTTGCTTCGAACCAGCCGTTTCCCGCCGGCGTCATTTCATGCGCGCCTTTCGCGGGGCCGTTGTCGATTTCAACCTGAACGCTTTTGCACGACGGCGCCCAGAAACGAAACCGTGTGCGTGGGCTCGTCCCTTTGGGACCCAGCAATTGCGCGCCAAACGGCAGGCAATGAGCGTAATGATGCGCGTGTGGGTCGATTGGATTTTCTGACATGACTCTTCACCATTCGGTTTTGCTGTCGGATTGCTCACACGCCGTTGGCGGCATCGCCGCCGCGATCTACGTGGTCGGCGACGAGTCGCTCGTCGGCGGATGCTCGCCGGGATCGGGCGGCAGGGCAGTCAACAGACGTGGCCCATGCTGCGCGCCGGCTATCCAGCCCGCTTGCCAGTCGGCCTCGCCGACCGGTTGCGCGGCCAGTATCACGAGGCCATGCGCCGCGACTTCGATATCCAACGCGGCGAGCCGGTGCGGCGCGCTTTCCGTATCCGCAGTGTCTAACAGCACGTGCCATTCCAGGTGCGGCGCAGGGGGCGTAAAACGCAGCCCTTCCGCACTCGCGTTGAGCATCATCAACAATACTTCCGTTTCGCCATTCAGGCCCGGACCCGCGCGCCGCAATGTGAATGCGCGTCCTTCCGGATCCTGCCAGGCTTCGATCGTCAGCGGATCGCCTTTCTCGTCGAACCAGCCGATGTCGAAAAGCCCCGGCAACACTTCACGGTCGCCAAACAGAAAACGCGTTTCGCGCAGCAGCGGATGCCGTTTGCGCAGCGCGATCACGCGCGCCACGAATTCGGTCATCTGGCGGCCGTCCGGCGCTTGCGCGGCTTCCCAGTTGATCCAGGACAGTTCGTTATCCTGGCAGTACGCATTGTTGTTGCCGTTCTGCGTGCGCAACAATTCGTCGCCGGCCAGCATCATGGGCGTGCCGAGTGCGACGAGCAGCGTGGCCATCATCGAGCGCGCCACGCGTTTTCGGGTTTCGAGAATCGCCGGGTCGTCGGTCGGTCCTTCCACGCCCCAGTTGCTGCTGCAATTCTCGTTGTGACCGTCGTTGTTGCCTTCGCGATTCGCCTCGTTGTGCTTGTGCTCATACGCAGTAATGTCGGCAAGCGTAAAACCGTCATGCGACGCGACGAAATTGATCGACGCCCACGGCTTCCTGAAACGCCGGTTGAAGAAATCGGCAGAACCGGTCAGGCGCGCTGCGAGATCCGGCCGAAGGCCCGCGTCGCCACGCCAGAAACGGCGCACGGTATCGCGGAAACGGTCGTTCCATTCGCCAAAACCCGGTGGATGATTGCCAAGCTGATAACCGCCCGGACCGATGTCCCACGGCTCCGAAATCAGTTTGCGTTGCGAGAGGATCGGGTCCTGGCGCAGCGCATCGAAGAAGCCCGAGCCCGGATCGAAACCATGCTGCTCGCGCCCGAGCGTTACGCCGAGATCGAAACGGAAGCCGTCGATATTGAAGGCCGTCGACCAGTAGCGCAGTGAATCCATCACCATTTGCAGTACGCGCGGATGCGGCAGATTCACCGTGTTGCCGCAGCCGGTGTCGTTGATATGGTGCCGTTCGTCGCCGGGAATCAGCCTGTAGTAGCTTGCGTTGTCGAGGCCGCGCCATGAGACGGTCGGGCCCATTTCGTTGCCTTCGCACGTGTGGTTGTACACCACGTCGAGAATCACTTCGATGCCTGCCGCGTGCAACTGGCGCACGGCAATGCGCATTTCGTCGAGCCGGTGCGTGCTGAGATACGACGGCTCGGGCGCGAAGAATGCCGCTGTGTTGTAGCCCCAGTAGTTGCGCAGGCCGCGTTCAACCAGAAAGCGGTCGTTCAGAAATGCATGTACGGGAAGCAATTCGACGGCGGTCACACCGAGCTTCAGCAAATGCTCGATAAAGTCCGGCGACGACAGCGCCGCGAACGTACCGCGTTCATGCTGACGCAAATCGGGGCGCAGCATCGACGCGCCGCGCACATGCGCTTCATAAATAATGGTTTCGCCCCACGGCACATCAGGGCGCTTGTCGTGCGACCAGTCGAACGCTTCGTCGATCACGACGCATTTAGGCATCGCGGGCGCCGAGTCGCGCCGGTCGATTGAAAGATCCGCGCGATTCGAATGCACGCGATAACCGAACAACGCATCCGACCAGCGGAACTGGCCGACGAGCTTGCGCGCGTACGGATCGAGCAGCAGCTTGTGCGGATTGAAACGATGCCCATGCTGCGGCTGATACGGACCGTGCGCGCGAAAGCCGTAAGCGGTGCCCGGATGCGCGTTAGGCAGATAGCCGTGCCACACTTCGTCGGTGCATTCGGGCAGCGGGTAGCGCTTGATCTCCTTGCGACCCGTGGGATCGAACAGGCAAAGCTCGATTTTCTGCGCGTTCGCCGAGAACACTGCAAAGTTGACGCCAAGGCCGTCCCAACTGGCTCCGAGCGGATACGGCGAGCCAGGCAGAAGCCGGTCGGGCATTGCATGCGACATGGTTCCGCTTCCTTGTTCTGTTTGATGCAGCGCTAGCGCGGGCCTTCATGCAACGAGCGCGCGGCCGGTTATCACGCGGCCGCGCGCTCGCTTCGGCATGACCGGGCGGCGCCCGGTCGCGCCCGGTTCCCTGTCAGTCTCCGCTCAATCGGCTCGCAGCACGATCGTCGCCAGCGGCGGCAAGGTCAGGGAGGCCGAATGCGGCCAGCCGTGGCTCTGAATCGCCTCGGTATGAATAAGACCGCCGTTGCCCATATTCGAGCCGCCGTACACGCCTGCATCCGTATTGAGCACTTCCGACCAGCGTCCTTCGCGCGACATGCCGACGCGGTAACCGACGCGCGGCACCGGCGTCATGTTGCACACCACGACGAGTTCGCGACCCGCCCCGTCCGTGCGGCGATACGCGAACACACTGTTGGCGCTGTCGTCGCCCACCAGCCAGTCGAAGCCGCCTGGCTCGCTGTCGAGCAGATGCAGCGCCGGTTCGTGGCTGTACAAACGGTTCAGGTCTCGCACCAGCAACTGCACGCCATGGTGATGAGCGTCGTCGAGAAGATGCCAGTGCGGGGACGCGTCATGATTGAATTCCGCGATCTGACCGAATTCGCCGCCCATGAAAAGCAGCTTCTTGCCAGGGTGCGTCCACATGAAGCCGAAATACGCGCGCAGATTGGCGAACTTCTGCCACGTGTCGCCGGGCATCTTGCCGAGCAGCGAGCCTTTGCCGTGCACCACTTCATCGTGCGAGAGCGGCAGCACGAAGCGCTCGGAATACGCGTAGACCATGCCGAACGTCATGTTGTGATGGTGGTACTGCCGATAGACGGGATCTTCCTGCATGTAGTGCAGGGTGTCGTGCATCCAGCCCATGTTCCATTTGAAGTTGAAACCCAGGCCGCCGTCTTCGACGCGCGCCGTCACGCCTGGCCAGGCGGTAGATTCCTCGGCGATGGTGATCGCGCCGGGCACGCCTGGCACGTAGCCCACTTCATGATTGAGGCGCTTCAGAAACGCGATCGATTCGAGGTTTTCGCGCCCGCCGTAAATATTCGGCACCCATTCGTCGGCGGCGCGCGAATAGTCGCGGTAAAGCATCGACGCAACGGCGTCCACGCGCAGGCCGTCCACGTGATAGCGCTTCAGCCACGCGAGGCCCGAGGCCACCAGGAACGCGCTCACCTCGTTGCGGCCGAGGTTGTAAATCATCGTGTTCCAGTCCTGGTGATAGCCCTCACGTGGGTCGGCGTGCTCGTAAAGCGGTGTGCCGTCGAACTCGACGAGGCCGTGCGCGTCGTTCGGGAAATGCGCGGGCACCCAGTCGAGAATCACACCGAGTCCGGCCTCGTGCGCCTTGTTGACGAAGGCGGCGAACTGCTCCGGTTTGCCGAAGCGCGCGGACGGCGCAAACTGCCCAAGCGGCTGATAGCCCCACGATCCGCCGAACGGATGTTCCGCGACCGGCATGAACTCCACGTGCGTGAATCCCATGGTCTTCACATAGGGAATCAGGCGCTCGGCGAGTTCTTCCCAATTCAGGCCTCGCTGACCTTCTTCGGCGATGCGCAGCCACGATTCCGCATGCACCTCGTAAATGGAAATCGGCGAGCGCGGCGTCTGCTTTTCGCCGCGCGACTGGATCCATTCTTGGTCGCTCCACGGGAACTGCTCGATCTCGTCGACATGTGCGACGACCGAGGCCGTGCCTGGCGGCTTCTCGGTCTGCATTGCACAAGGGTCGGCTTTCAGCGGCAGCGGATGGCCGTCGCGTGCGAGCAGCTCGTATTTGTAGCGCGTGCCCGGCCCGACCCGCGGCACGAACAATTCCCACACGCCCGCCTGATGACGCAGGCGCATCGGATGACGCCGGCCGTCCCACGCGTTGAAGTCGCCCACCACGGAGACGCGCCGCGCGTTCGGCGCCCATACGGCAAAGCGCACGCCGGGCACGCCGTCCACTTCCATCGGACGCGAGCCGAGACATTCGAGCACGGCATAAGGGTCGCCGCCCGCGAGGCGCCCGAGCGGTTCATCGCCGAGAACGGGGCCGAACGAATACGTGTCCTCGATTTCCTGCTCCGTGCCATGCCAGTCGATACGCAGACGGTACGGCACCGCCGCGCTCACGCGGCCCGCAAAAAGGCCCGGACGCAACTCCTGAAGTTCGCCGAGCAACGAGCCGTCGGCGCGCGAAATCACGCTGACGTGCGCCGCGTTGGGCAACAGCGCGCGCACCACGGGACCACTGTCGGTGTGATGCAGTCCGAGCTGCGAGAAAGGATCGGGGTGACGCGCTTCGACGAGCGCATCCATATCGAGCGGCTGGAGGCCTGCGGCCGGATCGTGTTCACTCATAGTCGCCCTCGGCCGGATGAGGCGGTGTGGCGGCGTCTTGCGCCTGGGTTGACGGATCGTGCGACGTGGTTTTGTCGCCGAGCAAACGGCCTGCGAGCGCGGCTAGTCCGCGCACCGGCAAGCTGAGCCATGCCGGACGGTTGGCCGCTTCATAGCGGATTTCGTACGCAGCCTTCTCGATCAGGAACAGATCGAGTAGTGCCTGTTCCGCCTCCGGCGCGACGAGCGGCGTCGGTGCTTCGGCGGTGGCCGCGCGGTATTCCTTCAGGAATGTTTCCGTGGCTTGCACGCGGAAACGGTCGAACAGGGAACGTTTGCGATCCGCGGTCTGCTGCGGCGCGCTTTCCATCGTGGACTGCGCCGCGGCGCTCGCATACGACAGCGAACGCATCAGGCCGGCCACGTCGCGCAGCGGGCTCGACTTCTGCCGACGCTCTTCGAGCGAGCGCGCCGGCTCGCCTTCGAAGTCGATCAGATAGGCGTCGCCCTGTGCGACCAGCACCTGGCCCAGATGGAAGTCGCCGTGAATGCGAATCCGCTGCGCTTGCGTGTCGGGCGAAACCAGTTTGTTGACGGCCTCGACCAGCGCGGCACGCCGGTCGACCAGGCTTTTCGCGAGGGCTTTCGTCTCCGCATCGAGCATCTGGTCGACGCGCGGCGCGAGCAGGTCGAGCGCGCTCGCGAGCATCGACTGCGTGCCGTCAACCCATGCCTTCACTTGCTCGGCACTCGCCTGTTCGGGTGCAAATGCCGGGTCGTCGGTCGGCGAGGCGAGCGCGACGTGCAACTGTCCAAGGCGCCTGCCGATGATGCCGGCCAACGACGAGTAGCCTTCCAGCAGAAGAGTTTCGTTGCCGCGGTCGGGCGTCGATGAAGCGTCGGTATCGACGGCGATTGCGAGTTCGTCCACCGAGCGGCGCAGATGATCGAGCGACCAGTTCCAGGCATCGCCCTGGTTGTCGACATAGCCTTGCAGAATCGCGAGCGTATGCGGCACGCCCTCGGGATCGACGCGCACCACTTCGCCAAAGAGCGGCGCGGTGTTCGCATAACCGAGCTGCGTCAGATAGCGGCTGATCTCCGCTTCCGGATGAATCCCGCTCACGAGGCGCCGCACCAGTTTCAGTACCGCAGCGTCTGCGATGATGAGCGAACTGTTGCTTTGCTCCGCCGCGAGCCACCGAATTTCCGGACGTTCGCCGAGATTTTCGAGTTCAGCGAAACGCTCCGTTGGAATGAACCTGATCTCGCTTTTCTGCACGGTCGGTATGACCGCGCGTTCGCGCAACTTGCGCATCACGCCGTGCGCGAAGATCGGCAACGCAAATGCGTCGGTCAGATGCCCGACGTTGCGGCCGCGCCGCACACGCGCCAACGCAAGTTGAAGGAACAGCGGCGTGGTCGTCTCGCCACCCCAAGTGATTGCGATCGGCACCACATAACGTTCGGTGTGATCGCCAACGTCCGCTTCGATCTCGGTGAAGGCGAAGCCTCCGTTGGGGATCGTGGTCAACGCGGCGAGCCGGACAGCATGCATCTTCTGATCCTTCGATGCAAACCAGCGCCGGCGGCTCAACCACGAAGGCAGCACTTCGGATTCGAGGAGCCGCACGTTTTCGGGCGTCGGTCCGACCTGACCTTCGCGTATCACAATCGTGACGAATTCGGGCAACGGCTCGGGGTGCGCCTGCGACCAGGTCGGACGCTGGCCGCCCGGACACAACATGAACCACAGGAAGCCGTACGGCGGGAACGTCAGCAGGTAAGTCAACTGGCCGATTGGGGGGAACACGGAATCGGCGGTCATTTCAATCGGCACCGAGCCGTTGAATTCCGACAGGTCGAGTTCCACCGCTTGTGGCGCGCGTGACAGATTCGCGACGCAAAGGATCGGCGGCTCGTTGGGCATCTCACGTAGATACGCGAGAATCTTGCGATTTTCCGGCTTCAGGAAGCGGATCGTGCCGCGTCCGAAAGTCTGTTTCGCGCGACGCGTGGCGAGCATGCGCCGGGTCCAGTTGAGCAGCGAATGCGGATCGCGGCTTTGCGCTTCGACGTTGACCGCGTCGAAGCCGTAAAGCGAACCCATCACGGGCGGCAATACGAGTTGCTCAGGATCGGCGCGAGAAAAGCCGCCATTCCGGTCCGACGACCATTGCATCGGCGTGCGCACACCGTCGCGGTCGCCAAGGTGGATGTTGTCGCCCATGCCCAGTTCGTCGCCGTAATAGATAACGGGCGTGCCCGGCATGGACAAAAGCAGCGAATTGATCAACTCGATGCGGCGGCGGTCGCGCTCCATCAGCGGTGCGAGGCGGCGGCGAATGCCGAGGTTGAGGCGCGCGCGGCGATCGCTCGCGTAGGTATTCCACAGGTAATCGCGCTCGGAATCCGTGACCATTTCGAGCGTCAGTTCGTCGTGATTGCGCAGGAAAATTGCCCACTGATTCGTTTCGGCAAGGTCCGGCGTTTGCCGCATGATGTCCGTGATCGGAAAGCGGTCCTCGCTCGCAATGGACATGTAGATGCGCGGCATCAGCGGGAAGTGGAATGCCATGTGGCATTCGTCTTCGTCGCCGAAATATTCCTTCACGTCTTCCGGCCACTGGTTCGCTTCGGCGAGCAGCATACGGTTCGGATATTCGGCGTCGATAGTCGCGCGAATCTTTTTCAGAATGGCATGCGTTTCCGGCAGGTTCTCGTTGTTCGTGCCTTCGCGTTCGACCAGATAGGGCACGGCGTCGAGCCGCAGCCCGTCGATACCCATGTCGAGCCAGAAGCGCATGATCTGCAACACCTCGCGCAGCACGGCCGGATTGTCGAAATTCAGATCGGGCTGGTGCGAGTAAAAGCGGTGCCAGTAGTAAGCACCCGCGACCGGATCGTGCGTCCAGTTCGACGGCTCCGAGTCGATGAAAATAATCCGTGTTTCCTGATACTTCTGGTCGGTATCGGACCACACGTAGAAGTTGCGATGGTTCGAGCCCGGCTTCGCGCGGCGCGCGCGCTGAAACCACGGGTGCTGATCCGACGTGTGGTTGATCACGAGCTCGGTAATCACGCGGATGCCGCGCGCATGCGCCTCCTGAATGAAGCGCTTGACGTCGGAAAGCTGGCCGTAGTCAGGATGCACGTTACGGTAATCGGCAATGTCGTATCCGTCGTCGCGACGCGGCGACGGATAGAACGGCAGCAGCCAGATCGCATTCACGCCGAGTTCGGCGATGTAATCGAGCTTGGCGATCAGGCCGGGAAAATCGCCGACGCCGTCGTTGTTCGCATCGAAGAACGACTTGATGTGCACCTGGTAGATGATTGCGTCTTTGTACCAGAGCGGATCGTCGCTCAATGTCGCGGGCTTGCCGCGGCGGCGCGCGCGAGCTTTTGTTGCGGTGGCGGTTGCCGTGCTTGCCTGGGCTTCCGACGTGCCTTGTGAGGGATCGTCACGCTTCATATCACACCTTCCGTCGGGGTAGGGTTGCCAGCGTCTGCGTGAAGGTCGCTGGTCGAATCGCTGTCGGCTTCATCGGGACGCTCTGCGGGCAGGCCGCCGAGCGGCGCAATGCGCCAGATAGAAAAGGGCTGGCCCGGGCCGAGCCGCACATGTTGCCAGCGGCCGTGCCATGTGAAACGCGCGCCTGTCATCTGATCGGTCACTTCGAGCGCGCCCTGATCGTGCAGATTCCAATTCTGGAATGTCTCCCACGACAATTCGATGTCCGCGCCCTGTTCGTTGAACGGGTCGAGATTGATGGCGACGACAATCACGTTGTCGCGCGTTTCGGTTGCCTTCTCAAAGAATAGAATGTTGTCGTTGTGCGCGGGCAGGAACGTTAGGCCGAGGTGCGTTTGCAGCGCTGGATTCGCGCGGCGAATGCGGTTCAGCGCGGCGATCTCCGCCGTGATGTTGCCGGGCCGGTTCCAGTCCCACGCGCGCAATTGATACTTCTCGGAATCGAGATATTCCTCGCTGTTCGGCAGCGCAGCCGCCTCGCAGAGTTCAAAGCCGCTATACACGCCCCACAAGCCGGCGAGCGTGGAAGCGAGCGCCGCGCGAATCAGAAAGCCGGTGCGTCCCTGCGATTGCAGATGGCGTGGGTTGATGTCCGGCGTATTTACGAAGAAGTTCGGCCGATAGAAGTCGCGTGCGCTGGTTTGCGTGAGGTCCGTCAGATACTCGATGAAATCGCGTTTCGACTCGCGCCACGTGAAATACGTGTACGACTGCGAGAAACCGATCTTGCCGAGCCGGTTCATCATGCGCGGACGCGTGAATGCTTCGGCGAGGAAAATCGTGTCCGGATGCCGCGCACGCACGTCGCCGATCACCCATTCCCAGAAAGGCAGCGGCTTGGTGTGCGGGTTGTCGATGCGGAAGATATGCACGCCCGCGTCGATCCAGAACAGAAACACGTCGCGCAATGCGAGCCACAGATCGGGCTTCGCGTCGTGCGCGTAGAAGTCGGGATTGACGATGTCCTGGTACTTCTTCGGCGGATTTTCCGCATATCGCAGCGTGCCGTCGGGACGCCACGCAAACCACGTGGGATGCTCCTTCAGCCACGGATGATCCGGCGAGCACTGCACAGCGAAGTCGAGCGCGATTTCGAGGCCATGCGCGTGTGCGGCGGCGAGCATCTTCTTGAAGTCGTCGAGCGTGCCCAGTTGCGGATGCACGGCGGTATGTCCGCCTTCTGCCGCGCCGATCGCATACGGACTGCCTACGTCGCCGGGCTGTGCGTTCAGCGTGTTGTTGCGGCCCTTGCGATTCGACACGCCGATTGGATGAATCGGCGGAAAGTACAGCACGTCGAAGCCCATGTCGCGAATGCGCGGCAGCTTGGTCGTGACATCGGCGAACGTGCCGTGGCGCGATTCGTCGTCGCTCATCGAGCGCGGGAAGATTTCGTACCAGCTTGCAAAGCGCGCGGCGGTGCGCTCGGCGTCGATCTTGTATGTCACTGGATCGCGACTCAGGAACGGACGATGCCGCGCGGCGGTCATCGCCTTCCTGGTGCCCGCATCCAGAAGCAGTTTGAGCTTCGTTTCGGCGTCGGCCTTGGTGAAATGCTCGACGATATTTTTGAGCGGTTCGATGACCGCACCTTCGGTCGTTTCGACTTCGGCCAGCACGAGCGCGAACAGATGCGCGGCTTCATCGAGTTCGGTCTCGACGGTTTGGCCCGCCTTCAACTTTTTCTCGACATGTTCGACGAGCGAAGCGAAGTCGTCGCGCCAGGCGATCACGGTGAATTCGTGACGTCCCATGCGATCGAGCGGAATGCGCGCCTTCCAGATGTCGAGACCCGCGGGCTGCGCCGGCGCCATCAGCACTTCGTGCCAGGTGTTCTCGTCGGCAGCACGCCACAGCACGGCGGCGGCGATCTTGTCGTGTCCTTCCGCGAAAATCGCGGCGCTGATTTCAGCGCGCTCACCCACGCTTCGCTTGGCTGGGAAGCGGCCATTGTCCACAGAAGGCGTCACGCTTTCGATCGCCACGCGCGGCGCGTTGATGGCTTCGATCACGGTCTTGCGACCGCTACGCTTGCTGTTGGGCTTGTCGATGGGCGGCGCAAGACAGATCGGCTTCTCCGCCACGGCCTGGAAGAGGCGCACGGCACCGGGTGCCAGCGCGAACGGCGTTAAAGCCGCAGGCGAGGCACGGCCTGGCGCATCGAGAGGGACGAAGCGCGTGAAATTGCCGGGCACGCTGGCGAGAAAACGCGCCGGATCGACGCGCACAGGCGCGCCGAGTTCCGGATTGATTGCGATGAGAACCGCCTCGGCGGCATCGCGCAGGTCGGGTTGGTCGGCGCGCAGCAGCACCGCGGCGGGTGCGCCAGGCCCGCTCAACGCGCGCAATTCCCCGTTCGCGTGCAGCGCTCTTGATGTGCGTGCAAGTTCATTGGCGCGCGTGATCTGCGGCGTCAGGTCGAATTTTTTCGCCTGGCAAGCCAGTGCGAATTGCGACGCGTCGCCTCGGGTTTGCGACATTGGTTCGCTCACGCCGTATTCGAAGCCCATCGGCATCAGCCAGCCGGTGCCGATGGCGGACGCCGCGTACAGCGCGCGGCGATACGCGCGTTCGACGATGCTCGAATCATGCGGGTCGCTCAACTCGGCGGCGAGGCGCGTGCCGTAAGGCGCTTCGGGAAACGCAATCGGTCCGCCGATGCGCGCGAGCACCGCATGCTCTTCCACCATCCAGCTCGCGCGATAGTCCCACCAGCGCACCGACGAGAACACGCTGTCGAAGCCCGCGCCCTGAAGACCGATCAGATCGCTGCGGGCAAGGCCTGGCGTTGCGGCGAGGAATCGCACGTCGGGATGCGCGGTGCGTACGGCGTCGCGCAAATGCCGCCAGACCTCGGCGGGTACGCGATGTGGAGAATCGAAGCGGAAACCGCCAATGCCGGCGTCGGCGAGCGCCAGCAGCTGCTGCGTCCACCAGTCGGCTAGCGCGGCACGCGTGCCGGCGTCGTTGAAGTTCGCATAGGCGACGTTGTCCTCACGATGCACATGCCGCGGGTCTAGCCGCGCCTCTTCGGATTCCAGCGGATGGAACCAGTCCGCATGTTCCGCGTAGAGTGCGCCATCGGCGGCCACCCGGTCGATCACCAGATCGACCAGCAACGTGAGCCCTTGCTGACGCGCCCCGCTTGCGAGAGTGCGGATGGCGTCGACGGCGGGCTGTTCGGTTTCGAACACGGGATGCAGCCGCGCATGGTTGCCGACCACCTGCCCGTGGCTCGCCCGGCCCGGTTCGAAGAGGCTGCCGATCAACGCGTGATCGAAGCCCAGTGCGGCCGCGTGGGCGAACTGCGCGGGCCACGCGTCAAGCGGTCCAACCAGAAGTGAATGAAAAAAATAGATCCGCGGCGCGTACCCGTTTGGAGATTCCATCGGTCGTTTCCAGATTTGTCCTGCTGCGGTGTGGATGCAAGTGACATGCGATCACAGCGCTCATTGGGCTTCCAGAGCCGGAGGCCGCGCGGTCCGTAGACTGTGGCGCGTACTGGTCAATGTAGTGCAAAGATCGTCACGCCGCTGGCCAGTTACAGGTGCACAGACGCCAGGCGTCGGGGCGGGCCGGCCAGAACCGTCTGCGGAGGTCAGCAAGGCTTGTGCCACTGAACTGATGCGACTGGCAGTGCAGGGCGACGGAGTGCCCTTATGGGAAGGTGTGCGGCAGCGAAGTCGGCGCGCTGCTGGAGAGGGCTGCGGGCACGTGTAAAACGGGCCTGAGATGGTCCGCGTTTTACACGAGATTTGCGGTGGGACTGGCAAGCGCCGTCATTGGGAGCGGCACGCGCGACTCACGGCTCGGCGAGGCGCGCGCGTCGTATTGGTGCGTGCTCGCCTTCGAGCAGTGGCGAACCTCAGGAACCGAGAAGGCCCGCCGCGATGTTCACGCACAAGCCGAGCACGGCGACGTTGAAGTAGAACGACAAAACGGATTGTGCGAGCGCGGCCCGGCGAATGGGACGTGAGCGCAGCACGACATCCGAGGTTTGCGAGGCAACCGCGATCGTGAACGAGAAGTAAAGTAAGTCCCAATAGTTCGGCGTGAGCGAATGATCGGGAAACAGAAGCGGCGTCTCCTGTACGTCGGTATCGTAGTAGAGCCGGGCGTAGTGCTGGGTGAAGATGGTGGGAATCAGGAACCACGCGCCCATCAGCGTGAGGCCGGTCAGCGTGTAGTGCCATACCGTCGACGCACCCGCCGTGCCCTTCGCCGAGGCGAGTTCCAGCACGATCGCGGCAATGCTTGCAATGGTCGCCATGCAGATCACGAACAGTACGACGCCTGCGTTCTCGTCGTCACGGCGCGCGGAGTCGCGCACGCGACCTGCATCGGCGGCGGCCATGTGCGCCCAGATCAGCACCAGGTAAGTCCACACCGTAGTGTCCCAACCGACCAGCACGCGGACCATCGGACGCATGTGTTGTGGCGTCAATATGGCGACGACGACGCCGACCGCGAGAGCGATCAACATGCGCGGACGATTGCGAAGCGTTTGCGGATAATATTTTATGAGCATGGAAGGGGAGCGGAAGGCGGGTGTGTCGCGGATTCTACTCGTCTGCGTGCGTCGATTGATGAACGGGGCGCGTCGCACTCACAGCCGCTTACAACGGCTTTGCGAGCGCCTTTCAGTCGAAGCCCGGATGCAAGCTCGCAGCACTGGTGTGCGCAACTTTCAGTGGCCAATTTAGGTCGGATTGCTGTTCGCGCGCGCGTGACAGCGGCTTGCGGGCAACATAAGTTGTCAAAACGCGAAGCCAGCAAGACCGCGCCCCCAAACAGGCTGTTTTCGGCAAACTCTGCCGCGTACGCGCGGGTTTTTGCGTGGTTTACTGTCAACTTTGCGCTTTCTCCTGCCGCGCTACGAGAGGCAGCGCTCATACGCATTGGAGATTGCGCATTATCATGAACGTATGGCTTCCGTACTCGACACCTCTGTTCAGCACCATTCGGCGAACCGGAGCGGCCGCGACTTCGTAGTCGGCGACTTGCACGGTTGTGTCGATGCGTTGCGCTATCTGCTGCGCCTCGTCTCGTTCGATCCTGCATGTGACCGGCTTTTTTCAGTCGGCGATCTGGTGGATCGCGGCGAGCATTCCGAACAGGCGTTGGCTTTGCTCGACAAGCCGTGGTTTTTCGCCGTCCTCGGTAATCACGAAGACGCGCTGTGCGCCGTCGCCGATGGCCGGTTGCGGCGGCAATGGTGGTACGGCATTGGCGGCGCGTGGGCAGCGAATCTGCCCGACGAGAGTTTGCGTCGCTATGCCGAGCGGCTGCGCACACTGCCGCTCGTGCGCGTGGTGGGCAGCGGCCCTGAACGTTTCAATGTTCTGCACGCCGAATTTTTCGGCACTGACGCCGAACTCGATGCCGGCAATTTCTCCGCGGACACGCGGCAGCAATTGCTGTGGGGACGTGATCTCGCGATGGGCAACGGCGATCCGCAGCGGCAGCGTGGTTTGTCGCTCACGTACTGCGGCCATACTCCGATGCGCGACATCAAGCAGGTCGGCGCGCAGGTGTTCATCGACACGGGCGCATTTGGCCCGGGCGGCAGGCTGACTATCGTCGAGCCGCGAGCGCTGCGGCGCTGGTCGATTTCAGTGGAAGAAGCGCGCGCCGAAGGCGCGGCGGCGCTGGCGCTGCCCTGACGAGGCGCTTATCGAGGCGCCCATCGAGGCGCTCTCAGCCGACCTGGTTGAGCTCGAACACCATATCCACGCTCGTGCCGTTCCAGTTGTATTCCAGATACGCCGCGTGGTGACAGTCGCGCAACAGCGTTGTCCTGAATGCAGCGAGGCATTCGCCTTCAGTATCCCGCACTGATGGATACGCGATGCCCGGCGCTCCCGCCTCACGTACCGCACGGCCGAGTGATTGACCGGCGAGGTAGTCGTCGGGAGAGAGCACTGCGAGATCGAGTTTCGGATCGCCGCGAAGGTCGACCACTTCCCCTTGTGCCACGACGGTATAGAGGCGCATTTGCTGACGCATTGGCGGCTCTGCGGTGGCTTCGAGAAATCTGGCCGTGTGATACCGCGTTTCGGCGATGGCCGTGACGCGCGAACGGGCGCAATAAAACACGCCGTAGGTGCCGTCGGAAAACCTGCTGCCTAGGGGATTCAGATGCGTGAGCGCGGCCATGATCGGTCCGTAGCCCGGCCCAAAACGGCGTTCTTCACGCGGCACGAGATCGAGTTCTCCGACTTCGGTGCGCAGACGGTCGTTGGTCATTGCTTCGAGCGCGTATAACGCGTCGAAATCTTCCGGCGATGCAACGCGATCGAACAGATTGACGGCCGGAAAGCGAGTGGGAATCACGCGATACGCGGGCGACCAATCCAGAGGCGCGCTGCGCCAGCGGTCCTGCCAATGCGGTTCTGTCACGCCCAGCCGCCTCGCATTGCGTCGAGATACTGGCGCACGGCCACGAGGTCGCTGACATTGCCCGCCAGCATGCGGTCCAGCGCGCGACGGCCGCCGAATGGCGGTGCGCTATTAGGGCGTTTGATCCACGTGTCCGCTGTGCCCGGTTGCGGCAACAGGATTTGCAGCGCCTTGTAGATGCCGAGCAGCAACGACAGGCGCTCCAGCGTATCGCGACCGACGCGCGCCGTTTCCGGCGCCTGCTTCCACTTGAAAAAAGTGGAGCGGCCTGGCGAACCGAGCAGCATGATCTGCTCGTCGGCGCTCAGATCCCAGTCTTGCGCAATTCTGAAGAACGCGCGCAAACCCGCCGCAGACATTTCTGCAAACGATGGTTCCGAAGTCGGCCGATGCACAGGCGCTTCGGGCTGAGTGGCGCGGGCGGCATGAGCCATGAGCGGGTAAGTCCTTATATGTACTTATTGCATATACTAGTCCAAATATGGATTTTTGCAAGGGAATATAATCCCGGCTCGTCACGAAAGTCAAAGATTCAGGAGATGCGGCAGATGTGGGTTCGAGCAGTAGCAACGGGGATCGCCGTGTGGTGTGCGTCTGGAGCGGCCATGGCGGCCGGCTATACAGAAGTGTGGAACCCGCCTGAGGCGAGCGCGCATGGCAAGCACGGCGCGCTTTCCGGGCAGTCTGTGCGAGGTGGGAAGGGTGCTACGAAGTCGGCGACCGCGGCCGGTCACCTGGAAAAGTCGACCGATCACGGCGCTAGCAAACGCGTGGCGGCCACGGGCACCACCAAAGCTTCTCACACGGCGCAAGGTAAGTCGAAGCAGAAGGTAGCGGTCGCCGCCCCAGCCACGAAGGGCCGCGCCCAAGTGGCGCAGATGCAACCCGCTCAGTCGAAGGCAACGCACGGCGCTACGACCCAAAGCCACACCGCCGGGGACGGCGCGATGAGCGACAACGGGAGCAAGCGAAGTGCGGCGAAAACATCGGCGACGATCGCGCCTCACGCCTCCGCGCCCTCGCCAAATACCAGCGCTAATCAGACGGCAGCAACCGCGGACCCGGCAACAGCCCGCAGCGGTTCACTTCCGCCGATCTTGCACTGAGTCGGCCAACCGCTAATCGCCAACGCAGCCACAACGCGTTCCGTAGCAAGCTCACCCGCTCGCCAGCCCGTTCGTCACGAGCCGCAGCGTTTCCTTTGAACGCTCGTCCCGCACGCGGGAGTGCAGCGTCACGCGAGACTCCGGCAGTCGCGGCAACCCAAGCCGTCCGCCGACATCGATCAAACCGCGCGGCGCGACTCTGCGCGCAAGTGGCGACACCGCGAGTCCCGCAGCCACCGCCGCGCCGACAGCCGCGACGCCGCCACCGACGAAGACCTCCTGCCACGCCACCGACGCCTCCGTCAGCGTACGCAGCGCGACATCGCGCACGTTGCACGGCGGGCTCAACAGCGCGAGCGCCAATGGTTCGCCCATTCGCGGCAGCCATGCCGGCGTTGCCAGCCATTCGAGCGGCTCGCTGAACAATACCTGGGCGTCGTCGCGCGGCGGTTCGTCCGCGCCATACCGGATGATCACCGCATCGAGACGGCGTTCGTCGAAATGGGCGAGCAACGCAGCGGACGTACCCAGGTGCAGTTCGACCACGAGCCCCGGGTCGTGCGCGTTCAGTCGCGCCAGCAGTTGCGGCAGGTCGGGCCCCGCAACGTGTTCGCTCAGGCCGAGCGAGAGCCGCCGACGGTCCACTGACAGCGACCCCAGCGCCCGTTCATGCGCGGTCAACAGCTCGCGGGCAGCGCTGAGAAACGCTTTGCCGTCGACGGAAAGACGCACCACGCGGGGCGTGCGCTCCAGCAACTGCTTGCCCAGATGCACTTCCAGGCGCTTGAGCTTGAGGCTGACCGCGGATTGCGTCGTGTCGAGCGCAGCGGCGGCGCGCGTGAAGCTGCACAGATCGGCGACAAGCACGAACGCGCGGACGGCATCCAGATCGAGGACTTTCATTTCGAGTGAATATAGATGAAATAGCTAGCAATATCTGTTCATTATTAACCGGCCGGCCTAAGCTGTGTGCACGTATTCAAACATTTGAGGAGTCAGTCATGCCGATTACCCGAATCGCTTTGCGCGCCGGCAAGCCCGCCGAATATCGGAAGGCAATTGCGGACAGCACCCAGCGGGCGCTCGTTGCCACATTCAACGTGCCGAAGGACGACATCTTCATGTTGATCACGGAGCACGAAGCGGACAACTTCGTGTACGACAACCAGTACCTGAATGTGCAGCGAACCGACGATCTCGTGATGATTCAGATAACGCTGAACAACACGCGCACGCTGGAGCAGAAGAAGGCGCTCTACAAGCGCATGGTCGATGAGTTGCACGAGTCGCCCGGGCTGAGGCGAGAGGATGTGCTGATTAACCTCGTCGAAGTCCTGAAGGAGAACTGGTCGTTCGGCAACGGGATCGCTCAATACGCGCTTTGAGCGGCGGCGCTCGCTTCAACCGATGCGGTCCGGGCGGCGCGGCAGTGTTACCTTTCGGCTTGCCTGGCTAGCGTAGCCTTCAGCCTCCGAGGGGCGCAGCACCGGTCGCTATAATGATCCGCTGTTTCCGATCATTCACTGACCGCTCCTCGCCATGGCACCCGAGCTCAACGATCCGTCTCACGAACCGCTGGAAGTCGGCGGTTCGGTCTGGTTCCAGGCGGGCGCCAATACGCTCGGCGGCGCGTCGCGAATCGCGCTTCTCGCGGCGATCGGCGAAACCGGCTCCATCACCAGCGCGGCGAAGGCCGTCGGCATGAGCTACAAGGGCGCGTGGGACGCCGTCGATGCAATGAACAATCTCGCCGGCGAGCCGCTCGTCGTGCGTCTGACTGGCGGCAAGGGTGGCGGCGGTACCACGCTGACGCCGCGCGCACTCAAGCTCATCGAAACATTCCGCGCGGTAGAGCGCGAACATCGGCGCTTTCTCGAGCGGGCGGGCGCCGCAATCGAAGGTTTCGCGCCGGACTGGGATCTGATCGGCCGCATCGGTGTAAAAACGAGCGCACGCAATCAGCTGTACGGCACTGTGGCGCATATCGCGCGTGGCACGATCAACGACGAAGTCTCGCTCGCGCTCCCCGGCGGCCACACGATCGTCGCCGTCCTCACGCACGAAAGCACTGAATCGCTCGGCCTTGCAGTCGGCTCGGCGGCGTTCGCGTTGATCAAGGCGTCGTGGGTCGTGTTGCTAGTCGAACGGGAAAACAGCGCGCCGCTAAAGCTTTCTGCGCGCAACCAGCTGCGCGGCATCGTGCAAAGCGTGAAGCGGGGCGCGGTCAGTGCCGAGGTGTCGCTCATGCTGGAAGGCGGCGCGATCATCACCGCCGTGGTCACGAACGAGAGCGCCGAATCACTCGGTCTCGCACAAGGCGCGAGCGCCGTCGCGGCATTCAAGGCGTCCAGCGTGATACTCGGCGTGAAAGACTGAGGGCTCGTGCGAGAGAGAGCAAGGCCAAGGGCGCGCGCCGATCAGGTTTCGCTGCGTGCGTAGCCGCTGAATGCCTGGCTTTCGCGAACGCCGCCGTCGCTGATCTGCACGACCTGATCGCCGAAGGCGGCTACGTCGTCGGGATCGTGCGTGATAAGCACCATCGGAATATCAAGCCGTGTCTGCAAGTCGGACAACTCAAGCCGCATGCGCTGACGCAGCGTGCTGTCCAACGCCGAGAACGGCTCGTCCAGCAACAGCAGTTGAGGTTGCGCGACGAGCGCACGCGCAAGCGCGACGCGCTGTTTCTGTCCGCCCGAAAGTTGCGCCGGATAGTTGCCGGCGACACCGCGTAACTCCAGCGCGTCGAGCCAGTAATCGATCTGCGCATGACTGCTGCGCGCGCGCGGATTGAACCAGCCGCGCTGCAAGCCGAAACCGATGTTTTGACGCACGTTCAGATGCGGAAACAGCGCGTAGTCCTGGAAGAGGTACGCGACCTTGCGCGCCTGCGGCTTCAGATCGACATTGAGCTTGCTGTCGAACAGCGCATTGCCGTGCAGCGTGATCTTGCCTTCGTCGGGACGCAACAGACCGGCGATCGCCTGCAACGTCAGACTCTTTCCCGCGCCGGACGGGCCGAACAGCACCACGCGCTGCGTGGTCGCAGTGAAAGCGACGTCGAGCGCGAAGCGGCGCTCGGCGCTCACGAATGTCTTGTGGATGTCGACTTCGAGCGGCATATCAGCGGGAAACCAGAAGCGTGCGCTGCGGCACGAGGCGGCCGGCGAGCAGCAGGATCACGACGCACGTCACCGAGGTCACGATCACGAGGAAGTTCGCCGTGGCGTCGTCGCCCGCTTGCACAGCTGAGTAGACCGCGACCGAAAGCGTCTGCGTGCGGCCCGGCAGGTTGCCCGCGATCATCAGCGTGGCACCGAATTCGCCGAGCGCCCGCGCGAAGGCGAGCAGCCCGCCGGCGAGAATTCCGCGCGCGGCAAGCGGCAGGCTCACGCGAAAGAAAACCGCCGTTTCGCTGACGCCGAGCGTGCGCGCGGCGCGTTCGAGTTGGGGATCGACTGCTTCGAAGGCGGCGCGCGCCGATTTCAGCACGAGCGGGAACGCCACCACCGTCGACGCGATCACCGCGCCTTGCCAGGTGAACACCAGTTGAATGTCGAAGCGGTCGAGCCAGGCGCCGATCACACCGCGTCGCCCGAGCAGGACGAGCAGGTAGTAACCGAGCACCGTGGGCGGCATGACGAGCGGCAGCGTCAGCAACGAATCGACGACGTCGCGCGCTCCCGAGCGCCAGCGCGACAGGCCGAAACCGGCGGCAACACCGAACACCAGATTCAGCGCGGTCGCCCAGCCTGCCACCTTGAGTGACAGCATCAGCGGAATCCAGGCTTGTTGCATGATCGTCTGCGGTCCGTTGTCGACGTTGATGGAGGTGGAGCGATCCGGACGTTAGTGGGCCGGTTTGAAACCGTACTTCGCCAACACCGCCTGGCCGGCCGGCGACAAAACGAAGCTCACGAAGGCCTGCGCGTCCGCTGCATGACGGCTGCCCTCCACTTGCGCGATCGGGTAGGTGATCTGGGTTTGCGTCGGCACCGTCAGCGCGACCTTCACCTTGCCGGGGACGATGGCGGCGTCGGTGCCGAACACGAAACCGGCGTCCACTTCACCACGCGACACATAGTCGAGGCTTTGACGCACGTTCGCCGCCAGCACGGCCTTGGCGCTCACGGCATCCCACACGCCGGCGGCTTGCAACGCACCTTGCGTGTAGCGGCCAACCGGCACGGAGGCCGGATCGCCATACGCAATCCGTTTCACATTCGACGACGTCAATTCGTTGAGACTGGACGGCGCAAAACGGCTGTCCGCCGGGACGATCAGAACGAGCGAATTGGCAGCGAAGTCCTTACGCGTGGCCGGTACGATGACTTTCTCCGCCGCGGCCTTGTCCATGGCCTTCTGGTCGGCCGACGCAAAAACGTCGGCGGGCGCGCCTTTGGCGATTTGCTGCATCAGTACGTCGGACGCGCCGAAATTCAGCAGAACCTTGGTGCCGGCGTGCTGCTTTTCGAAGGCTTCGCTCACTGCGGTGAACGCATTGGTCAGGCTCGCGGCGGCGGACACCACCAGTTCATCGGCGCGGGCGTTGACGCTAAAGACAATAGAAACCGCGCTGGTCATCAGCAGCGCTTGTTTCAGCAGGCGGCGGGACAGTGTCATGAACGTGTGGAAGTCCGGCGCGCGCCGGACCATGATTGGAAACCCGTATCGTAATATAGACGAGGTTATAGCGCTGGCGCGACGAGCATGCCGTTGCGCGAAGAAGGCGGATGGCGAGGCAGAAAACGGCTTAGGCGTTCAGAGAGCGCGGCGGCGCGAGGCTGTTTCGCGTCTGCGAGAGCGGCGCGGCGGCCGGCCGGACATCGCGCACGGCCTTCCACTTTGCGCGGATGAACGGCCGGTCGTGGCCGGAGACTTTCAGCGCGATGTGCGTCACCCAGCGCTGAGTCGGCACGTGAACGCCGTGCATCAGCACGGCAAGCGCCATCAGGCTGACCGCGACGGGGAGCACGGAAAGGCGCTCGGGGACAGCGTTCCACGCCATCCGCACGAACAAAAGCGCGGCTAGCGCGCCGACGAGACACCCAGTAATTGCTTCCGAAGGCGAGTGCGCGCTCAGCACGACGCGCGACAACCCAACCGCCATTCCGGCAGCCAGCCCGAGTACAACGCCCAGCACGCGGACGGGCGGTCGCGTGCGCAAAAGCATCAGGAACAGGGCGACCGGATAGACGGCCGTCGAGAGCATGGCATGGCCACTGACGCCCGTGAAATCGAACTCGCGCACGCCTACGCCCCAGCCGAGGAACGCCAGCTTCGTCACCGTCACGACGCCGATTGCCGCGCCGAGCAGCAACAGCCAGCCGGCCGCCATGCGCCACGTGTAGCCGACCCCGAGCCACAGCGCGATGGCGAACGCTAGCGGCAGCGTCATGCCGGCGCCGCCGAGGCTGGTGATCGAATACCACAGTTGGGCTGGTAGGTCGGGCATCGAGAAAAGGCGGTCAGAGCCGCATAGAATCATTGATATCTCACTAACGCGCGAGCGAGGCAAAGCGCCGACGCGTTGGGGTAAGCGCCTAGTATAGACGGCGCCTGCCGACGGCTCGCGGCGCGCAGACAAGCTTTTTGCCTGGGGATGTTAGGCGGCTAACAGGCGCCAGCAACCTTTAATGGCGGTCGGGGACAAGGTTTGGTGCGGCGAGCGATGCCGGCGGACTCGCTAGGCGGCTCCTGCATCGCCTGAGGATTGATGTTATTGTGCATTGCACAAGAAACGCATGTGCGTTCGTCAATCCTGCCCTTTTTGCGAGGTTCAGCGCCGATGGCAAAAAGTCTATCGAAAATCTGGCTCCGCGGCCTCAAGCGCCTGCTCGCTATTCAGACCGAGCACGTCCACACGACCGCCAAGCGCGCCACTAAGCGCCCGGCCCGCGCGGCCTCCAGCAAGCCGTCGACGAAGGTCCGCCCGCTGAAATCTGCCGCATTGCGTTCGCCCGTCAAACGCGAAGCGCCGCACGCGGCCGCACGCGAATCGCGGGTGCGGCCACGGGCGGCCGCCTGGGCGAGCGGATCGTGGACGCGTTCGTTCCATTCGGCGCCTGCGGCGCCCGGCCGGCTGGTTAATCATCTTCAATACGGCCTCTACGTTCCGTCGGGCCACGCTCTCGAAGCCATGCCGCTGCTTGTGATGTTGCACGGCTGCACGCAATCCATCGACGAATTCGCGCAAGGTACCCGGATGAACGTGCTGGCGGACCGCTACGGCTTTGCTGTCGTTTATCCGGAACAGTCGAAGCATGCGCATTCGCACCGCTGCTGGCACTGGTACGACGCCGGCGAAAGCGCCGGTGGTGCCGAGGCGCGGGCGGTGGTGTCGCTCGTCGATGCGCTGGTCGCCCAGCATGGTTTCGACAGCGAGCGCGTTTATGTGGCTGGAATTTCTGCGGGGGCGGGGCTCGCGGCGCTGCTGGCGCTGCGTTTTCCGGACCGCTTTGCGGCGGTCGCGCTGCACTCTGGACCTGCTTTTGGCGAAGCCCGCTCCGGCATTACGGCGATGGACGTGATGCGGCGCGGCGCGCGGCGCGATCCTGCTGAACTCGTCGATGAGGTGGCGGACGTTGCGCACTACCCGGGCATGCCGGCGCTCATCATCCACGGCGACGCCGATCATGTGGTTGCGCCGGTCAACGCCGACCAGCTTGCGACGCAATTTTTGCGTCTGAATCGGATGATCGATCCCAAAGGCGCGCGCAAATCCGGCGAAATGCGCGAAGACCGCAAGGGCGGCATGACGCTACGCGACTATTTCCGCAGCGGCCGGCGCGTCGTTCGCGTGTGTCACGTGCAAGGCGTCGCGCATGCCTGGAGCGGCGGAGACGACTCTGTGCCGTTTCATTCCGCGAAGGGCCCGGACGCCAGCGCCATGGTGTGGGAGTTCTTCAAGCACCAACGGCGGGTGGGCGCGGGCGTCGCCGAGAGCACTTCGGCCGACGCCTCTGCGTACGCACGGTGACTTTTGAGCAACAGCCGAAAATGAATGTTGGCGTAATCCTAGGGTTTTCCCTATAATACGGGTTATCCCCTAGGCGTTAATGCCTACACTCATTGCCGAGGTTCTCATCATGTACCTGCTTACCCGCTTGTTCCTCTTTCTGACCAAGTCGCCCGAACAACTCGCAAAAGAACGCGCTGACGCGTTCCTGGCCGAAGCGACAGACCTGTACGACCTCGAGTTCCGCATGCGCAAGCTGGATCGCGACGCGAACTTTCGTCAGCCGTCGTGGATGAGCCAGCACTAAGCTGCGCTGTAATTGAAGCATCGGCGGTAGCAAATGACGCCGGTGCTGGCGAAGGGCTGAGCGTCGGCTCCAAGCCAGTAGCGCTGCTACAAAAACCCGCTTTCCGGCTGCGTCACAAGACGCGGTGAGCGTGTGCTCACTTTCCGAATCGAGCCAGCGTCCGGGCTCTCGCCTGCGCGTGGTCGACAATCGGCTCCGGGTAATCCTTGCCTAACACAACGTCGTATTGTGCGAGCCGTTCCGCGCCCGCCAGCCACGGCGCGTGGATCCATTTGGCCGGCAGTTTCCCCAACTGCGGCAAATAGCGTTTGATGAACCGGCCGTCGGCATCGAATTTCTCCGATTGCGTGACTGGGTTGAAGATCCGGAAATAGGGCTGCGCGTCGCATCCTGTGGAAGCCGCCCATTGCCAGCCGCCGTTATTCGCCGCGAAGTCGAAATCGTTCAGTTGATCGGCGAAATAGCGCTCCCCGAGCCGCCAGTCCACGCCTAGGTCTTTCACCAGAAAACTCGCGGTCACCATGCGCAGGCGGTTATGCATGTAGCCGGTGCTGTTGAGCTGCAACATGGCCGCGTCGATCAGCGGATAGCCGGTGCGGCCTTCGCACCATGCGGCGAACGCTTCATCCGCTTCCGGGCCCTGCTCCCAACGCAGACGGTCGTACTCTTCCTTGAACGACGCCCCGCCCGCCAACCTGGGGTGATGCGACAGGATCATGAAGTAGAAATCCCGCCAGATCAGTTCCGAGAGCCACGTGGCCGAGCCTTGGCCGTCCGGTTGCAGAGACATCTCATGAGCGAGCCGTGCGAGCGTGCGAATCGACACGGTGCCAAAGCGCAAGTGCACCGACAGATAGCTAGGACCCTTGGCCGCCGGAAAATCCCGCCGTTCTGCGTAGCTGTCGATACGCGTCAGAAAGTCGTCGAGCAGCCGCCGGGCGCCGCTCATGCCGGTGGGCAACTCGAGCTCTCCGAGATTGCTGGGCGCGAAACCCAGTTGATCTAGCGTCGGTAGATGCCGGTCTAGCTTTGCCGGCAGCTTCGCCAGGTGGTTTGCGTAGGTTTCGACCGGATAAGGCTTCAGATCAAAGCTCGTCAGTTGCTTGAGCCACGCGTTCTTGTACGGCGTGAAAACCGTGAATGGCTTGTTCTGGCCAGTCAACAGTTCGGCGCGCTCGAAAATCACCTGATCCTTGAAAGTCAGCCATTGGCGTCCTGCCTCGGCGACACGCTCGCGCACGTTCTCGTCCCGCTCGATCGCGGCGGGTTCGTAGTCGTGGTTCGCAAATACCGCATCGACCTGCAACTCGTTGGCGAGCTTCGGCACGAGATCGGCCGGATCGCCGCTCAGCACGACGAGCCCGCCACCCTGAGCGCGCAGCGCGTCGTCGAGTTCGCCCAGCGACGCAAGAATGAACTCGACACGGCGATCTTGCGCCTGCGTGCCCGGATGACGCGTCACCCACTTATCAACGATCGGTTGCAGGATCGTCGTATCGAACACAAACACGCACCACACGCGCTCGCAATGCTTGAGCGCATAGTACAGCGCGGCGTTATCGGTGCTGCGCAGGTCACGGCGAAACCAGACCAGGCCGGTGTCGAAGGTGTCGTTCAGTCGTCGGACGCGTGTCATCGGCAAGTTGAGATGTAAATGGCTGCGCGCCCGCCCTCGGCGTCGAGGGCGGGCGCGGATGAGGCCGGCAGTTGAAGTGCCGCGTTTCCCGGCGAGCCGTGAGCGATCCGCCGACCTGGCAGCTTACGCGACTTGCAGACGAACTGCGACGTTGTTGCGCGTAGCGTTCGAGTACGGGCAAACCTGGTGAGCGGCGTCGACCAGTTCTTTAGCTGCATCTGCATCCAGACCCGGCAGCGAGATGCGAAGATCGATGTCCAGTGCGAAGCCGCCCTTGTCGTTCGGACCGATGCCGACTTCTGCGGTGACCTGAGTATCGGCAGGCAGCGTCTGCTTGTGCTGACCCGCGACAAACTTCATTGCGCTGAGAAAACATGCCGAATAGCCAGCGGCGAACAACTGTTCAGGGTTCGTGCCGGCTGCGCCGTTGCCTCCCAATTCGCGCGGCGCAGCGAGCTTCACGTCCAACGCGTTGTCGGACGATACTGCACGGCCGTCGCGGCCACCGGTGCTCGTTGCACTTGCTTTGTAGAGGATGTTCATCGCGCTGCTCCTTGATCTGGGTTTGGGAAGATCTGCATGTTGCCGCTTCGCGCTACCTGCCGTTGTGGCGCGGTGCCAGTGAAGCGGCATGTGATAAATATAGTACACAAATCATTTGTGTACAAATTAAATTTTGCATGGCGTCGATAGCCAGCGTTTGCACCGGCGCGTCTAGTTATCCGTGTAGTCGTTAAGCGTGGTGCGCAGGCGAGTCAGATCATCGCGCAAACGCAGCAGGAATTCGGGCGTCTGTTGCGTGGCGCAAAAGATTTCGGCGGGCACCTCGCGGGCCTGACGCTTGAGCGCTGCGCCGGCCTTGGTGAGCCGAACGTAGACGAGACGTTCGTCTTCCACTCCCCGCACCCGTTCCACCAGACCTTGCGTCTCGAGGCGCTTGAGCAGGGGCGTAACAGTTGCCGAATCGAGGTTCAGCCGCGCGGCCATTCCCTTGACCGTGACGTCGTCGCTTTCCCATAGCACCAGCATCGCCAGATATTGCGGATACGTGAGACCGATCTTGTCGAGAAGCGGCTTGTAGGCCTTGGTCATCGCCAGCGACGTGGAGTAGAGGGCGAAGCACAGTTGCTCGTCGAGCGTGAAGGGCAAAGCGGGGCGCTGGGTCATGATGCATCTCGTGTCAAAGGAGTGCACGCAAATAGATTGAGTGCAAACCATTGTGCCGCAAATCGGCGCACATTGACGACTATGAGATGTAAAGGCGGACTACGAGAAGCGGGCGCCGCGGTAGACGCAGCGCCGCCAAACAAGCAACAGAGCGCCCGTGTTGCGAGCGGCAATGGGCGCCCGGCGTAAGGCCTCAGGCTGCCGGTGTAGTCGGCAGATCAGGCGTTTGCGGAGTCTGCACGCCGTAGCAGCCGCGATATGTCGCGTAGAACGAGCAATACAGCATGGTCGTGACGATCATCGTGGCGGGCATCAGCACGGCGAACGCGAAGTCACCCGCGCCGAGCGCCTGCATCAATGCCGACAAGCCGAGCGACACTATCATTGCCACGGCAAACCACAGTGCGCCGAACACGATGAATGCGCCGCGATTTCGCCAGCAACTGACGAGGCTGAAGAACATCGCCTTGACGGGCGGTACATCGTGCCATGCCGCAAGAATGGGCGAGAACCAGAACAGCATGGCCACCGGAATGTAGAACGCAAAGGCCGTAACCACGGCGAGCGGCATATTGCTGTTGGCGACTGCCTGAGGGTCCATTGCCGCGCCCGCTCCAAGCATCACCTTCAGCAACATGCCGCCGTCGGCGAGTGCCGAACCCGCGAGCACCACCGCCATTGCGATTACGTAGAACACGCCGAGCACGATCAGCCGCCGGGCGACCACTGGTCCGTACGAACGGAAGCCATCCACGAGGATTGTCGGAAAGACGGGCTTGCCCGCGATCGTATTGCGGCATGCGGCCATGAAGCCGACGGCGACGCCTGGAATAAATGCGAGCGGCAACACGCTGCCGATCAGCGGGATTTGCGCAACCAGCGTCATCACCAGCAGATAGGTGAAGAAGAGCGTGAGAAACGCGAGCGGATTCTTGCGGAACAGCCAGATACCTTGCCGGAACCATACATAGCCAGTTTTCGCGGGAACTTCGATCAGTTGCATGAGGTGTGAATGCCTGGAAGTGCGACGCCGGGTAGGCGCTCGCGCAGAATGCGTTCGAAATGGCCGGGATCGTGCGGTTTAAGCAGTTCGGCCGCGCGCGGCAAATGAAAATCATACAGGCGCGAGACCCAGAAACGGTACGCGCCCGCCCGCAGCATGTCGCCCCAATGACGGTTTTCTTCGACGGTAAAAGGACGCACCGTTTGATACGCGCGCAGCATGGCTTCGGTGCGCGCCTCGTCGAGCTTGCCCGTGGCGAGGTCGACGCACCAGTCGTTGACGGTGACCGCGACGTCGAACAGCCACTTGTCGCAGCCGGCGAAGTAAAAATCGAAGAAGCCGCCGAGACGAACCTCGTGACCGGTTTCCGGCGCGGCATGCGCGAACATGGCGTTGTCGCGGAACAGGTCGGCGTGACAGGGTCCCTCAGGCAGCGCCGCGTAATCTGCCGACGCGAAGAACGCCTCCTGATACGCGAGCTCGGACGACAGCAAGTCACGCTGCTCGCCTTCGAGAAACGGCAGGATGGTCGGCACCGTTTCCTTCCACCACGGCAGGCTACGCAGGTTCGGCTGATAGCCGGTGTAATCGCGCCCGGCGAGATGCATGCGCGCAAGCATCTGTCCGACTTCGATGCAATGTTCGACGCCCGGCGCCAGTTCAGGCGCGCCTTCGAGCTTCGTCACGATAGCGGCGGGCTTGCCGTGCAGGATGCCGAACAGCGACCCGTCCTCGCGCGGCATGGGGTCCGGCACCGGCACGCGGTGCTCCGCAAGATGGCGCATCAGGTTCAGATAGAACGGCAACTGCCCGGCCGTGAGCTTTTCAAAAATGGTGAGGACGTATTCGCCGCGCGTCGTCGTGAGAAAAAAGTTGCTGTTTTCGATGCCGGACGTAATGCCGCGAAATTCGACAACTTCGCCGAGATCGTAATGGCGCATCCAGTCTGCTAGTTGGGATTCGGTGACAGCGGTGAAGACAGCCATGCGGGAAACGTCAGGTCAGGTTGGTCGGGCTGGCGCGATGTGGCCAGCGGGCTACGTGCGGTGGTGAAAGCAGTGTGGAGCGCGCGTTCAGGCAGGTCGGTGGAACGGTTGCGAAGCTCGGCGCACCGCCGCGCGATGCGGAATTCAAGCTCACAGCACCGGCGACGCGCGCCGGCGCAGGGCATTGATCAGGAGCGGCGCCGGCGCCCCGCCAGGCATCAGTACCTCAGGTTCACCGAAGGCAGACGCGTGCTCGCGCGTCCGTTGTCGCGCACGGTGGGCGACGTATCGAGCGGCGCGCTCATCTGATAGCGCGTGCCAAGGTTCGAGCGGACGTTGATTTCGACGGGCTTGCCTTTGTCGCGGTATTCAGTGATTTCCGTGCCGTTCCCGCTGCGCTCGTGGAAGCTCGGCGTGCGCGGGACGTTGATTTCCACCTTCGAGCTGACCTCGGCTGCCGGCCGGTTGATCTTCTCCAGGTCGGGCAGGCCGGCGCGTTCGTTGGCGGACTGCGGCGCGCCCGGGGGCGGAGTGTCGTCGACAGGCTGGGCAGCCATCGCGGCGTTGCCAAAGGCAAGGGCCAGTGCAACGGCGACGGGAAGGAGCGGCTTCATGGTGATTCTCCGGAATGGTGCCCCGATTCTAGCAAATCCAGCTTCTGCCACGGGCGCAATCGCCTTATTTTGCGCCGCTTTCGCGCAGTGCGCCCGCAATCTCGCTCGCCCCCGGGCGGCGGCTGCTGCGTGCGCCGCGAGGTCATTTGGCGATCATGGGTTCCGTGGTAATGTCGTCTCATCAATAGAGGCGAATGAAGATGAACAACGATACCAATCAACGCGCGGTGCAAACTCCCGCCAACAGCTTCCCGACCGAATCCTTTGACGACGCCGCCGAGGCCGTCACACGCCTGTCGGCCATTTACGAAGCCAACACGTCATTTCTGCGCGACGCCTTCGCGCGCTATCGCCGCAACGAGCTGTTCGAACGCCGGGTACGTGCTTGCTACCCGTTCGTGCGCGTCTGCACCGAAGTCAACACGCATATCGACTCGCGCCGCTCGTACGGTTTTGTCGCCGGCCCCGGCGTGTTCGAGACGACCGTTACGCGCCCCGACCTGTTCGGCAACTACTATCGTGAGCAGTTGCGTCTGCTCGCTAAAAACCATCACGTGAAGATCGAAGTTGGCGTGTCGAATCAGCCAATCCCCATTCATTTTGCGTTTGCCGAGGGCATTCACCTCGAAGGCGATCTGGATCGCGAGCGCCTCTTCCTGATGCGCGACGTGTTCGACACGCCCGACCTGGCGCTGCTCGACGACCGTATCGTCAACGGCACGTATGAGCCGCTGGCGGGCGAGCCGCATCCGCTCGCGCTGTTCACGGCGGCGCGCGTGGATTTCTCTCTGCATCGGCTGAAGCACTACACGGCGACTTCGCCCACGCATTGCCAGAACTACGTGCTGTACACGAACTACCAGTTTTATATCGACGAATTCGTCAAACTTGGCCGCACCATGATGGCCCATACAGACGACGAGGAACTGCGCGCCTATCGCAGCGAATACACGTCGTTTGTCGAACCGGGCGACGTGGTCATCTACAACGAGAATCTCGGCGAGCAGGCGCAGGAAGGCACGGCGCCGCCGCGTCTGCCGCAGATGCCCGCGTATCACCTGAAGCGCGCGGACGGCAGCGGCATCACGATGATCAACATCGGCGTCGGGCCGTCGAACGCGAAGACCATCACCGATCACATCGCCGTGCTGCGTCCGCATGCGTGGATCATGCTGGGCCACTGTGCGGGCCTGCGCAACACGCAGCGCCTCGGCGACTATGTGCTCGCGCACGGCTACGTGCGAGAAGATCATGTACTCGACGCCGATCTGCCGCTGTGGGTTCCGATTCCAGCGCTCGCCGAAGTGCAGGTTGCGCTGGAGCGCGCGGTCGCGCAAGTCACGCGGCTCGACGGCGTGGAACTCAAACGGGTTATGCGCACGGGCACGGTCGCGAGTGTGGACAACCGCAACTGGGAGTTGCGCGATCATCGTGAGCCGGTTCAGCGGCTGTCGCAAAGCCGCGCGATCGCGCTGGACATGGAAAGCGCGACCATTGCAGCAAACGGATTCCGCTTCCGCGTGCCTTACGGCACCTTGTTATGTGTGTCCGACAAGCCGCTGCACGGCGAGCTGAAGTTGCCGGGCATGGCCGATCAGTTCTATCGCGCGCAGGTCGACCAGCATCTGCAGATCGGCGTGAAAGCCATGGAGCTTTTGCGCGAGAACGGGCTGCATCGTTTGCATAGCCGCAAGCTGCGCAGCTTTGCAGAGGTGGCGTTTCAGTAAATGGAGTGTTGGGTCGGGCGGTTCTTCCGCCGGCGGCTGCGATCGGCGGAAGAGCAAGGACATCAACCGATGCGTCTACTGCCCAAAGCCGGTCAGCCCGATCAAGCTTCCGGCGGCCAGCAGCCATAGCGGATGAATGCGTGTTTTCAATGCGATTGCGGCGGTGGCCGCCGTGACTGCCCACGCAATCGCCGTCGAATCCGACGCTTCCGCAATCAGCGCCGCGCTCGCTGCGACGATGCCTGCCGTAACCGGCACCAGCCCCAACTGCGCATAACGCCGCCACGGCCGGTCCTTGAAGCGGTCCCACGCGTGGAGCGCGAGTATGGTCACGATCGACGACGGCCCGAACTTCGCGATCGACGTCACCAGCATGCCAGGCCAGCCGGCCACGTGCCATCCAATCAGTGTGACGATCATCAGGTTGGGGCCCGGCGCGGCTTGGGCAAGCGCGAAGAGCGCACTGAATTCGCTGGCCGGCATCCAGTGATGCACCTCGACCACCTGACGCTGCATCTCCGGAAGAATGGTATTGCCGCCGCCGAATGCGAGCAGCGAAAGCTGACTGAAAATGATGGCGAGGGAAACGAGCGTGTCGTTCATTGTGCGCTCCTCGATGCAACGTAGATGCTGAGCGGCGTCAGCACAAGCATGGTAGGCAACAGCGGTAGCCGCATGATCGCGATAGCAACGAAGCCGAGGGCGGCGATGAGCGCGGCCATCGGTTTATTGCGCAGCGGCAGCACGATTTTTACGGCCATCGAAATGAGAAGCCCCGCTGCGGCCGCCGCGAGTCCCGCAAATAGATGACGCACGTGCGGGTCGTCCTGCGTGCGCTCGTACAACACGCCAAGACCGATCACCACCAGCGACGGCCCGGCGATCAAGCCGAGCAATCCAGCGAGCGCGCCCGGGATTCCGCGAAAGCGCATGCCGACGGCTACTGAGAGATTGATCACATTGCCGCCCGGCAGAAACTGGCAAAGCCCCAGCAGATCGGTGAAGTCTTCCGCGTTCAGCCAGCGGCGTTGCTCGACAAGCGCGCGGCGCGCGAGCGGCAGTGCTCCGCCAAATGAGATGAGTCCCAAGCCCAGAAAACCGCTGAAAATTTCCCGCAGAGTGGGCCTCGGCCCTGCGGCGGAGTCGAGTGAGGTGAGATTGTGGTCCATGGCGCTTCGCTTTCCGTTCAAGCTCAAGAGGTTAGCGCCGAAACGCCATGCGGCAAAACGATTTTTGCGCGCGTCTTTGTGATCTACAATCACAAGCATGGCCCGTAATCTTCCTCCTTTTCCCGCGCTGCGCGCCTTTGAAGCTGCGGCGCGACACGAAAGCTTCACCGCTGCGGCGAACGAACTGCATGTGACGCACGGTGCAATCAGCCGGCAAGTCGCGGCGTTCGAGTCGTGGCTCGGCGTGCAGGTGTTCCATCGTCACGGCAAGCGCGTGCGCCTGACGACGGCTGGCCGCCGCTATCTGTCCACCGTGCAGGCCGCGTTCGACAGCATCGCGCACGCCACCGATCAATTACGCGACACCGGCGTGGTTCACGTGCTGCGGGTCAATGCGCTGCCCACGTTCGCGATGAAATGGCTGCTGCCGCGCCTGCATCAATTCCAGCGCAAGGTGCCGAACGTCGAATTGCGATTGGCGACGTCGAACGCGCCGGTCGAAACATTGGATAGCTTCGACGTTGCGGTGAGGCGAGGCCCCGCTCACTGGCCAAACTGTGTGAGCGGCCACTTTCTTGGCGAGAGCGAGCTTCCTGTGTGCAGTCCCGCGCTACTGCAGCGCTCGCCGATCAACACGGCGGACGACCTCGCGCGACACGTTCTCCTGCATTCCGACACGCGGCCCGATGCCTGGGGCAACTGGTTGTCGGCCGCGGGCGTGACGGCGAAATGCCGGAAGAAGCAATCGTTCGATCACTTCTATCTGGCCTTGCAGGCCGCAGTAGATGGACTCGGCGTGGCGCTGGGCCCGCTGCCGTTACTTGCCGACGAACTCGCGTCCGGCCGCCTCGTGATGCCGCTGGCGGCGCCGCGCATCGACGCGCGCGGCTATTGGTGGGTGGCAAGAAGAGAGGTCGCCCATGCGCCGCTCGTCGCGCAATTCTGCGAATGGTTGCAGGCGCAAGGCGATCAGACCGATCAGGCGCAAACGCAAACGGGCAGCCCCGAGGCCGCCCGCTTGAATGAGTGATCCAGCAGAGTTGCAGCGCGAACGCTGCGCTCGCACGTTACAGATAGAACATGCGGTCTTCTTCAGACTTGGTGGGTTGCGGCTCAGCGCCTTCGCGATCTTCGTAGAACTTGAGCACCGCTTCGAGCACCTGGTCCGGGTCGTCGATCACCTGCATCAGGTCGATGTCCGTCGGATTGATGAGGCCCATAGGCGTGAGCGAGTTGTTGAACCACGCAAGCAGACCTTCCCAGAACTCTGCGCCCACCAGAATGATCGGCACGTGACGCGACTTCTTGGTTTGAATGAGCGTGAGTACTTCCGCGAGTTCGTCGAGCGTGCCGAAGCCACCGGGCATCACGATCACGGCATCTGAATTCTTCACGAACGTAACCTTGCGCGTGAAGAAATGACGGAAGCGCAGCGAGATGTCTTGCCACTGGTTACCGGACTGCTCGTGCGGCAACTCGATATTCAACCCGACCGAAGGCGCCTTGCCTGCATGAGCGCCTTTATTTGCGGCTTCCATGATGCCTGGGCCGCCGCCGGAGATCACGGCGAAGCCTGCATCGGAGAGCTTGCGGGCAATTTGCGTGGCGAGTTTGTAGTACGGCGAGCTGGGTTTCAGGCGCGCTGAACCGTAGATGCTGACAGCGGGGCGGATCTCCGAGAGGTACTCGGTCGCCTCGATAAACTCTGCCATAATCGTGAACATCTGCCACGATGCGCGGGCCTTTTTTGCCGTTGCGCGCTCTTGATCTGCGAGTGATCGCAGACTCGGAATCACTTTTCTCTTAGTCATAATGCCTGAAGAACGAAGCCTTGAAGGTAAGACCCTGCTATTGGTCGACGGTTCGAGTTATCTGTACCGGGCCTACCATGCGATGCCTGATCTGCGCGGGCCCGATGGTGGTCCCACAGGTGCGCTCTACGGGATGATCAACATGCTGCGGCGCATGCGCAAGGAAGTCACAGCAGAGTATAGCGCGTGCGTGTTCGACGCCAAGGGCAAAACGTTTCGCGACGACTGGTATCCCGACTATAAGGCGAATCGGCCATCGATGCCGGACGATCTCTCGCGGCAGATCGAGCCAATTCATGTGGCCGTGCGTGCACTCGGCTGGCCGCTTCTGATGATCGACGGCGTGGAAGCCGACGACGTGATCGGCACGCTTTCCACCGAGGCGGAAAAGCGTGGCATGAACGTGATCGTGTCGACCGGGGACAAGGATCTGGCGCAGCTCGTGTCGGATCATGTCACCCTCATCAATACGATGACCAACGAAAAACTCGACCGCGCCGGCGTTCTTGCGAAGTTCGGCGTCCCCCCGGAGCGCATTGTCGACTACCTGTCGTTGATCGGCGATACCGTCGACAACGTGCCCGGCGTCGAGAAATGCGGGCCGAAAACCGCGCTCAAATGGCTGTCGCAATTCGAGTCGCTTGATGGCATCGTCGCACATGCAGACGAGATCAAAGGTGCGGTAGGAGACAATCTGCGACGAGCTCTGGATTTTCTGCCGATGGCGCGTAAGCTCGTCACCGTGGAGCGTCATTGCGATCTGACCGGGCATCTCACGTCGATCGAGGAGAATTTGCAGAGCCGGCCCGAATCGCGCGAAGAATTGCGCGATGTCTTCACGCGTCACGGGTTCAAGACCTGGCTGCGCGAGGTCGAAATTGCCGATGCGGTCGAAGGGCCGGAAACCGACGTGCCGCCCGCGCTCAGCGTCGATCACGAGCGCCACTACGAAACCGTGCAAACGTGGGAACAGTTCGACGCGTGGCTGCAAAAAATCAACGCAGCTGAGTTGACCTCGTTCGACACCGAAACCACGTCGCTCGATCCAATGACCGCGCAAATCGTGGGTCTGTCACTGTCGGTAGAAGCGGGTCATGCCGCTTATGTGCCGCTCGCGCATCGCGGCCCCGACGCGCCTGTGCAACTGCCGCGCGACGAAGTGCTTGCGAGGCTCAAGCCGTGGCTCGAAAGCGCGGAGCACAAGAAGGTCGGTCAGCATCTGAAGTACGACGAGCAGGTGCTGGCCAATTACGGTATCGAGATGCGCGGCGTCGAACACGACACGCTGTTGCAATCGTACGTGCTGGAGTCGCATCGTCCGCATGACATGGACAACCTGGCGTTGCGCCATCTCGGCATCAAAACGATCAAGTACGAAGACGTCGCGGGCAAAGGTGCCCAGCAAATCGGTTTCGACGAAGTCGCGCTGGACAAAGCCGCCGAATATGCGGCAGAAGACGCCGACGTGACATTGCGTCTGCATCAGGCACTGTATCCGCAGCTTGCTGCGGAAGAGGCGCTCGAGCATGTCTATCGCGACATCGAAGTGCCCACGTCGCGCGTGTTGCGCAAGATGGAGCGTACCGGCGTGCTGATCGACGCGGAAAAACTTCGTCAGCAAAGCAGCGAAATCGCCGCGCGTCTGATTCAGCTGGAGAGCGAGGCGTATGTGCTCGCCGGCGGCGAATTCAATCTCGGCTCGCCGAAGCAGATCGGTCAGATCTTCTTCGAGAGACTCGAATTGCCAGTCGTGAAGAAGACGCCGAGCGGCGCGCCGTCCACTGACGAAGAAGTCCTTCAGAAGCTCGCGGAAGATTATCCGCTGCCTAAAATCCTGCTGGAACACCGCGGCTTGTCGAAGCTCAAGTCCACCTACACCGACAAGCTGCCGCGCATGGTCAACGCAACAACCGGTCGCGTGCACACGAATTACGCGCAGGCCGTTGCGGTCACGGGGCGCCTTGCGTCGAACGATCCGAACCTGCAGAACATTCCCGTGCGCACAGGCGAAGGCCGCCGTATTCGCGAGGCCTTCATTGCGCCGCCGGGGCACAAGCTCGTCTCGGCGGATTACTCGCAAATCGAACTGCGCATCATGGCGCACATTTCCGGCGACGAATCGTTGCTGCGCGCGTTCTCCCAAGGGGAAGACATTCACCGCGCGACTGCGTCCGAGATTTTCAGCGTGACGCCGCTCGAAGTGTCGAACGATCAGCGGCGCGTGGCGAAGGTCATCAACTTCGGTCTGATCTATGGCATGAGTTCGTTCGGCCTCGCGTCGAACCTCGGCATTACGCGCGACGCCGCGAAGCTCTATATCGACCGCTACTTCGCGCGCTATCCGGGCGTCGCTCGCTATATGGACGAAACGCGTCTGAACGCGAAGGCGAAGGGTTATGTCGAAACGGTGTTCGGCCGCCGGCTGTGGCTGCCGGAAATCAACGGCGGCAATGGTCCGCGCCGCCAGGCCGCGGAGCGCGCGGCCATTAACGCGCCAATGCAAGGTACGGCTGCCGATCTGATCAAGTTGTCGATGATCGCGGTGCAGAAGTGGATCGAACAATCCAGGATCGGCACCCGCATGATCATGCAGGTGCACGACGAACTCATTCTCGAAGTGCCGGACGCGGAACTGTCCGAAGTGCGCCAGCGTCTGCCCGAGTTGATGTGCGGTGTCGCCGCGCTGAAAGTCCCGCTGGTCGCCGAAGTGGGCGCGGGCCTCAACTGGGAGGAAGCGCATTGACGCCTGTGTGACGGCGCGCGATATCGTCGTGTGCATGTCACATATGCGTATTGGCGGCTTGTGACAAACCATGCTGCTCGCGGACAATCGGTAAAGACGCGTGCCTCTCGCGCGCGATCACGACGCACAACCCATTGGCAAATACGGAGAGTTCAATGCATCGGTTTATCGTCGTTGGCGGAGGCGCAGGAGGACTGGAGCTGGCAACTCGCTTAGGCGATCGCTATGGTCACAAGAACAAAGCCGGTACGCGGGCTCAGGTCACGCTCGTCGACCGCAATCCGACGCACATCTGGAAGCCGCTGCTGCACGAAGTGGCGGCCGGCAGTATGGACCCGTTCACGCAGGAACTCGAATATGCCGCGCAAGCGCGCTGGCATGGCTTCGAGTTCCAGCAGGGCGAACTGACGGGCCTCGACCGCGCGAACCGGCGTCTTACCCTTGGCACAGTGCTCGACGACGACGGCGCCGAACTCCTTCCCGAACGCCAGCTCGAGTACGACACGCTGATCATCGCGATCGGCAGCACGACGGCATTCTTCGGCGTGAAAGGCGCGCCCGAGTTCTCTCTGGCACTCGACACCGTGAGCCAGGCCGAGCGCTTTCGCAAGCGCCTTATCGCGGCTTGCATGCGGGCCGAGCATCAGGCGCACGAGCCGGTCGAATCGGGACCGGGCACGTCGCCTTCTTCCGAGCCGCGCATTCAGGTGGCGATTGTCGGCGGCGGCGCGACGGGCGTCGAACTCTCGGCCGAGTTGCGCAATACGGCTCAGGTGTTGTCCGCGTATGGTCTGCACAAGCTCGATCCTCGGCACGACGTGGGCATTGTGTTGATCGAGGCAGGGCCGCGCATTTTGCCGGCTCTGCAGGAACGTGTGTCGACGGCCACCGCCGAGCTGCTCACCAAGCTCGGCGTAAAGCTCATGACGAGCGAGACCGTGGCCGAGGTCGCGCCCGGCATCATCCGCACCGCGAGCGGAAAAACCGTGCGTGCCGATCTGACGGTGTGGGCGGCAGGTATCAAGGCGCCCGCTATTCTGAGCCAGCTCGACGGCTTGCCGGTCAACCGCCTCGGTCAGCTCAACGTGCGCCGCACGCTGCAAACCGAGATCGACGACAACGTCTTCGCGCTTGGCGATTGCGCTGCCTGCCCTTGGCCCGGTAACGAAAAGAATGTGCCGCCTCGCGCGCAAGCCGCGCATCAGCAGGCGAGCTTTCTTCTGAAAGCGCTCGCTGCGCGGCTTGAAAACAGGCCGCTGCCGGAATTCACGTATCGCGACTTCGGCTCGCTCGTGTCGCTTGGACACTTCAGCGCGGTCGGCAATCTGATGGGCGGCGTGATCGGCGGCAATATGCTGATCGAAGGACTGTTCGCGCGTTTCATGTACATGTCGCTGTACCGGCTGCATATTGCCGCGCTACACGGCTACGCCCGAATGGTGCTCGACACGTTTGCGCACTGGCTGCGGCGCACCACGTTACCGCGCGTGAAGCTGCACTAAAGGCGCGCCTCGCGAAGAGGTTGCATCTGCAACAGGACGCGCGTGAGGCGTATCCTGTTGCCTCCACCGTTCAACGAGGAGCGCCCGCATGCTGAATCCCGATGTCGACAGCCTGGTCCCGCACGTTCCCTTCAACCGGCGCACTTTCATCAAGGCCGCGATCGGCACTGGTTTTGCTGCCGCCGTGTTGCCCGTGTCGGCGCAAACCATCCATACCGACAGCGAAGGTCTCGAAGCCGGCGAGATCGCCGTGCGTTCAGGCGGCACGCTCGTGCCGGCCTACCGCGCGCAGCCAAAGGGTAAGACGCATCTGCCGGTGATCATCGTCATTCATGAGGCGTTCGGCGTGCACGAGCATATCGCCGACGTGTGCCGGCGTTTCGCCAAGCTCGGCTATCTGGCGATCGCGCCGGATCTGTTTGTCCGCGAAGGCGATCCGATGGCGCTTCCGACCATCCAGCAAATCAGTCAGCAGATCTTGAGCAAGGTGCCGGACGAACAGGCGATGGCCGATCTCGACGTGACAGTCGCGTGGGCCGGCGAGCATGGCGGCGATCTGAACCGGCTGGGCGTGACGGGCTTCTGTTGGGGCGGGCGCATCGCGTGGCTGTACGCCGAGCACAATCCGCGGCTCAAGGCGGCGGTTGCGTGGTATGGACGTGTTACCGGCGATCGCACGGCGACTACGCCCACGAACCCGCTCGACCGCGTGGCGGATCTGCATGCGCCGGTGCTCGGTCTCTACGGGTTGCAGGACCAAAGCATTCCGCAGGACTCGCTCGAGCAGATGAAGCAGGCGATTGCGCAAGGGCCGCAGGTCGCGCGCGATTCGCAATTCGTTGTGTACGACGATGCGGGCCACGCGTTTTTCGCGGACTACCGGCCGAGCTACAAGAAGGCCGACGCGGAAGACGGCTGGAGTCGAACGCTGGCGTGGTTCAGGCAGCACGGAGTGGTTTGAGCTTCGGGCTTCGAGCTTTGAGCTTTGAGCTTCGACAGTGCGGCTTCTGCTTCTGCGCCGCGCGTGACTTGCCGCTGCGACTCCTTCGGGCCGCCCGGTCCCCGCCGCATACAACACATAAAAAGGCCGTTGCCGCTCGTGAGCGGCAACGGCCTTCGGCTTTCCTGGCGGCGCTTTGCTTCGCTTAGGGATTCGGGCCGGTTGCGACGGGCCGCTTCGGATCAGAACTCCATTCGCTCCAGGAGCCCGCGTAGAGCGCTGCACCGTGCAGACCGGCGACTTCCATCGCCAGCGCATTGACGCACGCCGTCACGCCAGAGCCGCATTGCAGGACGACATGTTCCGGCGGCGTATCGCCGAGTAGTGCGGTGAACTCGTCGCGCAGGGTATGAGCCGGCTTGAAGCGGCCGTCAGCGGTCAGGTTGTCCTTGAAGAAGCGATTGAGCGCGCCCGGAATGTGCCCGCCCACCGCATCCAGCGTCTCGTTCTCGCCGCGATAGCGATCGGCTGAGCGCGCGTCGACCACCACGCGCTCTTTAGAACCGAGATTGCGCTCGACCATGTTTGCATCGACGGTGACGGAAAGCGGGGCGCCGGCTTTGAAGTCGCCGGTATTTTGCGGCGGCACGTCTTGCGTCAACGGCTGACCCGCGGCTTCCCACGCTTGCAGGCCGCCGTCGAGCAACGCCACCGCGTCGTGGCCGAGCCAGCGCAGCAGCCACCAGGCGCGCGCGGCGTACATGCCGCCTTGCGCGTCGTAGGCGACGACTTGCTGGCCTTGCTTCAACCCGCGCGATTCCAGCGTTTCAACGAGCCGCGCACGATCGGGTAACGGATGGCGCCCGTTCGTACCGTTCTTCGGCCCGGACAGATCGCGGTCCAGATGCAGATAATGCGCGCCGGGCAGATGCCCTGCGAGGTAGGCTTTTTCACCGGATTCCGGGTCGGCCAGATCAAAGCGGCAGTCGATGACGAACACGCTGCCCGGCGCCTCGGCGAGTCGTTCGGCGAGATTCGTCGCAGAGATCAAAGTGGTGTAGTGAGTGTGGGGCATGACGTCTCCTCGATGCGGGCGATGGCGGCTCCGTTGCCGGCGGTCTCATGACGCGACCGGATGGCCGGGCTACCTTGTTAGTCTAAACAAAAAAAGACGGGCCGAAGCCCGTCTTTCCGTGTGTTGATGCAAAGGCAAGTGAGTTGCAGCGAGGCCGCAATCAGATCGTGCCGAGCTCGCGCCGCAGGAACTCGTGGAAGTGCTGCATGCCGTCTTCCATTGGGCTCTGGTATGGGCCGACCTGTGATTCGCCGCGCTCCATTAGCGCGCGGCGACCAGCGTCCATGCGTTCGGCGATTTCGTCGTCTTCGCGGGCCGTTTCCATATAGGCGGCACGTTCCGCTTCGACGAACTCACGCTCGAACAGCGCAATTTCCTCTGGGTAATAGAACTCGACCACGTTCGTGGTCTTCTGTGGACCGCGCGGAATCAGCCACGACACGACCAGCACGTGCGGATACCATTCGATCATGATGCCGGGGTAGTACACCATCCAGATCGCGCCGAACTCCGGCGGAGTGCCGCCGCGGAAACGCAGCACTTCGTCGTGCCATTTGCGGTAGGTCGGACTGCCCGGCTGCTCGAGGTCCTTGTGAACGCCGACCGTTTGCACGCTGTACCACTCGCCGAATTCCCACGTGAGATCGTCGCAATTGACGAAGCTGCCGAGTCCCGGATGGAATGGCGCGACGTGGTAGTCCTCCAGATAGACCTCGATAAAGGTCTTCCAGTTGTAGTTGCACTCGTGCACCTCGACATGGTCGAACATGAAGCCCGAGAAGTCGAAATGTCGTTTCGTGCCGAGGTTGGCCAGGTCGCGTGCGACGTTGCGGCCTTGCGCTTCGAAGAGCAGCCCCTGCCAGTTCTGCAGCGGCGTGGCGCCCAGGTTCAGGCACGGGTTGTCCGCGAAATGCGGAGCGCCGAGAAGCTGGCCGTTCAGATCGTACGTCCAGCGATGCAGCGGGCAGACGATATTCTCCGCGTGGCCGCGGCCGTTGAGCATGATGGCCTGCCGGTGGCGGCACACGTTCGACAGCAGTTCGACTTGCGACTGCTGGTTACGAACGAGCACACGCCCCTCGCTCTCGCTGGGCAAGGCAAAATAATTCCCCGCTTCCGGCACCATGAGATTGTGCCCGACGTAACGAGGACCTTTCCTGAACAGGGTTTCGATTTCGCGCGTTAAAAGCGCTTCGTCAAAGTAAGCCGTGACTGGCAGTTGGCTGTGAACAGACCGCAACTGCAATGCATTGCTCAGATTGGACATTCCCACTCCCGATGAAGACGTGAAAGCAGTGAACAACCCAACCATCGAAGATTCGATTTAGGGAGCCCAAGATTATACCTGTTTCCCCCTCCTTGGGACAGTTAAGTCACTGATTTGGGTCAAAAATGTCGAGAAAGTTCGGCCTTTTCGCCGCAGACCAATCGTTTTTTTTCTGCGAGACTGACAGGGCGGCGAAGGGCGGACAGGCGGCCCGAAGGTCGGCTGGCGAGTCGGATTTGTCTCTTTTGCCGTAGAATGTCCGACTTGTTTTAATTTTGCGACTATTCATGGCGAAGACCGCGTCGAACGATACTGCTGCGGCGCCGGCCGAAGGCGTCGAAAGCACGCCGCTGCCTGAGAACTACGAGGCGGCGCAGGCAGAGCTTGAAGGGCTCGTTGCACGCATGGAAAGCGGCAATCTCAGCCTCGAAGAATCGCTCTCCGCCTATCGGCGTGGCGCGGCTCTGGTGGCGTTTTGCCAGCAGCAGCTCGAGAAAGTCGAGCAGCAGGTGCGGGTGCTCGACGGCGAGACGCTCAAGCCACTGCCCGTGAATACCGCAGGAACAGCCGCTACTGAAAGCGGGGACGACCTATGACATTCGAACAATGGACGCGCTCGGTGCTCGAGCGCGTCGAAACGGCACTCGAACACTACCTGCCGGCTGAAACAACGGAGCCGGCCAAGCTGCATGAGGCGATGCGCTACGCCGTGCTGGGCGGCGGCAAGCGGGTTCGCCCGCTGCTGTGCCATGCAGCAGGCGAGCTGACCGGCGCGCGCGCCGAGTGTCTCGATGCAGCAGCGGCGGCGCTCGAAATGATCCACGTGTACTCGCTCGTGCACGACGACATGCCGTGCATGGACGACGACGCGCTGCGCCGCGGCAAACCCACGGTACACGTCAAATATGACGAAGCCACGGCACTGCTGGTCGGCGACGCATTGCAGTCGCAGGCGTTCGTCGCGTTGACTTCCGAGGTTCTGGCGCACGCGCAGCAAGCGGCGCTCGTGCGCGAACTGGCTCTTGCCAGCGGTTCGATCGGCATGTGCGGCGGTCAGGCAATCGACCTTGCAAGCGTCGGTCACACGCTCACGCGTACGCAACTCGAAACCATGCACCGCATGAAGACCGGCGCGTTACTGCGCGCCGCGGTGCGCATGGGCGCGCTGGCGGGTGAAGCGCCGGACGCGAACGCCATGCGTTCGCTCGACGCATACGCGGCCGCGGTCGGCCTCGCGTTTCAGGTCGTCGACGATATTCTCGACGTCACGACCGACTCGGCGACGCTCGGCAAGACAGCAGGTAAAGACGCGAAGGACGGCAAGCCGACCTACGTGTCGATTATTGGGCTCGACGCATCGCGTTCGCTGGCAGCGCAGCTGCGCAGCGACGCGCACGCCGCGCTGGCGCCGTTCGGCGCGCGCGCGCAGCGTCTTGCCGAATTGGCAGATCTGGTGGTGAACCGGGTCAGCTGAACGCGAAAGCCCGCCGCCGCGCGCCGTCCCCACCAGGCGCATGTATGAAGTGCGGGCGCGTAAGTTTTCCTACAATGGAACGACGATGTACGACTTGCTGAAAACCATCGACGACCCGGCAGCCCTGCGCCGCCTCGATCGCCGCCAATTGCAACCGCTTGCCGACGAGTTGCGCGCCTTTGTGCTCGACAGCGTGTCGCAGACGGGCGGCCATCTTTCGTCCAACCTCGGCACGGTCGAGTTGACCATTGCTCTGCATTATGTGTTCGACACGCCGCACGACCGCATCGTGTGGGACGTCGGCCATCAGACGTATCCGCACAAGATCCTGACGGGCCGTCGGGACAGAATGCACACGCTGCGCCAGTTGGGCGGCATCTCCGGTTTCCCTAAACGCGACGAGTCGGAATACGACACGTTCGGCACTGCGCATTCGAGCACGTCGATTTCGGCGGCACTCGGCATGGCGGTCGCCAGCAAGCTGCAGGGCGATAACCGCATGGGCATCGCCGTGATCGGCGACGGCGCGATGACGGCGGGCATGGCCTTCGAGGCATTGAACAATGGCGGCGTAGAAGACGACGTGCCGCTGCTCGTCATCCTGAACGACAACGACATGTCGATTTCGCCGCCGGTCGGCGCGCTCAATCGCCATCTCGCGCGTCTCATGTCGGGCCGCTTTTACGCCGCGGCGCGTGCGGGCGTCGAGCGCGTGCTGCGCGTCGCGCCGCCCATGCTCGATCTGGCCCGCAAGCTCGAAGAGCACGCGAAGGGCATGATCGTTCCGGCCACGCTGTTCGAGGAATTCGGCTTCAACTATATCGGCCCGATCGACGGTCACGACCTCGATTCGCTGATCCCTACGCTGCAAAACATCAAGGAACTGCGCGGTCCGCAATTCCTGCACGTGGTCACCAAGAAGGGCCAGGGCTACAAGCTCGCCGAGGCTGATCCGGTGCTGTATCACGGCCCGGGCAAGTTCAATCCCGCTGAAGGCATCAAGCCGGCTGTTGCGCCGTCGAAGAAAACCTACACCCAGGTGTTCGGCGAGTGGCTTTGCGACGCGGCTGAACTGGACGCACGCGTGGTCGGCATCACGCCGGCCATGCGTGAAGGTTCCGGCATGGTGGAGTTCGAGAAGCGCTTCCCGGACCGCTACTTCGACGTGGGTATCGCCGAGCAGCACGCGGTTACCTTCGCTGGGGGTCTCGCGGCCGAGGGCATGAAGCCTGTCGTCGCGATTTACTCCACGTTCCTGCAACGCGCCTACGACCAACTGATCCACGACGTCGCGCTGCAAAATCTGCCGGTCGTGTTCGCGATCGACCGCGCAGGTCTGGTCGGCGCGGACGGGGCGACGCACGCGGGTGCTTACGACCTCGCGTTCATGCGCTGCATCCCGAACATGATGGTAATGGTCGCGTCCGACGAAAACGAATGCCGTCAGATGTTGTACACGGCGTTGCAGCAATCGTGTCCGACGGCCGTGCGTTATCCGCGCGGCGCCGGCACCGGCGTGGCCACCGTCAAGCAAATGGCTGCTCTGCCTGTCGGCAAGGGCGAAGTGCGCCGCGAAACGTCGCAACCGGCGGGCAAGCGCATCGCGATACTGGCGTTCGGTACGATGGTCGCGCCGTCTCTGGCAGCTGCCGAGCAACTCGACGCCACCGTGGCCAACATGCGTTTCGTGAAGCCGCTCGACGCTGACCTCGTGCGTCAACTCGCTGAAACGCATGACGCCATCGTCACCGTCGAAGAAGGCTGCGTGATGGGTGGTGCGGGCTCGGCATGCGTCGAGGCCCTGCTCGCGTGTGGGGTTACGCGGCCGGTACTGCAATTGGGCTTGCCCGACCGCTTCATCGATCACGGAGATCCGGCCAAGCTGCTCGCCGCGTGCGGCCTCGACGCCACGGGCATTGCGAAGTCGATTCGCGAACGCTTTTTGTCGAGCGGCGCCGTGGCCGGCCAGTCGTCGGTCAAGCGCGTCGCTTAAGGTGAGTTGATGAGCTTGTCGGCGAGCCAGGCGATAAAAGTCATATCGACTGGCACGCCGTAAAGCCCGGCACCGCTTATTGCGCCGTCCGTTGCCATGGTGGCAATAGAAGTCGCTAACTTGAATCGATGGGCCCGTGCGTGGCTCATCATCGAACGCCGGCAGGGGCCGGCGTTTGCCGTTGCGGTTTCTGCTCCGCGCGGCCGCTGAGGACTCCCGACCCCGTCGCTCCGCAAAGCCCGTTATGGGCAGCCTCAACGTCCGGCAAATTTGCTCCGGCGCAGGGCTATCTGCGGAGCCGCAAGCCTGAGGCGGGTCGGCGTTTTCCTGAAAGGACAAGAACATGAATCAGATGAATCCCGCCTTTGTGATGCCAGACGTGCAAAGCACGCCCGATACTCGCCAGATTCCAATTCAGCGGGTCGGCGTCAAGGCGGTCCGCCATCCGCTGACGGTGCGCACACCAGGCGGTGACGCCCAGCCGACGGTCGGCACATGGAATCTCGACGTGCATTTGCCCGCAGAGCAAAAAGGCACGCATATGTCCCGCTTCGTTGCGTTGCTCGAAGAGAACAAGGCGCCGCTGGAACCCGCCACGTTCCGCAAGATGCTCGCCGCGATGCTGACGAAACTCGAGGCCGAGGCGGGCCGCATCGAAGTGTCGTTCCCTTACTTCGTGAACAAGACCGCGCCGGTGTCCGGCGTGCAGAGCCTGCTGGACTACGAAGTGACGCTGACCGGCGACGCGCGTAACGGCGAAACCCGTCTGTTCCTGAAAGTGCTCGTGCCGGTCACGAGCCTTTGTCCGTGTTCGAAGAAAATTTCGCAGTACGGCGCGCACAACCAACGCTCGCATGTGACGATCAACGCGGAACTGGCGGGCGAGGTCGCGGTAGAAGACCTGATCCGTATCGCCGAGGAAGAGGCGTCGTGTGAGCTGTGGGGCTTGCTCAAGCGTCCGGACGAGAAATTCGTGACCGAGCGCGCGTATGAAAACCCGAAGTTCGTCGAAGATCTGGTGCGCGACGTCGCGCAGCGTCTGAACGCGGATGAGCGGATCGTCGCATACGTGCTGGAAGCTGAGAACTTCGAGTCGATTCACAATCACAGCGCGTACGCCGTGATCGAGCGTGATAAGCGGTTGGTTTGACGCTTTGCCTCGAAATCCTGATTGCATGAAAAAAGCCGCTCTAAACAAGCGGCTTTTTTGTCGGCGTAACGCGCCGTTCGCCAAGCATTCAGCGTGCGAGTGACGTCAGATCCCAGCGGGGTTTGACGGTGAACGCGTAGTCCTTGCCCGACTGATCGGGCCAGCGTTGCAGCCGCAACGCGCCTGCCAGCGCAATCATGGCGCCGTTGTCCGTGCACAGCGACAGATCCGGGTAATGCACGTAGAAGTTGCGCTTTTGCGCGGCGGCCGAAAGGGCCTCGCGCAACTGCCGGTTCGCACCCACGCCACCCGCCACGACTAGCCGGTTCAGCTTCGTGCGCTTGAGCGCGGCGATCGACTTCGTTGCGAGCACTTCGACGGCAGCGTCCACGAAGCCACGCGCCAGATCCGCTTTCGCCTGCTCGCAGATATTCGCCCCGCCAAGCTTTTTTGCGTGCGTCAGCACGGCCGTTTTAAGGCCGCTGAAGCTGAAGTCCAGATCGCCTGAATGCAGCATGGGACGCGGCAGCACCACCGCGCCCGGCGTGCCGAATTCGGCCATGCGCGAAACCTCTGGGCCGCCGGGATAGCCGAGGCCGAGTAGCTTGGCGGTTTTGTCGAAGGCCTCGCCCGCTGCGTCGTCGAGCGTTTCGCCCAGCGTTTCGTAGACGCCCACGTCGGTCACGCGCATCAATTGCGTATGGCCGCCCGATACCAGCAACGCGACGAACGGAAACGGCGGCGGCTCGTCCACAAGCAAAGGCGACAGCAAATGCCCTTCAAGATGATGAATGCCGATGGTCGGCTTGTCCCAGGCCATGGCAAGCGAATTGGCGACGCTCGCGCCCACCAGCAGGGCGCCCGCGAGCCCCGGCCCTTGCGTGTAGGCGATCGCGTCGATGTCGCCGCGTGCCGTGCCCGACCGCTCCATGACCTCTTCGAGCAAGGGCAGCGCGCGCCGGATGTGGTCGCGGGACGCCAGTTCGGGCACCACGCCGCCGTACTCGCGATGCATCGCAATCTGCGAATGCAGCGCGTGCGCGAGCAGGCCGCGCTCAGTGTCGTAGAGCGCGAGGCCGGTTTCGTCGCAGGAGCTTTCGATGCCGAGAACGAGCATGTCTGGTGGGCTGAAACGGGCGCTTGGACGCACCCGAAATGCAAAAAGGTAAGCGTTAAAGTATAGCAGTGCGAGCCAGGACGCCGCAGGCGGCGCAGGTACAATGCGGCCCCATGGAATCCTACGATATTGCAGTGATCGGCGCGGGCGCGGCCGGCATGATGTGCGCGGCGGTGGCCGGGCAACTCGGCCGGCGCGTGGTGCTGATCGATCACTCGCAGCGCCTCGCGGAGAAGATCCGGATCTCGGGCGGCGGCCGCTGCAACTTCACGAACCTGTATGCGGGCCCGGCCAACTATCTGTCGGCGAATCCGCATTTTTGCCGCTCGGCGCTCGCCCGCTACACGCCGCGCGACTTCATGGCGCTGCTCAAGCGGCATCATGTGACGTGGCACGAGAAGCATAAGGGGCAGCTTTTCTGCAACGAGTCGAGCGACGCCGTCATCAACGTGCTGAAAAAGGAGTGCGACGCGGGACGCGTCGCATGGCGTGCGCCGCTCTCGGTCGAGCATGTGAGGCATGACGTGGAAGGCCGCTTCACGCTCGACACCAACGCGGGTTCAATTGCGGCTCGGGCGCTTGTCGTCGCTACGGGCGGCTTGTCGATCCCGAAGATCGGCGCCACCGACTTTGCCTATCGTCTTGCCAAGCAGTTCGGCCACAAGCTCATCGACACGCGTCCCGCGCTCGTTCCCCTCACGTTCGCCGCCGCCGACTGGGAGCCGTTTTCGGCGCTCTCCGGCGTGTCGCTGGAAGTGCGGATCGCGACCGGCAACAAGAAGTCAGGCGCTGAATTCGAAGAAGACCTGCTGCTCACGCACCGCGGCCTCTCAGGGCCGGGCGTGCTGCAGATCTCCAGCTACTGGCAGCCGGGGGAGCCGATTCACATCAACCTGCTGCCGGACCGCGACGCCGCCGCGGCGCTACTTGAAGCGAAGACCGGGACGCGGCGTCAGATTGCGAATCTGTTGTCGGAATGGGTGCCGCAGCGGCTTGCCCACGTGTGGCTCGAGACCCATCAGATTCCCGCCGAAGCTCGCGTGGCCGACCTGCCGGACAAGGTGCTTCGCCGTGTCGGCGAAGCCTTGTCGCGCTGGACGCTCACGCCCAACGGCACCGAAGGCTACCGCAAGGCCGAAGTGACCCGCGGTGGCGTGGATACGCGCGACCTTTCGTCCACCTCGATGATGAGCGCCCGCGCGCCGGGCCTGTACTTCATCGGCGAGGCGGTCGACGTAACGGGCTGGCTCGGCGGCTACAATTTCCAGTGGGCCTGGGCATCAGGCGTGGCGGCCGGCGAGGCCGCTGCGGAGTATGCCCGGGGGGCTTGACGGCGCAATGGCTTTGCGCGAAAGCTCTGCTATACTCCTGAACCTTTACAAAGTTCCGTTATTGAAAAATGACGACCATCCGCGTAAAAGACAACGAGCCGTTTGAAGTCGCCATGCGCCGTTTCAAGCGCACCATGGAGAAAAACGGTTTGTTGACGGAACTTCGTGCGCGCGAATTTTACGAAAAGCCTACGGCTGAGCGTAAGCGCAAGAAGGCGGCTGCGGTGAAGCGTCATTTCAAGCGTCTGCGTGGCCAGATGCTGCCAAAGAAATTCTACTGATTCTGGCGTTGCCGCTGTTCCGCTCAAACGGAGCCGCGACATGCAACCGGTGACGGCACAACAGGTGCTGCCACGGAAAACAAGGTCTTTTCGGACCAGCCGGCAGGGTCGCATCCACTACGCACATTGCGCCAACCCGCTTGAGGAAGCTGTCCCAAGCGGGTATTCGTGTTGGTGAATGTCGATGCAGTCCACTCGGCCGGTTTTTCAATTTTCAACGCATTCAGGTGAGTAATGAGCCTCAGAGACCGGATCAACGACGATATGAAAGCCGCCATGCGGGCACGTGAAACGGAGCGTCTCGGCACGATTCGCCTGTTGCTCGCCGCGATCAAGCAACGTGAAGTCGACGAGCGCGTGACGCTCGACGACACTGCAATCACTGCTGTGATCGACAAGATGATCAAGCAGCGTAAGGACTCGATCAGCCAGTTCGAAGGCGCGGGCCGCACGGACCTCGCGGACAAGGAAAAGGCCGAGCTGGCTATTCTGTCGGCGTACATGCCCGCGCAGATGTCGGAGGCGGAGATCGTCGCCGAGGTGCAGGCCGCCGTCGCGCAAACCGGTGCCGCCGGCCCGCAGGACATGGGCAAGGTGATGGGCGTGCTGAAGCCGAAGCTCGCCGGTCGTGCCGACATGACCGCCGTTTCCGCGCAAGTCAAAGCCGCGCTCGCGAAGTAAACCGCGCGTTGTGGCCCGCGCGGCCGCCATGGGCGGCGCGCGCGGTATCGAGCTCCTAAGCTGGCGTCGTCTAACGTGATTCCTCCGTCATTCCTGCAGGATCTGCTCAACCGCGTCGATATCGTCGACGTGGTGGGGCGGTACGTGCAGTTGAAGAAGGGCGGCGCGAACTTCATGGGGCTGTGTCCGTTTCATAACGAGAAAAGCCCGTCGTTCACGGTGAGCCCGACCAAGCAGTTTTATCACTGCTTCGGCTGCGGCGCGCATGGAACGGCCATTGGCTTTCTGATGGAACACGTCGGCGCCTCGTTCCCCGAGGCAGTCAACGAACTCGCGCAATCCGTCGGGTTGACGGTGCCGAACGAGCCTTCGCCGGGCTACGGAGGCGGCGGTTCCGGCGGCTATGCACCGACGGCCTCGAAAGCAGTAACTACCGCGCTTTCCGACGTCATGCAGACGGCTTGCGACTACTACCGCAAGCAATTGCGCGGCGCGCCTGTCGCGATTCAATATCTGAAGAAACGCGGCCTGACCGGCGAGATCGCCGCTCGCTTCGGGTTGGGCTACGCGCCGGACGGCTGGCAGAACCTGGAAACGGCTTTTCCGAACTATCGCGACGATTCCCTTGTCGAATCGGGTCTGGTAATCGTCAGCGAGAAGTCGGACGCGCAGGGCCAGAATCGCCGCTACGACCGCTTTCGCGAGCGGATCATGTTCCCTATACGCAACGTGAAGGGGCAGGTAATCGGCTTCGGCGGCCGGGTGCTGGACGGCGGCGAGCCGAAGTATTTGAATTCGCCGGAAACGCCTCTATTTAACAAAGGCAGCGAGTTGTACGGGCTTTTCGAGGCCCGTCTTGCGATCCGGGAACAGCACTACGTGCTGGTCGTCGAAGGTTATATGGATGTGGTCGCGCTGGCCCAATTGGGGTTTCAGAACGCGGTCGCGACGTTGGGCACGGCCTGCACACCGATTCACGTGCAGAAACTGATGCGCCAGACAGACACGGTCATCTTCAGTTTCGACGGCGATTCAGCCGGCCGGCGCGCCGCGCGGCGCGCATTGGACGCCTGTTTGCCGCACGCGGCTGACAACCGGACCATCCGCTTCCTGTTTCTGCCGGCTGAACACGACCCGGATAGCTACGTCCGCGAGTTTGGTACCGAGGCGTTCGCCGAGCAGGTGGAACGCGCCATGCCGCTCTCGCAGTTCATGCTCAACGAGGTGCTCGCCGGCAAGGAGCTGGACCAGCCGGAAGGCCGAGCACGCGCGCTGTTCGACGCCAAGCCGCTGCTGCAGGCGCTGCCGGCCAATGCACTGCGCGCGCAGATCATGCATATGTTCGCCGATCGGCTCGACGTGCCGTTCGACGAGGTTGCCGCGCTCTGCGAGGTCGACTCGCGCATTGCGGCGGCGGCGCGTTCGGCGCCGGCCCGTAAGGACCGGCGCAGCGTGACTGGGATCGAAGAAAAGACGCTGCGCAATCTTGTGATGTATCCGCGCACGGTCGCGGTGCTCGACGAAGAAGCCGAACAGGCGCTTCTCACCGTGACCCGGCACGGCGAACTATTTGAAGAAGTGACGACGCATGCGCGCGCACTCGGCGATTCGGCGGAGTTTCAATTGCTCTCCGACCTATTGCGAAACGGCGCAAACGCCCCAACTTTCGAGGAAATCTTTCGCAAAATTCTGGACTATGATGAAAATGTCCGGGATTTGTTGCTGAAGGACCCGGAAGATGCGACCGTCATAGAAGAGCGGCGCGAGCAGGAGAGGATCGTCGGAGAGGAGCTGAAAGCGGCGATTCTGAAGATGCGATACGACGCTTATTGCGATCGTCTCGAGCAACTTTCACGACAATCCCGGCACACGCCGGAGGAGTTCGCGGAGCTTGCAGAGCTCAACAGGAAGCGGGCTGACATGAAGCGCCAGCTCGGCTTGTAGGCGGAAGCGCAGAAACCTGAGTGGTATAATAAAAGGTTTCCAGCGGTTTGTTTTTCAAAGGGTTTTCCTAGCAAAGGCGAAAAGGCGATGCGATGGCAAAGACTACAGGCGGAAAGAACACACCCGGCCCACGCTCCAGAGAGCAGACCAGAAAGGTCACTTCGGCCAGGTTAGATTCTTCCGTCCGGAAAGCGTCTGCCGTTAGCGTTACACCGGCTGCCGGGAAGAAGTCTTTAGCCACTCCGGCCGCGCGAGCGGAGCCGGCTCAGATGGCAAAGGCGGTCGCCAAGGCGGCGAAAACTGTACCACCTCCGGCCGCGAAACGACCGGGTGTCAGAAGCGCAAGGGAAGCGGCTGTCGCGCAGGACGATGCGGCAGTGCGTGAGACTCCAGTATCCACGGTTCAACCGGCTGTTGTCCACCAGCCGCGAGTCGAGACTACAGCCGGTACGGCGAACTCCATGACGAAAAAGCTGAATGAAGTACCCGTCGATGACGACGCAACCCAGAGCGAAGAAACCCCTGTGGCCGCTTCCGGCAAAGTGGAAAAGGCCAAGGCTCGCGACCGCCGTGCCAAAGAAAAGGCGCTTCTGAAAGACGCGTTTTCTTCATCGGCGCCCGGCACGGTGGAGGAACTCGAGGAGCGCCGCTCCAAATTGCGCGCGCTCATCAAGCTCGGCAAGGAGCGCGGTTTCCTCACGTACGCTGAAATCAACGATCACCTGCCGGACAACTTCACCGAGACCGAGGCGATCGAAGGCATCATCAGCACGTTCAACGACATGGGCGTGGCTGTGTACGAGCAGGCGCCCGACGCTGAAACGCTGCTGCTGAACGACAACGCGCCCGCCGCTTCGTCAGACGACGAAGTCGAAGAAGAAGCGGAAGTTGCGCTGTCCACCGTCGACTCGGAATTCGGCCGCACGACCGACCCGGTGCGCATGTACATGCGCGAAATGGGCACGGTCGAACTGCTGACGCGCGAAGGCGAAATTGAAATTGCCAAGCGCATCGAAGACGGCCTGAAGCACATGGTGATGGCCATTTCCGCGTGCCCGACCACGATCGCCGACATTCTCGCCATGGCTGAGCGCGTCGCGAACGAGGAAATCCGCATCGACGAACTGGTCGACGGCCTGATCGACGCCGACGCAGAAGACGCGGACGGCTTCTCCGTGCAGGAAGCGGAAGCGATCGAGAGCGAGGACGAAGAAGCCGAGGAAGAAGACGAAGAGGACGAGGAAGAAGACGACGGCACCGCGCAGGCCACGGCCAACGCAGCGCAAATGGAAGCGCTCAAGCGTGCGTCGCTCGAAAAATTCGCCCTGATCAGCGAGTGGTTCGACAAGATGCGTCGCGCGTTCGAGAAGGAAGGCTACAAGTCGAAGTCGTACCTGAAAGCGCAGGAAACCATCCAGAACGAGCTGATGACGATCCGCTTCACCGCGCGCACCGTCGAGCGTTTGTGCGACACGTTGCGTGCGCAGGTGGACGAAGTGCGTCAGGTCGAGCGCCAGATCCTGCATACGGTGGTCGACAAGTGCGGCATGCCGCGTGCGGAGTTCATCGCGCGTTTCCCGGGTAGCGAAACGGACCTCGAGTGGGCCGACAAGATCGTCAGCGAAGGTCACGCGTACAGCGCGATCCTCACGCGGAACATTCCGGCCATTCGCGAGCAGCAACAACGTCTGCTGGATCTGCAGGCGCGTGTGGTGCTGCCGCTGAAGGACCTGAAGGAAACCAACCGTCAAATGGCGGCCGGCGAACTGAAGGCGCGCCAGGCGAAGCGCGAAATGACCGAGGCAAACCTGCGTCTCGTGATCTCGATTGCGAAGAAGTACACGAACCGCGGTCTGCAGTTCCTCGACCTGATTCAGGAAGGCAACATCGGCCTGATGAAGGCGGTGGACAAGTTCGAATATCGTCGTGGCTACAAGTTTTCCACGTATGCAACGTGGTGGATCCGTCAGGCCATCACGCGTTCCATCGCGGACCAGGCGCGCACGATCCGTATTCCGGTTCACATGATCGAAACGATCAACAAGATGAACCGCATCTCGCGTCAGATTCTGCAGGAAACCGGCCTCGAGCCGGATCCGGCAACGCTGGCCGAGAAGATGGAAATGCCGGAAGACAAGATCCGCAAGATCATGAAGATCGCGAAAGAGCCGATCTCGATGGAAACGCCGATTGGTGACGACGACGATTCGCATCTGGGCGACTTTATCGAAGATACGAACACCGTGGCGCCGGCAGACGCTGCGTTGCACGCGAGTATGCGCGACGTCGTGAAAGACGTGCTTGATTCGTTGACGCCGCGCGAAGCGAAGGTGTTGCGCATGCGTTTCGGTATCGAGATGAGCACCGATCACACGCTCGAAGAAGTCGGCAAGCAGTTCGACGTCACGCGTGAGCGGATTCGTCAGATCGAGGCAAAGGCGCTGCGCAAGCTGCGTCATCCGAGCCGCTCGGACAAACTCAAGTCGTTCCTTGAGGGCAACTGATCGGCAGGTGTGGCCGTAGTGAGTAAGTAGCAGTTTGAAGGGGTCTCCCAATTGTTCCGTCAAAGCGGAGCGGTCGCGGAGGCCCCTTTTTCGTGTAGTATGGCGGCCACTCGACAAGCAGGCATGCGCAACATGCTGTACGTTGGTAGCTTCAGATACGGTAAAATCTCGAGTTCTCAGGGCCTCTAGCTCATGCTTGGTTAGAGCAGCGGACTTAGCAAAGACTCACCTAAACCTCGCAGCACGGCATGGTGAGTCATGAATGGGTTGCCTTGGGGTAAGTTAGCTCTGCCCCTTGGTAGAACTGCTCAAATTCGGGGAAACCTCTGCTGTTCTCGCAGCGTGGCAATCCCGAGCGAAGCTCTCTTTGAGAGAACGTGTAGAGACTGAACGGGCAGGTCGTAAAGACAAGAGACAGTCCAGACCACAAACCCGAAAGGGGCGGCGAAAGCCGTAGCTGGTTAGCATAATCCGTTGGTGCCGTGTTCGACTCACGGGAGGCCCACCAAACATTGAAAAAGCCACCCTTCATGGGTGGCTTTTTCTTTGCATCAGACTTTGCGTTTTCTCACGATGCCGCGTGCGCCAGTACAATCGACGCACCATCGACGTCGCGGATGTGCGAGGCAGCAATGAAGATTCGGATTGCGTATCTGGAAGAACCTCCGTTTGGATGGAGCGGACCGGACGGGGCGGCTATGGGCGCCGATATCGATCTGGCCACGGTTGTTCTTCGTGCCATTGGTGCGACGGAGATCGAGCATTGCCTCACTACATTTAGCGAGTTGCTTGATGGCGTAGCAACTGGCCGCTGGGATATGAACGTTCCTCTGTTCATCACGCCGGAGCGGGCACAGCAGGTGGCTTTCAGCGTTCCCGTGTGGGCGATGGCAGACGGCTTTCTCGTTCGTACAGACAACGACAAGGCGCTGGACAGCTATGCGTCGGTCGCCGAGCGGCGCGATGCCCGGCTTGGCATCATCGCAGGACAGGTGCAGCACGAGTCGGCCAGAGCGGCTGGCGTAAGCGAGGACCAGATTGTCGTCTATCAGCAGCAGGCTGAAGCGATAGAGGCAGTTCGCGCAGGCACCGTGGACGCTTATGCGAGCACCGCCCTCGGGAATCGCATACTGGCTGAGCACATTGGCGGCTCGGTGCTCCGTGCAGTCGAGCATCGGCCAGTGACAGGCAGCGCGCTCGAAATACCCTTCGGTGCATTTTCGTTCAGCAAGAACAGCGATGATCTGCGCCACGCGGTTAACCGGGAATTGCGATCGTATTTGGGCTCGGCAGCGCATCGCGAGCAAATGGCGAGGTTTGGCTTCACGCACAAAGAGATCGATCCCGTTCTCTCTGTCGGTTGATAGAACGGTCGTGATTTGCGTAATCTCGCACGTGTTGCGACGAGCGGTATTCACAATGGTCCCATTGCACTGCTTTGGATAACCAGATTTGGAGCGATCTACACCATGTCACTGAAGACGGATGTCGAATTCTTCCGCCTCCTCACGAATAGCTATCGCCGTTTGCTCGGTAAATCGCTGGTGCCGTCCGGCATTAGCGACACCGAGGGCGCTGCATGGCTCTATTCGTCAGCGCCGTTTGGCCTTCTCGCGCACGATACGCAGGCCGACCCGATGTTTATCTATGGCAACTCAAAAGCGCAGACGATCTTCGGATACGACTGGGACGAAATCACGTCTCTGCGCTCGCGGCTTTCAGCGGAACTTCCGGAGCGCGGGGAGCGCCAGGCGTTTCTGGATCAGGTCGCGCGCGACGGTTTCGTCACCGGGTATCGTGGCATTCGCATGACGAAGTCCGGGCAGCGTTTCTGGATCGAGCATGCAACGGTGTGGCAGTTATTCGACGACTCAGGCGTGGTGCGTGGCCAGGCGGCCATGATTCCGCAGATTGCGAAGTTCTAAAGATCCTATGCTGGCCCGAAAGCAACGACATAATCGCTTCTTCCGGGCTGCGAGCCCGCGACATCAAGCAGATCTTTTTATGCGGTGATTTTCAGGAACTGAGAATAAAGTGACGGCCTGCTGAAAGGTGTTAAAGACTTAGCACATCAAGTCTTCGAAAGACGCAAATGATAGGCCCCTGTTTCTGAAAGGCCCAATTCGTTGAATTAATGTCCTTGAAAAGCGCTGAATGTTGATTAGTCTTCCGCCATCGCATCGATTTCAGGGCGTGGGGCTACTATGAGTTCGCTTAAGACCTTCGGGCATTTTCTTTGGCTTGTGCGGAAAACGTGGCTGACACGGGGAGCGCGCTTGTATTATTCCCAGTTCGGAGAAGATGCTGTACTCCGCGAGATAATCAGCCCTGCGTGCTCCAAGGGCGTCTATGTGGATGTGGGTGCTTATCACCCAATCAAGTTTTCAAATACGTATGCGTTGTACAAGCGCGGCTGGCGGGGCATCAACATTGATATGGACCCCATCAAGATCGAGGCGTTCAGACTCGCGCGGGCGTCCGATACCAACGTGTGTGCGGCTATTTCAAGCGAAAAGGCTGTGAAGAACGTCTATAACTTCTCGAGCTATGGGTTGACCTCCACTCTCGATGCCGAAGTAGCCGCAAATGGAACGGCGTCGCCTACATCGGTGCGCAGCGTCGAGACCACGACGTTGGACGACGTGCTCGAACACAGCCGTTACTCCGATCATGAGATCGACCTACTTTCCATCGACGCCGAAGGTCACGATTATCAGGTGTTGATGTCGATCAATATTGAAAAGTACAAGCCGAAAATCATCATTGTCGAGTCCTCATCTACTTCAATGCGGGATGTCGTCGGCTCGAAAGTGTACGACTATCTTGAGAAGCGCGGTTATAGGCTCGTCAGCTGGACGCATCTTTCGCTGATTTTCAGGGTAGATAAGTCCAGAATCTTCCGCTACCAGCTATAAGGGCGGCGCGAACGCGCACTTCGCGACGTCTCTTACCAGGATGCCGAGCCGCGCAGCGGCATGCCTCGCGGAAACAAACAGGCGTTTGTGCGCGGGCTCGCAACCGCATTCCTTGCATTTTCCTTTATGTCCGCTTGCACGCCGCCTGCTAAGGCTTCGCCGCGAGGTGAGCGCCGCGATCCATCAATTTCAAAAAAACTTTGGAATAAACGTCGGGGCCCTGTGTTTGCCCCAATGTAGCCAGATACAAACGCATTAATCCGGAACCCGACGAGAAGGAAGTTCGAAGGAACGAATGCCGACCCGTGAGACCGGAAAGTCAGATAGTTAGGAATCCGATAGTAATTGTTGTTCGGCGGAGATGATCCTGTCGGTCTGTGCAAAGCGATTTTATCCGCGGCTTGCCGCCGCGAACCATTCACTTAATTAAGGAGTATTGATCATGTCCAAGTTGTTCGTAAGCCTCGCTCTCGCCGTTTCCGCTCTCGGCGCCCCGGTACTCAGCTTCGCTCAAAGCAGCGCTCCGCTCACACGTGCGGAAGTTCGTGCAGATCTCGTCCGCGTCGAGCACGCTGGATATCGGCCTACCAGCGGTGACGATGTTAACTACCCGGCAGATGTCCAGGCAGCAGAAGCAAAAGTCGCAGCACAAGGCGACCAGCAACTGACGATGCAAGCCGTCGGCGGTGTCGCACAAAGCGGCAGCTCAGCGTCGGGTGCTGCGTCGCATACGGCAATGCAATCTGCGTGCGTCGGCCCGGTCAGCTTCTGCAACCTCTACGCCGGTAGTTAAGTGCCGCACGCCGGATCCTGTGGACCATGCAGTCGTGCACAGGATCCCAACTGGTTATCTAATCGTTATCAATGGAGTTTCGCCGTGAAAATCTTGCCATTAGCCGCAACGGTTCTTTCCTTGTCTGCATGCATGTTCGCATCCGCCAGCGCAATGGCGCAGGACACGCAACCCGCCAAAGCGCCGATCCGCAATATCGTTCTCGTTCATGGCGCGTGGGTCGACGGCTCGGGGTGGAGGCCGGTCTATGACATCCTGACCAAAGACGGCTACCACGTCACAATGGTGCAGGAGCCGCTGACCTCGCTCGACGACGACGTAGCCGCAGCGAAGCGGGTGATCGACATGCAGGACGGTCCCACCATTCTGGTCGCGCATAGCTATGGCGGCTCGGTGATCACCGAGGCCGGCGTCGATCCGAAAGTAGCGGGGCTCGTATACGTCGCGGCTCATGCGCCGGCAGTGGGCGAAGACGAAAGCGATCTGGGTAAGAAGATGCCCAGCTACACGTCGCAGCAGGCAGGCGCCATCAAGAAGACGGACGACGGTTACACCTATCTGAATCCCGCCGATTTCGCGAAAGATTTCGCAGCCGATCTGCCGCTCAAGGAAGCGGAGTTCGAGTCACGGGCGCAGATTCTCACGGCAGCCAAGGTCTTCTCCGAGCCGATGAAGGTCGCCGCCTGGACCATGAAACCGAGTTGGGGCATCGTGGCGGCCGACGACAAGATCATCAATCCGGACCTCGAGCGCTTTTACTACCGGCGCGCGCATAGCCACACCACGGTACTGGCGGGTGCAAGCCACTCCGTGTATGAATCGCGTCCCAAGGAAGTCGCCGCGGTGATCGAAGACGCAGCGAAGCATGCGCAGCAGTGAAGATGTGTCAACGCCAGCGCGTCGCTGTGGCTGGAATTGTTGCCGGCTCGCGCACGCGCATCGAATTTCATCTGCCAGGGTTCGGCGACGCGGCCACCGTTCGATCAATGCGCGTCAGTTGCCGTCGTGCCGAACCGGCTGAACGCACACCAGCACCTCGTCAAAGGGACAAGCTGGCGTGCGATGTTCCTCTCCAGCGCCAACAAGTCAATCCGCGAAATGCTGGTCAACGGCGCGGAGGCGGATCACGTCGCGGTCCTCAACCGCCTCACTGAAGTGCAGTTGCCCCGCATCGATCCTGACGACCGGCAATGGATTAGCGAAATGCCCATCACCCACCAGGTGGCATGCAACTATGGGCACGCCGGAATCATCCATGCACAATGGCTGGTTGCCAACCAAAACCGTTTGCCACTGCTCATCCAGCAGAAATGCGACGAACTCATGCGCCCGACGGATGCCGCCCGCGGCGAACGGCTGTGGTTCGCCAACCTCGCTGCAATGTTCGTGGGCGCAGAACTGGCACGTGCGGCGAACCTGCATGCAATTAACGTGCAGCGCTGGGTGCTTGACACGCTGCTGCCCGACCAGCGTCGCGCCGTTAGGTCGAGTCACCATCGCGAACAACTTACTCGTCTGACGGCTCGTCGGGCGGTGCCTCTGTAAAGCTGATGTATTGCTTGAGATCAGGTTGGCCGAGCGCAATTAGAGCGAGCACGCCGGCGCCGAATCGACGCGCGAATTCGTCGTCAAGCTTGAACTTAAAGTCATCAAGCAAAACCGGAATCTCGGATTCCCCTTTGAGCGCCCCGGCTATTTTTGCCCGGTCGGCTGTCTGCAGGATCAACCGTTGACGGTCCTGATCGTAAGTAACGACCACTGAACATGGTGGAAATTTCATCGTCAGTGTCCTCTGCATTCCTGGTAGTCATCAAACGCCTGCTTCTTGCAAAGCGCGAGGCCGGGCAAACCACCCATGTATTTGGCGAACGTGTTGCACTTGAAGACATCGCGCTCGTACTTTGCGTGACAGTCCGCTTCACGCCATTCATTATCTCCGCTCCCTCCACACTTGACGAATCCATTGTCCAGGCTTTTGGCTGAGGAGACAGAATCAGTGTAAATCATCGACCTCTTCGAAGATGCCGCAAGTTCGGGTATGAGGTAGATGACGGGAAGCTGCGATTGAGCAGCCAGCATCAACTCCGTTGTCTCTCCCCACTTCGGAAGCGCCTCGCTAACTTCGTTTGGATAAAGTCTGCCTGTCAATTTCGCTTTCCAACTGACGTAGCACTCAACACACATGTCAGGAACGAATGCCTGGTCATCCGACTTAACGCCGCTGAGGTTGGCAGGAGGAGCCACCGGATCATTACCTAGTTCCCAATTGGCAAGCCATGCTCCAAGTTCAGTGTCGCTTATTGGTTGCCACCATCCACCGTTGGTAGAAACCTTCGCCGAACGCGACGAAACGGTACCGCTGGCCGCGTACTGATAGTCCACTGTTAATACACGAGCCCGCCCTCCGTTAATTGTGCTTGCCGGCTCGTTGTACTGGAAGTTCTTGACACGACCGCGCTCGTCGTAGGCGACGCTTGCCTGCCCGCTATTACCAGCTATCTGCATCGCACGGTTTTCGGAGTTACGGCTGAGAGTCCGCATCGCCCATCCCGATACGGCATCTATTGTGGTGGCGATGTTGCCGCGTACGTCATACGTATATGTCCAGTCTTCGGTCGTCGCACCGTTCCGTACGACCGTAGCAGACAGCATTCGGCCCGCCGCATCGTAGCGCGCCCCTACGGTCATCTGATCGCCTGCCGCGACTGCGTGCAATCCCTGTTCGCCCGTCTGGTCCGTGGTCTGCCATTCAGCGTAGCCAGTGACGTTGCCTGCTGTGTCGTAAACGAACGCCCTGAGTTTTCCAGGTGTTGCCACAAGGTGCGGCCGCAGCGAATTGCCGTCACTGTATTCGACGGTCGTTACCGTCTTGATGTCGTCAACGATTGCTGTGGCTTTTGTTGGCCGATTCACGGCGTCCCAGGTGTATTGGGTATTACCATCCGGGGTTGTTTTCTGTTTAAGGTTTCCAGACGTGTCCCATGTGCGGGACACCGTGCCACCGGGCGTAGCAATCGATGCAGGACGCGACGCGTCGCCGACGATGAATGAATATATGGTGTTGCCAGTCGAGTTGCCGACCGTTGTAGTGCCGGAGCCGTAGGCTAACGAAACATTGCGCGTCGTGTCAGGATGCGTAACGGAGATTGCGCGCCCCTTGGAATCGTAGGACCATGTCGCGATTCGCGAGCCCGATTCGTCCTTTATGCCGCTCAACGCATTGGGGAAGCGGGCATCCTCGTACAAGTATTGACGTACATAGCCGATTGGCGCGGTTACTGAAGTGAGATTACCTTTCGTATCGTACGCATAGTGCGTGGCATTACCCGAAGGCGGTACCACGCTCACGACGCGACCGCTGCTGTCGTACGTCAGGCTAAGCGTCAGCCTCGACGGTGTTTGCCCGACCCGATCAACGGGCCACTGTGCGATTCCATCTATTCGCTGTCCGTCATAGATAACTTCGCGATAGAAGCCCATTCGCGTTGTCTCGGAGTGCAGCCGACCCGTATCAAAAAAATATGTCTCGGTTGTACCGAGTCGCTCGTCTTTCAGGTAGTAGTAACCGTCGCTACTTTTCGTCAGGGATACGCCCGAAGTTCCCGGTACGGTCCACGCTCCGCCGCTGGGCCTAAAGATCAGGGGCTGTCCGCTGCTCTGGTAGGCTGTGATTTTAGGCGCGCTTGCATTGACAGCGGTCAGATCAAGCCTTCGCTGCCAGTTGCTTACCCAATATCCGCCCATAGCTGATTGTGCTTTGTCGAATGGCTTTGGAAGATAGCTGCGGGCAAACACAAGAGGTGAAGCGTCGCCGCTGGCGAAGTCTGTCTCCGAAAGGGTGACGATGCCGTTAGCAGGGAACACCGGATCAGCGACGGAGCAAGTTCCATCTGCGGGCGGGTCGGCCGGTGTGTTACACCACTGCTCAATCTGCACAAGGTCATTGATGCAGGCGTAATTCCCCATTCCTGTGGGCGAATTTGAAGTTACATCGAGCTTGCACGTCGGGGAACCCGGCGTCGCGCCGGACTGCGCATATAGCGACGAGCAGTCTGCCGCGTTTGCGTTGATTGAGAGGAACAGCGTGAAAGCTGGAAAGAGGCGTCTCGCGAATACAGTCGCCACTCCCAAGCGTCGGCGTCTTTTCATTTTTCGTCCCTGCCGGTTATTGAATGGTTGTTTGATGCACAACCAACCTACCGGGACCGCCAAGAACGAGGAATGCGACAACTCTTAAAATTACACCTGACTTTCACCAAGGATAACTTAAATCATGCTGAATGGATTTAAACGTAGTACTCCACAACTTCGTTTGTCAGACTTCATCTATTCAGCCGTAGGAATAGGCATGCCTACCCGGTGAAGTTCATTACAGAATGCGGCAGCCCACCGCAAGCTTCCACGCTGTACTGACCCAGCTGGTGCGGCGAGACCGGCCCGCACCTCCTCTGCATCCAGCCGAAGCCTCAACTCTTCAAGCGCGGCGAGATCGCGGTCTGATTCCGCGCGCCAGCAGCGTGCTATGACCTGGTGGGACCGTCCCAGCTGGAGAATGAATACCCGCGCATCCCGGAGTTCCGCAACGAGCGTCAGGATCGCTTCATTGTCGCGGTAGTGATCCTCCAGGTCGCGCAGATCGTGACTGGTCGGAGCGGTGAACGCGGGGAACGGGCGCGAGTTGGATGTATCGGCCACTCCTGCCCGGAATGTCTCGTTCCTCAGGTCTAGCTTCGGTATAGAGCAGCGTTCGACTTCACGCGCATTCTTTTTGAGCATGCGCGACGCGCCGAACGCGTCCCACAGCCCGAGTTGTTCCCGGTTGGTCGGCGCGGGGCCCTTTTCGCCGGGCTCGTTGAACGTCATCGCAATGCCCGTCAGCGGCCCGATCATGTAGCCATTGATGATCTCCTTCCAGGCCTCGGGCGTCGCATCAACGCCGGTCACTTCACGCACGCTGTTGGCCAGCCGCTTGTAGCTCTCTTCGGTCATGGTCCTGCCCCGCATCGAACTGAATTCGTCGGGCGACAGGTCTTTCGTGGTCTGCTGGCCGAACGATCCTGGACGAACTGGCGGCGTCGAAGGCGGAATTGCTGGGCTTGCCGGGCCCAGAAGACGAACGGCTAGTGCGCATCACCGACGCGCTCGTTTGCAATCTGTCCGACACGCGCCGTCTCGAACAATGGGCCGAGTGGGCAGGGCTTTCGCCGCGCACGCTGAGCAGGCGGTTCGTCGCCGAGACGGGGTTCAGCTTTGCGCAATGGCGCGCGCAGGCCAGATTGCTGCGCGCGTTGGAACTGGTCGCCGATGGTGTCAGCGTCACGACCATTGCACTCGAACTAGGCCACGAGAACGTGAGCGCTTTCATCGACATGTTCAGGCGCGCAACGGGAACCACCCCCGGACGTTATGCAGCGGCGGGCGGTAGTTCCGTTGACTAGCAAGCGGCTGGCGCAGCGCGAGCGAGCGGCTCGCTATCGCTACAATATGCGGATGTTTTGCCTTCCCAATGGCATCGAGCGCCAGACATGCTGATCTCCTGTTTCTCCAGTGGCGACGCCATTCGCACACGGCGCGTGAGCGACATCGTGCTGTCGGGCGTCGTCGACGTGCCCGAACTGCCTCATCGTGTGCTGGTCGATTGGGAGAGGGAGACGTCGTCGCGCATGGTTCTCGATCCCGGCGATGTGGAAGTCATGCCTTTCGCGCGAACACGTATGCGTTGGCCGGATTACACGCTCTGTGTTCAGGCGATGTCGGACTGGACGCGCTTACTCGGATTGCCCGACGTACTTGCCTCTAGCGACGTCGCCTTAATGGCTTGCCGCGGCGCCACGTATCACCATGACGCCATGCAATACGGCGGCGCGGCATTCTGCAACCTGTTCCTGAGCGACGACAAGGGGCTCGACCTGCATTTCGCCTCTTCGGGGCAGCGCATTCCGTTGACCCGCGGAACGGCCGTGATATTCGACACAGGTCAGCCTCATGGTGTGATCCGGCGAGGCAGCAGCGGCTTCAACGTGGACGACTTCACGCCGGATCGCGATAGCGTGCAGATCTTCCTGACGTGGGAGCTTCCTATCGAAGACGTACATGTCGCACGCGCGCTTCAAGTCGAATTCGACGTTGCACCTTTACCCATCTCACAGCCCGCTGAAGAGCAGGTATTGCTGAATGGCGAACCGGTCGTCGTGTGTCCGGATTCGGGCCGCTGGCGTAAGCCTGATTGATGTTCGGCGTTATGCCGATGTCGATGCGCGACGTCTGTATGATGGCGAGTTGCGCTCGACCGCAAGCTCGCGCAAACGGTCGGCGCAGACTACGCACAACGGGCTGCCGCAACGCAGCGCCAACGCATTCCTTCACGACGATTCATAGGAAGACCGCCATGACGGCCGCAACGCAATTCGATCAGGTTTCCGTTATCAAACGTGCCAACGTCTATTTCGACGGCAAGTGCGTTTCGCACACCGTTCTCTTCGCGGACGGCACGCGCAAGACGCTGGGTGTGATTTTGCCGGGCACGCTCAACTTCGGAACGGACGCGCCCGAACTGATGGAAGTGCAAGCCGGCCAGTGCCGCATCCGCCTTGAAGGCAGCGACGAATGGAAGACCTATCGCGCGGGCGAGTCGTTTTCGGTGCCCGGCAAGAGCCGCTTCGACATCGACGTGATCGAAACGCTCGACTACGTCTGCAGCTATCTGTAACTGCGATTGAACGTGTAGCGCTGGAGTCTCGGAACGAGACTCCAGGCAAACGCGATGCTATGCCGATAGGTTCTATCGGAAGTGCTTCAAACCGCGCGACGCACCATCAATTCCTTGATCTTGCCGATCGCCTTGGTCGGGTTCAGTCCCTTCGGGCAGACGTCGACGCAGTTCATGATCGTGTGGCAGCGGAACAGGCGGTACGGATCC
>NZ_JBQEPV010000017.1:0-148340 GCF_052045935.1 Paraburkholderia sp. 22098 | reverse complement strand
ACCGAAACCGCTGACGCCTGATCGTGATCACCGTCGCTATAATCCATTGACCGCGCAACACCACCATCCAGACCGATCACGTTCGCCGAAACGACTGATCACCATCACCGAAATCCGCACTCTTCGAGACGCGTCCATCTCGTTCCTTCCAAGCCTTGAAGTTAAAGGTTGGCCGGAAAAAACACCGGACGGAAGAGCGAAACCGCTAAAGTTATTTGGAGTTTGAACGTAATCCAAATGGTAGGTGAGTTCCGCGCTCAGTAGGCGGCTTTTCAGCCTCTACGACGTGCCCTTGAAGCAATGGCGCAATGCGCGCGGCCAATAAACGTCCCGGTCGTTTCAGATCAACGCTTAGAAGGAGTGTAGGTATGTCAATCGGTTCCGTCGGAAGTTCACTAGCCATCCTCTTGCAAACGAACGCGGAGACTAAGCGAAGCGCACATGCTCCCCTCAGGTCGCCCAGCGCCGATGAACTTGCTACCAAGAGCACACGTCAATCAGTTGTCGTCACTCTTAGCGATGGGGCGAAAAAGTCGGAGTCGTTGGCTGCGACACCTCTCGCTGTCGCTTGGGCCCCCCAGATGTTCGTGCAAGGCGACTCAAGCGGTGATGGACAACTTTCGAAAGACGAGTTTGAAACGCAGATGAAACGCGCTGGTCTTGCGACAGCCGCTGCCGACAAGCTGTTCAAAATGTTTGACTCATCAGACGATGGTCAGCTCACCGTTTCGGAATACGTGGATGGCGTCAATGACAGCATCCACGCGGGGAACGGGTCGTTCGATAGACTGATGCATTCCTACACTCAGGACGCAAATGGAAGCGTGCAGAAATCAGCGATTGACCAGTTCCTGAAGAAGGGTGAGGATGTCGCTTCCGCTTATTGGAAGAACGCTCGCTAAACCGAATGGCCAACGGGTGCTCAAGGCGCTATCACGTTGGCGAGGTGGTGATGCGACCAGGCAGAAGGCATGCGGACCTTGAGAAGACAGACGAAAATTGGGTGGCCTCGTTAAACCGGCGCCACTCAGTTTCTTCGATGCGGCTCAGGTCAAGCTGGAACCATTCGTGCCGGCGGACCGGCTGGCTGACGATCATTACCGGTAACTGGGGCACTGACGGCAGCGATAGCCGGGGGAGCAGGTTCGCCGAACCCGATTCGAAGTAAGAGACGACGGGATGCGTCGTGGCTTTGCGGTCGTGGCACTCCCGCAGCCTGCGTTATATCGTAGACATCGGAAGGCGTCGGTGGCCGCGGCACCGACGCGGCCATTCCGGAACAGCACACGCACACAAAGCAACGTCGCCTCGTGAAGAAGAAAATCGAATTTCTCTTCACGAACGTCTCACCGCGACCAGCTCAGTTCCACAGCGTGCGGCCAAAAAAGGTCAGTGTGCGGTCCCACGCCAGCTGCGCCCACACCGGATCGTATTGCGTACCCGGTATGCGCCCATCGCCCACTGCAGTTTCATTGGCAAAGGCATGATGTGCCAGATAGCGATGGAACTCCACGGATCCCCTACTGCTGGCAAACTTCGTCTCAAGCACGTCCACGCTTGCAGCAGGAAAGAACGCATCCTGAGTGGCCCAGTGCGCCTGAATCGGCGCTTTGATGCGTGACGCATCGAAATCGTCCAGAGGCGGGAATCCATACCAAACAACGCCAGCTGAAAATTCAGGGATAGCACTGAGGGCGAGGAGCGCCAAGGCGCCACCCATGCAGAACCCGGTTACCCCGATAATTTCCGTGTACGTATTCAGGTATTGAAGCGCGCCACGGACGTCTTGAGAGATCGCCCCAGCGAAGTCCAGACTATCCATATAGTGGTGGGCTTCTTCTTCCTCGACCGTGGACTTTCCTCGGTACAGGTCGGGAACCAGCGCGATATAGCCTGCGTGAGACAAACGGTCCGCCACACCCCGGATCTGCGCGTTTAGCCCCCACCATTCCTGGATTACAACGATCGCCGGCGCGCCTTCGAGCTCCGCTGGTTTAGCAAGATAGCCCTCAACGGCTTGACCATCCGGACGGTGAAAGCTGACCATAGTACCCGCGTTGCGCATCTAGTTTCCTCCTACACTTGATCGACAGTTGAAGTTAAGCCCGACTAGCCGCCTTGTTGCATGGCAACTGGCTTTCAGAGTCGCGTTAGACACGGCATGCACCACCGCCTGCGTCCGAGATGTCCGCGCGCTGAGAGGAGACGAATCGTCTTCAGCGCTGCGAGACGTGACCGTTGCTAACAGCTATAAGACGGTGCACAGCAGTTCCCATCCGCTGTTCCACGAAGGCGTTACTCTTCGCGATTGAGAAAGGCCGTCACGTCCGCCACAAAGCGCGCGGGATATTGATACTGTGCCCCGTGGCTCGAGTCAGGGTACAGAATCAACTGAGCGTTCGGCAGGTTCTCCTCCAAGGTAAACGAATTCACCGGATAGTGGACGATGTCGTGACTGCCGCCAACGACGAGCGCAGGCTGCCTGATGTTCTTCAGGTACGCATTCGCGTCAGCGTGAGGCGCGCCCCATGCCGCGAACGCCGCTACCTGGGCCGGTGCGACCTTATCGTTCACGTCCGGGTCACGTTCTCTCGAGCGGGCGTGAAGGCGACCGAGGAATTCTTGTCCAGCAGCGCGACTCGCGGCGGATTGTGTGAAGAACACGTCGAGCAGTAGCTGATCGCTGCTTCCACTGTCCTTTTTGATCATTTCCTGGAACTCTGGCGTCAACGTTGCCATTCCAGCGCCGCCCCGTGGTCCACTTCCGACCAATACCAGATGTCGAACAAGTTCTGGGCGCTCAACGGTAACCTCCTGTGCAACAAGACTACCGAGAGAAAATCCAAGGAGGTCTGCCTTTTTGATCTCGAGCGCGTTTAGAAAATCGATGGCATGCGCTGCCATCCCCTCGACGGTCTTGGGCACTTCCCCTTGGGAACTGGCGACGCCAGCGTTGTCAAACAGGATCACCTCCCGGTTCCTGGCAAAACCGTCAATGACCGCCGGGTCCCAATTGTCCATGTTGCCTACGAAATGCTGGAAAAAGACCAGGGGCACACCGCCGCGCTTCCCGAAGCGGCGATACGCGAGCTTCGTACCATTCGCATCGATGAACCTCGTCGGCGCTGTTTGATGTGTGTATATTGCGCGCTGGTCTTGTCCGACCTCCGCGGCATATAAAGTCGCAGTCGCGAAAGCGGCAACAGTAGCAAGCGCAAGCGTTCCGGCCTTGATCATTGAGGTAGGCGTTGTCTTTCGCACGTTAGTTATCCTTACTTCAGTAAATGCATCACGTTTCTGTCCGTCTCCTAAAGCTTCAATCGCTTCGGGATTAATCGCGCCTACGCCGGACTCTTGACGGAGGAACGCTCGTCAACAGTCCGCCGCCAATTGAGTAGCGCGGTGCATTCGTCTGGAACTGAAATGTTCGCAAAACCAGCGAAAAGAAGTCCCGCCCAAACCGTTATATCCGCCATTGAGAAGAATTCGCCCGCGACGTACGGTTGCTTCGCGAGTACCTCGTCAAAGTAGCGCATACCGGCAACGGCCCTGTCGCGTGAGCGTTCACCCCATTCTTTGCGACCTGTCCACTCGGGGCTCTTGTACGCCTGAAGCGCCGGTCCAAGACCGGGTGTCGCGTGGTGAAAGTAGATCCCAACCGCGTCGACGAGCTCTGACTCGGCGCGCTTCTGCATCATATGAACCAACGCCTTTTCTTTGGGCGATTTGCCCGTCAGCACCGGCTTGCCGTCGAGATTGTCGAGATATTCGGTGATAGCGGTGCACTCCGAAATGTACGTTCCATCATCCAGCTCGAGAACAGGCACAGTGCCGGTAGGGTTGATGCTGAGGAAGGCATCCTGCTTGTGTTCTGCAGCAGGGAGATCGACTTTAATGAACTCGACCTGTGACGAGAGATTTTTCTCCGCCAGCGCAATCCGGATGCGCATCGGGTTAGGGAAACCGGGAATGTCGAAGATTTTCATGACGAGCCTTTGAAGGGACGGGTTACATTACCTATCGATAGGTAAGCTTCCGCACTGTATCGACCACTCTCGGCGCTGTCAATCCTTACTTATCGATAGGTAGCGTGATATAGTCGCTGCATGACAACGGATACCAAACAGCGCATCCTCTTGACGGCTCGACGTATGGTTCAGGCACGCGGGTACAACGCGCTTAGCTTCCGGGAGATCGCCAAAGAGGTCGGCATAAAAAGCGCTGGCGTGCATCACCACTTTCCCACCAAGGGCAACCTTGGCGCCGCTTTAGCCCGCCAATACACGGAAGAAGCGGTGAAGTTACTGCACGACCTGCTCGAAACGTTTAAGAACGAGCACGAGACGTTGGAGCGCTATACGAGCGTGTTCCGCTCAGCACTCGTGCAAGACAATCGGATGTGTCTTTGCGGCATCATGGCGGCGGAGCACCATGACCTTCCCGACGAAGTTCGGGTAGAAGTCGATCGCTTCACAGAGGTGAACGTTGACTGGCTTTGTAAGATTCTTTCTTTCAGGGAAGACGCGAGGGATGCCCAGGCTATTAAGCGCCAGGCACTTGCAATTTTTGCGTCTATTGAAGGCGCTCAGCTGGTCGCTCGCGGACGCGGCGACGTGTCCGCCTTCGACGATACGGTCCGCGCATATCGAAGCGCGGGACTTTTCGCTTGAGCTTTGCCGAAAGTCCGATTACATGAGGCGGTATCCGGGTTCGCGGCGACATTGGCGAATTATCGGCACGCCCAACTGGTTGTTCGCTGGCTCGTGGCGGGCAGGCCAACGCGCTGCCTCCGTAATGAGCGTGCTGCGCTCAGACCACTCAATAGGCGCGAACCACGCCGATCTGAGGACGTCCTCACGCGAATGCCGACCCCAAGGCCAGCGACATCGAAACATTGCTGCCGCGGGGTTGGCAGCCGACAACGGCCGTCGACGAGACCGTGTTATGAACTTTGAAGTACCGGCACTGCATGCACGAGCATAAGCATGGCGAAGACCTCGAAATGAAGACCGGCAAGAGTTTCAGGTAATCGCTCATGGTCCCGCGCAAGGCGGCGAAAGCGGTTGAGCCAGCCAAAGCTGCGCTCGACTACCCACCGCCGTGCCAGTAGTACAAAGCCCTTCTTTGCTTCCTGTAGTATGATCACCTGCAGTTCAATGCCTTCATTGCTGGCAGCCTGCGCAGCGTCTTGAGGTGTTGGCAGCCTTCGATACGCATGGCTTCGAACACTTTCTCCCGCGGCATGCCCGCGCGCAGCAGTTCGTCGAGCTGGAGGCGGCCCTCGCTTGCAAGCAGCGTCACATCCGTTGAAACGAGCGTTTCCAGACGCCGGTGCGTCGAACCTGCTCTCGCAATGCAGCGCTGCAACCCGATTGCGACGAGCGCGATCACCAGCGGCGGAAGCAGTCCCCGGTTCGACGCTTGCAACGGCACCCCAATGGCGGCGGCGAGCGTGACGGTAACGGAGATTTCAACAACGTGTATTGACTGACAACGCGCCGGCCGAGCAGCCGCATCGTGACGATGAGCAATACGTACGTGACGCCGGTTCGCAACATCACCTCAAGCAGGAATTGCCAGGACGCATTGCCGAAGAGGAACCGATGCAAGTCGGTCAGACCGAATGAAGGGCACTGCACGACCTCTCGAAAGGTGATTGACGCAATCGCTCTGAGCATTAAACGTGCCGCACGGCAGGCGATTGGAGCTTTTGCTGGCGCATCGCCGTAAACTCAGTCGCCGCTGGACTGCTTAGCGTGGCAAATGGCCGGGCTGCGGCGTGCTCGCCCCTAGCGCCGCCAACTGGCGAACCAGGCAGATAATTCGACGCAAAACGACTTAGAAGCTGTTGCGAAATTAAGTTCTGGGGCTGTTAACTTTTCTGGCTTGGTGTTAACTTTCTGTCTTGTTTTGCCTGACAGGAAGCGATGTCTAAAGAACTCATAGACGACGAACTGTGGTCACTCATCGAACCACTTCTGCCTGCGCGAGCACCTCGCAATCGGCAATATGCCGGGCGCAAGCCAACACCCGACCGCGCTGTACTGACGGGCATCGTGTTCGTACTGCGCTCAGGCATTGCGTGGAATCTCCTGCCGCAGGAGATGGGGTGCGGCTCAGGCACTGCCTGTTGGCGACGGCTCGTCGCATGGCAGGAAGCAGGCGTCTGGCAACGCATCCACGAAACGCTGCTGGCCGAACTGCGTCGTCGTGGCGAAATCGATTTGTCGCGCGCGCTCGTGGACAGTTCATCGATTCGCGCTGTGCTGGCGGGAAAAAAACCGGCCCGAATCCCACGGACCGGCGCAAGCTCGGCAGCAAACACCACCTCATCGTCGACGCGCAAGGCATCCCGCTCGCGGTCATCCTGAGTGCAGCGAACCGCCACGACATTACCCAACTCGATGCGCTGGTTGAGGCAATTCCGCACATCAGAGGCAAGCGGGGGCACCCCTTGCATAAACCACAAATCGTTCAGGGCGACCGGGGCTACAGTTCCGAACCACATCGGCAACGTTTGAGAGAACGCGGCATCACGCCGGTGCTCGCAAAAATTGGCTCGCCCCATGGAAGTGGTCTCGGCAAAACGCGCTGGCCAGTCGAGCGTTCGATTGCATGGCTTCACTCGTTTCGACGCCTGAAAATTCGCTACGAACGTTATGCCCATATTCATGAAGCCTTCCTCTCTCTGGCTTGTGCCTTAATTTGCTGGACACGTCTCAAGCCAATGTTTAACTAATTTCGCAACAGCTTCTTAGGGGTTTGGCGGATTTTCAACTATAAAAACTTCGGAAGTCTCAATTGCACGCACCTTTCTTTCCATAGAGTCCAATACTTCGAACCATGCCCGCCCCTGCCCGTGCGAGTCTCGGGACGGTTCCGTAGTGTTTTGACGGCCGCACACGGCCATGGCTGTCAGCCGACATGCCATGAAATCAATTCTTCACTTGCGCCGACGCGGTTTCGCCTATCCTTCGCGTGGCTCGACGATTTGATCGTACCGGCCGTCAAGAGCCGGTACCGGCCGACGTGGTCGCATCATTGTCGGCGGACAACACCCGGCCTCGCATCGGGATGCCAACATCATTTACTTAGGATATCTACCCATGGATAGGCGAAATTTTATCAAAAGGACCTCCGCCGTTGGCGCGGCCATCGCAACGACGAGCGTCGGCGCCGAGAGCGCAGGCGACGCTCGAAACAGTAAGCTCAACATCCTATTCATCCTTCTGGACGAAATGCGCTTTCCGCGTGTGTTTCCGAGAGGCGTTCCGGACGCACGCGAGTTCCTGAAGGAATACATGCCTCGTACATTCGATCTTTGGAAGAAAGGCGTCAAGTTCGCCGGCCATTACACGGCGGCTTCGGCATGCAGCCCTGCGCGCGCCGCGCTGATCACTGGACTCTATACCCACCAGAACTGGCTGCTCACAACCATTCTCGATTCGCCCGATACCAAGCTGTCGATACAACCGGTGCTAAATCGACACTTTCCTACCTACGGCAAGGTTCTGCAGTCGCTCGGCTATATCACCCCGTATATTGGCAAGTGGCATTTGTCCATCGTCCACAAGGGTCAAACACCTCTGGCGCTGTACGGTTTCGAAGGGATGACCTATCCGGATCCCACTGGCAGCAACCTCCAGGGCACGATCGGCGAACCGGGGCAAGGCTACCTGAGCGACGCGAATATCGCGGATCAGGCGGCCCAGTGGCTTCAGCGACGCAGGCCGTCCGACCCGCCCTGGTGCCTGACCGTCGGCTTCATAAACCCGCACGACAAGGAGTTCTTTCCAGCGGGTACCGAGTTCAAGCGCTTCACTGAGCTTTTCGCGTCGAACAGGTACAACCCAAACGGCTATTCTCAGTGGATCGATTACACCGCAGCGCCGCCCATGTACGACTGGGACTCCAATCCGCTACGCGATCCACCGCAATACGGGTTTGCAGCAACGGCGCCAAACTGGGAAGCGGGCCCACAGCTCGCCGCCAATAAGCCTCCGATGCAAACCTTCAACCGCACTCTCCAGGAAGCGGTCTGGGGTGGCGTGCAGGACACACGCGGGACGGACTTTAAAATCTCGGCTTACCCGGTCAATCCTCACTTCCCGCCTCCCGCGGAGACCAAGGGGGTCGCCAAAGCGCCATTTCATTACTGGAAGCGTGGCCTCGATTCGTATACGCAGATCTTGTCTATAGTCGATGCAAAGATCGGCGCGGTCATCGACGCGCTGCCGCCTGCGGTCGCCAAAAAAACTGTCATCGTCCTAACGTCGGACCACGGCGACTACGCCGGCGCGCACGGTTTGATCTCGGGTAAAACCGGTACGTGCTACGAAGAGGCGTTCAATGTGCCGCTCATCGTGGTCGATCCGACCGGGCAGTACAATGGGGACCTCGATGTTGTCCGCAGCGGTCTGACGTCGTCCGTCGACATCCTTCCGATGCTGGCTACCATCGCCAACGGCGGTACGCGAACCTGGATGACCGGAGACTACGCACAGATCTATGGAAACCGGCACGACATGCTTGCCATGCTGAAGAGCGCGGGTGCACCTGGCCGCCCCTATGTGGTCTTCGCATCCGATGAGACCGTGCCGGAGGTCTACAACTTCAATTCGTCGGCCTCGCACATCATTGGCGTGCGAACGGACAAGGGCAAGCTCGGCACCTATTCGAACTGGGCACCCTCCACAACGACCATTACCGGCCCGAGCGATCTCGAGTATTACGATTACGCGACTGAGCGAGGCCGGCTTGAACTGGACAACCAGAACCAGTCAAGCGCGGCACAAGCGTTGTTTCAGCGATTGATGACTGACGTTCTTCCGAACGAGTTACAAGCTCCGCTCCCTGGCAGGTTTGTCGCCGCGCAGGATACGGCGCGCTCGCGCTACACCGAGTACGTCAGTCGTATCAACAGCGGTGGGAACTTCGAACTGCCGTTCAGAATCGGGGACGTCTGACGCGTCCGCGTCGGGGCGCGACGCAACGGGCACGCGGCGCTAAGCCCCGCCCTTGCCCTGCCCCTTCCGCCTGTTCCTACTCCTGCTCCATCACGATCTGCACCTTCACGTCGGTCGGTTTTCCGCTCGCCGCTTCCTCGAACGCCTTGATGCCGTCTGCGAATGCAAACGAACGCGAGATGAACGGCTTGACGTCGATGCGTCCCGACGCGATCAGCTGGATCGCGCCTGGAAAAATATTTGCGTAACGGAACACGGACTCGACGCGCGCCTCCTTGATCTGCAATGCGACAACATCGAGCGGCACCGGATGCTGCGGCATGCCGACGAGCACGAGACAGCCGCCGGGGCACAGCAGATCGGCGATGCCGTCGAACGCCTTCTCGCTGCCGCTCGCTTCGAACACGATGCTGGCACCCCAGTCTTCCGTCACCTGCTTGACCACCTCCCGCACCGCCGTTTCGAGGATGTTCACGGCCGTCACGCCCGGCGTGGCGCCGATCAGCTCCAACTTCTCCGGCACCATGTCGCAAACAATGACGCGGCTGCATCCGCCCGCGAGCGCCGCGAGCACGCACATCATGCCGATCGTGCCCGCACCCATCACGACGGCGACATCGCCCGGCTTGATGGCCGCCTTCCTGGCCGCCTGAAGTCCGATCGAGAGCGGCTCGACAATCGCGCCTTCGGCAAAGCTCACGTTGTCCGGCAGCTTGTAGGTGAACGCAGCCGGATGAACCACGAAAGGTGCCAGGCATCCATGCACCGGCGGCGTGGCCCAGAAGCGCACTTTCGGATCGAGGTTGTAATAGCCCTCGCGCGATGCGCGCGACTCCATGTCGGGCACACCGGGCTCCATGCAGACGCGATCGCCGGGTTTCAGATGCTGCACCTCGTCGCCGACCTGCACCACGGTGCCTGCTGCTTCATGCCCGAGCACCATCGGTTCATTGACGACGAACGGTCCGATACGTCCATGCTGATAATAATGAATGTCGCTGCCGCAAATGCCGACCGTATGGATGCGGATGCGCACGTCGCGCGGGCCGACCGTCTGCGGCAAACTGAAAGGCCGCAGGCTGATGCGTTGAGTGCCTTCGAGTACCAGTGCGTCCATCTTCGTTCCTTTCTCAAGAGAGGTTGAGCTTCGAGTCCGATTTGATCAACACCGCGCGCCGCCCCCCGTTCAACCTGCCTGAAAGCCGCCGTCGACGGCCAGGCTCACGCCGCTGACCATCGCGGCGTCGTCGCTGAGCAGATAAGCGATCGTGCGCGCCACTTCGAGCGGCTGCACAAAGCGGTTGAGCGGAATCCGCGCGAGCATGCGCGCGGATTTTGCCGGGTCGCTCCATGCCTTCTCGGCCATCGGCGTCAGCGTCACGACCGGATTAACCGAGTTCACGCGTATGCCATGCGGTCCCAGTTCGACGGCCATCACGCGCGTGAGCGCGTCGAGCGCCGCTTTCGACGCACAGTAGGCCGCATGCAGAGGCAAGCCCACCGTCGCCGACAAGCTCGATACATTGACGATGGACCCACGCACGCCGCGCGCGATCATGCTGCGCGCGCATGACTGGGCGACGACCATCGCAGCTTTCACGTTGACGGCCATGATCGCGTCGAACGCTTCGGTGCTCGTGTCCAGAAACGGCTGCAACTCCACGATGCCCGCGCAATTGACGAGCAGATCGACCGGCTGCGCGGCGTCGGCCGCCTCGCGCGTAGCTGCGGCATCCGCGAGATCCACACACACCGTCTCGCAGCCGGTCTCGTCAGCGAGGGGCTGCAGATCGGCCCGAGTGCGGCTCAACGCGATGACCCTCGCTCCCCGCTGCACGAGCAGTTGCACGGTGGCGCGCCCGATACCTTTGCCCGCACCTGTGACGAGCGCGGTTTTGCCTGCCAGTTCGCGATTGCGGTCGGGCGTGTGCATGGCAAATCCTCAAGGTTCTTCGCACAGGCGACGCGCCGTCTCTTCGTCCGTCACGAGGACCGACGCGTAGCGACCGCGCAAGGCCGCGCGCGTCACTTCGAACTTCTTCGCGCCGCCCGAGACAAGAACGACATCGTCGATCTTGCGCAGATCGTCGAGCGAGATCGCAACCGTGCGGCGATTCAGCGGGTGGTCGATCGGGTCGCCATTCGCGTCCATGAAATGGCCCAGCATGTCGCCGACAGCGCCCGCTTTGCGCAGCGTGCGGAGGTCGTCGGCCTTTGAAATGCCATAGGTGACGACCAGCGATTCCGTCAGGTCCCCGCAGGTCAGCAACGCGACGTCGGCGTTGCGCGCGAGTTTGTAAGTGGCGCGCACGGTGTCTTCCCGCAGGATCATGTCGCGTGCTTCCTGGCTGCCCACATAGATGGGCGCGGCGAACAGATAGCCGTCAGCGTGACAAAGGTTCGCGAAGTCGGACACGATGTCGAACGTATTGATGCTCGGGCAATGCGACAGCCCGCCTTGCAGCGACACGGCGTTGAGCGTGCCGTACGAGCGTTGCGGCATCGCGCGCAGCACGGCGCGGATCGTGCGGCCCCAGCCGATGCCGATTGTGCCGCCCCGCTCGATGCGCTTCGCGATGCAGCCTGCTGCGCCAATGCCGAGCGCCGTCATGTTCGCCTCGGGATTGGCGCCGCTCGGCACGACGACCGCCGATTCGAGCTCAAAGCGTTCGACCAGTTGCTCTTCGAGCGCGATGCACGGCGCGATCCGGCTGTTGATCGTGATCTGCACGAGGCCGGATTCGCGGCTCGCCGCCAGCAGCCGGTTGACCCGCACGCGGTTGCTGCCGATACGATGCGCAATCTCCTGCTGGGTCAGATTGCCGATGTAGTAATGCCACGCGACGCGCGCCTGCAACTCCTCTTCGGAATCGATCGCGGTGTCGGCTTCGGACGGCATGGCGGATGAAGCAGTCTTGTTCATGTGCGCTCTGGTTATCGGTGAGATGCAACGCGCCGTTATACCAGAGCGTCACTTCACCGCGCCCATCGTCAGGCCTTGCACGAGCCGCCCGGAAACGAGCAATGCGAACACCACCATCGGGAGCACGATCAGCGTACCTGTCGCCATGATTTCGCCCCATGGCAATTCATAACCGCTCATGTAGCTCGTGGCCGCGACGGGCGACGTGATCGCGTCCGTGCGTGTCAGCACCAGCGCGTAGAGCAGGTCGTTCCATGAAAAGATGAAGGCGAAGATGGCCGATACGACAATGCCCGGCATCGCGAGCGGCAGGTTGATACGCCAGAAGATGCGCCACGGCGACGCGCCGTCCAGCCGCGCCGCTTCGTCCAGCTCGACGGGAATGTTGCGAAACTGATCGGTGCAGATCCACACGACAATCGGCAGCGAGAACGTGATGTAAAGCAGGATCAGCACGATATGCGTGTCGACGATATCGAGTTTCGTCGCGATCAGGAAGAACGGCACTGCAAGAACAACCGGGCTCACCATGCGGTTGGAGATGAACCAGAACCACAGGTCTTCCTTGCCGCGAAATTCGTAGCGCGCGAGCGCATAGGCGGCGGGTGTACCGAGCAGGATCGACAGCACGGTCGTGCTGCTGGCAATGATCAGCGAATTGACGAGACTGCCGCCCACTTCATGCGTGAAGAGCGCCTCGGTGTAGTGCGCAAAGGTGGGTTTGAAGAGCCACACGGGCGGATAGGCCAGCGCATCCGCCTGGCTCTTCAGGCTCGTCGTCACCATCCAGTAGAACGGAAAAACGGACGACAGGAAAACGATCAGCAGGCCAAGGAAGTGCCATGCGGTCGCGTTGCGCCGCGCGGCGCGTGCGCGGCGAGCGCGTGCTGTCAGTCCATTGCTGCCGGCAGGCGCGGCGTTGCCGTGCGCACGTTGGGTCGAAGGTGCGTTCACGCAGCCTCCCGATAGACGAAGCGGATATAAAGGCGCGACAGCACGATGGTGAGAATCAGCAACAGAATCGCCTGTGCGGAAGCCATGCCCTGATCAAACAGACGGAAACCCACGCGCTGGATATACACGCTGATGAACTCGGTCGCGGTGCCGGGACCACCGCGAGTCATGGTGAAGACGGCATCGAACATCTTCAGCATGTCGGCGGAGCGGAGAATCAGGATCGCGGTGAGGCCGGGCAGCAGATACGGCCTTTGCAGATGCCACAGAATCTTGCTCCACCTCGGCGTTTCGAGGCGCGCGGCTTCCTCGGCTTCCTTCGGCACCATCGTCAGGCCGGCAAGCAGGATGAGCGCGCAAAAAGGCGTCCACTGCCAGATGTCCATGATCATCACCGACACGAACGCAAAGGTCGGATCGGCCAGCCAGTCCTGTGGCGGCACCCCGAACAAGCTCGTGATGTAGTTCGCGACACCGAACTGCCGGTTGAAAATGAGGCGGCCGATCAGTCCCACCACCGCATACGTCGTCGCCATGGGAATCACCAGGCTGACGCGCGCGAGTGCGCGCATCCATGGCAATGTCGTGCGATGGAGCATCAGCGCGGCGAACAGTCCGAGCGCGACTTCGATGGGTAGCGTGACGCACAGAAACAGCGCCGTGCGTCCCAGCGCGCCCCAAAACGAAGGATCGCTCAGCGTCGCGGCGTAGTTGTCGAACCAGATGAACGGCGTACCCGACGCCAGATCCGCAAGCTTGTACTGATGAAACGAGTTGTACAGCGCCAGCAGCAACGGATAAATGCCGATGGCCGCGAGCGCGAAGATTGCGGGGATAAGAAACCAGAAGGCGGGCGAGCCGGGAAGACGGACCCGCGAGCGGGGCCGTCCTCGTGTTACGCCGTTGTCCGGTTGTGCAGTGCCGTTCAACATCGGTTCTCCTGTCAGAGCAAGCCTGTTACTTCAGCAAAGGTTTCTTGCCGCTGTAATAGCCCGCTTTGTTGAGGATCTCCTCCGTCTTTGAGCCGATGGTTTGCGCGCCCTCTTTCACCGACACCTGTCCCAGCATGATCTTCGTGCCCCATTCGCCGATCACTTCGGAAACAGCCGGCCACTCGGGGAAACGCGGACGGTAGTCCGGCACCCCGCCCTGCCACGACTCGACCATCAGCTTCACGAACGGATACTTGTCCTGCACCGCCTTGTCCTGATACACGGCCGTGCGAGCAGGCACACCGCCCGCTTCGAGGTAAGGCTTCGCCATCTCTTCAGACGTGATCCATTGAATGAAGAGCCACGCGGCGGCCTGCTTCTTCGCATTCGACTTGGCATTCACGGCGAGCGAGAAACCACCCAACGCCGGCTTCAATCCCGCCGGTCCTTTCGGCTCCGTCGTGATCGCGAGGCAACTGCCGATCTTCGATTTGCTCGGGTCGGTGAGCGTCGGATAGAACGCTGACCATTCGGTGATCATCGCAACCTGTCCTTGTGCAAGCGCGTTGACTGCTTCGGCGTGATCGAAGTCGACGATGCCGGGCGGCATGTACTTCATCAGTTTCTGCCGGTATTCAAGGCCTGCCTGCGATTGCGGCGACATCAGGTTCGACTTGAATCTGGCGTCCAGCAGCGAGCCGCCATTGGGCCACAGCACACGCATGAAACTATCCGCCGACTGCGTTTCGCCGCGCCGCGACTGCAATGCAAAAGCAAACTGGTTTTTGCCTGGTTGCGTGAGTTTGGGCGCATACGTATTGAGCAGTTCGTCCCAGGTCTTGGGCGGCTCGTTGAAGCCCGCATCCTTCAGCATGCACTTGTTGTAAAACATGAGTCCGGAGTAGTTATCGAACGGCAGGCCGTAACCGACCTTGTCCCATGTGCCGAACGAGTCGAGCAGGATCGGGAAGAAACCGGGCAGATTCAACTTCGGATCGGCGAGCTTCGGGTTGTCCGTGAACGTCTTGATCGGCACGAGCCACTTGTTGCTTGCAAATTCGCCGATCCATACGACGTCGACCAGCACCACGTCCTGATCTCCGCCGCCGACGAAGTTGAGCACTTCCTTCTCGCGAGTATTTTCGTATGGAATCACTTCCCACTTCACGTTGATGCCGGTCTCTTTCTCGAACTGAGGAATCAGTTTCTGGGCGGCCTTGTAGCCAGGGCGATCAAGAAAAATGGCCTTGATGGTGGTGCCCGAATACGGCTGCGCGGCTTCTTTCAATGTCCAGGCGCTCGCGTTGGCGGCACAGAGCAGCGACGCCGCGGCGATCGAAAAACTTATGACGGCAGGCTGCAAAAATTGCTTCTTCATCGTTTGTCTCCTTGATTGTTCTTGAGCTATGGGAAGGTGCGGCAGCGCACATCTCCGGTAATGCGCCCTCCGGCTCGAGCATGCCGGAGGTGACGCCTGCCCTCTCTCCGCATCACTTGTAATTTGCGTTTTACAAATGTATATTTTGGCGCACACCTGTTGTCAAGAAGAAAATCGTGAAGTTCTTCATGGTGCGTTGCGACAGCACGGCAAAACGGCTTGTTGTTCGATGTTGCGCACCCGTCACGGAGCAGCACATGGGCAGGAGACATGCATGAGCGCCGTACATCTGCAGCAGATCCGCAAGGCTTTTGCGGGCACCGAGGTGCTGAAGGGCGTCGACATCGACGTGAAAGAACACGAATTTCTTGTGTTTGTCGGACCATCGGGCTGCGGCAAATCCACGTTGTTGCGCAGCATTGCAGGACTCGAACGTATCGATTCGGGTCACGTCGTCATACAAGGCGAGGACGTGACGGAGCTGGAGCCATCGCAGCGCGGCGTTGCCATGGTGTTCCAGTCTTACGCGCTATATCCGCATATGTCGGTGTACGAGAACATTGCGTTCGGATTGCGCATGATCAAACTGCCCGAAGCGCAGATCAAGGAGCGCGTGCATCGCGCCGCAGAGATCCTGCAGATCGGTCAATTACTCGAGCGGCGCCCGCGCGCGCTGTCGGGTGGCCAACGACAGCGCGTAGCAATTGGGCGCTCTATCGTGCGTGAGCCGAAGGTGTTTCTGTTCGACGAGCCGCTGTCGAATCTCGATGCTGCGCTGCGCGTGCAGATGCGTCTGGAACTGATCAAGCTGCACAAGCAACTCAACGCCACGATGATCTACGTCACTCACGACCAGACCGAAGCCATGACGATGGCTGATCGCATCGTCGTGCTCAATCACGGTCAGGTCGAGCAAATCGGTTCGCCGCTGGAGCTTTATCGCAAGCCGCGCAATCGCTTCGTCGCGGGTTTCATCGGCTCGCCGAAGATGAACTTCCTCGATGTGCAGGTGCGCAGCCAGGACGCGCATCGCGTAACGATCGAACTGCCTGGCGGCGCGTCGCTCGACGTGCCGTGCAGTGGCGATGCCGCCGAGCGCGGGCAAACGCTCGTGCTCGGCATTCGTCCCGAGCATTTCGTCGAAGCGGCGAATGAGCAGGTCGATAGCGCGCTAACGGGCGAAGTCATGGTAATCGAGCATCTGGGCAGCGAAACGCTGCTGCACGTGCGTCTTGCGGACGATCGGGTGATCCAGGTGAAGGGTTCCGGCGAATCGGCCGCTGAGGAAGGGCAACTGCTGAGAGCGGGATTTTCGCTACGGCATGTGCATCTCTTCCGGCCAGACGGTGCGGCCCTCCAGCCCGGCTGGGCAGTGCATGACGAGCTTCGCGTGAACTGAAGCGCGGTTGTACGACGAGATGGAGCGCCGCTTTGGCCGAGACCTCTGGCAGGTCTGCATCCATGCTGATCGCGGTACACAGCGTTCCGCAGGAACGATCGGCGCACGCGCCTACACATTCGTAGACCGTATTAATGCTGTCACCGTTGCGACAATAAATTTGTCAATCTGCGGTCGTGCGGCGGGTCATAGCCTAGAAAGCCTTGCCGCATACGAAATCGACGGAGCGAAATATAAGTGTCAACTGCAGGCGCAGATGTGATGAAGCGACTGCCCGGTACGCGCCACTCCACACCGAAGGCAATCGGCTTGTCTCCCCCCCGCCGCCCCGGCTGCCGGACTTCCGAGCTCGGCCAGCAGCCGGTCGAGGCGTCTATCCACTTTGCATGCCCGAGGTCTCGTCCGTCCCTTCGCAATGGCCGGTTTCCGGCGAGCAAATTGACAGCGGTATTGCCTCATGGCGGCCATGAGCGGCCGGTCGAGGTCGTCGTCCAGTTTGGCTGACCGAGGCCTCGTCCGCCCTCGCTCAATGGCCGGTCTTCGATTAGCAGATCGCAGGTGGCATTGCCTCCACGCGGCCCAGAAGCGGCCGCACAAGACGCAAGGAGAGTGACCATTTCCTGGCGGATGACCGCCGGTCAGATTCGATTGACTCGGACGCTATGGACCGAGCCTTAGCCTGGAAACGGCGGGTGCACATGACCTCCGGTATCTGCCCCGCCCCTTCTACATGAGGTCGCAACTGGCTGATGTATTTTCAGTAGCCGCTGCGGCAATTAACCGTATCCATTGGCTTGACGACACAGCGCGGATTTAGTTGGATAGCGTCGGCGTCCGATGCCTCTGTGAACTCACGTCCTGGCGGCGACCGGGAGTCGGAATGGGGCGCCGAGACGGTTGAAGGCGTTCATCGCGGCAATCGTTATCGTGAGGTCGACAAGTTCCTTCGGCGAGAACGCCGCCGAGGCCGCCGCATAGGCTTCATCTGAAGCATGCGTTTCGCTGACGAGAGTCACCTCTTCAGCCCAAGCCAAGGCGGCGCGCTCCTGAGCGGAGAACAGGTGCGGGACTTCGTCCCACACGGGCACCAGCGTCACCTTGTCGATGGACATGGTCTTTCTAAGATCGCGACTGTGCATATCGATGCAATGGGCACATCCGTTAATCTGTGAAACACGGAGGAACACGAGATGAATGAGTTCCTCGGGCAGGTTGGTGCTTTTGGTCACATAGTGATGGACACCGAAAAGCGCTTTTGCGCCGTCCGGTGCGATCTCGCTCCAGTTCAAGCGTGTCATCTTCGTCCTTTGCCGTTTGGCCATAAAATAACGTCTCTTGCGTCACGGTCGCGGGTTGGTTACTTCCCCTTCGCGCGTGACTCATGACATAACGCGACGTTACTAGCCCGAGATTACGGACAACAGGCCCAAGAATTGGCGAAATGACTGAGCCAAAGACTATGCCCACGCTTGCGATCGAGATAGACCGTACTGCGGCGGCGCCCGTTGGCGAGCAGATCTACGCGAGCCTCAGGCAAGCGATTGTCGACGGCCGTCTTCAACCCGGAAGACGGTTACCCTCTGGAAGGGATCTCGCTGCGCAGCTCGGCGTCGCGCGCGGAACGATTCTGGTGGCCTACGAGCGGCTGGCTTCCGAGAAGCTAGTGGTCGGCGCAGGCTCTGCCGGCACACGCGTCTGCGCGCAACTTCCTCCAGCGCCAACCGCGACCGAGATTCCGCTCGATGGGCCACTGGATGCCTTTACACGACCGTATTCGAGCGCGCCACTACCGTTCCAGATGGGCGTACCGGCTCACGATGCATTCCCCGCCAAGGTCTGGGCTCGAATGCGAGCGCGGGCTGTCCGTGCGGACGCCACCGGATACACGACCTACGCCGACCCTCGCGGCGAGCGCGACTTGCGCGCACAGATTGCCAGTCACCTGGCCATCAGCCGACAGATTCAATGCCATCCCGATCAAGTTATTGTGACCAGTGGATACCGTCACGGACTGATGCTTACACTGATCGCGCTCAGAGCTCACGGTCGCACCGCGTGGATCGAAGAACCGGGCTATCCGATCGGAAGGAAAGCTCTGGAGCTGGCGGGGCTCACGGTTGCCCCCATCTCCGTAGATGTCGAGGGATTACGTGTCGAGGAAGGCATCGCTCGTGCTTCGCATGCCGCGTTAGCGCTGGTCACGCCCGGCCAACATGCGCCGCTGGGCGTCGCCCTCTCGCCGATGAGAAGACGTACCCTGCTCGAATGGGCTGAAGCAAAGGATGCCTGGATCATCGAAGATGACTACCTGGGCGAACTACAGTTGGTCGGACGGGCGGCGCCCGCCCTGGCTGCGGGTGATGGCGCGCAACGCGTGATCCACATCGGCGCATTCAGTAAGACAATCAGCCCCGCGCTGGGCCTCGGCTTCGTCGTCGCGCCGCGCGCACTGGCCGAACGCGTTGTCGAAACAGTTTCAGTAATGGCACCTGCTCCGAATAGGACGACACAGCTGGCACTAACGGAGTTTCTCGCAGATGGACACTTCATGCGCCACCTCCGACACATGAAGAAGGTCTACGCTGAGCGCCGCCATCTCGCTGTTGAACTGCTCAGAAAGCGATTCACGGAGGTCGTGGAATCGGGATTGGGGTTGATTGTCAAGTTGCCTGATGGCGTCGATGACCTGGAAATCGTTCATTCCGCGCGCAAGCAAAATCTTGCACCGTCAGCGCTGTCTGCGTGGTACCTGCGGACAGAGCTCGCGAGGAACGGCCTACTTTTGAGCGTAACGAATCTTCGGCCCGACAGCATCCGTGCGGCGTGTGATGCGCTCGAAGATGTTGTTTCAGCACGCATATCGCAACATCGAGGCGTCGATGCAAGCCATCGTTTCTTTTGATCGGCTTGGAGGGACCGGTATTGAGAGCTTTGCGGTCATCCGTCTCAGCATATCTGCGGTCCACTTCGGGTCGTGAGTACGCACTGCCGACTGGCCGCTTCCGGGAAGCGGAAATCCACTGGCCGCTTTCCGGCGATGAATTTGAAGAGCGGGCTGACGCAGCCCGACCCCTTGCGGCCGTTCGACGCTCGGGAGGCCGGACGTCCCTTGAAGAAGTTCAACGGTCAGTCGCTCGCGGCAGTCGCCAGCGCCTTACCGGCCTTCCCTTGAAAGCGAGCAGGGCGTGCGCTTAAATGGAAAACGCGTGAGCCCGAGCAGCGGTTCAAGTTTGCAGAAAACTATGCGCAATTGCTTTGTACCCTTTCGAGGCTTCAGTGAATGTACTTTCAACAATCGTTTGGCTTAACCGTGGTTGCCCTCTGCGCAACATTAGCGAATCCGTGGCGAAGTCCCGCCGGTTGCTTTTACTGGATCAAACCAGCTGAGGCCGTCTGGATACAGGTTGCCATGTTGGCGCTCGCAGTTATATCGGCATTTTGTAAGCGAAGCGATGGCGGTGTGTCAGATTATCTTCAAACATACAGACGCTGACACAGGAGAACATCGCACTGACGCAGGAGGTTCTTGCGCGCGTCGCTGATATCCAGGGCCCTAGATTGCAGTCCGGTCGCTCGGTGAGCTACGGGGGCGTGGGCAGAATGTTCAGTGGGTCGAGACTGGCGCCTGCGTCGGCGAAAGCGCCAACGGGACTGGCTGGAGCGTCAGGCAACGTAGGGTCGCGCAAGCGTGAATTTCCCGATGCATACTGCCGGCCGTAGCCCCGCGGTGTTCGACGGTGGACTCGCGTACGATCCAGCACGTCGGCCGCCCGTGCGGCGTCTCCGTTTTGCGACAGTGGACCCGACAGCTTTCCGAATTTGGAAGAAGCGTGAGAGGCGTTAGTGATGCTTGGCAGACGCAGCATCAACTTACCTCGGTTTCGTGGGCGGAGCATGTGTCATCGCTCGGCTTTTCATCCCCGCCGTCTAGCTGCCGTCATCGTCAAGTTGACAAAGCCCTCGTATGTAGAAAGGCGCGGCCCCCGGGCCTGCCGGACCGCTATGTTGAGCTGCTAAGCCTCTGGACGGTCGTAATCAGTGAGTTTCGACGTACCGCTGTACGAAGCCCGGGCTTATTTGCCACACGTGCGCGCCCATCCAGATATGCTATGGATAGCCCGGTAACTAGGTCTCCGGAAAGGTGATTAGGCTCACGCCGTTGCCGGCGGCCTCGTTGATCAGCTCAATGGTCTTGTCGATGCTGGCGTCAAGATCGTGCCAGACTGGAACAGCTAAAAACCGGCCGATAGTTCGGATGAGTGAGAAGCACGGCAATCCGTTCTTGGAAGCTGGTGGAAGCCGAGCTGACTTCAATTGATTCATGGGGAAGAACACGGCTGGGCCGAAGCGACGGTCCGCTATGGTCGAGAACGCGACCGTCCCCCCCCTATCATGAAGACGCGATAACGCCGGTTAAGATGAGTTTCCAGCAAATTTCACGTAGCAGCAGCCTACGCTCCTCGCTTATAACCGTTGAGGTCGCAAGCAAGAGCACCCCGGACGTTTGGGGGAGCAGAACCGGGCCGTGCTGTTGGCCCGATGCCGCTCTCAAATAGGCTCAAGGCGCACTTACTGCGATCACCCCATCGACCCTGAACCTGTCGAGAAACTGATAACGCGCTGTCCCCTCCTCGGGCCCCGCCTGCATGACCGCGCCGAGGCGCATCGTCTGGCTTCCCGCGCCCGCATAGCGCGGCCACCGAGGCAGACCCGAGGCGTTTGGATCGCCGGTGCGGGCGAAGTTCGTCCAGTAGGACTGCATGGCGTCCGATACGGCGAGATCCTGACTGCCCGGAATCACGCCGTTCGCGGGCGGCAGGTTGCCGAAGACATAGGGCACGTCCGTCGCGTGAGTCGCGACGGGGTTGTACGCCGAGGTGTGCTCGAAGTGGTATACATACACGGGCGAACGCCCTGTCCGCAATTGCTGCGTGGCCCAGCCCCACGTCTGATACTTGATCACTTGATCGCCGATCAGCGCCAGCGCGGACTTCGCCGCCTCGTCGGGCGACCCCGCCGGATACGCTTGCAGGAAGGCGGGAAGGTTCGCCGCGCCGAACTCGCGGGCGGCGGCATCGGTGAACGCCTGTACCGTCTGATGCGGCAACGCGCGGCTGGCGAATGCAGCAGCTTCGTCGCTGTTCCAGCCGACGAGAATCGGCACGTCGTTCTGCCGCCCGTTCATGAAGCGCACGTAGGGATTTTCAGGCAGCACATAACCGTCGACGAGCGGCGAGAAGTTTGTCACGCCGGGATCGGTCGCGAAGGTCCAGTTCGTCGCGCTCTGCAACTGTTGCGCGGGTATCGCGCGCAACTGACCGAGCGTGGTCGCGCCGAGCCGATTCCCGAGCGCGATGCCCATCGCTTGCGCATCGGCATAGGGCTTCATCTCGCCGTGCTCGCTTTCCCAGAACGCACCGCTCTCGCCGATCGCCTTATGGAACAGACCCGACGCCAGTGGCGACGCCATCAGCAGACCGATCGCATGCGCGCCCGCCGATTCGCCGAATACCGTCACGTTGCGGGGGTCGCCACCGAACGCCGCGATGTTCGTCTTCACCCATGTCAACGCCGCGATCTGATCCTCGATGCCGTACATGCCCGACTTATGGCCGCCCAATTCGGTGTCGAGATCGGGACGGGACAGATGTCCGAGCACGCCCAGTCGATAGTTGATCGTGACGACGACCACGCCCTTCTTCGCGAGCGAGGTGCCGTCGAGCGAATCGCTGGAACCCGTGCCGAACTGGAAGCCTCCGCCGTGGATATAGACCATGACGGGAAGCTTCGCGCCGCGCGTCTTCGCGCTGCTCCAGACGTTCAGGAACAGACAATCCTCGCTAACGCCATCGGTCGAAATCGCGCCGCCGAAGGGCGCTGCGGCCCAGCATTTCGCGCCGAACTTCGTGGCGTCGCGCGTATCGGTCCACGCAGGCGCGGGCTGCGGCTCCTTCCAGCGCAGATTGCCCACGGGCGCGGCCGCGTAAGGAATGCCCCTGAAGTTCACGACGCCCGATGCATCGGCGGCATTCCCGCTCAGCTTGCCCGACGCGATGGTCACGTGATTGTCGAGCGTTTGCGTCGCGGGATCGGGCGCGTCGTCGTTGCCGCCGCATGCGCTCACGATGCCCGCCATGGCGAGCAGCGCCATCGTGTTTCGCATCGCGCGATCCGAGGTTCGATTCATGCTGCCTCCTTTGTCGTTATATGGGTCAGAACGAGTGCCTGATGCCGGCCATCACGCCGAGCTGACTCACGCCCGCGTTCGGCGTCGTGCCCGGGCCGCCCTGGCTCAACGTGTAGCGCGCCTTCGCGCTGTTGAACACGTAGCCGCTTTGCAGATACACCGCCGTGCGCTTGGAGAGCAGATAGGTGCCGCGCAGGGCGGTGAGCGTTGCGCGCGTGTCCTGGTCTGTGTCAATCGTGCGATAGACGCCGCCATCGATCACCACCGTCGGCGTCACGTAGTACGTGCCTGTGAGATAGAAGATGTCGGTGCGCACATCGGCGAGCGTCGGCGCCACGGTTTCCACGCGCCGACCGAGCCAGCCGCCGCCCACCTTCAGCTGGCCGACCTTGAAATAGCCGTTGATTTGCGTGCGAGCGTCCTTGTCGCCGCTGTTGGTCAGGCGAATCGGCGTCGTGCCGTTGAAAATGTTGGCCGCCGCACCCGGACCGCCGCGCTGCTCGTCGTACGATGCGGCGACGCCGAATGCGCTCGCGTCATAGCGCAGGAGCACCGACCACTGCCGGCATGCGTTGAAGTCGCCGGGAATCGCGCCGGCGCACGTGCCCTGTCCGGGCGAGTTGCCGGTGCCGGCGGAATCGCGGCCGAACGCATATGTGCTGCCGATCGTGACGCCACTGAACGTGCCCTTGTACGCGACAGTGTTGTCGCTGCGCGCATTTGGGATGTATGAATCGATCGAGCCGACGCCGCCGTAGATGTCCGGCCCAAGCTGATCGGCATCGACGATGGCCCAGTAGCTCATCGTGTACTGGCGCCCGAAGCTCAGCGTGCCGAAGCGGCTCGACACGCCCACCCACGCCTGACGGCCGAAGAGCCGCCCGCCCTGATTGATGTCGCCAGAGCGCACGTTGAAGCCGTTCTCCAGCGTGAAGATCGCCGCGTAGCCGCCGCCGAGATCCTCGGTGCCGCGCAGTCCCCAGCGCGACGGCACCGAACCGGTGATGCCCGGCATGCGCACGACCTTGTTGTCGGTGGGTCCGGCATGCGTGACGAGCTCGATGCCGGTGTCGAGAATCCCGTAGAGCGTGACGCTGCTCTGCGCGTGCGCGCCGCAGCTGAGCGCGAGCGCGCCCGCTACCGCCATCATCTTTTGCTTCATGTCTCCGTCCTGTTTTCGTTTTGTCGTGATGCGAGAGGCTTCACGCCTCGGTGTTGCGTATGAAGTTGTCGGGCACGGGCGGTCCCCACAGGTAAAGCGAATCTTCCGGCTCGAAATTGCCGGCGGCCCACGTGTGTCCCGCCGAGATGAAGTCGATGTCCGCCGAGTACTCGCAGAACGAGCCCCAGGGATCTTCGACGTAGTAAAAGTAGTTCGAGCCGAGCACATGCCGTCCCGTGCCCCAGCCTTTTGCGAAGCCCGCGGCGGCCATCTGCGCGGCCCCTTCGCCGACGCGGTTCACGTCGTCGACGTCCCACGCCGCGTGATGCCAACCGCGCGCGCTGCTCTTCGCGAACGCGACGAGGTGATGATCGCTGCCGTGCGGCGCATGCGTGAACGCGATGATGTCGAGCGATCTGTCGGAAAGACGCAGGCCCAGCGCCGCGCCGTAGAAGTCGAGCGCGCGCGGCACGTCGGGCGAGAACAGCAGTACGTGCGAGAGCCGGTTCGGCCGGACCTGCTTCACGGCGGATCGCGCGCAGTTGCCGCGCCGGTCCGCCGGCGTTCCTTCGATCCCGTGCGGCGTCTTCGATGAAGGGCTCGTCTTCGGTCCCGGCTTTACCTGAATCAGATTGCCGTCGGGATCGTGGAACCAGAAGCCGATGCCGTCTCCCGCGACGAACCCGGCCCCAGCCGCACGCGTCTGAGCGCGCAGCGCGTCGAGATCATGGTCGAAGCAGTTGAAGCTCAGGTACGCGAGCGACTTGCCCGCCGCCGGAAGAATGCGCGCCCAGCGCTGACCATCGGCGGCGCGCAGTTCGAGCTGGCCCGCGTCCGCACGCGCGACATCGAGCCCGAAGGCGGTGTAGAAACGCTCCGCATCGGCGATCGAGGGAACGTTGAGCGCGAAGTGATCGATCGAATGCACACTCGCATGCGGCGATGACGGTCTCGGTTCTGCCATGTCGGCCTCCATGTCTCAGCGCGGCTGCTCGTCCGCAATGACGTTGCGCAGCGTGCCCATGCGCTCGACGCTCACTTCGCAAATGTCGCCCGCCTTCATCAGGAGCCTGGGCATGCGCGCCCAGCCGATGCCCGACGGCGTGCCTGACACGATCACGTCGCCCGGCTCGAGCGTGATCGCCTCGCTGATGATGCTGATGAGCGAGGCCACGTCGAAGACCATCTCGTCGGTGTTCGCGGACTGCACCACCTTGCCGTTCACGCGCGTTTCCAGCAGCAATCCCTTGATGCCCTCCGGAAGCTCGTCCGGCGTGATGAGATCCGGACCGAACGCGCCGGTCGCATCGAAGTTCTTGCCGACGGTCCATTGCGGCGTCTTGAACTGATACTCGCGCACCGAGCCGTCGTTGAAGAGCGCATAGCCCGCGACGCAATCGAGCGCTTCGTCCTTCGCGATATGACGGCCGCCTTTGCCGAGCACGACCGCGATCTCGCCTTCGAAGTCGAGTCCTTCCGAGTCGGCGACGGCCGGCCGGATCATCGGCTGATCGTGCGCGACGAGGCTCGTGTTCACGCGCAGGAAGAGCGTCGGATACGTCGGCTGCTCGTAGTTGCTTTCCTTCGTGTGATCGGCGAAGTTGAGGCCTACGCACAGGATCTTCGGCGGACGCTGCAGCGGCGGCAGCAGTTGCAGGGCCGCCATCGGCAGCTTCTCTTCGGTGGCGTTCGCACGCGCCCATTCGACCAGGTCGACGCCGCGCGCCAGCACGGATTCCAGCGGCTCCCTGCCGAGCACGCGCACGTCGTCGCCATCGCGCACGCCGAGCGTCGCGCGTCCATCGTTCATGAAATTCACCAGCCGCATTTCTTGATCCTTTTTGCAGAGAAACCGAGTTGTGCCGTCACGTCTGAGAGGCGTTCCTGGCGCGATACATCCAGCCGTTCACGAGCATCGCCAGCCCGGCGATGACGACCGGCGCGGCGAACACTGCGAACGCAGTCGTCAGCGAGTGAAACGCGACGAGCAGCACGCCGCCCGTCATCGAGCCGATGATCGAGCCGATGCGCCCGACGCCGAGCGCCCAGCTCACGCCGGTCGCGCGCGCCGAGGTCGTATAGAAACCGGCGACCAGCACGTTCGCCCCGGTCTGTGCGCCCGAGAGCCCGAAGCCCGCCATGAACACAGTGAGGTAGACGAGCAGCGGATCCTCGATCGCGAAGCCGATCAGCGCAATCGCGACCGCCGCGATCGCATACGAGCCGGTCAGCACGAAGAATGGATTCGTGCGATCCATGAGCCGTGCGTTGACGAGCGAGCCGATCGTGCCGCCGAGCGGCAGCATCGCCCCGACGCGCGCCGCGTGGGATGCGTCGATGCCCGCGCTCGTGATGACCGTCGGCAGCCAGCTGCTGACCTGGTAGTAGACCCAGAGCGTGCAGAAGAACGCGAGCCACAGCAGCAGCGTGCCCGCGCGATACCGCGCGGAGAACAGCACGCCGACCGCGCTTTCTTGCCGCGCTCCGCGCTTCGCGTCTTCGGGCGCGACGGCTTCGAAGGGCGTGTCGGCGTCGCCGGTCAGGCGCTCCATCACGCGGCGCGCTTCGTTTGCATAGCGCGGCTTGCCCGACATGAAGCGAATCGACTCGGGTAGCCACAGCCAGATGACCGGCGCGAGCAGCAGCGGGAACACGCCGCCGAATACGAACACGCCCTGCCATCCGAAGCCCGGCAGCAGCAGCGACGCGACCGCGCCGCCGCCCGCGAGACCGAGCGTGAAGCCGCAGAACATCAGCGTGACGAGCATCGCGCGGCCGCGCGGCGGGCTGAACTCGGACGATAGCGTGATCGAGTTGGGCATCGCGCCGCCGAGTCCCGCGCCGGTCAGAAAGCGCAGCGCGATGAGCCATCCCGCCGACGGCGCATAGGCGCATGCGAGGCTGCCGACACCGAACAGGATCAGCGAGATCGTGATGACGCGCTTGCGCCCGATCCGATCCGCGAGCGGCCCGAAAAGAAAGCTGCCGACCGTGAGGCCGAACAGGCCCGCGCCGAAGATCGGACCGAGCTGCGCCGGCGTGAGCGACCATTCGGACTTCAGCAGCGGCGCGACATAGCCGACCGACGCGACATCGAAGCCATCGGCCGCGACAACGAGAAAGCAGAGTAAGAGCGTGAGCACGTGTAGCGGCGATGTCTTCGCGGCGTCGGCGATACTTCGGGGTGCAACGGATTGCGCTTGCATATTGTCGTCTCCAGTGTGTTTCTTATGGCGTATGCGACGCTGCGGCTATTGCGCGGCGAGCGCCGCTTCCGTCTCTGGCTGCGCGTGCCCGGCGGTGCGCCGGGCCGCTGCCTCGAATTCGCCATCGAGCGCGTTGCCGCGCCACGCGACGTGCTGGTCTGGCCGGATCAGCACATACGCGGCGTCGTAGGCCCGCGCGACCTCGGCTTCGTCGATGCGCACGACGGCGAGTTGCACGAACGCGCGCGCGGCACGCTGCACGGCTTCGTGATCGAAGGACGCGCCATTGGCGTTCGTGCAGAGCAGCGTGAAACCTCGGCCAAAGCGGTCGTAGAGCGAGCGGCCATCGGCGAGCCAGACGTGCGGCGCGCGATGTCCGGCGCGCGCGCTCGGCAGATACAGGTTCGCGGAGTCAGGCGGCGGTGCGCCCTCTTCGGTCCTGACGAGCGGCGACGCTTCATACCGCATGCCAAGATGAACGCCCGGAATGACGAACTCGCCCCTTGCATGAAACGCGAGGTAGTCGCCGATGGCCGCGCGCGCCGCATCGCCTGCCGCGCCCGCTTCGTAAGCGACGGCGGGAAGCCGCACGTGCCCAATGCTGTCGGCAAAACCGCGCGCAAACGCCGTGTTGCGCAAGGCAGCCGGCCGGCGCTCCGCTTCGTAGCTCGCGCCGAGCGCAGTGCCCGCGAAGCCCTTCACCATCGCTTCGAGCTTCCACGCGAGATTCGCCGCGTCTTCGATGCCCGTGTTGTAGCCGAGGCCGCCCGTCGGCGTGAACAGATGCGCGGCGTCACCGGCGAGAAAGACGCGCTTGTCTCCGAAGCGCTCCGCAACCAGGGCGAAGCCCGCTGTCCACGTCGAACTGCTCTTCACGACGAACGGAATGTCCGCGCCGATCGCGTCAGCGATGCGACGGCTCACGGTGTCCTCGTTGGCCACTTCGCCGTCGCGCAACTGCACGTTCATGATGAAATGACCCGCTCCGTCGACCGCGATGATGAGCGCGCGTTGCCGAGGGCTGAAGGTCCAGTACTGCCACGCGGGAGCGTGCGCGCTCCGGCGATAGATTTCCGGCGCGTAGAAATAGACTGCGTCCATCTGGCCGCCAAAGAACTCGCGCTTCTCGCCGGCCATGCCTTCCAGACGAATGCCGAGCGATTTGCGCACGAAGCTGCGCGGGCCGTCGCAGCCGATCAGATAACGTGCGGTCACGGTGCGTGTCGCGGCGGGACGCGTGTCGGTGGCATCGAGTTCCACAGTGGCTGTGACCGAATCATCGCCTTGCGAAAAATCCACGACGCGCGACGCGAACTGCACGCCGCATCCCGCATTGAGCGCCGCATCGAGTAATACGGGCTCCACATAGAGTTGCGAGCACCGATGCGGCGGCTCGGGCGTCGGCCAGGTGAAGGCATGCCCCTTTGCCCATTCGACCGCATCGCGCGAGGCAGGCTGGCGCAGCCGCGCCAGTTCGTGGCCCGCGATGGACGTGAAATACGCGACGTCCGGGGCATAGTCCGCGGGCAGGCCGAGCGAGCGCACCTTCGACGCGATGCCGATGCGCCGGAAGTGCTCCATCGTCCGCGCGCTGTTGGCGTTGGCGGCGGGATGGCGACTGGTGCCAGACTTCGCATCGAACAGTTCGACGCTCACGCCGCGCTGCCCGAGTTCGGCGGCGAGAAACAGCCCTACGGGGCCTCCGCCTACGATGATGACTTCGCAATCCAGCACTTCCGTCTCCTGTTTTTAGTCAAGCTGGATGCGAAGTTAAACGCGTTGACTATATAAATCTATACAATGACTTTCATATCCAGAATGAATTGGATTCATACATGCAGACGCCCGACCTGAACTTTCTGTACGTGCTGCAGGCGCTCGATGAAGAGCGGAGCGTGTCGCGCGCTGCCGACCGTCTCGGACTCACGCAGCCCGCCGTGAGCCACGCGCTAGGGAAACTCCGTACGCTCTTTGGGGACGATCTGTTCGTGCGCGCGGGCTCCGTGATGGCGCCGACGCCCGTGGGCGAGCGGCTCGTCGAGGGCGTCGCGCATGTGCTCACGGTGGTGCAGGACGAGATCTGGAGCGCGAAGGCCTTCGATGCCGCGACCACCACGCGCGCGTTTTCCGTGTGTCTCAGCGACATGGGCGTGATCGTGCTGCTGCCGCGTCTGCTGGCGGCGCTGCGCGAGCGCGCGCCGAACGCCGTGTTGAAGCCGATCCAGCTGCCTTCGCTTGAACTCGCGAGCGCGCTGCAGGACGGCGCGCTCGATCTCGCGGTCGGCTATCTCGGCAAGATGGGCGAGAACCTGCATCAGCAGCCGCTGTTCCGGCGCTCGCTCGTGGGCATCGTGAAGGGCGGCACGACGCGGCGGAAGGTCCGCATGACGCTCGACGAGTTCGTCGCGCGCAAGCATGTCGTCGCGGGCACGCTGGCGCTGACGAATCAACTGCTCGAAAAGGAATTGCGGCGGCTGGGCGCGAAGCTGAAGGTGGGCGTCGACGTGCCCTATCTGCTCGCGGTGCCGAGCCTCGTCGCGACATCGGATTTCGTTGCCGCCGTGCCGGATGAGCTCGCGGAACTGTTCGCCCGGCTCGCGAACGTCGATGTGTTCCCGCTGCCGATCCCGCTTCCCGATCTCACGGTGCAGCAGTTTTGGCACGCACGGCATCACAACGATGCAGGACATCGGTGGTTCAGGCGGCTTGTGAGCGAGACGCTTGGACAGACCGGTTCGGGTTTACGCTGAAGGGTTGTGCGTTGCAATCACGTCCGAGCCGGGACTTGCGACTGCTTCATCGGCTTGGCCGGCCGAAGCAAAGTCGTCAAAGTCTGCTTTTGCGAGGCATCCTAGCAGCTCTTGCACGATCGTCGTTGGAAGTCTCGTGGCAGCGTCCTCTGCCGCGAGCTTTGAAAGTAAGCGCCTCCACCGGCGTCTTCAAGACAAAACCTGCCTGTGCGATTGTGGAAGTGCCGAGCGAGGGCAATGCGATGGTCCTTGCGCATCGCTGATGTTCCGCGAAATCCGAAGTTGATCGGCTCCAGCAAAGGCCAACGCATCGCGCACAGCGATACGACGAGCCAGCAAGACTTGCGTTGAACACGTAGGGTGTCTAGCCACGTCTTGCTGCATGCGATACCGACCCATCACTCGAAGACACGTCTGCGAGTCAATGATGGTGATCGGTACAAGATGATCCACCACACTGGGCCAAACGGCCATTCGCTTACGCGTCGTCGCGTGCGAGAATCTAGCGCTCCAAAGCCCGCCCGGCGCTGCCGCGTGAGCTGCAACCGTCATTGCCATTGTAATCACCGCACCAACCATCGTTTTCTTCAGCCGTCGAGTCCGTGAGAGGCACGGATCGCTGATCCGCCGCCTGACTCGCTCCAACTGCGTGGCGTCGGTCTGCGGGTCGACATCTCGGCGCAGACCGACGTCTGGCAGTGGCTGAAGGCACAGAAGGACGCACATCACAGCGTACTGTCAAAGAATCCGGCCGGCTATCCGGGCGACGCATTAGACTCCGGGCAGCAGGCGCGCTGGCCGTACGGGTTGCATACCGCGAAGCGGGCTGCCCCGCCGTGCTGCTTTCAAGGCGCCAAAAGACGGATTTGCTGCGGTCCACCGTGCCCCCGACGCTCGCTTCGAAGATTTGCGTTTTGCCGAGAACGAGTATGGTGCCGCAGCAGATACCGTTTCGGGTATCCATCGACTGGTCCTTAGACAGTCGGAAGCCTGCAACCGTGATTCCTTTGTAAAGCACGACACATTGCCTTAATGTTCTCGTGCGAATTCTCCATAGGTTCAGTTGGTCTTGCCTGTCGATATGAGGCTCAACCAGACTTACGCCCAACAGAACAGAGCGTGCCGGACAGCCTGGGCGGGAGGCGTCGGCCAAGAGCGAACTGTCGCCGGCTCAGCCACGACGGTTCGGTCGACACGCCAAGCCGACCTCCTCGAGATAGCTTTCGAGCTCGCCGGCTTCGTCGGAGCCGAAGATCGCGCCGACATAACCATCAGGCCGAACCAGCACCCACTCGCCCGGTGCAAGGTCATACGCGTCGCGTAGATGGCCACCGTCGTCTGAAAGCTCGTGTCCGGCTCCGACGTGATGGATGTGGAGGTTGCTTCGGGGGATTACGATTTCGCGGGTCGTTTCATAGCCAATCAGGCTCCAGTGCGCACCGGCGAACAGATCGAACAGGCGTCGGGGACAACCGGCCGCCCCGCGCAGCGGCGCGTCCGGCGCCCGGTCGCCAGGGAGCAGGATGCCGGTCCGTGATGACGGCTCGAAGGTGATCGCCGATTCCGGATAACCGATGTCGAGCTGATGGACTTCGCGTCCGCGGCGCATGGAGCCGCGCTTCTGCGCTTCGAGCAGCCGGGTTGAGAGGCCCAGCATCTGTTCGGCCACCGGCCGCCTCTCTTCCTCGTATGTATCGAGCAGCCTGTCGGGAGCGCCGCCTAGCACCGCCGCCAGCTTCCAGCCGAGATTGTACGCATCCTGAACGCTCGTATTGAGGCCCTGGCCGCCAGTGGGTGGGTGGACGTGCGCGGCATCGCCGATCAGGAATATGCGACGGACGCGATAGCGATCCGCCAGGCGGGCGCTCATCGTATAGGCCGAGGCCCACGACACCGACTGAACATGGATATCGTCGCGTCCGGATCGCTCCGACACCATCGCATTGAGCGCGTCGATGGAGAGGTCCACTTCGCCTTCCGGCGGGATTGCGGCCTGAACCTGAAATAGATCGGTCCCGGCGAGCGGGCAGAGCGACATCAACCGCCGCATGTCGCCGGCATGATACTGATGCCACGCGTCGCGGTTTAGCCCGACCAGATCGACATCAGCCACCATCGCACGCACGCCCATCGTCTTCCCGGGAAAGTCGATGCCGAGCGCCCTACGAATGAAGCTGCGTCCACCGTCGGCCGCTATCAGATAAGAAACTTGGATCACCTCCTCGCCGGCACGACTGACAAGACGCGCGACGACGCCGTGCTCATCCTGCTCGAGGCTGATCAGTTTGCACCCGAACTCGACGCGGCCGCCAAGCTCGGCGAGGCGTTCGCGCAGCAGTCGCTCGGTCAGGAACTGCGGGAGCATGAGGGGGACATGGTAGGGCTCGGCCGGCGTCGGCGGTTCGATTTCGAAGGGCGGATCGGTGTAACTGCCGTCATCGTTATATGTACGCGGCGGCGGGTAGACGCCGCCAGCGGCAACGAGCCGGTCGAGAACCCCGAGGTCCTCGAATACTTCTTGTGATCGCGGTTGGATGCCCTTGCCGCGCCAGCCCGCGAACGGACGGTCCAGTTTCTCGATTAGCCGGAACGGCACGCCTCGTCTCGCCAGGTCGATGGCGAGGGTCAGGCCGGCGGCGCCGGCGCCGCAAATCAGGACTCGAGACAGGCTTTGCTCTTTCATTCGAACCTCTAATGTGTATAATGCACATATTAACGAGGACTCGACTGGTGTCAATAAATAAAGTGCATAACGCACATATTAAGGCGCTGCTTCCCTCCCTGCATGCGTCGCTGCTCGAAATCGTCACCGTGATGAACCGGCCGGAAAGGGACGAGGAGTTACTGGCATTGGCGGGCTTGACGCTTGAACGTGCGCTCTTCCCTCTGCTCGTCTTCGTCGAGCGCAAGGGACCGATCGGGGTCGTCGATCTCGCAGCCAGGGTTGGCCGCGATTACACTACGGTCAGTCGCCAGGTCGCGCGACTGGAAGAACTCGGCCTCGTCGAACGTCGTGCCGGTTCGGCGGACAAGCGCGTGCGCGAAGCGATTGTCACTCCGCGAGGAAAGTCGGCAACCGACGCCCTCGATGCCGCCCGCGAGACTATGGCGCTAAGCCTGTTCCAAGAGTGGTCTCGCGAGGACCTCGATGAGTTGGTGCGCCTGATGGGGAAGCTCGCCGAGGGCATGGCCAAGGAACCGGCACGGTCCAACCTGCCCGCCGACTAATCTTCGATGTGGGATCGCGTAGTCCTGGTGGTCATCGAGTGAAGCGGGCTTGGGTGCTGCGCTCGTGCGAGCCACGAGCTCCCCTGACTGAACAATGCAACTGTCCGCGCTGGTCTGCGTACTCAGTTACCCGGAACTGCAAAGTAGCACCGCCGGTTCCTTGCTGCGGACACGAGTCAGGGGATCCTATATGCGTTGAACCGATGGAAAGCGCTCACACGCTATTGCGATGACGGGCAGTTGGAGATCCACAATCTACCAGTCGAGCGCCCGTTACGCGGGGTGGCGATTGGCCCCGAAACTATGTGTTCCCTGACGCGGACTCCGGTGTCGAACGTGCCGCCGCGATCTACAGCCTTGTTGGCACCGCAAAATTCAACGGCATCGGTCCTGAGGCGTATCTGCGCTACGTGCTCGCGCGCCTCCCAGACCATGCCATCAACTGCATGGACGAACTCGCACCGTGGGCCGTTGCAGCTCAGCTCGCACGGCAGTCTGAGGATCCTGATTTCCAGTCAGGACGTCGCTGGTGCCGCGCTTACGTGTTGCCCATGCCATCGAAGAAGAGGTCAACCAGGTGGGTGACGCGTGACTTGCTTGTGCCGCCTTGCTCGACGGCAAGAGCGATCGCCGTCACGACACACACGAGATCGTCGATGGAGACGTCCTTTCGAACCGCCCCCGCCTTTTGGGCTCGCTCGAGCAGCCGGCATCCTTCTTCCCTGCCGGCGCGGCAGCCAGGAGTTCCTTCCTGTAAAACTGTTCCGAGCAACGCAGCTAGCCCGCGATAGTGGTTCGCGTGGCTCACGAGCTCCTTGACGAAGGCGCGTATGGAAGCGATCGGTTCGAGCTTGTCATCGCGTGCGCGGCTTGCTTCGGCAAGCGACAGCAGGCGCGCATCGCTGGCCGCGGCGAGGAGCGCGTCGCGCGTCGGGAAACGGCGGTAGAGCGTGCCGATACCAACGTTGGCGCGCTTGGCGATCTCGTCAAGTGAAACCTCAGCGCCACGTTCGAGAAACAGCGCTTCCGCCGCTTCGAGAATGCGTTCCCGGTTCCGGGCAGCATCGGCGCGCAGCGGTGCTTCGTCGGTCGTAGAACACTTTCTGTTCATCTTTGCCTTGATTTCTGTTGATAAGTGGATGATGCCTCCATATACTAAGTGGAGCAATCGTCCACTTACACAAGGAACGCATATGGCAAAGCGATTCGGGAACAAGGTTGTGGCAATCACCGGCGGCAGCGAGGGCATCGGCCTTGCGAGCGCCAGGCTTTTCGCGGACGAAGGCGCGCGGGTCTACATCATGGGGCGCAGGCAAGCTCGACTGGACGAGGCGATACAGGAAATCGGCAACGGTGCGGTGGGCGTTCGGGGGGACGCGAGCAACCTCGCCGACCTTGATCGACTGTATGAGCGCATCCAGCACGACCACGGCAGGCTCGACGTGGTTTTCGCAAATGCAGGCGTTGCCGAAGTAGAGCCGCGTCCGCTGGGCACCATCGACGAGGAGGGTTTCGACAGGCTTTTCGGCCTCAACGTGCGCGGCATGCTCTTCACTGTGCAGAAGGCCTTGCCGCTACTTTTGTCGGGTAGCGTTGTCGTCCTCAATGGCTCGGTGGCTGGCAGCAAAGGCTTTCCTGGCCAGTCGCTCTACAACGCAAGCAAGGCGGCTGTGCGGTCGTTTGCGCGAAGCTGGACGACCGACCTGAAAGAGCGAGGCATTCGCGTGAACGTCGTCTCGCCGGGCGGGACCGAGACAAGCCCCATGCGAAGCTACCTCGATGCGCGGCCTGGAGTCGAAGATATGCTGAACCAGCTCGTGCCGCTGGGGCGTCTTGGCCAGCCGGATGAAGTCGCGCGCGCCGTGCTCTTTTTGGCGTCGAGCGAGAGCAGCTATATCGCAGGCGTTGAACTGTTCGTGGACGGGGGGTCCATTGCCGTTTGAGCCCTCGATGTCACCGTCGCGCCGCTCTCGTCGGGCGGGCGCGGATTTCCGCGACGAGTAGGCGAGGTTGTGCCAGACGTACAAACGTGCGCGCCTGGCTCATTCGTCAGGCTGTGTGTGAAGAGAGCCCACCGCATCGACAAGAATGCACCCTGCGTCATCGATATGTTTTTCCATCAACGCACAGGCGCTCCGACCGTCTTTCGCTTTTATCGCTTCTAGAATCTCCAGATGCTCGTTTTCTGATTTGACGTCCCACTCAATCAGCGTCGACGTCGCATACATGTAGCGAAGTCGCGCCTCATGCAGGGCGTCAATATGTGAAAGTAGCCGAGGCATTTGGCAGGGTCGATAAATACTTGCATGAAATTCCCGGTTGGCGGCCTCCCACGTGCTGATGTCACGGGCCGTGTTCCCTTTGTGCATAGCGTCTTCTGCACACGTGATGTCATCTTGAGTCAGGTTCGGTATGGCGTACCGGAGCGCCAGAACCTCAAGTGCGGCACGCATCCGGGTAATTTCAATGATGGATGCCTGATCGAGCACTGGGACATACACGCCTTTACGCTCGCGCGAAACCAGCAGGCCGCGAGCTTCCAGACGCCTGAATGCTTCCCGGACCGGAACGTGACTGGCGTTGAACTCGTCTGCGATTGCCTCCTGCCGAACTCGCGCTCCCGGCCTAAGATCTCCCCGGATAATCTGTTCGGCCAGTGCCGCCGCAATGCGTGCAGGAAGTGAATCCGAACTGTCTACATCCACGTTTGCTTTCCCTATGCCGAAGGTGCCCAGATATCGCCGCAGACAACCGAAACCGCTTCATTCAGCGTGCCGTTTTGTACCAGGCATTTTACCGCTTCGACATCGTCGTGCACCCACCGATCGTTACCCATCATCGCAGGAACGACCGACCTGACTTTCTCCAGCGCGGTGGATGCGCCAAGGCCGAGCGGCAGGTGTGAGAGCGCTTGACGACTAATATCGAGCGCCTGAGAAGCAATCAGAACTTCGGTGCAGACAACCGCCTGGGCATTTTCGACAATCGTCCGCGTGCGCCGCGCAGCGAAACAGGAATTACTGATGTGGTCTTCCTGGTTACCTTTGGCAGGCAGACTCGTCACACTGGCTGGACTACATAGCCCGATGTTCTCAAGCACGAGTCCGGTACCCATACTCTGGATAACGGCAAAACCCGTGTTGATGCCCGGCTCGGTAGCTATCATGTTTCTCGGCAATCCGTAGTTGCAGGCCGGATCGATCAGCTGATTATTACGGCGATCACAGATGGCGCTAAGGTCGGTCATCACCAACGCAAGAAGGTCCATCGCTTGCGCAACGTATTGTCCGTGAAAATGCCCGCACGAGACGATGTCGTAGCCTGCACCGGAAGCGAATATCAACGGATTGTCCGTTGCGCTATTCATTTCGGTGACGAGTATGCTGTCAATGTAATCGAGTGCGTCAAGAACGGGCCCATAGACCTGTGGCGCGCAGCGGAACGAATAGACGTCCTGGATCCGCGGTTGGACCATGTCGCCCGGCGCGGCAAGAGCATCGATCGGAACGGCGCGTGCCTCGGTGGTGCATCGCATGGAGCCACTGAGCAGCGTGCGAATGGCCGCAGCGACGCGGCGCTGCCCCGGATGTGGACGCGCTAGCATGACACGGTCTTCAAAGCAGGCCCGCTCTGCCCGCATTGCCTCCAGCGACAACACCAGTGAGACCGTTGCGCTAGTCAGCAGGCGACGCGCGTCGAAAGCGGCGATGACCGCGTACGCCAACGACGCCGTCGAGCCATTGATTAATGCTGTCGCATCCTTTGCTTCAACATCGAAGGTAGCTGGAAGGCCCGATCGTTCAAATGCTGAGCGCGCGCTTGTTACGGCACCCTGGAACGTCACTTTCGATTGTTCCAGCCCAAGCAATGCAGCGCTCATGATCGCCAACGGTGCAAGGTCCCCGCTGGCACCGACGCTTCCTTTTGCCGGGATGACGGGCGTAATGCCCTCGTTGAGCATCGCGACAAGCCGCTCGACCACTGCGACGCGTATGCCGGAGTGATTGCGAGCAAAGGTGTTCACCCGGATCGCCATCATCGCGCGCACAACCTCGAGCGGCATGTTCTCGCCGGTGCTCGCGGAGTGCGAGTGAATAAGATTGCGCTGAAACCGCGCGATGTCCGAAGCGCTGATACGTTGATTCTTCAAGGCTCCTACCCCGGTGTTGAACGCATACATCAGGGGGGCGTCGTCGACCAGCCAGTTTTCCTCGATGAATCCTCGAGTCGACAACAGATTCGCCCGAGCCGCGTCAGACAGACGAACGCGAGCGCCGTGACGCGCGATCGCGATGATCTGGTCAATCGTCAGGTCAGAACCTGTGAGTGCGATTTCGTTTTTTGCCATGATGGCCTCGAGTGATTTTTATCTATTATCTATAGAAAAGGCTCGACTAGCAATCTTTTCGAGGATCGAAGGTTTTGGGTTTTCCCGTGGTGAGCGAATCAACGCGTAGCTTTGAGGTCACGCGCTTCGCGGCGAACGACTTTCCGGAGCGACGGTCAATGCATACGTGTGGTCACCTAGGAGCCGGTTGAGGCTGGGGCGGTGGCTAATGCGATGCACGGCCACGAGGTGTTGTTCCGGGAAAAACTGGATGCGGGGCGTGCCCGGAGCATGCCGCGCACCGGAGGGACAGCCCTTTGATTCGATCTCGCCCTTGCCCCACTCATCGCATTTATAGCCAGTCATCGGGGCACACGACTGTTTAGGCCGACAAGCCTGTCGACGAGAATCGCAATGAGTGTGGAGCTTCGGGGCGGGGGCCTGCGGTTGTGCTAGCGCTTCCCCGTTTCTTCCTGGAAAGTGCGGTCGTAGAAGTCCCGGATCGCCTGATACGCGAGCAAGCGATTTTTCTCGAGCAAAACGAGGTGCGTGGCTTCGCCTATTTCAGCCCACTGACGGTAGGGCGCGTTCCTGAGTTCGAGGAAAAGCGACTGCGCGAGGTCAATAGGCACATCGATATCCCACTCGCCATGGACAAGCAACACGGGCACACGAATCTCGGCCGGCTCGTAGTATTTTCGTCCCGCACGCCAGTAGTCACGGATATCCTGGATCGGGCCGTTACTGGCCCGCAACTGATGCGGCGCGCGCTCCCGGCTCCAGGGATCCTCGGCTAGCGCGAAATCGGCCCACTGCTCGAACCAACCTTCCGGGACCAGGCTCGCGCGTCCGTGTTCCGGCGCGGTGCTGAGCCAGCGCGCCTTGCTTTCGCGCACCGGAACCAGGCGCCACGCATCGAGCCTGCCGCCAGTGTCGATAGGAATCGGCTGATCGCTCAGCCACTGCGGCGCCAATAGGACCAGTTTATGGACCTTGTCGTTATTGCGGCTGGTATAGGCACCCGCCACTGTGCCGCCCCATGACATGCCAAATACCGATACTTTGTCCAGCTGTCGACGCTTGAGGACGTAATCGACCACGGTGCCGAGATCGGCCACACCGATGTCGGTGCCGACGACCGGAGGGCTCAGTTCCGCTGCCTGCTCCATCTCCGCCGGGCGTGTTGAATGGCCGTAGCCACGCACGTCGAGCGCATAGACGTCATATCCCGCCGCGGCAAGAAAGTCGATGAACGACATTCCGTTGAACGGAACGTCATACAGGCTTCCCGACGAAAAGGTGGCACCGTGAACCATGACGATGGTGCGTTCCGCCGTGAAGGTCTCGAGCGCGGCGGGGCGCTTGTTGCGAACGTAGAGGTCAATGCCGGGGGTACCGGTCGCTACGCGCAATTCCTCGAAGACAAGTTGCTGTCCTTTAACCACAATGTTCTGGCTCATGATGGGTAGCTCCTGGGTCTGGCTCATTATTCATAGCGCCAGGAGAAACGGTCGCCCTGGCTGGTGACGTAACCGGCCGATGTCTCGGCGAAGTGCGGGGTGAACAGCAGCAGATTGCGTTCGGCACCCTGCTCCAGCACCCAGCGGCGCGACGCGCGGGCCTCGTCCTGCCATTCGCAGAACACCGAATTCCAGTCGGGGCGCACCACCTGCAACGGGTGATGCATGACGTCTCCGGTAAAGAGCGCCGCCTGCCCCTTCGAATGCAGTTCAATCGACATGTGGCCAATACTGTGTCCCTTGGTCGGGCGGAACACGAAGTTATCGAGGTACTCGCCCCCGTCGTTGCTGATGCGTTCGGCCTGCTCGGAGGCAATGATCGGCGCGACGCTGTCCTCGAATACGCCAAGACTGGGCACGTTCACTTCGTTGTGGCTGTCGGGGCCGCCGTAATAGTCCTCCTCCGCCCTGGCGAACACGTGCCGCGCATTCGGGAAGGTCGGCACCCAACGGCCATCGACGAGCCGTGTATTCCAGCCGACATGGTCGACGTGAAGGTGCGTATGCAACACATAGTCGACTTCCTCAGGGCGCACGCCAACCGCGGCGAGCCGCTGCAGATACGGCGTGTTCAGATGATGGAAGATCTGATTCTGCGGCCGTTCCTTGTCGTTGCCGGAGCCGGTATCGATCAGGATGGTGCGATGCGGCGCGCGCACCAGCCACGTGTGAATGCTCTGGATCAGGTTTCCGGTCGTCGCGTCCATGTTGCTGGGCGTAAGCCAATGAAGATTGGGCTCGAGTTCTTCAGGTTCCCACGCCGGGTAAAGAAAGGTCGGCGGCGCGACGTTCAGGCGCATTTCTTCGATCTTGGTGACGGTCACGTCACCGATCCGGTAGGTTTTGTTCGGATGAATCATGCTGCGTCTCGCTTGGCTGAAAGGACGTCCGTAGTCTATGATTCCAACAACGAACGAACAAATCGATTCAAATCATGAGCTCCATCGATCACTTCAATTTATGGTCTTTCGACCTGAATCTGCTGGTCGCCTTCGATGCGCTGATGCGCGAGCGCAGCGTCACGAAGGCAGCCACGCGGTTGAAGATCCAGCAGTCGGCCATGAGCCACAACCTTGGTACGCTGCGTATGCTGTTCGATGACGAACTCTTCGTTCGTGTGGGGCACACAATGAAGCCGACGCCCCGATCTGAAGCGCTCGCGGCGGCAATCGGCACGGTTCTCGAGCAGGCTCAGCATGCGATCACTGCCCGCGAAAGGTTTCGTCCCGAAAGCGAGGAGCGGACTTTTTCGATCGGCTTTTCGAGCGAGCTTGAGGTGCTCCTGATGCCGTGCTTGACCGCCCACGTACAAAGGTGTGCTCCGGGAATCCGGCTACTTGGTCGCCCGGCGCAACCGGGCGACGTGCACAGAATGCTGGATGACGGCGTGATCAATCTGGCGATCGGATGTTTTGGCGACGGCGCTGAACGGCATCGAAGGAAACTACTGTTCGAACAGTCCTTGATGTGCTGCTTCAACCCCCGCCTGCTCAATCTGTCGATGCCCGTCAGCCGAAGTGCGTACCTGGCTCAGAAACACGCCCTTGTCTCGCAAAACGCGAGTATTCGCGGATGTCTGGACGACGCCCTGCGCGCCGCAGGCGTTGAACTTGACGTGGCCATGGCTGCGCCCGAATTCCTGACCATTCTCGGCGCCGTCATGCAAACGCCTGTCATCGCTACGTTGCCGTCGAGGATCATCAAACGGTACGCCGCGCTGTTGGGGCTGGTGGCAAGCCCCGTCCCGTTCGACTTCAGGATCACACCAATTTCGATGGTCTGGGCTGCCTATTCAGATCGAGACCCGGCTTCCGAGTGGCTACGGCAGCAGGTTGAACCAATCCTGGCGCAGATCGAGGAAGCCAGCCCGTCGTTCGATGCCGCCACAGACAAGATTACTTAAACCAGGGGGTCCTCCGGCGCGGTCCGGCCCGTTGTTCATACGGGCTCGTCAATGCGCGCCCTGAAGGGGGCGCCGAGCGGAGCGATGCGCAAACCGGGTCGCAAGTCCTTCCAGGGAAGATCACGCGGATCGGCGCGCATGCCTCCCGGCGCCTTTGCCACGAGTGTCGCGCAAGCAATGGCGTCGAAGTCAGCACGAAAGTGCACCGAACTTTTGTTGACAAGAATGCGCATGTTCTCGGGTTCGATACCCGCCACCCGATAGAGATTGCGATCCATCATCTGAGGTGGACGTTCGCTGCTGACAATGACGAAAATCTCGTGGATTTTCAGCAATGCAGTCAGCCCCAACTGAACCTGCATGCCATTGAGCATTGGACCATCGAACACACACTTCCCGTCCGACAGTTCGACGACTTCGAAAACACCACGAAAGCGCGCACCATTGGGCAAGCCGGATTCACCACCCATTTCAATTTCCAGCGAGCGGCCGATGCCGGTCTGCTGTGCTGCGATAACGGCCTCGGCATCATGAACAACGCCGAATGCAGCACTACTGGCGCCCTGGGCGATGAGTGCCCGAAGCATTCCGGTGGTGTTGGATTCGCCCCCGGCGCCCGGATTATCCTGCGTATCAGCAATCACGACCGGTCTGTTCCTGCCGTCAGACAGCTGCATGGCTTGCGTCACGGCGTCCTCCGGCGTGAGGAAATCGACGGCCCAGTCCGCCTCCGAAAGCGCTATCTCATCGAAAATTTGGCCGACGGCGGCTTCCACAGGATTCCTATGTGTCCCGTACGCCCACACCATCGGCCCGCATTCGGGGAAGTCGGCGGCAGGAAAGCCGAGTGCGAACGACATTGAGGCAAGACCGCCCTTCTCTCGTTGCTCGACCTTCTCAAAGGCCGATTTTGCCGGCTCGACGAGGGTGCACATTGCGTTCAGGGGAATAAGAAAGGGCAACCGGCGCCAGGCGCAGTGCCAACGCTCTCCGCCCAGAAGCGCCCGCAAAAGGCGAGCAGCTCGCGCGCCCGTTGCAGCCATGTCGACGTGGGGATAGGTTCGGTACGCGACAAGCGCGTCGGCGCAAGCAAGCATGCGCTCGGTGACATTCGCGTGCAAATCGAGCGACGCGACGATAGGAATGCGAGGTCCGAGCACGCTTCGCAAGCGGGCCAGCAGTTCGCCTTCGCCATCGTTGGTCTGTTCGGCCACCATGGCGCCGTGCAGATCGAGGTAAACAGCATCCGGCACATGCATTTCAGCCGCCTCGACGATTTCGCCGGCAATCTTCTCATACGTGTCATGCGTAACGTGTGCCGAGGGACCTGCGCCTGCCCAAAGTACCGGGACAAGCGTATGACCGTCCGGTTCAATCTCGCTAATGAAGCCCCCGATCGGAAGGTTGACGTTTCGGAAACCAAGCACTTGCTGGCCGCGCCTCAACGCGGGGAACGTTTCACCATTCACGAAGTTCTGGTAGAGCGCCTTTCGCCCGACGAATGTATTGGTTTCGTGCTGGAAACCCGCGATCACTATTTTCATTCCGCTTTGTCTGGTAGGTTTGACGGGTAATTGCCATGCCGCGAGGCATAGACCGATGCAATAGCGCAGGCTTCAATGCTCGATCCAGACCCGCGCGCGCGGCAACAGCAAAATGCGGCCTTCGACGCTGCCTGACGGGCAGCACGCTGACACAGACCGGTCCCTCGCCCCCCAGATGCGCGATCTGACATACTGCCAACATTTCAACAGCCCGGAAGGTCGCACGGCTGTCGGGTTCATCGCGACTCGCCTCAGACGAGATCATTCCGACAGATCAGGAGAACCGAATGGCCATTGGTGAAATCAACCAGCGCCGTCTGCGCTACTTCCACGAAATTCTGGCGCGCGGCTCGATCCGCGCGGCGGCGGATGCGCTCAACACCGCGTCCTCAGTGCTGACACGGCAGATGAAGCTGCTCGAGGACGAAATCGGCACGCCGTTGTTCGAACGCGGCAATCGCGGCGTCGCGCCGACCGAGGCAGCGCACGCGCTGCTCGCGTACTGGCGCGGCTGCCAGTCCGAACGCGCGGTGTTTGAAAATACGCTGCAAAATTTGAACGGCCTTCAGATCGGCAGCGTGCGCCTGGCCATCAGCGAAGGCTTCGTCGACCCGCTCATGGATCATGTGCTGACACCGTTTATCAACGCGCATCCGCAATTGAACATTATTGCGAAAACGCTTGCGGTCAACGACGTCATCAGCGAAGTTGCGAACGATGAGGTGGACATCGGCCTTGCGTACAACCCGCAGCCCGCGGCGCGCGTGACGCAGCATGCGATCGCCGCGAACCCCGTCTGCGTGCTAATGTCGGGCGCGCACCCGCTAGCGTCGCGGAACACACCCCTGACAATCGCCGAACTCGCGCCCTTTCCACTCGCACTGATGTCGTCGGCTTTCGGGCTGGGCCAGATCGTGCGCGCAGTGGCCGACCTTGAGCGCGTGCGGCTCACGCCGGCGCTCGTGTCGAACTCGGTCGCGATGCTTAAGCGATTCGTGCGCAGCGGCAACGGCGTCACCTTCCTGACGTACGCGGCGACGCTCACTCACAGCGCAGATCCGGCCTTCCGCGTCGCGCCGCTCGCGCATCCCCTGTTCGGTGCGGCACAGTCGTGCGTGCTGCTCCGCGAGGGCCGTCGACTGCCGAATGCCGCGCAACGCGTGCTCGAGCTGATCGTCGAGCAAATGCCGCTATTCGGCTCAGAAGTGCATGTGAGCAGTGCGCTTGTGCGATGCTGACGGAGCGATGCCGAAAAGGCAGCGCAACGGCGATGCGATTGCTGTTGTGCCCGACATTTTGACCGGGAAACATTTCCACACCTTCGATCCCCCACGGTGTATGACAACATGCAAAACGACGCCACATGGTCGTCGACGACCTCCACGAATAACCTCTTTGCGCGGATCAACTGGCGGCTCCTGCCTTTCTTGACGCTGTGCTATGTGTTTGCGTATCTCGACCGGATTAACATCGGTTTCGCAAAGTTGCAGATGCAGGCTGACGTCGGCCTGAGCGACGCCGCGTACGGTCTCGGTGCCGGGGTCTTCTTTCTCAGCTACATGCTTTTCGAGATTCCGAGCAACATCCTGCTCCCGAAAATCGGCGCGCGCCGCACGCTGAGCCGCATCATGATCCTCTGGGGCCTGACGTCGGCGAGCATGATGTTCGTCACCAGCGCCAACGCGTTCTACGTGATCCGCTTCCTGCTCGGCGTGTTCGAAGCTGGCTTCGCGCCCGGGCTGATTTTCTACCTGACCTACTGGTACCCCCAAAGCCGGATGGCACGCGCGATCACCGTGATCATGCTGTGCGGGCCGATTGGTGGGATCTTCGGCGCGCCGCTGTCGACCGGCACGATGATGCTGCTCGACACGGTCGGCGGCCTGCACGGCTGGCAATGGATGTTCATTGCCGAGGGACTGCCGAGCGTCTTGCTCGGCGTGTTCGGCCTGTTCTGGATCACCGATCGCCCGGCCGAAGCGAAATGGCTCAGTGACACCGACAAGCGTCTGCTCGCCGCCGAACTGAAGCGCGACACAGCAGGCGATGGGCCTCGTCACCATTCGTTCCGCCACGTGATCTCTGATCCACGCGTGCTGCTTCTCGGCGTCTCGTACTTCTGCATCATCTGCGGGCATTACACCGTGAGCTTCTGGCTGCCGACCATCCTCAAGAGCGCTGGCGTCACCAGCACAATGACGATCGGCATCCTCGCGGCGATTCCCTACATCGCGGCGATCTTTGCGATGGTCTGGTGGGGACGCCGCTCGGACCGTCTTGGCGAGCGTCGCTGGCACACGGTGTCGATGCTCACGCTAGCCGCCGTCTCGTTGCTGATCGCGGCGCTGAACGATACCAGCCTGCTGATCACCCTCATCAGCCTCACGGTGGCGACCGCCGGGCTGTGGGCCGCGTACACAGTATTCTGGGCGATGCCGTCGGACTATATGAAGGGCGACACGGCAGCCGGCGGCGTCGCGCTTGTCAACACGATTGGACTGTTCGGAGGTTTCGTGAGTCCGACCTTAATCGGCTATCTCAAGACACTGACGGGTACGATGCAGGCCGGCCTGCTCGGCATGGTCGGAATTCTCGTGATCGGTAGTCTGCTGCTGTTGTTCAACCGCCTGCCGTCGCCGGCAGGCACACAGGGTCCGGCCGCTGCGGAGTTTGAGTCGTCATGAATGCAGCAGTTATGCTCCGTGCCCGACTGAGACAGCGGATGAGCAGACCGCGCACGCTGGCTGCTCCCGGCACCTTCGATCCGCTATCGGCGTTGCAGGTTGAACGCGCAGGCTTCGAGGTCGCCTACGTCGGTAGCTATGCGCTATCCACCAGCGTCGGGCAACCAGACGTCGGCTGGCTCGATTTGACGACGCTGTGTGTGAGGCTCGCCGAGTTCTGCAACGTACTAAGCATTCCACTGATCGCTGATGCCGAAGGCGGCTTCTTCAACGCGGCAGGAATCGGTAAGGCGGTCCGCGCTCTTGAGCGAAGCGGCGTCAGTGCGATTCATATCGAGGATCACGTCAGCGGCAAACATACCAATATGCCAAAAGCAGTGCTCTCGACGAGAGAAATGGTGCAGAAGATCCGCGCGGCACTCGATGCGCGCGCAGATCCGAACTTCCAGATCATCGCGCGTACTGACATCGCCGAGGTGAGCGGCAATCCACTGGATGCGCTAGAACGAATGATCGCGTATCTCGACGCCGGGGCCGACGCGGTCATGCCAAGCGCGCTTGATGTCGCTCAACTCGCGACAATCCGCGCGCGGATTCCGGGCAAGGTCGTGCTGGTCAACACGGCCGGCGCGAGCGTCGCCGACGAGCAGGCGGCCGGAGTTGACCTCGCGATCTATCACGGCCTGTGCCTGCAAGCGGCACAACATGCCATTGAACAAACCCTGCGGACCTTCGCAGAACAACGCGATATCCGCGCACTGGATGGATCGCTCGCGTCCCGCGCCGCGCTCGACGCGATTACCGGTTACGAAGACTTCAATCGGCGCGCCGCTAAATATGGCTTGATCGATCCATGAACGAACGTCCGGCCGCTCATCTCTCGAAGTGTCCTGACATCTGAGCTGCGACGCCTGTTCAGCCGAACGTGTCGAACGCAGAGCGAGTCAGCCGATCGAGAAAGACCATCAGTTCATCGCCCGCGGCCGTGGCTTCGTCGGCCGCACCCTTCGCGATGGCACGCAGCACGGCCGCGTGGAGAGCGGCACCCTCCGCAAAGGCCTCGCTCTGCTGTACGTGCACGAACCAGAAGCGCCGTGATTGAGCATGGATGACCTGCATGGTCGTCGTGAGCATCGAATTGTGCGTCGCGGTGACTTCCAGTTCGTGGATCGCGCGATTCACCCGGAAATATTCATTCACATTGCGCTGCTTGGCCGCCCGGATGATGTGGTCCGCGAGCGATTTCATCTGCGTGCGCTGCACACTTGTCGCGCGCGCGCATGCTGCTGCCACGACAAGAGGTTCCAAGGCGCGACGCACTTCCAGCAGTTCCAGCTGCTTGCGAACATCGACGGTCGACACGAATGTGCCGCGCCGCGGATGCGTTTCAACAAACCCGAACTGCTTCAAGCGCGCCAGTGCCTCGCGAACCGGCGTGCGGCCCACGTTGATCTCGTTTGCGAGTTGGACCTCGGAGACGAGCGCGCCTGGTGGCAGTTCTCGCGTCACGATCATCTCTTCTAGTCGTCGATAGGCGTAATCCACCTTGGGCTCGTTTGCATCGGGGTCGGCGGGCGTGGCACGCGTGCTGGTTTTTGTCATGAAGCCGGTTAGAGAGTTCGATTGGACCACGGTGAGTATTACATATCAGGCGCGTGAGGCGGCTCGCGCCGGTCCCCATCCTGCCGCACCGTGCGCTTCGCGATGCGCCCTCGGGGTTAACGTGCAATCGACAGCGGTTGACGCAGTCTCACTTTAATCGTTATTCTGATGTTCATCTGACATGTCAGGAGGATATCATGGGGTTATCAATGATGGAGCATCGTCCGATCGACGCGCTTTCCACCGAGGTTCTGGTCGTTGGCGGCGGTGCGGCGGGCGTGGCGGCTGCCGTCACGGCGCGAAGGCAGGGTCTGCGCGTCACCGTGCTCGAACGCTATGGCTTTTGCGGAGGCGGCGCGGTCGCGGGCCTCTCTGGCACCGTCTGCGGTCTGTATCTCGCGACGGAGCGCGCATGCGCCAAACCCGAGCAGGTCGTCTTCGGTTTCGCGGACGAATTCGTGCGTGCGCTGGAAACGCGCGGAGGACTGGCGGACCCCGTCCGGTACGGGCGCACCTGGACGCGCGTACACGATCCGCTGATCTGGCGCGATACCGCCGACGCGCTGCTCACCGATACCGGCGTAAAGGTGATCTATCACTCGATTGCGACCGGCGTGTTGATGGAAGGGACGCGCGTGGAAGGTGTACGGGCATGGACCAAGCAAGGTCCGCTCGATATCCGCGCGAAGCTGACCATCGACGCAAGCGGTGACGCGGACATCGTCGCGATGGCGGGCCTGTCGAGCTTCATCGGTCATGACGGACGCGTGCAGAACCCGACGATGATCTTCCGCTTGCTGGGCGTGGATATCGGACGTTTTCTCGCGGCCTACGGTGACGACACCATCATGGGCGAAGAAGTCTCGCTGAAACTGCGCGCTGCCGCAGACGCGGGCGCGAATCTGCCGCGCGCCAAGATCTGGCTCTTCACGACGACGCGGCCCGGGGAATTGCTCTGCAACTGCACGCGCGTGACCGGTGCGGACGGCCGCGAGTTGAACCCGCTGCTGCGCGATGACTTCACCGAAGCGGAAATCGAAGGGCGCAAGCAGGTGCACGCGTACGCACAGTTCCTCCGGAAGAACCTCGCCGGGTGCGAAAACGCCTTCGTCAACGACACGGGCGTGCAGGCGGGCATACGCCAGAGCCGGCAGGTCAGCGGAGTCACGCGCCTGTTGAACGACGACGTGCTCGCGGCCCGCAAGTTCCACGACGGCATCGCTGTATCGCCGTGGCCAATCGAGTTGCATGCGGGTGCGAAGCCGAAGGTCGAGTGGATTCTCGACGACTTTTACACGGTGCCGTACGGCTGCTTCGTGCCGCAATCGGGAGATGGCCTGCTCGTGGCCGGCCGCTGCCTGTCGGCGGAACACGAGGCGGTCGCTTCGGCGCGCGTCACCGCGCAGTGCTTCTCGTATGGGCACGCGATTGGACATGCGGCGGCCATCGCCATCAACGAAAAAATGGAGCCGCGTCAGGTGGAGCCGTCGGCGATCCGCCATGCGCTCGATCGCGACGGCGCCCAACTGAGCTAAGGAGAATACAAATGCAAATCGAAGACATCGGCGGCGTGCGGCAACTCGTGCTCGACCGGCCGCAGCGGCGCAACGCGCTTGGTCAGGCGCTCATGGAGCAACTCGAAGAGGAATTGTGGCGGGCGGAAAGCGACGCTTCGGTCGGCGCGATCGTGCTGTCGGGCGCCCCGCCGGCCTTTTGCGCCGGCAGTGACCTGAAGGAGCTTGGCGGCCTCTCGATCGATCACATGTGCGAACACGAACTCGAAACGGCGCGGATCGCGCGCGGCATAGCGGGATTCTCGAAGCCGGTGATTGCCGCCGTGGAGGGCTTCGCGCTCGGCGGCGGCTTCATTCTCGCGGTGTCGTGCGATCTTGTCGTGAGCGCTGTCAACGCACGCTGGCATCTTCCCGAGGTGCCGAACGGCTGGCTACCCCCGTGGGGCCTGCAGGCGCTCATCGCGCGGGTCGGCGCGGTCCGGGCGCGCATGCTCGTGTGGGGCGACGAACCCATCGACGGCGTGGAAGCACACCGGTTAGGCGTCGCTGACCATTTGGCCGAAGCGGGTCACGCCGACGCTCGCGCAATCGCGCTCGCGCAACGACTGGCCAGACTTCCACGCGGTGCGGTCGCGTCGACCAAGCGCTTTTTCGAGCCGTTCATCGCGCTCGATGGCGAGCGTCTGGACCGAGAAGCAGCCCGCATTTTTGCCGACGACTGCAAGTCCGATGCGGCCCAACAAACCTTTGCAAAATTCGCGGTGAAATCATGAATATGACCAAGGTCATGACGGCCAGGCATGCCGTGGAATCAATCAGGGACGGCGAGACCGTCGCATCCGTCGGCGTGATCGGCTGGGTTGTGCCGGACGCCACGCTCGCGGCACTCGGCAAGCGCTTCGAGGACACCGGCGCGCCGCGCAACCTGACGTTCTATTTCCCGTGCGGAACGGGCGACGCGGTCGGCATCAAGGGTATGGACCATGTCGCGCGTGAGGGCCTGATGAAGCGCATCGTCGCAGGTTCGTATATCAATCCCATTGATCCGCGCACGGGCAAGCGGCCCGCGCTGATGCAACTCATCCAGGAGAACCGCATCGAGGCGTATTCGTGGCCGATCGGTGCGTCGATGCACTGGCTGCGCGAAGTTGCGCGGAGGAGCCCAGGCTATGTGACACGCATCGGCGTGGGCACGTATGCGGACCCCGCTCAGGGCGGCGGCAAGTTCACGGCGCGTTGCACGGACGATCTAATCCAGAAGATCACGCTGAACGGTGAGGAATGCCTCTTCTATCCCACGTGGCCGATCGATGTTGCAATCATCCGCGCAAGCAGCGCCGACGAATTCGGCAACCTCTCTTTCGAGGACGAGCCGCTTGTCTCGTCGGGGCTCGCACTCGCGCTCGCGGCGAAGGCCAGCGGCGGGCGCGTCATCGCGCAGGTGCGACGCATCGTCGGACGAGGCGAGCGGCCCGCGACACAAGTGCGGCTTCCGGGCATCTTCGTCGACTCGATTGTCGTCGATGCGCAGATGATGATGACGACCGACACGCCCTACGATCGCAACTACCTTGTCTCGGCGGGCGATCGCCACGTGTTTCCTTCCATTCCGTTCGGGCCGGACAAGGTCATCGCGCGGCGCGCGGCGCTCGAGGTCAGGAAGCGTGAACTCGGCATCTTCGGCTTCGGCGCAGCGGCCGACATTCCGCTCATTCTTGCAGAGCAAGGTCTGATTGATCCGCAGACCGGTTCTGAGGATTACTGGTTCACCACCGAGCACGGTTCTTACGGCGGCATCGTGATGAACGGCTGGCAGTTCTCTGCGAACCTGCATCCGAGCGCGCTGCTCGACGGTCTTCAGCAGTTCGACGTCATCGACGGCGGCTTGTGCGAATTCGCCGCGCTCGCATTCGCCGAATACGACTCGCATGGAAGCGTGAACGTCAGCAAGTTCGGACGCGCGAATCCCGGCGCGGGCGGCTTCACCGATATCGCGGCCAACGCGAAACGGCTCGTGTTCACCGGCACGTTCACAACCGGCGGGCTCGACGTCGACTATGCAAACGGCCGCATGAACATTCGCCGCGAGGGGAAGGTCAGCAAATTCGTGCGCGACGCGCAGAGCATCACGTATTCCGTTCGCAACGGCGTCGCACGCGGCCAGAGCGCGCTGATCGTCACAGAGCGCGCAGTCTTCGAAGCCACGAACGACGGGCTCGTGCTGCGCGAGATCGCACCGGGTATCGACGTGCGGCGCGATGTGCTCGACCACATGTCGTTCGCACCCGCGCTCATCCTCGATCCGCTGCCGCTCATGGACGCGGCGCTCCTCCAACCCGGCGTGCAGGCAGGCGCCGATCTCGACGAAACCGCGCTCGGCGAACACGAAGTTTCGTAGGCGCCACCCGGGCGCTCGAATCCGATAGATACGCGTCAGGAGAAGCGCCTGCAAGGCACTTCTCCCGGCGACGCGCGTCCATTGGCAGCGCGGCGGCGACCCAATCCCTATCGCATGCAGGAGACACTCATGCAGCTCCGCTCACTACGCTGGTTCATTGTATTCATGCTGTTTCTCGCCGGCGCGATCAGCTACCTCGACCGCGCTGCGCTGTCGGTTGCTGCGCCGCTCATCGCGAAAGATCTCCAACTTACGCCCGCCGAACTGGGCATCGTGTTCAGCGTGTTCTTCGTCGGCTATTCGCTGTTCTGCTTCGTCGGCGGCTATGCGGCCGACAGGTTCGGCGCGAAGCGCGTGCTCGTTGCGAGCATGTCACTGTGGTCCGTGTTCTGCGGACTGACGGCGGGCGTGGTAGGCATGGGTTCGCTCATCGTCGTGCGTGTGATCTTCGGTGCAGGTGAAGGACCGTATGCGACATGCACCAACAAGATGATTAGCGGCTGGTTCGAGCGCAGCAAACAGGCGAGCGCGGTCGGCTATGCGAACGCGGGACAGCAATTCGGCGGCGCGATCGCCGGGCCGATCGTCGGGATACTGGCGCTTTCCGTCGGCTGGCGGGTGTCGTTTGTCGTGATCGCGGCGCTCGGGCTCGTCTGGGTCGCGCTGTGGGCACTATTGGTTACCGACCGTCCGCATGATAACCGCTGGCTTGACGCAAAGCCCGCGCATCATCGCGACGACACGGCCGTTGAATCCGCATCTGTCACCGAAGACGACGGCCGCCCGCTCGGTGCGTGGCTGCGCAGTCCATCCATTCTTGCGACGGCCTTTGCCTTCTTCGGCTACGCCTACATCCTGTACTTCTTTCTTTCGTGGTTCCCGAGCTATCTGACGATGGAACGCCATCTCAGCCTGCAGTCGATGAGCTTCGTGAACGTCATTCCATGGGCGTGCGGGGCCGTCGGTATTGCGCTCGGCGGTGTGACATCGGACCTCATCTATCGCTTTACGGGGAGAGCTGTGCTCTCGCGCAAGATCGTCATCGTGACGAGCCTGGTCGTGTCCGCCGTGTGCGTCGCACTGGCGGGCCGCGTCGCGACCCTTCCGCTCGCCGTCGCGCTGATGGCCGTCACGGTGTTCTTCATGAACCTCACGCTCGGCGCGTACTGGGGCATCATCCTCGACACCGTCCCGCACACGCGCATGGGCAGCGTCGGTGGCTTCATGCATCTGATTGCGAACACGGCCGGCATTCTCGCGCCCGCAGCGACAGGCTTTCTTGTGCAGGCGACCTCGGTGTTCGCAAGCGCATTCATGCTGAGTGGCGCCATCGCCTTGCTCGGCGCACTGGCAGTCGCGGTCTTTGTACGCGCGCCACGCTCACCGGCCGACCAGAACCTCACACCCGGAATCGCGGCGTCGACGCGATAAACACATACGACTGGCAAAGGAGACAAAAAATGCGGCCTCGCGTAGCTTACCGTTGGATCATCGCGTTCGTGCTGTTCATCGCGTACAGCATCCAGTATCTCGATCGCGTGAAGAGCAGCGTGCTCAATCCAGCGATCGCTCACGACATCGGATTGACGACCGCGGATATCGGCACCGGCGCCTTCCTGATGCTGCTCTTCTACGGGCCCGCGCAATACGTATCGGGCTTGCTAACCGACCGCTTCGGCGCCAAGAAAATGCTGATCTTCTCGGTCATCGTCTGGTCCGCAATGACGATTTATATGGGGCTCATCCAGACGCGCGAAGAATATCTCTGGCGGATGGCGATCTTCGGTATGCTGGTGGGCACCGAATACGTTCCTTCGGCGCGCGTGCTCATGCGCTGGTTCAACAAGGAAGGCCGCGCGCGTGCGCAAACCGTTCTGGCGTGGGCGTGGATTCTCACGCCCGCATGGGCGAGCGTCCTTGCTACGCAATTCGCGGCGCACGCGGACAGCTGGCGCATCGTGTTTTTTGCCACCGGCGCGCTCGGTGTCGTGCCGCTCGCCCTCATCGCGGTGTTCGTGTTCGACCGGCCGGAGCACTATCGCCATGCGACGGAAGCCGATCTGGAATACGCGTACCGCGACGAGCTCGAAGCAGGCACGATCACACGCGGGCAATACGCATCGGCGCAAGAGACCATTCTCAAGGGCGCGGGCGTGCGCTTTCTCGATCTGTTCAAGAATCGCACGTATGTCGCGGTCGTTTTCGTCGATATCGTCATGCAGATCACGCTCTACGGCGCGCTTACGTGGATTCCGCTATACCTGTCCGACACCTTCGGCTTCAAAATGCAAACGATGGGCTGGTGGAGCGGCCTCTACTTCGCGGCAGGCGCAATCGGCAGCTTCATCTCATCGTACATGTCGGACAAAGTCTTCAAGGGTAACCGCAAGATCATGATCCTCGTGTGCTTCATCGGGCTCGCTCCGTTCGTGGTTCTGCTCGGCACGTTGCAACAGGCGAATCAGGTTCTGCTCGCGGTCGCGCTCTGCGGCATGGGTTTCTTCGGGAACATGGCATGGGGCCCGTTCCTCGCGCTACCTGCCGAAATCTTCTCCCCCGAGGTCTATGGCAAGGCGATGGGCTTTGTCAATGGAGCGGGCTACTTCGTCGCGGCTTTCTCCGCGAAGATCTTTGCAGCGCTCGTGGTCGTCGACGCATCGGGCCACAAGATCTACACTAACGGCTGGTTTTTCATCGCGTTCTGTGTGGTGGCGGGCATTGTCGCGGCGAGTTTCATCCGGACCACGGGTCGAGCCCCAACGATTGCGATACGTTCGGCGACGTCTTCATGACGTGCGAAAATTCCGCTCCTGCTTCCCGAACGGATTTCCATCGAAACACAGACACCTGCTTGCGACGACGCGCTCCAGGCTGCGTCCTCTCGCGGCGAAAGCATGAGCTCCAATCCCAGACAGTATCTCTTTGAGTTAAGGCCAGAACTTATTGGGCGACTCGCAATGCCCTGGCAGCCCGGATCGTTCTAACCGGAAAATTGCGCCGAAATCAAGACCATCCCGTGATGCGCGGTGCATGTCAGTCCTGAACTTACAGTAGCCCGACGATATGAAGGATAGGTAGCCGGTGATTCCCGCGTCATTCGGATTTCAGAGATCAGAAACGACTTGATACGACGCCTTGACTTCGCGCCGATCAGCGATGAAAGATCCTGGTTTGTGGCGTCGATAATCGGAGCGACGTTCGTCTGAAGGATCGTGGCCGCGAGTACATCGCCGATACCCGGTGTTGTTTTCACCATTACGAATCCCGGACATGGTCGTTATGGAAGAAGCTGGCGTGCTGCCGTCGTATTGCGGTCGAACAACCGCGATGTCCACGCAGATGTGTGGAATGAGCGCGGGCATCGCTGTACTGCCACGAGTCATCGGAGATCAGGTGAGTGGCATTCGCAGGCTCCGCTTGAATGAAGAGCCGCCAACGCGAGAAATCTGGGTGGGCTATCACCGCGATTACGGCGGCTGCATCGTCTACGGGCGTTCGTAGACCTCGTGATCAAACATCTGGCCAGTTACTCGCCCCCGATTCTCGGACATTTTAGCGTGACGGAATGCTGAATCGACGACGGGCGGCAGTGCTGGCGGAATGGCCGCTCATTGCGTTCAACAAGTCGCGCACGCGAACGTGGAGAGTCGGATGCGCCGGGCGCGGCGACAAAAAATGGCCTCGATACGCCATGCTAATGTCGCGGGCGAGGATCGGCAGCGTCGGCCCAGCGAAGTCGGCGAACAACTTCTCCCTGGCACAGTGCTGCTGACACATCGAACGCTTAGCGCTGTGGTCCAATCGGGGGACATATCGTTCCACCAACAGTTCCGGCGCAGTTTGCGGTGGGTGCGCGTAATCGGGCTTCGGGCGTCGGTATGGTGTCGGTAGCGCATCGGTCGACGCAGACCTGACGCGTACGTTTAACATGTCGTCCGAAACGCCTCTACGGAGGATCGGTCGAGCCCGGCTGCCTGGCGTGAGCGGCAAACTTTTACGCCGCGCCGACGCTGATGCCGACGGCCCAACTGATCTGCCCGTGAGCTAGGCCACAGTCACAATGACCGTTATCGTCGTGTTGTGAAATTGATCGCTCAATAGTGACAAATGCGGCTGCCCCAATGTGAAGGCAAGACGGCCGCCGCATTGGTCACCTCTCTAATTGGAAGTTCGTTATCAACAATAATGACACTTCGCTCTGGCGCCGTTCCGAATGTTTCAAACACAAATGGGCCTCTTCAATTTCGTCAGATGTAGCTACTGCAGCCACTGTTTCTGCTCAATCACCGCGCCTCCAAGACGCGCTGAATGCAGCTGGAAGCGCACTACGTCCGAAGGCGACGGTGGACCATGCGATCGGCGGCCTCGCCCGTCGGGATGTTTTCGGTCTCTGCCAGCGCTAGCACCCTCCGAGTTGTAGCTAGAATCGTCGCCACGCGCTTCAAAGCAGCGGCGCGAGTAAAAACTCCGTCTTTGTCGGCGACCGATAGCACACCTCCAGCGTTCACAACATAGTCGGGACAGTAGGTTACGCCACGTGCCCTAAGGACCCGATCCTGGGATGGGTTGCTCAGCTGGTTGTTGGCGGCCCCTGCCACTATCCGGGCCCGGATTTCTGGTATTGTCGCCGGATTGAGGACGGCTCCAAGCGCGCATGGCGCGTACACATCGGCATCGGCGCGATGGATATCGCCAGCGGCAACGGCCGTTGCCGCGTACTGCAGCCGGGCGGTTTCCACTTTCTCTTCATCAATGTCGGACACGATCAACTTCGCGCCCGCATCGTGGAGCAACCCGCAGAGCGCCATACCCACTTTGCCCAGCCCTTCGACGGCAATCTTTCGGCCAGCGAATCCTGAAAAACCACGGTGTTCGAGGCCGGCCTGAATGCCGTGGAAGACGCCCCAAGCAGTACAAAGCGCGCCGTCGCCGGTGTCCTCCATTGGTAGATTGCGCACGTGCTGTGTCACTGTACTCAGCAAGCGCACGTCCTCGGTCGAAATGCCGACATCTTCAGCGGTTGTGTAGAGGCCGCCGAGCTTTTCGACAATCCGCCCGAACGCGAGCAGGCGTTCGGAACGAGTGAATGCAATGGCATCGTCGATGATGACCGCCTTCGCTCCCCCGTACGACAGCCCGCTAGCCGCGTACTTATAGGTCATGCCACGCGACAATCGCAGTACATCACGCAATGCGTCTTCCTCGCTCGAGTATGGCTTCATTCTGCACCCGCCCATGCCCGGGCCTAGCGCAGTGTCGTGGATCGCAATGAATGCACGAAGTCCTGTAGCTCTATCCGTGCAATGCACGACCATTTCGTGATTGTCGAAATCGGGGTGGGTAGTGATCTGCATGATGAAACTCCTAAGACAATAAAATTGAACAACGTCGCAGAACCGTGTTCTGCATAACATCGTTGCCGTATAATTTTATTCGGCAGAACAGTGGATAAAAGACCATGAAGAAAGATACGAATCTCGTTCGGCGGACGCGCGGAGATGAGGGGCAATTGGACACGATAGACAGAAAGTTATTAATCCTTCTGGCCCAGAATGCTGAACTTAGCTATAGCGAGCTTGGCAATAAGGTTCATCTCTCGGCTCCTGCCGTGCATGAACGGGTCAAGCGTCTCAAGATCAGAGGGGTTATTCGGACAACGGTTGCTGTGCTTGATGGCCCGAAGATCGGGAAAAGTCTCTTGGCATTCGTCCATCTTGAGACCAGCAACTGGGAAACGACTCGGCGCGTGCTCGATATGTCCGCATTTCCCGAGATTGAGGAGATCCATACCGTAGCTGGCGACACGGCCATGATCTTGAAGGTGCGTACGGAGAACCCCCCCGCCCTTGAAGAATTGCTAGGCAAATTTCATCGTCTTGATGGATTCAAGGGGGTGAGGACGTTCATTGCTCTCGGCACATATCTGGAACGCGGGCCGTTACCTACATAGGCGCTACAACGCAATGGACATGCGAGTGCCTACGAATGGAGCCGCGCTGCCAATCCTGCGCCCGAACTCGGCCATCGACGGAAGCTGTCTGACCGGGTTGGGTCGGGCTGCGTCGGTCCGCTTCCCGAACTCACCGCTCTAAAGCGGTCACTGAGACTCCGCGGCCCCGAAGCGGTCAGTCGGCAATGCGTACTCCCGACCCATCTGAGTCGTTCGACCAGGTTCTACTGAGATGTCTCTTCCGTTGTGAACGTCAGCCATTCGCCAACGCGCGACGGCCAGTAAGGCGCTCGGCGCTTAGGTTAACACGTCGACGGGCCGCTAGGCCCGGCATCGGCATCAGATCGACTAGTCGCAGAATAGCCCGTAGTGGCCCTGCAAGAGGCGCTCTTCGATCAGGATTGTGTCGGTAGGCACATTCTTGACCAAGCGAATGCAGACGTTATGACCGGCCTGGTAGGCGTCGAAAAGTCGTTGGTGGATTGGCCTAAACTCCTTGCCATTGCGAGGCGGATCGCCCGCAATCATTCGCCGGATGTTGTTGTCGTAAGCGGTGAAGGGCCTGCTTGATCCGCGGTTACTTTTGCCGACGTATATGACCTCGATTTCACCCGTCGTCTTGTCGACAACCTCGATGATGTACAAGAGCGGTTCCTTGACCAGAACGTCACCCGAATGCAGTTCGAAGCCTAGTTTGCTTCTTTTTATAGAACTCATTTTCTTCCCCGTTGCTACAAACTGTGGCAGCGAATGCATTGTGCGATGACTTGACAGTTTGTAATAGACGAACCAGATATCACGCAGAATCGCTGTAGCCGTATTTTTTTATGCGCCGCCATTCCCTTGAAACTGTGCAAGGTCGATATCCGCCATCGCGCGATGCGGCGCGTGCACTGCGGCATGATCGTGGATGCGGTCGCGGCGTGAATTTCCGTCGGACGTCGTTGCTATCGAACGGAGGCCGTCCCGTATTCCTCCCGCTTCTGCTCCAAGCGCTCGAACTCGGCATTGTGGAGTCTCAAGTAAGCTGCGCGCTTGTCGCACGGCTTGATCTTAAGATCCAGGATGGGACCGAGCCTTTCCAAGTCGTGTTGCGTCACAAACTTCGAGTGCTCCAAATTGCCGTTTGGTCGGAAGGTGATCATATAACGGTCGAACAGTGCGTCTAGGTTGGCCGATAGTAAAAGCCCGTTTTTCGGATCGAGCCTTTGCGCGCCAACTGATTTCCTCCAAGGCACGATATGCGAGGCTCGCAGAACCGGCAGAACGGTCAGCCCCGTGGCTGCACAAGCGTTTCCGAACTCCTGTTCCAAGTCGGCTCGAAATTTTCCTTGCCCCAGCCGAACAGCCATTTCTGCGAGGCGTTCGGTTTCAGATTTCGACTTATCATCCAAGATGGCGCGAAGGTCATTCTGAATTTGTTCTGCTTCCCCGCCGATTGTTGACGGAAAGAAGACTTCATCGATCCTTCTCGACCAGTCTCGCATCAGAAGCAGACTCGTCGCCTCATCTTTGAGCCAAAGATAGGAACCGCTGTAGTCACTGTGGACGTGCAGGACATCCGGGTCGCAACCATGATCCCGGGCGAAGGCCTCCTTGTCGAAACCTTGAGGGGCCTTTGCAACGGAGAGAGGCGCCCTGTCCTTCGCAAATCGGTATAAACAGGCATATGGAACGTTGCGCCCCCATAGGCCGGCGCTCATCAGCCCGATGAAGACGCCACGCCAGGTGATACGCAACGTTTTTCGCTGATCAGCTTTCGGGCCCTGCCCGGTCGTTGCGACCACAAAGCCTTCCGCTTCCAGCATGGTCATGACGCTCATTGCGAACGCGTTGGGCTGATCACCCGTATAGTTTGAAAGATCAGGCATAGAACAAACGAACCTAAGTGAAATTCCAACAGTATAGTGATTCGCTTGGCGACGACCATCGTCCGATGAAGTAAAAGTAAGAGCGTTTTCGAAGTAAAAGTAGCAGCGGCGGCGGCCGCGACCGTATTCATGCATTGCTTTGAGCGCGACTCACCGCTGCAAGCCGTTCATCGTTCCGGGCTTATGTCTCAGCGATTCCCGCGATCAGCGCCGACGGCAGCGCGCAAAAACCTCATTTCTCCGGCTTGGCCCGCAACCGCAGCCGCGCTGCCTCGATGGACTGGTGAAGTTTGGCCTGCAAGGTCTCGCGGGACGGCAGCACGGTCAGGTATTCAGCGACGTGGATGCCGCTCCTGTCCAGTTCGAGCAGTTCGATCTGCTCCTGTTTCTTGCCGGCGCAAAGGATGATGCCAAGTGGCGGCAGCTCGTCAGGTTCCTGTTCGTGTTTCGCCAGCCAGCGTAGATACAGTTCCATCTGGCTCTTGTATTCAGCCTTGAATGAGCCAAGCTTCAGTTCGATTGCCACGAGGCGCTTGAGCTTGCGGTTGTAGAAAAGCAGATCGATATAGAAATCATCGTTATCAATCTGCAGCCGCTTCTGGCGGGCCACAAATGTGAAGCCAGCACCGAGTTCAAGCAGGAATTGCTGCATCTCGCGCAGGATGGCGTCTTCGAGATCCTTTTCGAGGTAGTGATCATTCAGGCCGAGGAAGTCCAGCACATACGGGTCTTTCAACAGCACGTCCGGCTGTACACGCCGCTCCTGCCGCATTTGCGCCAGATCATGCCGGATCGCGTCTGCGGATTTCCGCGAAATCGCACTGCGTTCGAAGAGCATCGAATCCATGCGCTCCTGCAATTGCCGGGATGACCAGCGTTCGAGCCGACAGAGCTCAAGGTAAAACTCCCGCTTCAGCGGGTCGTCGACATAAATGAGCGTCTTGATGTGCGTCCAGCTCAATTCTCTCCGCACTGCGGAGAGAATTGCCTCGTCCCGGAAAATCTCTGCGGCCCGCAGGCAGTGCCGCAACTGCTGCTCACTCCAGCCGCGGCCGTACTCAGCGGTGAGTGCTCCCGCAAGCGATGCTATCACCTGCCGGCCGTACTCTGCACGTGCACCGCCCAGCACCTCTGCCCGGATGCGGTGTCCAATCCGCCAATACAGCAGCGACAGTTCGGCATTGACGGCCACCGCCGCGCGCTCACGAGCCGAATCAATCAGCTCCCTGACTTCATTCAGTAGCGGTATCGACGTGAGTGCACTCATGCTGACTGGAACTTCCGCTTCAGGGAACAGCGCCAGTTCCGGTCACGCGCCATTGACCGCGTCCTTGAACGCTTTGCCCGCCGTGAATTTGACCGTCTTTGTCGCAGCGATCTGCATTTCAGCTCCGGTGGCGGGATTACGGCCAACCCGGGCCGCGCGCGCACCGGTAGCAAACGTACCGAACCCGATCAGCTGCACGGCTTCGCCGTTCGCGACCGCGCCCGTCACTGCGCCGATGATCGCATCGACGGCGGCCGCCACGGCCACCTTGCTGTTGCCGGTTGCTGTCGCGACCGTATCAACGAGTTCCTGTTTGTTCATGATTTTCCTTTCTGCCGAAGAGCCCACGCCAAGCGCCCCACCTGGGTGGGTCAGCCTGACACCTTACAGGAGGCAGCACATCCCGGCAAACCAGTCGCCGCGGGCCACGCAGGATCTGGCCGGCAAAACTCTTCGCGTCGCGGAGACAATTACCCGACTCGTGCGAACGCCTGGCGTGTCGTGTTTCAGAACAGCTGCCCGGTCAGGGCCAGCAGGTTCGTCCATTTCACGGGACCGCCGGTCGTCACCGCATCACACCCGTCGGAGCCGCCCGAATCGTGTCAGATACCCCGATAGCGTCCGTGCAGCCTGTCGAGTCGCTGGTCATTCCGGGACGCCTGGACGGTCGCGACGGCACCAACCGGGGTGACCCCGGGCATTCGCAGCTGTCGGCCCGCAATGACCTTGATGCGGTGCGCGCGTGGCTGTCCAATTACGCGGACACGAAGACGACTTTCGACAGTTACCGCAAGGAAGCCGAACGCCTGCTGCTGTGGGCCGTCGTGCAACTCGGCAAGCCGCTGTCGTCGCTCACCCATGAAGATCTGCTGCTGTTCAGGGCGTTTGTCTGCAATCCGCAACCCGCGGACCGCTGGGTGTCGGCCAGTGGCGGCAAGTATCCACGCGGCGACGCACGCTGGCGGCCGTTCAACGGACCGCTGTCACCGGCGAGCCAGCGACAGGCGCTGATCATCCTGAACGGCATGTTCACCTGGCTGGTGGACGCCGGTTACCTGCGCGGCAACCCGATGGCGTTGCTGCGACAGCGTGGAAAGCGCACGGCGCCGCGGGTCACGCGCTACCTGTCCATTTCACTGTGGGATGAGGTCAAGGGCTTCGTCGCGCAACTGCCGCAGGACACCGGGCTGCAGCAGGCGTACGCCGCCCGCTGCCGGTGGCTCACTTCCCTCTTCTACCTGCAGGGCATGCGCCTCTCCGAGGTCGCCACCGGAACGATGGGCAACTTCTCGCGCCGGCTCGGCGCCGACGGACGCGAGCGGTGGTGGCTCGACATCCTCGGCAAGGGCGACCGGCCACGGATCGTCCCCGCATCGCCCGAACTGGTCGCCGAACTGGCCCGCTACCGGAAGGCGAACGGCCTGCCGTCGCTCCCGGGCCGCGCCGACGACACGCCGCTTCTTATCCCGTTCAGGGGAAAGCGCCGCTGCATGTCGCGCTCAGCCGTGCACGACGCGATCAAAAGCGTATTCGGCAACGCCGCAACGTGGCTGCGCGCCCGCGGGCCAGAATTCACGGATCGCGCCGATGAACTGGACCGGGCGTCGGCGCACTGGCTGCGACACACCTCGGGCTCGCACCAGGCCGACGGCGGTGTCGACCTGCGCACCGTGCGCGACAATCTCGGTCACGTGTCGCTGAACACCACGAGCCTCTACCTGCATGAGGAAGAGGAGAAACGCCATCGCGAAACGGTGAAACGCCACCGGATGAACTGGGAGGGGCCGCCCGCTGCAGAAACTGGTTCTGCGAAGCACGACTCATGAACCCAGCTCCGGACGGCCAACCCCTGGCGATCGCGTTGACCCGCAGGCCGACTGCCGCATAACGCCCCACGGCCGCGACCTGCCCCGGCCAGAATCAGGCATCCACGGGAATGGGGGAACGGGACGTCCCGACCAGGAATGCCCTGAGCTTCTGCTCCGCCGCGAGTACTTCGTGAAGTGGCGCACGGGCGAGTTGCGAGTCGTAAAGCGCCAGCAATGCTTCGAAGTCAACGATTGTCCCGGGCGGTAGCCGCCATTCGCCACAGTCGCGAGCCTGTGACAAAGTCGCCTCAACGGCGTACTCGGCAATCCTGAATTGCTCAGCCGGACAGTTGCCGTATCCGGCTCGCTGCAGAAACCAGCCCAGATACACCACGCGCATCAGCGCATTGACGAGGTGTCCGTTTCCGTGACCGCTGCGGCATGCGACCAGTGCCAGATGACTGGATCCACAACTTGAGTTCGTCGTTGATCATGGTGCGGCTGCCTTGCCGGATCCCGGCGTAGATCAGGTCGACGGTGAGCTCATACGGGAGCCGACTGGCGGCAACGAGGCAGACGGCGGCTTCGCGGGTACCGTTGTTGTCGAGGTTCCACGCGGTCCACAGACCGCGTTCGCCAGCCCCCCGCAAGGCGACTGAACCGCTTTGTGCGCTGGACAGGCCGCAGCCCCTCGTATCACTCCACAGGCGGCTCGCCTTCGCCACGCGTCTTGACGGGCTTGTCTCCCGCTTCGTCACGTTGCGGCATCCTGCTTTTCCCGTTATCGCTGTGCTTCACCGGTTGCGGATGCCTGATTTTTTCGTCGACGTCAGTCATGGCTTTCCTCCCTCGACTTTGCTGATCGTCCTGCGGCGATCACGGGGCCTGTACTGCAATGTGGCAAAAATCACGCCACTGCGGCTTCACGGGCATCGACTTCAGAGCCGCTATCGGGGGCATTCCTTGACCCCGAAATATCTCATGTTTTGATGTTCTGCCGATCTGCCAGATTCGTCAGGAGGGCCGTTCTCCTGTGCTCCCACTAGAAACGGAGGAGGTTCAGCGAGCCCGTTGATCCTCATTCATCATGCGTTTTCCGACAGCGACCTCGATCACCTCGCAGTTGGCGGAGCGGGTGATCACATATGTCACGTCATGATATATAATTGAATTAACAGTCCGCATCAAAACCCCGGCAACTGGCGCCAGGGAACCTGAACCCGCGAAAGTGTCCTCGGTTTACGGGCAAAAGACTTCTTCCAAGCTTTGATGATGCAGTCTCACGCGACTTAAAGGAGGCGCAATGGTCATCAATAACGACTTTGAGATCAGCTACCTGCTGATTGCATTTGCGCTGCTCGGCGCGATCCTGGTTGGCGAGCTGCTCAGCATGCTGCGGTTGCAACGCTGGCATCCCAAGCTGCTGGGTGCGGCTGTGGGCGCGTTACTGGGCTTCGTGCTGATCGAGGCCGTGCCGATGTTCACCTGAACGGTTTCGCGGCGAACCGATTCGATCGTTCGAATGGATAGCACCGCGAGAGTTGGCAAAGGAATCCACCATGGCCCCGTTCAACCGGATCCTTCTCTGCTACGACGCCACACCCGAAGGGCGCCTTGCGCTGCGCTTCGGTGCGGCCCTCGCGCAGCAGTTGCAAGCTGAAACCCATCTGCTCTCGATCTTCGACTACACCTACTGGTCAAGCGCGTTCGACGTTCTTTCGTCGATGAAATTCGAGGTCGATGAGCAGGCCGCACAAGAGACGCTGCGCGAGGGAATTGACTGGCTGCGGGCATGGGGGGTGACTGCAACGGGACACTATTCGGTCGGAAATGCGATTGACCAGATTTCCCGCCTGGCGGATTCCCTGAAGGTCGACCTGATCGTCATTGGACATCATCCGCACGGTTTCTTTGCGCGCTGGTGGCAAGGAGAAAACCATGCATTACCGCTCGACCGCGTATCTTGCGGCGTCCTGTTCAAGGTGGCCGCCTGATGGGGCTTGCGCGAATTCGAATCGTGGTCGCCAGGATATCTTGTTGAGCGCACAACCATGATGGAGACGAAGATGATAGTGGATCTTCTTGTACAGATTGTTGTTGCGGGCGCCGTGCTGGTGCTGGTGATTCTTTTTGTCATTGCGCAGGCTCCGGGAGACGATCCTCGTGAACGGATTTTCCGGCGTGCAACCGGGAGGCACTGGTGGAACCGCACGCGTCACGGACCTTAACGCTGCTGGCGGTATCGGTCCAGTGTTGCCTCCTTCACTTCCTCAGGTCCTGGCCGCCGATGCGACAATCGTCGGCGGTCGGGCGATGCTTCATCTGGATTGTTCGTCCCGCTGACGGATCGTCTACAGTGCGGGCCAGAGAAAGATCACATGCTGATCGTCTCCAGTATGCTTGTGACGCGTGTCTCCCGTGTGCCATCGTCTGCTGTCCGGGCAGCAGCCACTCGGCCACTTCACCAGCATGAAGGGTCCGCTCGATAGCATATCGAGCGTCGTACGGCCGTACGCGCCGACAACCCTCATCGGAATATCAGGGAAGTAAGGAGCAGCCGCTTCATTGGCTGGCGCAGCCCCCAACGTCCTGACCGGTTCGCCGCCGTTCCGGTAGACGCACGATCTTGAGCCCGCATCTTGTCGTTGGCCGCACGAAGGCGCGGCTGCCCGCGCTGGCGCACAGATGCCGCACGCGGCGAGAGTCGCTGCGAACAGGGGCGGTGCAATCCATCGTTTCATCCTGGCTTCCTTCAGCGGGCGGTGCAGCACGCACCCGGAATACGCTCACGCTGCAATGCGGCGTCTACAGCCCCCAGATAATGTCGGCGTTCTGTTTGCTGGCCTCACGCATCATGTCGAGGAATGGCCACGCCCGCTGCGAAAGTCCACTGCCGGATTCCTGACGGCGTTCGCGGGAATACTGCAGTGATTCGAGGGCAATCTCCGCTTTTTCATCGTCCGAAATCGCCGTTTCGAGACGGCTGATTGCGCGAGGCAACTCATCGTGGAGAATGACACCACGCGTATCGAGCCGCTTGCCCACGAGACCCAGAAGATATTGCGCGAGATCCCTGAGCATGACGACATCGGGCGTGGCGGGCGATTGAAATGTGATCAGCATGATGGCTCCTTGTTTCGGTCTGTATTGCGCTATCGCGCCGGAAAGCCATTCGGGCTTGCCCCCGAAGGCTCATGCAACGCGACGCCGGGCGGAACCGGTGATCGCCATCCTGTGATGGCGACCGGGGGCCTTCACGGTGACTGGCTTTATGCATCGGAGCGAAGCACCGCATCCCCATGGGCGCATGCCATCCAGACAAATCATCCTTGTAGTTTCATCCGGACTGCTCCTGTTCAAGAGTCCGTCACGAGAAGGCCTGCCTTCATTTTATATCACAGCGTGATCTATTCAAGTCGCGAATACCGTTAGCAGGACCAATCTGGACGATGCGCAGGACCAGGCCTAACCGTTGGCCAGCCCGGTACCACGGGGCGTCGGCGACCTGGAAGGCACTTTTATATCACAATGAAATATAATCATGACGACGCGTTCTTTGGTTCCGTGAGGATTTCGCCGTAAGGTGTGGCCTCGCCCATGTGTACCGCCCCCCTTACTTTCCTGGTCGAATCTTGTCCCGCTACGCCCTCATCCGCTGGCTTTCCAGCTTTGTCCCCCACCCTATTGCCGTCCGGTGGCCGGAGCGCTTCAGATCGTGTCTCGGCGCATTGCTTGGGATTGCGTTCACTGGCGGCAGCATGCACGTCCTGCTCGGACCGGCGGCCAACATTCCTCTCCTCGTGGCGCCCATGGGTGCGTCGGCCGTGCTGCTGTTCGCGGTGCCGGCCAGTCCGCTGGCGCAGCCGTGGTCGATCATCGGCGGCAATCTCGTTTCCGCGACGGTCGGCGTTGCCTGCGCAGGCTGGATCGCCGATCCGGTGGGCGCCGCCGCTTTGGCCGTCGCGCTGGCGATCTGCGCGATGTTCGCGTTGCGCTGTGTTCACCCGCCGTCAGGCGCGGTCGCCCTGACCGCGGTTCTGGGTGGCCCGGCCGTGCACGCGCTGGGCTACCGTTTCGTGGCCGAGCCTATTGCGATCCAGTCGGTGGCGCTGCTGTGCGCCGCCATCGCCTACCACGCAGCGACCGGGCATCGGTACCCGCACGTCGCCCAGAGTTCGGTCAAAGGCGCGGCAACCTCGGCCGCGGCGTCGAACGAGGGTTTCACGCGCGCGGACCTCGAGGCGGTGCTGAACCGGCGCGGGGAATTGCTCGATATCGACACGGACGATCTGGAATCCCTGTTGCGCGACGTTCAGTTGCAGGCCTACGCCCGCACGTTCAATGAACTGACCTGCGCGGACATCATGTCGCGTTCGCTGGTCGCCGTGTCGGCAAACACGAGAGCTTCGGCCGCATGGAGTCTGCTGAAACAGCGCCATATCAAGGCACTTCCGGTCACTGACGAGAGGCAACACGTGATCGGTATCGTGACCTGCGCCGACCTTGTCGACAAACGGGCATTCAGCAAAGGGACCGGTTTGTCGTCTCCCCTGCAACGCTGGTTCCGGCCCAGCATCACCCCGTCGCCGCTTGTCGGTGCACTGATGAACGGCGATGTTCGTACCGTCGACGCGGCGACGCCGATCGTCGAACTGGTGCCGGTGTTTGCGAACTACGGGCACCACCATATCCCGGTTCTGGACTCCAATCAGCGGCTTGCCGGGATGATCACGCAGGCCGACCTCATCGCGGGACTATATCGTCAGGCTTACGCGAAGCAGCGACACGCGGCCTAGCACGACCACGGACATTTGCGCATGCTCACGTACATAAATATCACGATATGATATAATTCAAGTTTTACCTATTTCTCCACGGAACGCCGATGAAAACACTCGCCCGCGGCTTGACCAAGACGGACTTCGAGCAACTGTCCGAGTTTCGCTACCAGATGCGGCGCTTTGAGCGTTTTTCTGAGCAGGCCGCCCAGGGCGAAGGCATCACACCGTTGCAGTATCTGCTGCTCCTGCATATCAAGGGTTATCCGGAGCGCAACTGGGCAACCGTCGGCGAGCTTGCGGAAAGGCTTCAGGCGCAGCATCACGGTGTGGTCGCGCTCGTGTCGCGCTGTGAGGCACTCGACCTGGTCCGCAGAAAGGTCAGTGAGACGGACCGCCGCCAGGTCGAGGTTCATCTGTTGAAAGCGGGCGAACAGGTGCTGGCCCGTCTCGCCGAGATGCACCGTGCCGAACTGAAGTCGCTCGAAGGCGCCTTTAACGTTCCCCAGATTGATTTTTGAGTCACCTTTCTGAGCCACCATGAGTCTCGACACCCATAAGCGTGATTTTTCCACGAACGCGCGGCTTCCCGGCATTTCCGCACTCGCTGCGGGGATCGGCGCCCTCAGCACGCTTGCGGCATTCGTGCTGCTGAGCCTGATTCATCTGTTCACCAATCTGTTTTTCTTCCAGCAATTCTCGTTTGCGGACCGCTCACCGGCCCTCAACACATTGGGTATCTGGGTGGTGATCATCCCGGTGATCGGTGGTCTCATCGTCGGTTTGATGGCCCGTTACGGCTCGGAGAAGATTCGTGGGCACGGCATTCCCGAAGCGATCGAAGCCATCCTGTTCGGCAAGAGCCGCATGTCGCCGAAGGTGGCGATTCTCAAGCCGTTGTCCTCCGGCATCGTGATCGGCAGCGGCGGCCCGTTCGGCGCGGAAGGCCCGATCATCATGACAGGCGGCGCACTGGGGTCGCTGATTGCGCAGTGCGTGAAGGTCACGTCCGCGGAACGCAAGACGCTGCTGGTTGCCGGCGCAGCGGCGGGCATGACGGCGGTCTTCGGCACGCCGGTGGCGGCCGTGCTGCTGGCGGTTGAACTGCTGCTGTTCGAATGGCGCCCGCGCAGTTTTCTGCCGGTCGCGCTTGCGTGCGCAGTCGCGGGGTTCGCGCGCGCGGCATTCTTCGGCACGGGGCCGCTTTTTCCGCTTGAGACCGCACCTCCCGGCGCATTGTCGCTGGTCTCCTGCGTCATCGCAGGGCTGATGTCCGGCGCGCTCGCATCGGGTCTGTCAGCCGCGCTATACAAGACCGAAGACCTGTTTGGCAAGCTGCCCATCCACTGGATGTGGTGGCCCGCGATTGGCGGCCTCGTCGTCGGCATCGGCGGCTTTCTCGAACCGCGTGCGCTGGGCGTCGGTTACGACGTGATCGGCGACCTGTTGCATCAGCACATTGCAATCCAGATCGCGCTGGCGATCCTCATCGTGAAGGCTGTCATCTGGGTCGTGGCGTTGGGCTCGGGTACCTCGGGCGGCGTCCTCGCCCCGCTGCTCATGCTGGGCGCGGGACTCGGAGTTGTGCTCGGCCACGTGCTGCCGGGCGGCGAACCCGCGCTGTGGCCGCTTGTCTGCATGGCGGCCACGCTCGGCGCAACCTTGGGCGCGCCGCTGACCGCCATCGTGTTCGCATTCGGCCTCACGCACGACAGCAACGCACTGCTGCCGCTGCTCGCCGCGACGCTGATCGCGCATGGGTTCGCAACGGTCGTCATGAAGCGTTCCATCATGACCGAGAAAATTGCCCGGCGCGGTTATCACATTTACCGGGAATACGGTGTCGATCCACTGGAGCGCCACCACGTCGACGAGGTGATGTCGCGTACGGTCGAAACAATCGATGGCGATATATCCGTGGGCGAAGCGCTGGCAACGTTCTTCGGAGCGACGCAGACACACCGCGCCTATCCGGTCGTGCGCCAAGGCGCGCTGATGGGTGTTGTCGATCGTGCGCTACTGGAAAAAATTCGCGATGAGGAGGCAGCGGGTGCGCTCGGGTCGCGCCTCGCTGACGTGTTACGCCACCGTTCCCCCACATTTGCATTGCCGAGTGAAACCTGCCGGCTCGTCGCAACTCGGCTGGCGGTGCACGGTCTCGAACGGTTGCCCGTGGTCGCAGACTCCGAAACGTTGCAGCTGGTCGGCGTTGTGTCGCGCAGCGATCTGGTCAAGCCGTCTCTTGCGCACTTCGACGAGGAGCACAAGAAAGAACGCTTCCGGCGCTTGCGGATTCAGCCCGGCAAGCGGCACTTCCCCCCTGTTCCGTAAGTCAGCGGCCGATCGACGGCAGGAACAGATACGCGCTTCTTCCGTGCCCCTTCGGGGGCACACCTCTCCTGCCTTTCCTGTCCCTCCTGCATTTCCCGCTGATTCAAGACCCATTCCCTGGACAATATCGTCCTCACGCTGCACACCTATGTCGCGCTCCTCATGGTTGTTCCGCAACCATGTCAAAGAAACGCGCACCGCAGGGCGCCTGGGAACGGAAACGGGAACGCGGTTCGCACACGTGACATCCAATACCGTATTCAGGATCGAATCGGCTGCAGATCGCTTGCGGACCGACTCGGACTTGCCATGATTATTCAGGAGACACGACATGAAGATAATCAGCGCGGCACTGCTCGGCGCACTCACCAGCGCACTCACGTTTGCCAGCCTCCCGGGCTGGGCGCAGAGCACCGTTCCCACTGATCCTCAGATCGCCGCTATCGTCGTGACCGCCAATCAGGTGGATATCGACGCGGGCAAGCTCGCGGAGTCGAAAACGAAGTCGAAGGATGTCAAAGCGTTCGCGCAACGCATGGTCACCGATCACAGCGGCGTGAACAAGGCCGCCACCGACCTTGTGCATAAACTCGGCGTAACGCCGGAAGATAATCCGACGAGCCAGAGCCTCAAGCAAGACGGTGACGCCAACCTCGCCAACCTGAAAACGCTCAAGGGCCCACGGTTCGACCGGGCGTATATCGACCACGAGGTGACGTACCACGAGAGCATTCTCGACGCGCTGGACAAGACGTTGATTCCGGATTCGCAGAACGCCGATCTGAAGGCGCTTCTCGTCAAGGTGCGTCCGGCCTTTGTCGCGCATCTCGAGCACGCGAAGCGTCTGCAGGCGGAGCTGGGCAAGAGCGGTGGGTAATCCGGCACTTTGCGTAGCCGGACAGCGCCGGGGCAAGCTACGCACCGGCGCTTTTATCCTTGCCTACGCTTTCGCTGCGATCATGACGACTTCGCTGGCCGGTATTTCCGAGGCCGCAGGCACAACGTACCAGGTTGTTATCGAACAGATGCGCTTCAATCCGCCGGTGCTCACGGTGCACCGCGGAGATCGTGTGCTGTGGGTCAACAAGGATCTGTTTCCTCATACGGTGACTGGAATGTCGAAAACGTTCGATTCACACGAAATCTCGCCGAATGCATCGTGGAGTTACGTGCCACGGCAGACGGGTCGTTATCCGTACTTGTGCACCCTCCACACCACGATGCGTGGCACACTGATCGTGCAATGAGGGATAAGAGATGAGTGAGGGCGACCTGGCGAGGCGGTGATGACAGACATCGCTGAAGCACATTCAACATTTGCCGCAGGCAACGAACGCGAGCTGGTCCGCCGCATCGTCGCGGGAGATCGATCAGCGTTCGAATGGCTGATGCGCCAGCACAACCGGCGGTTGTATCGTCTGGCGCGCGCCACGTTGCGTGACGGAACAGAAGCGGAAGACGCGATGCAGGCGGCGTATCTGTCGGCCTACAGATCAATTGCCCGGTTTCGCGGCGACGCCACGCTCCTCACGTGGCTGTCCCGACTGGTACTCAACGAATGCTATGGACGTCTGCGCCGCGAAGCACGCCGTCAGAACGTAATTCCCATGGTTGACGCGAACACTCATGTCGATATCGATGCCATGACCGCGCAAGATTCCGATTCCCCAGACAAGGCGGTAGCGCGCGCCGAGTTGCGAGCCTTGCTCGAGCGCAAGCTGGATGAACTGCCGGAAGTCTTTCGCGTTGTGTTTGTGCTGCGTTCTGTCGAGGAATTGAGCGTGGAGGAGTCGGCACAGTGTCTCGACATCCCGGATGCGACTGTGCGCAGCCGGCATTTCCGCGCCAGGAGCCTGCCGCGCGAATCGTTGGCGCACGATATCGATCTCGCCGAGCGTGACGTATTCGAATTCGGCGGCGCCCACTGCGACCGGGTGGTCGCCAATGTCCTTTCCCGGGTAGCCGGCGAAGATGACCAGGACAGTAACGTACCGGCGATATAAATCGCCTCTCCCCGTCAGTGCCTGTCGCGGTATCTGGGCGATAGCGGGCATTCTCGCCGTGGCGGCAAGCTTGAGCGCTGAAGCGCGGGCGATCAGGATCATATCGGGTACCTATGGCACGAACTGCGGAAAGCCACGAAACGACGCGATGCGTGATCTCGCGCGTCAGTGCGACGGACTGCAGACCTGCCCGTACATCCTGCACAAGGCACGCACCGGTGCGCCATCCAAAGGCTGCCACGGGGACCACATGGACTTTCGTGTCGAATGGCTGTGCACCGATACCGAATTCCACACTGCCACGCTCAGCGCCGAAGCAGGACCTGGCAGTCGACTCGTGCTGAGTTGCGTCGAAGCGACCGGCCCCGGCAGATAGACGTCTGCCGTGCAACCGGCAACGTCCGACGGGAACGCGTGAGGATCAGGCAGGTTGATCATCTGGCGAACGGTTCACGAAAGACATCAGGTGTGCAGGCACAACGACGCGATCCGCGACGAGGCATCCTTTGCCTCATTTAACAGCCGCTCGATGACCTCGGCGGCCCTGGAGACCTGATCGACGAGCGCTGCCGATTCGCCGGCATAGAGCGCCATCTGCTCAAGATCTCCCGCCGTGCTGCGTAATGGCGAATCGGTGCTGAACCGGTAAATCGGCCGCCCGTCGTCGCAGGCGATCACATCGCACGGCAGCCTGTCCGGGTGGTGTCCGAGCAGGTTATTTCCAGCTTTCCCGGTCACGCTATTTGCCAGGACGCGCACGGGAGAGTGAGGCGGCCAGTTGATCGCGAACAGATCGGTATAGACCGTGTCCCCCGCCTGGGCGGCGAGAATGCGCTGCTTGTGATAGTCATGCGCGAAAGACTCATGCGTTGCGAGAAAAAGCGTACCGCAATGAATTCCTGCCGCGCCGAGCGCGAGCGCCGCTACGAGGCCTGCGCCTGTCGCGAACCCGCCCGAAGCAACAACCGGGACACGCACATGCCTCACAATCTCGGGAAGTAATGTCAGGATCCCCGTACGCCCCCGCACATGGCCGCCTGCTTCGATACCCTGTGCAATCACGACATCGGCCCCCGCCTGTTCAGCGGCGAGCGCGCCCTCGAGTGAGCCGACCTGATAGAGCACCAGCACACCGGCATCTTTCGCTCGGGCGACCGCGTCGGGTACGACGTCCCAGAAGAAACATACCGCGGGAACGCGGGCGGCCAGACAGACATCGAGTTCTGCCGCGAGGAGAGCTGGGTCCGTGGCGGATGGGATCAGGTTGACGCCGAACGGCTGATCCGTGGCAGCCCGCACCGCAGCAATCTCGCGGGAGATCAACTCAGGCGATTCGCGCACCATACCCAGCAGGCCAAATCCGCCTGCAAGGGACACGGCGGCTGCAAGCTCGGCACGCGCCGGACCGCCCATTCCCGCTGAGATCACGGGATACCGGCACCCAAGCAGCCGGGTCAGTGGCGTAGCAAACGACGTCATATCGATAGCCATCGGAATACCTTTTCGATTGGGGATGGATGTGCCCTGAAGATCGACGTGTTGACTCCCACCGGCGCCCACCAGTCCGGTGACAGGCACCGCCATCTGTGCAATCCGGGAACAGCTTCCTTCACTTCATATCATGACATGATTGTTTCGAAAGGCTAACCCATACCACTCCTGCTCGAACCAGTCAGGTAGTCGGAGTAAAACACAAATACATCACATGATGATATATAATGATTTCGACGTGATGTGATCTCGATCGTTGTGCTGCCGCGCTCCTGAACGACGGCCGCTCGAACGGTTGCGCATCCACCGCCCGGCTGCGGGATAGCGGGGCTTCCTGAATCGGAGCGAGTGACAATATGTCTGCATTCGGGCGCATCCTGTTGTGTTATGACGCAACCCGTGAAGGGCGGCGGGCGTTACGTCATGGCGCCTCATTAGCGGAGCAGCTCAACGCGGAAACGCACCTGCTTGCCATTCTGAATAGCCTGGCGTGGACGCAGGGGGCCGACGTCGCGTCGGCCGTGCCGTTCGATGCGTTGGAGCAGTCCGCGAGGGAGATACTCCGCGACGGCATCGAGACACTCGCTGCGCGCGGAGTCATCGCAACGCCTCATTTCGCGATCGGCGATCCGCTGGACCATATCCCGTTTTTTGCCCGTGAGTTGAAGGCCGATCTGGTTGTCGTGGGACATCGCCGAAGCGGCCCCGTGCGGCGATGGTGGAGTGGCAAGAACGACAGATTGCTGCTGGACAGGGTTTCCTGCGCAGTACTGGTCGCGATGGACCCGGAAGTCGCAGATGCTCACGAGCCGTCAGAAACACTTTCCGCGCATGTATAAGGGCATCAGGGAAAGCTCGTAGCCGGACGATCCGACAGCCGTGGTTTTCACACCTCGCCAATACTATAGGACATGACCTACAGAACCATTGAGGCCGTCATTGGCAACACCTCGCTCGTCGAACTCGTTCGTCTTCCCGACGAAACGATCCGGGCGCGCAACAACGTCATCCTCGGCAAGCTGGAGGGCAACAACCCAGCGGGTTCGGTCAAGGATCGCGCGGCGCTCTCGATGATCAGAGGGGCCGAGCATCGCGGACGCATACGGCCTGGCGACGTGCTGATCGAAGCGACCAGTGGCAACACCGGCATCGCACTCGCCATGGTGGCCGCGCTGCGCGGCTACCGGATGGTGCTGCTCATGCCGGAGGATGTCTCCGAGGAACGGTGTCGCAGCATGGCAGCGTATGGCGCCGAAATAATTCTGACGCCTGCCAAAGGCGGTATGGAGTGCGCGCGGGACATCGCCGCGCAGATGGAACAGGAAGGCCGCGGCATCGTTCTCGATCAGTTCTCCAATCCCGACAACCCGGTTGCACACTACGAGGGCACCGGCCCTGAGATCTGGCGTGAAACACAGGGACGCATTACGCATTTCGTTTCGGCCATGGGGACGACCGGAACGATCATGGGTGTAAGCCGGTTTCTGAAGGAACAGAATACCGCCGTTCAGATCGTCGGGGTGCAACCTGACGAGGGCTCGCGGATTCCAGGCATACGCAAATGGGCCGACGGATATCTGCCTGCATTCTTTGAGCCCGCGCGGATCGATCGGACCGAGTCGGTGGGTCAGGCGACGGCCGAAGCCGCAGCGCGTCGTCTTGCCGCGATCGAGGGGATTTTCTGTGGGATTTCGGCGGGTGGCGCGTGCGCGGTGGCAATGCACATCGCCCGGGAAGTTGAGAACGCAACGATCGTGTTCGTCATCTGTGATCGGGGCGATCGGTACCTGTCGACAGGCGCGTTTCAAGCTTGAAAGACATCGCCCGGGCTGATGCACTCTGGCGAGGACGGCCAGCGGCATCCGGCCACGTGGCTCGATCTCAAGCTCGAGCGACAGCACGTAAGGTCCGGCATCATTTGTGCATTGCGCGGAAATGGATCGTTTTTTACGCCACTTCTCGCAACCGGCCCGCACCCGGGCGGATCCACGGTACCGTTTGGCAACTGCTTCCGGACATCGCCTGGTCACCCCGCGAGCATGGCGAGCAGCGTCGTTCCACTGCGACCGCTTGCAACGTAACGTGCAACCGTCGCCAGCCCGGTGCCTGCGTGGGGTTGGTACCCCAGCCGTATGACAGCGGTCAGAGCCACGTCGACCAGGGCATCAGCAAACAAGGTAACCGGCGCGTACGCACGCAGCTCGTCGAGACGGCGTGGTGCTGGCTCCGATATCAGCCGGACAGTGCACTGGCCCGGTGGTTCAACGAACGCACCCAGGGGCCGGCGCCCAGTCGTCGGGCGCGGCGCATTGCAATCGTTGCCCTTGCGAGGCGCCTGGTAATCGCATTGTGGCGTTACCTGAAGGACGGGGTCGTTCCCGATGGCGCACGGTTCAAACCCGCTTGAGGACAACGATTACACACTTTTGCATTCCTGAAGTTCGAGTGGAACGTGCCCGGAGGTCCGACTGGTTGTCCAATGCAACCGATAATTAGATGGGGCACCTTCCCCGGATCGAAGGATCCGGCGTAACGCGCATAAAGGATGAGGCCGGCACGACACCGGCGGATAGAAGTTGGTGAGACGTCAATGTCTCACGTGCGCATCGATAGACTCGGACACAGCATAACGAACCCGGTTCGCATGGATCCGGGTTCAAGGAGTCTTTGTATGATCTGAACTTGTCCACCGAAGCTGAACGGTACGTGACAACTTACTGCCCATAGAAGTCGGACCTGAACAATCTGCGGAGCCTTCTACAGTGGCGCTTTGAGTCCGAAATGGTGTTGTGGGAATCGCAGGGACCTGGCATATTGATGCGTGAATCCTGCAATTCCTGGTGAGGTGCAGATGGATCCAAAGACGCCTGTAACTGAGCGAGATTTCTTCCGGCAACCGCTGCGCGAGCAGATCAACCTGAAGCATCCCCAGGTGCGCCTGAGTGACCTGATCCACTGGGAGCGGCTGGGCATGCTGATGAGCGAGAGCTTCGTGTCCAGCAAAGGTCGACCCGCGAGCTCGCCACGCCTGATTGCGGTCCCTGCGCGCACCTGCCAATACGGGTACTCCACCCATTGCCAGACAACCTCTTCGTCCGACAGGTCGAACGCGTGCTGCAAATACAGCGGCCCCGACAACCAGCCTTTCCAAAGCACGGCTGTGCATGCAAAGCCACGCCACCAGTCTGTGAAGTACCACTATGACGATCGACGCCATAACCGTAGCCAGGAATGGCGAAGCGCCGACAATTGTCCGGCTCAGAGTGGCGCCCAGCAGAATGGCCACGACATAGTCGAAAGCCGCGCGTTGACCGAACGAGCGTCGCCCCGCTATCCGGATCAGTGTCAGCGCAATCACGAAGACGACCAGCGCGCGCATGCCCATCTGCAACGCATTCAGATTCTTCCCTTCGCCAAACAGTATTGCGATCGTATTCATGTTGCCCTCCTCGCATTGGGAGGCTTTATGTGATAAATATGCCAGCGCGCCGGGCACGCATAAAGGCATGGCACCAGGAGTTCGTGTTCGCCAGATGGACGAAGACGCAACCAGGCGTGGGCGTCTCGCGATCTGGATTTCGGGCGCATCGGTCAGGCCGGCACGTAGGGTCGGTGAGCGTTATCAGAACACGCTGGTCGCGCCTCGTATCATGTCCGGTCGCCCAAGCGAGGGCATCCCTCGCTCCCGGTCGGTTATCGTCGGGTTTCCTGAAAGCCGAAAAAACTTGACGCTTTATCAGCAACCGGTGGACTGGCCTGACACGAGGACCGCCAGTCAGGGCACTATAGGGTGGCATGTTTCGAGCTTAACGAACAAAAACAACGGGCCGCTTGCTGCGCGAAGGAGGCATGGTGTCAAAAAAATCGGTCAGATCCACGCCTTACGCGGCGCCTGACGCCCGGCAACCCGTGCTTGCCGAGTTGCGCCGGCAGAAAATGGCGCGTTCGCCTCATGCGTACGAACGGGGCACGGCTGCGCACTTTTACGAATGGCTGGAAAGCCGGCCGGTCGGGACGCTCCCGGAGGGGCCATCCATCTGGATTTGCGGCGACTGTCACCTCGGCAATCTAGGCCCAGTCGCGGACGCCGCGGGCGACGTCGCCGTCCACGTCCGGGATGTGGATCAGAGCGTGATCGGCAATCCGGTCCACGACCTGGTCCGTCTGGGGCTGATACTGGCGACTGCGGCACGCAGTTCGGGTTTGCCAGGTTTGATCACCAGCCTTATGGCGGGCGCGCTGCTCGACGGGTACGAACAGGCATTCGACGACTCGCGCAGCGACGAAACCAGCAGGACCCAACGACCGGACGTCGTCAGGATCGCCATGAAGGAAGCGCTCCACCGCTCCTGCGACCAGCTCGCCCGCCAGAACATCGACCATATCAGGCTCACATTCCGCTCGGCAAGCGCTTCTGGCCGCTGTCAGGGGTCGAAAAGGACGCGATTGACGCATTGTTCGAGCCCGGCGCGCCCGTGCCGATTCACGCGATTCTGGGCAACAGGGCGAGCTGCGAATCGGCCATACGTGTCCTCGATGCCGCTATTGGGTAAAGGGGTGCAGCTCGCTGGGCCGGCGCCGATATGCGGTATTACTGGACATCGACGGGAAGTGTTCCGCTGGCGGCCCGCTCTGCCTCATCGATATCAAGGAAGCTGTCGCATCCGCGGCGCCGAAACATGCCGGACATCATCATATGCCGCGTGACAATGGAAGACGCGTGGTGGAAGGTGCACGACAGGTATCGCCGATGCTTGGCAACCGCATGATTGCGGCGCGACTCGACGGCTGCGCCGTCGTCATCCGTGAGCTGATGCCTCAGGATCTGAAGTCCAACGCGGAACGGCTAGCCGAGGCAGATGCGATCAAGGCCGCCCATTTCCTTGCGCTTGTCGTCGGCAAGGCGCACGCGGCGCAAATGGACGCCGCAACCCGCAAAGCCTGGCTCACTGAACTCCAAAGGAGCCGACCGAAGTCTCCCAGCGCGGCGTCGTGGCTATGGCGCAGCATCGTGGAACTGCTGGTGTTGCACGAAGGCAAATACCTCGAACATTGCCAGCGTTATGCGCTAGCGAATCCGCCAGCACCTAGACGAGGCCAGAACCCTTGAGTGGCACTGCAGCGGATCACGAACATCGCGCTCGCGGCGGTGGCCGTTGTCCGGGTCGCCATCGCCGGAAAACTCCGGAGGCTGCCCGTGCATGCAGAACGTACCGACGGATTCAACACGCTGCACTATGTCTTCTTCGCCGACGTGGCGTCTCAATCGATTGCGCAGCTGAGCAGCGAAATCGCCAAGTGCAGATGGTTTGCGCCGGTCAAGGTCGGGACGTTATCCACGAGTGTAGCGACCCGGGAAGTCGTTGCGCTTTTCTTCCGACAAGTGAGCGCTGTCGAACACGGCGGCTTGCTGCGGATGCCGGAGGAGGTCGTAAATGTGACGCCATGAACTGCACATATCAATACCAGAGATTCGACATCGAAGCGACCGACGAGGCAGACTTCAATTGGAGGGCCGGCGCACCGCTACGGGAGAAATTGGATATGTAGCGGAGGTGAGGATCTGCACAGCTGGTGCCGCAGTAGCTGTTTTCTCTCCGCTGCGTGTGGGCGAATCACAAGGTCAGCCATTCCTCAGTGAAGCAGATGCGCTCATGGGCGGTTATAGCGCGGGACGCCGGATCGTCAATGACCTTCTCCATTCACCGTCAGTCGATCAGCGCACAAAACGAAACAGAGTTTCGTTTGATGAACCAACTGTTTGTTCAACATCGAATGACTGAAGTCAGCTGATGTCCTGCCGTTTTGCCAGGTCGCGATGGTGCTTTGCTTGAGTGCACTGGACACTGTTTCCTTGAAGGCAAGCATCAAGCACACGCTTGCCGCAGCGTGAGGTCGCTATCACCATGCATGGCAACCCCGATGAAGCAACCGTTTGCATACATCACAATGTGACATACAATGCAAACGTGCCTAGCCTGACCAATTGCCCTTATCAGGAAAAGTCCGATTCCGAATACAAGTTGGCCCGCAGTGAACTCGCGCACCGTTTGACAGGCGTTGTCGGCAAAGCCGAAGATTTCCGGCATGGTCTAACAGACAAGCCCCCGCGCGCTATCAGCCAAGTCGAGATGGCCATCTCCGCCACAGTGCGCCTGGCGCTTTCTCGACGGTTAAGGTGGGTTGATCTGGTCAGGCCGCCGTTGCTGGGAGTTCCAGATATCGTGAACGCCATGCGGGATAAGATGCGCACTGGATACAAAAGGAACGATCCGCAATCCGATAAAAACGTAATCGGATGAGGATATGCCCGTCAAGCACAGCCGGCAGTGCGGGATTTGGTGAAGGAGACAGCAATCATGATGCTATCCAGCCTTTTGCGGCACTCCGCCCAACAACGCATCGCGGAGCTGCCCATGCCCTGTTCGGTCTGTCTTCCGGATGGCGTCCGGATAGGCGCTGCGCAGCCGCGATTGTCGTTTGCTATCCGCGACATTCGAGCTCTTCTGCACCTGACACAGGGAGCGATTGGGCGACTGGCGGAGGATTATGTGGAAGGCCGGCTTGAGATCGAAGGCGATCTGCACGACCTGATGGCGGCCGCACCCGCTCTCCTTCGTCGTGACCCAACCCGTGAGGCGCGCGGATGGCTTCTGCGCCGCGTCAATCGGGCCCGCCTCGCAATCTGGGAGCAAACTCACCACAGTCGAGTCAGGGACGCCGCACAGATCCAGCACCACTACGACGTTTCCGATGATTTCTACGCCCTGTGGCTTGACCCGTTGCGCGTGTATTCGTGCGCGTATTTTTCTGCGCCTGATATGTCGCTGGCCCAGGCCCAGCAAGCCAAGCTCGATCACATCTGCAGGAAGCTGATGCTGCGTCCCGGAGAACGCTTTCTCGATGTCGGCGCTGGCTGGGGCGCGCTACTCTTCTGGGCCGCCGAACACTACGATGTTGCAGCGACCGGCATCACGCTGTCAAAGAACCAGCATGCCTATGTCAACCGTCTTGTCGAACAGAAGGGGCTGCAAGGCCGCGTCAAAATGCTGCTTCAGGACTATCGCGACCTCGACGAGTCCCAGCGTTTCGACAAAATCGCTTCAGTAGGCATGTGCGAGCACGTCGGCCGCCCGAACCTGCCCTGGTACTTCGCGAAGATGCGTCGTCTGCTACGACCCGGCGGCCTCATGATGAACCACAGCATTACCGCGGGCGGCACAGACAATCCGCAGCTCGACGGCGGCATGGGCGACTTCATCGACAGATATATCTTCCCTGGGGGACAACTGGTGCATGTAAGCGTCATGATGGACGTCATGACCCGTAGCAGCCTGGAGCCGGTGGATGCCGAGTGTCTTCGTCCACATTACGCGCGCACGCTGTGGCACTGGGCCGACGCGCTCGAAGCCCATCTGGACGAGGCACACCGGATACTGGGCAACGATGCGGAAAAGGTCATTCGCGCGTATCGACTCTATCTGGCCGGATCCGCGATGGGATTTGAACAAGGGTGGACTTCCCTGTACCAGATTCTGGCGTCGCGTTCCGCTGACACGGCCGAAACGCTTGACCATTACGCTCATCATCCGGACGTCGGGCAAAGTGGCTATCCGTTCAACCGTGCGTACATGTATCCGCCAGCTTCAGCGGCGCAAGCGCTGCAGGAACGACACGAACCGACCCGCAGCGTTACCTGAGGGCCATCCTCCGACCGCACCGCCTTTGTACGAGCGGGGGTGTTGCGTCCGTACCGCAGCAGTGGCCGGGGTGTCTGGGCAGTGGCGCTACACGACCGGGTGTGCCGCATTGTGAACGTCAAGTGTTCAGACGGCCGCTGTATCTGCACCCTTTCCGGCCCCATCGCCACGAGCACGCTACAACCGACTCAGTCCAGCGACAGGCCATCATTTCTGCCGGCCCACCATCGCGCAAGCCGGCTGGTTTGACAATGCCCAATGACGATAAAGTCAGCCTTCAGGTCGTTTGCAAAGAAAGGAATTTGATTCAGCGGATCGCCCAAAGCGAAGTGCCCGGTCGCCCGGATTCCGCGTGCCGAAAGCTTATTCAGTCCCTCTTCGAGCAGACTTCTGGCCGACTCGGCGACAATATCGACAGGAAGTGCTGAGGTAATGTCGGCCGCCTGTGCCCAAGCCGCAGTGTTGAGGATCGAGAGCACGTGCACCTCGGCCTTAAGATCTCGAGCCAGAGAAGCGCCGTCCTTCAACGCGTGCTGCCCTCCGCGTGTTCCGTCATAGCAAAGAAGAACACATCTGAAGGCCGGCACATGGGTTTCTTCCGCGCGGCATTCGTAGCACCGCATTAATCTGTCGCGAACGCATCACCGCATCGCCGACGACAACGGTCGCGCAGCACTCAAACAAACACACATCGTACTCGTTCTATATCACAGAATGATATAGATAAAGTTCGACGCGCCCACGAAAGACCGCGAAAAATTCCCGCCCACCCCGGCGCATTGCGATCTTTCGGGGCAGTCAGACCGATGCACATGCCAGATTGCGCTAACTCAGCCTGGCATGTGAGATACGTAACGTAGCGTTTCTGATTCGGCTGGATTCCAGCGGCCGCGGGAGTCAACTGGCGATTGCAAAATCGGGTTCTGCCACCTTCGTTTTTCCGTATGTCCATGACCAGATCTGGCGATGCCCTCGATTGAAATGTAATGAGCATGATGGCTCCTTTGAAAGGACACCTCACAGCCGCTTCACCGACCGCTCTGGCGCGCGCATAAGTTCGTGCGGTTCGTGGCACGCGCCTCTATCCGTTTAATGTTACTATATATCACGGAATGATATACATGAAAGCGTAATTTGCACGCATCTCGTTGCGTCTCACGCCATGGGAGTCACGTGCACCCGTCATCAGCAGTGCGCCGTTGTTTGTGCCCGATGTAGCCGCGGGACAGGAGTCGCCACAATCTTTCCGAGGCGTCGCCGGCCGGTATTGTGCTAATTCTCCGCGTCTGGCGACGATCGTGCGGACCGGTTCCGCGCATGGCAACTCTATGGAGTGTCTGAAATGAGCGAAACCACACTGGAAGAAAAAATCCGCGCGCGCGCTTTCGAACTGTGGCAACAGGACGGTAGCCTCGAAGGATGCGCAGATGAGTACTGACACATGGCCCGCGCGCTTGTCGAAAAGGAGACGGCCAGCCCTGGCGTGTCCCAAGCCGGTGATCGGGATGTGCCTGCACCAGGCTGAGCAGTGACCGGGAAGTGTGCGATATCTGCATCGTTTCATTGCGGCCTAGTCTTCGCCTTTCGCGTTCGTGATGTTGCCGCTCGCGCCAGCCCGGGCGTGTCCACGTGTGAGTGTCAGACCAGTGTTCACCAGCGCTATATGGGAAAACGCCTGAGGGAAATTGCCGACGAGTCGACGAGAATGAACATCATATTCTTCAGATAGCAGACCGACGTCGTTCCTCAGGCCGAGCAACCTCTCAAAGAGTGCCTCAGCCTGGTCGCGCTTACCCTGCAGGAACAGATTGTCGGCCAGCCAGAAACTGCAGGCGAGAAAGGCACCCTCGCCTTCGCCAAGTCCGTCGTTAGCGTGCTCGGGACGATAGCGGAAGACCAGTCCGTCGGTCATCAGATGCTGTTCGATCGCCGCCACCGTGCCCTGCATGCGAGGGTCTTGCGGCGATAAAAAGCCCACCAGGGGCAGCAGCAACAGACTCGCATCGAGTTCCGTGCCGCCATACTTCTGCGTGAACGAGTTGAGGTCCGTTCTGAAGGCGTTTGCACAGACATCCGCATGAATCCTCTCCCGCAACTGTTCCCACTCGCGTACCGGCGCATCCTGACGGAACTGTGCTGCTGACCTTATGGCGCGGTCCACCGCAACCCAGGCCATTACCTTCGAAACCGTATAGTTTTGCGGCTTGCCGCGACTCTCCCAGATACCCTGATCGGGTTGCTGCCAGACCTGAGCAAGGTGCTCCACGAGTTCCGCTTCGAGCGTCCACGCGGCGCCGTCTGGTCCAAGGCCTGCCCGCCGCGAGAGGTACAGCGCGTTCATCACTTCACCGAAAACATCGAGCTGCAGCTGGCCGACAGCGCCGTTACCGAACCGAACCGGCTTTGCTGCCTGGTAGCCATCAAGCCAAGGACATTCCCACTCGGTCACATGCCTTGCTCCGTCGATGGTGTAAAGAATTTGCAACTGTGATGGCGCGCCGGCGACCGCACGCACGAGCCAGTCGCGCCAGCGTCGCGCCTCATCGGGATAGCCGCCTCGCAGCAGCGCAAGCAACGTCAGGCTCGCGTCGCGCAACCAGCAAAAACGGTAGTCCCAGTTGCGCGAACCGCCCAGATGTTCTGGCAACGCAGCGGTGGGCGCCGCAACGATCCCGCCGCCCGGCTCATGGATCAGCGCCTTGAGGGTGATGAGTGAGCGATTGAGCGCGTCCTGGTATGGACCCCGGGTGTCAGCCTGGGCTGACCATGCCTCCCAGAACGCTGTCGTAATCGACAGCTGACGCTGTGCGTCGTTGCATGCGGGTGACATGTCGGGGCTGTCGCTGTAGTTCAGAACGAACGACACGCTGTGGCCCGCAGCCACCGCAAAGCGGCCCATGACGTTGCCGCCTTCGTCGCGCAAGGGGGCGCCGGTGCGCAGTGTCAATCTGTTCGACCCGCACGCGATCGAAACGCCTGCCCCATCTTCAAGCCGGCGGATCGCTGGCACCGCGCGCCCGTAATCAAAGCGCGCCCCGAACTGCAGATCGAACTCGACGCTTCCGGTCTCGCCGAAGACCATACGAATCAGTTGCGGGCATTCACCGCGCATCGGCATAAAGTCAACCAGTGCGGCGGTGCCGGTCGCCGTCCTGAAACGCGTCTCGAGAATCAGCGTGAGACCGCGATAGCGACGCGTGACTTCGATCGGCTCCTGCACCGGTGCGATCTGCCATCGACCGTTCCTGGCATGGCCTAGCAGCGCGGCAAAGCAGGTATCGGAATCAAACCCCGGCCAGCACAGCCAGTCGATGGAGCCGTTGCGCGCCACCAGTGCTGCGGTCTGACCGTCGCCAAGCAGCGCATAGTCCTCGATGTTCGATGCCATGGATATGCTCCGCATGGTGGGTGTGTGAACGGTAGACCCGTCACGCCGGATACGACGGGCCGCGGTGTCGGCGATAGCAGGGACGCGCCAGCCTGTCGGCGGCCAGCTATCGGCGGCGAATCGCCAGCAGCGTCGCGATCAGCCCGGTCGCGGCGCCGGCCAGTAACCAGTTGCGATTCTGGTCGAGCCACAACGCGGCGCTCGATGCGCTCGCACGATCGCTGAATGGACCGTGAGTCGCGTGCAAACCGGCTACCGGCTTCCAGAGATTCGAGGGCCGGTCGCTCGCCACGGTGCGGTCCTGCATTTGCGCGGTGTAACCGGCATGCGCAAGATAACGGTCGAGCAGGCCCGCGACGAACTTGTTGGCCCAGATCGCCTTGATCGTTGACGAACCGACATAGAGTTCGCGGCGGCGATGGGTCGCAGCCCATACCACCGCACGCGCAGCAACTTCTGGCTGATAGATCGGTGGCACGGGTTGTGGCGGGTGCGGCAACAGGCACTCCGCCCATTCGAACTGCGGCGTGTTCAGCGCGGGCATCTGCACCATCGTCAGATGGACGCGGCTGCGGTCATGCATCAGTTCACTGCGCACCGAGTCCGTGAAGCCGCGGATCGCGTGCTTGGCGCCGCAATACGGTGATTGCAACGGAATCGACCGGTAGGCGAGTGCCGAGCCGACCTGCACAATCGTGCCCCGGTTTCGCGGCCGCATCCGGCGCAACGCGGACATCGTGCCCCAGACGTAGCCCAGATAGGTGACCTCCGTCGCGCGCCGATACTCGTCCGGCGAAATGTCCTGCAGCGGCGCGAAGACCGTCGTCATCGCATTGTTCACCCAGACGTCTATCGCGCCCAGCTCGGCTTCCGCGCGCGTTGCGGCAGCCTCGACTGCGGTCGGGTCCGAGACGTCCAGCGCGATCGCTATCGCCTGCCCCCCGAGTTCCTCCACCTCGCGGCGCACGTCGTCGAGCGCTGCCTCATCGCGAGCGATGAGGGCGATTTTTGCGCCCTGACGCGCGAATTCGTGTGCGCTCGCGCGGCCCACGCCGGCGCTCGCTCCGGTTATGAGGACGTTCATGCCAGTTCTGCTCGATTTCATTTTCTGCCTCGTCTGTGCGGGTAGCTATTCGACTGCCGCGAATATCATCCTAGATTCATTTCTTCTTGAGCTTGCCGCGCATCACCGAGACCTCGCGCGTCGCAACCGGTGCTGCCTCGTTACCCCAGGTCGTGCGCACAAAGCTCAACACGCTGGCGATTTCGGTGTCGGTGAACTGATTCTCGAACGCCGGCATCTTTCGATGCGTCGGTCCATTCTGCGTCTGCGGACTACTGCCGCCCTCGAGCACAAGCCGGATCAGCGACGACGTGTCAGGCGCCAGGACTACGGGGTTGCCCGCCAGTGCCGGGAATTTTTGTGAGTCACCGTGCCCGTTGGCCTGATGACACTTCGCGCAGAACGACATATAAAGCCCGGCGCCCGGACGTTCGACATCGCCAGTCTTCAACGATACTGCTGTCTCCTGCGCTTTCTTGGAGTTCGGGGTGAAAGCGCCCGACGCTTCGCGCGCAGGCAGGCTCTTCAGATAATGCGCGATTGAGTCCAGATCATCGTCGTTGAAATATTGCGCGCTATCTTCGACCACCTGCACCATGCTGCCAAACGTCACCACGTGCACATCGACGCCGTGACCGGACCTGAGGAACGAAGCGATGTCGCGCGGCGACAGCCGCCCAAGTCCCGAACCCGGATCGCCCGTCAGGTTCGGCGCGAACCAGTGATCGTTGGTGCCGCCCGTCAGGTACAGCCTTGACGACTCGTCGTAGCCGCGCTCCTCGAAGCCGGGGCCCCTTGGCGTGTGGCACGCTCCGCAGTGGCCGAGCGACTGCACGATATAGGCGCCCCGGTTCCACTGCACGTCGTGCCTGTCGTCCGGGGTGAAGCGCCCGTGCCGCACGAATGCCAGATCCCAGAAAAACAGGCCCCAGCGCTGGCTGAACGGGAACGGCAGTTTCGTTTCGGGCGGGCGATGGTTGACCGGCTGCACGCCATGCATGAAGTACGCGTACAGCGCACGCATATCTGCGTCGCTGATCTTCGTGAACGACGCATACGGCATGGCCGGGTAGAGCCGCTTGCCGCCGGGTGCCACGCCGTCACGCAACGCGTGCTCAAAGTCCGCATAGCTGTAGTGGCCTATCCCGGTTTGTGGGTCCGGCGAGATGTTGGTCGAATAGATTGTGCCGAAGGGCGAGCCCATCGCGAGGCCACCGGCAAATGGCGCGCCCTGCTTCGGCACGGTATGGCAGCCGGCGCAGTCACCGAGCTTCGCCAGATATTCGCCGCGTGAAATCAGCGTCGGGTCCGTCGACCCAACCACGTTCCCGGCATCAGGCGCACCCATCTGCGCAAAGGTGTGGCCAGACATGCCCAACACGGTCGCCCCGATCAAGACGGCGAAGGTGGCGCAAACGGCGCGCGGCGAGATCAGGTCCATGTCGGTCACCGCCACGCGCTGCACGGTGAGACGAGAAGGACCGCCAAACCGGTCGCGACCAGCCCGACGAGAAAGAGCAGGCTGAGAATAAGCCCGGCCATCGCGAGAAAACGTGTTCGTCCAACCGCTGCGTCGGATGCAGGCGGAGCGGGATCCGGACGTGCGGCGCGCGTCATTCGCCAGCCTCGCCACGCGACCCACACGGCCGCGACGCCGATCAGCAGTGCGACGACACTTGTCACGTCCAGCACCGGCATCAGCCACGACCACTGGGGCGCCGCCAGCGCACTCCGATGCGGGAAACATGCCTGGGCAGCCAGCGTTTCACCGATTTCCGTCTGCAACACCCACGCTGCCGCCGCCCCCAACATGCCGAACAGCATCATCAGCGCCCCGCCGCGCCGTCGCCGGGGACCCTGGCGTGCGGGCTTGTCGCCGGAAACTGGATGCGCTGCCGCCGGGGCTGTCCCCCCGGGCGCTTTTTGATAACTCACTGCGGCGAACATCTTCGCCCTCCTAGAAAAGAAAAGGCGTGACGTATAGCGTCGTGAAGATAAAGAGCCACACGACGTCGACAAAATGCCAGTACAGGCCGCCGATTCTCAGCGCGGCGCAACGCTTTTCGTCGAAGTAGCCCAGGGCCGTCCAGGTCAGCAGAGCCGCTAACACGACGAGCCCGACAAGCACGTGAATTACGTGAAAGCCGGTGATCGTGAAGTACAGCGATCCGTACTGGTGCGTCGCGATGCCGTAGGGGTGGTCGTGCCACTCCTTCATCTGGATGCCGACGAAAACGATCCCCAGCACGATCGCAAACGCCATCGACGCAACCGCCCAGCGGATCCTGCGTCGGCGCACGAGGCGCTCGCACAGCCACACGAACACGCTACTCGAGAGCAGAACGCCAGTGTTGAGTGCGCCGATGCCGATCTTCGGCAGTCCTTCGGGCGGCCAGTGCAGCTCGGTCTGCGAGCCAAGGTACAGATACGAGAAGATCAGATAGCCGAATAGCGACGCCTCCGTGGCGACCGTGGCCATCATGCCCCACCAGCCGCTCGACAACTTGCCCGCGCTACCCACCGGCAGGATCAGGTCACTATCGATCAGCTCACTCATGGCGGCCTCCCGCATCCTGCACGGGCTGCGGTTCCCGCTGTATCAGCAGCCGTTCGGGCCATAGCCAGAGCAGCATCGCCGCGCCGCATGCCGTCACCATGAATCCCGCGAAGATCCAGGCGTGCAGCAACATTGCCACGAACAGCAGCGCACTGAACAACCCGAGCAGGAACGGGGCGTAGGAGTCTGACGGCATCTTGAGAATGATGTCGGGTCTCGCATCGAGCGATGTCGTGCCCAGCGCCTCACGTCCATGGTCAAGCACGAACCCTTCATCGAGCTGTGAGTGAGCGCCCTCCCCGATCCGGTCTTCCCACAGCGGATTACGGCTCGCCACGACGGGCACCACGGCGAAATTGTAGGGCGGCGGCGGCGACGGCACCGACCATTCGAGCGACGCGCCGTCCCACGGATTGTCGCCCGCTGGCTCGCCGCGCCGCAGGCTCACTGCCACGTCGATCAGAAAGATCAGAATGCCAAGGGCGAACACGAACGAGCCGATCGTTGTGATCATGTTGGTCGCATCCCATCCCATGTTCGCCGGGTACGTATAGATCCGGCGCGGCATGCCCAGCAGACCCGAAATGTGCATCGGGAAAAAGCCGACATTAAAGCCGATAAAGGTGACCCAGAACGAGAGCTTGCCCAGCCTCTCACTGGTCATCCGCCCGGTGAACTTCGGAAACCAGTAGTAGATGCCACCCAGCACGGGAAATACGTTGATGCCGAGCAGCACGTAGTGCAGGTGCGCAACGACGAAATAGGTGTCGGTGAGTTGCCAGTCAAATGGCACCGCAGCTGTCATCACACCGGAAACCCCGCCAATCACGAACATCAGCACGAAGCCCGCGAAAAACAGGAACGGTACGCGGTAGACCGGACGTCCAAGCCAGATCGTTGCAATCCACGCGAAGGTGGCAACCGCGCTCGGGATCGAGATGAGCGTGCTGGCGGCGCCAAAGAACGCCAGCGCGAGCGGCGCAATCCCTGTCGCGAACATGTGATGGATCCAGACGACGAAGCCGATCATCATCGTTGCGACAGTGGAGATCGCGACGGGCGTATAGCCCACGAGCGGCCGGCGGCAAAAAGTCGGCAGCGCATCGGACACGATGCCCATCGCCGGCAACACGACGACGTACACCCACGGATGGGCGAAAATCCAGAACATGTGCTGCCACAACATCGGTCTGCCGCCGTTAGCGACATCGAAGAAGTGCGTGCCGAGCTGCCGGTCGAGCCACAACATGAGGAACGCAAGACTGACCGATGGGATTGCAACCAGATTGGCCGCCGACGCAGTCAGCGTGCCCCACACGAGAATTGGCAGCCGGTCGATCGACATTCCAGGAGCGCGCATGCGCAGCAGCGTGACGACGAAGTTGACGGATCCAACCGTTGTCGAGACACCGAGCAGCACCATGCCGAGCGCGTAGACGTCAACGTTCGGCCCGGTGTTGTATTCGAGACTTGAGAGCGGCACATAGTTGAACCAGCCGGCATCAGGTGCCTGACCGAGCGGAAAACTCGCATACAGAAAGAGGCCCGCAAAGAGGAAGACCCAGAATGAAAGTGCGTTAAGGCGTGGAAATGCCATGTCGCGCGCGCCGAGCACGAGTGGCCACAGATAGTTCGAAAATCCCGACAGCACCGGCAACGCGTACAGGAAAATCATCGTTATGCCGTGCATCGTGAACAGCTGGTTGTACTGCTCCGGCGACAGCAGATGTGAGTTCGGCCGCGCAAGCTGGACGCGCATCACGAGCGCCTCAATTCCACCTGCGATTAGAAAGATGAACGCGCTCACGATGTAGCGCATGCCGATCCGCTTATGGTCCACGGTCGAGAGCCACCCGCGCCAGCCGGGTTCGCTTTCCCATAGTTCACGCAGACGCTGCTCGCGCTCCGAACCTTGCGGAAGACGGCCGATTTCCGGCCGGCGGGCGAGCCGGAGGTCGGGCGGATTGGGTGCGATGTCGGCCATGTTCTTCCTTGTCGGGTAGCGTTGCGCTAGTGCAGCGTCGCGAGATAGGCCGATAGCGCAGTGGCATCCTGGACGCTCAGCGCAATGCTGGGCATCAGCGAATCCGGCTTGATCTGTTGTGCGTGCAGGACCCAGTCGAGCAGGTGCTCCGGGGTATTCGTCAACGTGCCCGCAGCGAGCTGCCCACGCGAGCCCACATGGGTGAGGTCCGGCGCCTGCACACCGGCGGCGTCGCTACCCCGTATCGTATGGCAACCGGCGCAGCGATCCATGAAGATCTTCTGGCCGGTTCGCACCTGGCCGTCGATCGGGGCCGGCGCCTGACGGACCTGCGCGTCGCGCCATGCATCGAAATCCGCCTGCTGCTGCGCAACGACGTCGAACGCCATGTGCGCATGCTGTGCGCCGCAGAACTGCGTGCACTGACCACGGTAGACGCCCGGCACATCCGCCTGGATCCATTGCGTGTTGACCTGCCCCGGAATGGCCTGGGTCTTGCCGGCAAGACGCGGTACCCAGAACGCGTGGATCACGTCCGCGCTCCTGAGTCCGATCCTGACCGGCACACCCACCGGGATGTGAATTTCGTTGGCTGTCACGACGTGATGCGCCGGATCGGAGTCGTCTCCATAGTCGATCTTCCACCACCAGTCGTACGCGGTGACCGTGATCGTCATGCCCGGTGCTGTCAATGGCTGTGCGACTGCCTGCAACGTGACAAGCGTGTAGAAGAGCGACACCAGCAATGCCAGCGTCGACACGCCGACGCCGATGTAGATCCATCCCATTCCACCCTCCTCCTTGCCCAGCGCGCGCGGCTCGGCCGCGGGACGACGCCGCACAAGCGCGCACGCCAGCAGGGCAGCAATGATGGCGACAACCGCGACGCACATTGCAGTCAGGCCCCAGCCGAGATGCATCGTCGGCGTCGCCGCAGGTCCGGCAGAATGCCGGAGATATCCGAGCGGCGCGTCGGCGTGCGCCAGCGGCGACACGAAAGGCACCGCCAGGAGGGAGAGCCTGCAGCCCCTCGGGATCAGCGCGAGGCGCATGACAGCTCCCCGCGCGCGGCGAGCGCTTCGATACGATCTGCGGTCCGGCAGGCAATCGCCTGAATCGTCAGCGAAGGATTGACGCCGCCTACGGTCGGAAACACCGAACCATCGCAGATCCACAGATTGGGGATGTCCCAGCTGCGGCAGTCCCCATTGACCACACTCGTGCGCGGATCATCGCCCATCCGCGCGGTGCCGTTCAGATGACAGGTATCGTTCTCCTGATTCCAGATTTCGCGCGCGCCCGCGGCTTGCAGGTGCCGCCCCATGAAGTCGAGCGCATGTCTCACGAGGCGCGTGTCGTTGTCGCATAGCGAATAGGTGACGCGGGCGATCGGCAGGCCATACTGGTCTTTCTCGTCAGCAAGGGTGACGCGGTTTCGCTCCTGCGGCAGGGTCTCGCCTACAATTTTCAGCCCCACCTGATGGTTGTATTTTTCCATCTCATGAAGCAGCGCATCGCCCCACAGGCCGCGACCGTTCTGCGTCGACGCCCATGCAGCCGGAAGCGCCCCCTGGCTCATGTAACAATATCCGCCGAAGAAGTCCTTGCCCGTGTCGGTGTAGTTCCAGTGCTCGGTCAGGGCGAGCGAGGGCGGCCCCTTGTACCAGCGGATCTCTTCGTCCATCACGCCCCATGCCGCCTGGTTGGTCTGCACCATCAGGTTCTTGCCGACCAGTCCCGAGCTGTTCGCAAGGCCGTCCGGAAACGCCGCGTTGGCGGACATCAGGAGCAGGCGCGGCGTCTCGATCGCGTAGCCCGCGACCACCACGTTACGCGCCTGCTGGAACTGCCACACGCCATCGCGCACGTAGTGCACGCCGCTCGCGTGTCCAGCGTCGTCCGTTTCGACACGGCCGACCATGGCCAGATCGCGGATCTCGGCACCCGCCTGCACCGCCCATGGAATCCAGGTCACCAGCGCGCTCTGCTTCGCATTCGTTGAGCAGCCCGTCACGCAAAACCCGCGATAAACGCACTGATGTGATTCGCCACGCGGCGCCGACACCGTGGCGAGGGGCGTCGGTGTCCAGTCGATACCCAACGCCTCGGCCCCGCGCGCCAGCACCAGCGCCGCGGCGTTCAATTCGTGGGCGCGATAGGGGTACCGTGGACGCTTTGGACCCCATGGATAATTTACAGGGCCCGAGATTTTTAACGCCTCTTCGACCTGTGCGTAGTAGTGCCACATCTCGCGCCAGTCCAACGGCCAATCCGCGCCGTAGCCGAGCGTCGTACGCGCCTTGAACCATTCGGGCCGAAAGCGCAGCGACACCATCGCAAAGTGGACGGTGCTGCCGCCGACCGCCTTGCCGCTGTTATTGTTGCCAAGGCGCAGCGGCGTTTCACCGTCGACGATGCGCTCATCGGTCCAATAGACTTTCTCCTGATGCGTCTCGTCCGAGGCAAACTCTTCGAGCGGCCGCCACCAGGCGCCGGCGTCAAAGGCCACAACCGAAAAGCCCTTTTGAGCCAGCCGGCACGCTAGCGTGCCGCCGCCCGCACCCGTACCGACGATGACAAAGTCGACGGCCTCGTTCTGCGGATATTCGCGCATCGGCAGCCACCCACCGACGCGGTGCACATCAGGTGCCCGGCCATCCTTGCCGCGAGGCGTATGCAAGGCGTCATCGAACACGTTCGTTCTCCTTGCGGGCGTTCTCTTCATCACCCGGCGTGGCTTCGACCGCTTCCCAGGGGTCGCGTCTGCCCGGCACCAGCCGCACATAGCCGCGCGGACTCGCAGGGCCGCCGAAACCGATCTCACTCCACGAGGCCGGATGCGAGTAGTACGCGCCGCAAATGTCGTGCAGAACCCGATCCGCGAAGAACAGTTGCGGCGGCATATCGCGCCAGGCGGCATCGGTCAGCTCGCCTTTCTGCATTTTCGTAATGAGGGCGTCCTGCTCGCCGCAGTCGAGCTGATGAAACAGCACGTTGTAACGCGCCTGCGCTTCAGCATCGAGTGCCGCAAGACCACGCTGCCACGCGACGCGGGGCGGCGGCAGCCGCGCATCGCGATAGCCGTCGCCCTGATCGCGTTGCAGGCGCGCGTCGACCAGCGCCGCGACCGGCACGGGCGGTCGGTCTGCAGGCTGGGGGACGACGCGCCCGCAGAGCGCGTCCAGCGTGCGCCATGCGGCCTCGTCGATAAACGCCGGCTCGCGCCGGACCGCCAGCCGCGCGTCGACCACACGACGGGTCGTTTCGTCCCACGACGGCGTGTGGCGTTTGCGCAGCACGTCGTAGCCGGGATAGCGCGCAGCGCGCGGGACAGGCTTTTGATCAGTCATCCGCTTCCCCTTCCCTCAAACCAAGCGCCGCGAGACCCGCCAGCGCGAGCGCCGTGAAGCCTGGTGGCGCCGGCAGCGGTGGCCCGCTGAAAATGTTTTGTGACCAGTTGCGCCAGCCGCCCATGTTGCGTGCGACCCCGAACGTGTGAAACCCGACGCCCGCAAAGCCGAGCAGCGCGGTACAGCGAAGCCAGAACCGGGTGAACCAGCGCTCCGGCTGCGGTGTGGCAAGTGCGGCATGGGCGAGCACCGCGGCGGCGATTGGCGGAATCGCAACCGGCGCGTACATGGCGGGATTGTGAAACGCGCCTCTGAAATGCAGCAGCGCAGCTTCGCCGACCGTACCGATCAGCCCGGCACTGGCGAGCAGGGCAAGCGCGCGGCCGGCAGGCATGCCATACAGGCGCGGATCGCGCTCGGGCTCGTCGCGCAACCGCTCAGCCGCCGCGCCGAGTGCGCCGGAGAGCAGCATCGCGATCGGCGCGCCAATCGGCGCCGCGTAAAACAGGTTGCCCCACCCAAGTCCGCCGGGTCGCTTCAGTATGTTGTAGATATGAAAGCCATTGCCGATCACGCCAGTCGCGGCGGCCGTCAGATAGATGGCGTCACGTACACGGTGGGCAGCCGGGTTACTGTCCCTGCCACCGTGCACGCCCGCGCCGAGCGATAGCAGCGACACAACAAGCGGCGTGTACATTGCACGGTTCTCGAACGAGCCTCGATAGTGTTCCATTCCGCTGTCCGCAAGTACCGATAGCGCCAGCAGCGCGGAACTGCGGTTCAGCTTTTTTGCAGCGTCGAGATGCGCCGGGACGTCGGCGCCGGTCACGTGCGAGCGTCCCGCATGCCGGGGCGCTGCACCGGTACGCGTCAGCGCGACGGTTGCACCCAGCGCCGCAGCCGCACTCACGATTCCCAGCCCGATCATTTCCGCCTTGTGCATGGCCAATCCTTCAATGGGCGCTTCAATGGGCACGATACTGCTGCGCATCCGCGTGTTTGAATTCGAGCCCGCAGCCCGGTCGTGAGAGGTCGGGGGTAATCACACCACCGCGCGGTGTAGGTGCGCCGTCGAACAGCATGCGCTCGATGCGCACGTGGTCATGAAACCACTCCTGATGCCGCAGGCGCGGCACCGCGCAGGCAACGTGCAGATGCAAAGCCGGCGCGCAGTGCGCAGACAACGCAACGTGATGAGCGTCCGCCAGATGTGCTGCCTGCAGGAAGCCCGTGATGCCACCGCACCGGCTTGCGTCGGCCTGCAGCACGTCCACCGCACCGGCTTCGAGCATGCCGCGGAAGTAATCGGCGGTGTATCCATATTCGCCGGCTGCCACCTCCATGTCGTGCGGTACCAGGTCACGCAACCGGCGCAGCCCTTCGAGGTCATCGGATGACACCGGCTCCTCGAACCAGCTGACCTGTTGTTCGCCGAATACCGCGGCAAGGGCGACTGCCTGCTTAACGTCGAGTGCACCGTTCGCGTCGACGAAAAGGCCGCGCTCGCCAATCGCTGCGCGCGCAACTTCGACCCGATGCGGATCACGCGCGGGATCGGAGCCAATCTTCATCTTCACCCAGCGACATCCGTCGTCGGCAACCCAGCGCGAGAACTGCTCGCGCACATCGTCGTCCGTGTACGTGGTAAAGCCCCCACTGCCGTAGATCGGCACAGCGTCGCGCAGCCGGCCGAGCAGCCGTGCAAGCGGCAGGTCGAGCAGCTTCGCCTTCAGATCCCACAGCGCGCAGTCGACCGCGGAGATTGCGGTCGCGGCGAGGCCCTCTCGTCCGAGATTGCGCACGCTGCGCTGCATCGCCAGCCACGCGCCGGGTATATCGAACGCGTCGCGCTGTTCGATGGCCTTCGCCAGCATATGCTCGATCAGCGGCACCAGGGACGCACTCGCATAGGTATAGCCGAGCCCTGTCTGGCCGCCCGCGCCGACCTCGACGACAACCAGCGTCGTCGAGTCCCAGGCGATGGTGCCGTCCGCTTCGGGCTTGTCGGTCGGGATGGTGTACGCCTGCGCCCTTATCTGTCCGAGCGGCGCGCCGGCTTCATGATCGGCCATCGTATCAACCCTTCTTCTCATCGGACTTGTCGTGACCCTCGTCGTGATCCTTGTGCCCGTGCGGCAGCACCGCGCTCAGCACCTGTTTCACGGCGCCCATCAGCATGCCGCTTTCCTGCGGATCGCCCTTGATGAGCGTTTCCGCGAAGGCCCTGGCTTCCTTCAGCGTGATATGCGGCGGCAGCGGTGGAACGTTGGGGTCCGACTTCACCTCGAGCACCACGGGACGATCCGCTGCGAGCGCTTCTTCCCACGCCGCGCCGAGACGCTCGGGGTCGTCGACGTAAATGCCCTTCAGTCCAATCAGTTCCGCAAACTTGTGATACGGCACATTGGGAATCTGCTGCGATGCATTGAACTTGGGGTCGCCCTCCATCACGCGCTGTTCCCACGTCACCTGATTCAGATCCTCATTGTTCAGCACCATGCAGATCCAGTGCGGACTCGACCATTGCTTCCAGTACTTCGAAACCGTGATCAGTTCGGCCATGTTGTTCATCTGCATGGCGCCGTCGCCAACGAGCGCAATCACCGGCCGGTCCGGATAGGCAAACTTCGCAGCGATTGCATATGGCACTGCGGCGCCCATCGACGCGAGGCCGCCGGATAGCGAGCACATCATGCCGCGACGGATCTTCAGATCGCGCGCATACCAGTTGGCGCATGAACCCGAGTCACTCGTAATGATTGCGCGTTCGGGCAGACGCGGGGAAAGCTCCCACATCACGCGCTGCGGGTTCACGTACGTTTCGGCCTTTTCCATCGCCCGCGCTTCGAGCGTCTTCCACCACTCGCTTACCCAGGTTTCAATCTTCTTGCGCCATAGACGGTCGGTTTTTTCCTGCAGCAGCGGCAGGAGCGCCTTTAACGTATCGACGCTGTCGCCGACCAGATTGACCTCCATCGGATAGCGCAGGCTCAGCATGTCCGCCTTCACGTCGATCTGCACGCCGCGCGCCTGCCCTTCTTTCGGCAGGAATTCGGAATAGGGAAAACCGGAACCGATCATCAGCAGCGTGTCGCACTCCGTCATCATGTCCCAGCTCGGCTTCGTGCCAAGCATGCCAATCGAGCCCGTGACCCACGGGAGCTCGTCGGGCAACGCCGCCTTGCCAAGGAGTGCCTTCGCGACCCCGGCGCCGAGTTTGTCTGCCAGCGCGATTACTTCGTCGGTGGCGTGCAGGGCGCCCGCGCCGACGAGGATCGCGATCTTTTCGCCCGCATTCAGCACGTCGGCCGCACGACGCAGATCGTCATCCTTTGGCACCACCATGGGCGCCGAGTACCCAATACCCGAATGAACTGTGCCGTGCTGGCGTGGCGGGTCCTGATAAGGCTCGTCCTGAAGGTCATTAGGTAGCACGATCGCGGTCACGCGTCGTTCGGATAGCGCGGTGCGGATTGCGCGGTCGACAAGATGCCGCACCTGTGGCGGCACGCTCGCCTGCTGCACGAATGCGCCGGCCACGTCCTTGAACAGCGAAGGCAGATCGAGTTCCTGCTGATAATGGCCGCCGAGCGACGCACGCGCCTGCTGGCCGGCGATGGCAAGCACCGGCATGTGATCCATGCGGGCGTCATAGAGGCCGGTGACGAGGTGCGAGGCGCCGGGACCCGAGGTCGCAAGACATACGCCAAGTTCCCCGGTGAATTTCGCATGCGCGGAGGCCATGAAAGCGGCCATCTCTTCGTGCCGGACCTGAATGAACTCGATCTTTCCGTCGGCTCGGTTCAACGCGCCCAGGATGCCGTTGATGCCGTCCCCGGGGTAGCCGTAGATGCGCCTGATGCCCCATTGATGCAGGCGCTCGACAAGGAAATCGCTGACCGTCTCACTCATCTTTGTTCTCCTGCTCGGCCTTGGGCCGACTGGCAAGCGGTTGTCTGCTCACATCTGCGTCGCGCGTCCTGATCTGAGCTTTCAGTATGAAAATAATGTCACGACGTGATGTATCGCAAAAACCTTGCCCGTGTGTGCCGCCCCCTGCATGTCGAGCGCCGCTGCCCGATAGCACAGGACTACGCAAGCCGATTGCAATGGGAGTAACTACTGGGAGAACTTTGAAATAGTCGTGTAAAGCTGTCGAACCATGTAACTTCGACATCACGGGCACTGACCGAACCGATCGTCTGTTGCCGCCACCCTGCTTTCGGGCCGCCGCCTTAGGGACGGCCGGGATCTTCGGGATTACCTTTCAGCAAATCGCTCACAACACGTTCGCTTCGCGTCGTGCGATCCAGGCCGGGTCGCCCCGCAGAACCTCGAACTGTGTCATATCGTCAGTCCGCCAGAAGCGGATATCGAATACCTGCTTGCCGACGCGCAGATTCCTGAGCGTCAGATCGCTCAGCCAGCCAGGCAGTATGGGGTCGATGTAGAGCCTTTTGTGAGGCGCATCGGGCTGGAGCCCAAGGACCGCGTGCAACATCGAGAAGACCGATCCCGCTGCCCAGGCCTGCGGCACATTCGCGCCTGGATACTGGACAGGAAAATTCGCTTCGTCCCGGTAGAGGCCCGCGTAGAGCTCGGGCAACTGGTTCAGTGCGAAAAAGCCCCCGGCCGCACACACGTCATGGGCAATCCGGGCTGCCTCTTCGGAATAACCATAGCGCTTGAATCCCTGCGCAATGAGACCGTTGTCATGCGGCCAGACCGCTCCATTCTGATAAGAGTGGGGGTTGTAGGCGGGATGATTCGCCGACAGCGTGCGGATGCCCCACCCGCTCCACATGTCCGGCTGCATCAGCCGCGCCACGACGCGTCCGGCACGTTCGGGCGGTACGATCCCGGACCACAGACAATGACCAGGATTGGATGCGACGCTCATGACCTTTCTCTTCTCGCCGTCGAGTGCGAATGCGTAAAAGCCCGCGTCCTCGTCCCAGAAGGCGTCATTAAACCGGGTGAAGAGCGCAGCGGCTTTCGTCCGCATGGCAGTCGCCCGGACGGTGTCGCCCAACGCATCGTAGATTTGCGCCATTCGCAGCCACGCATCGTAGACGTAGCCCTGCAACTCACAAAGCGCTTTGGGGCCCTTCACGAGCGTCCCATCCGGATACACCAGCGCATCGCCGGAGTCCTTCCAGCCTTGATTTTCAAGACCCTCGGACGAGCGCGTGGCGTATTCCTGAAAGCCATCGCCGTCGCGGTCGCCGTACCGGTCGATCCACTCAAGGCAGCGCTCCGCGGTCGGCAGATGACGTCTGAGCAATTCTGGATCGCCGGTGCAGCACCAGGCAGTATGCAGCGTGATGAGATAGAGAGGGGTCGCGTCCGCTGTCCCGTAGTAAGGTGTATGGGGCACCAGCTTTAGCCTGGCTAACTCCCCCAGACGGAGTTCGTGCATGATTTTTCCCGGCTCCGCATCGCGATAGTCATCGCACTTCGTCGCCTGCCAGACTCCCAGCACATCCAGCGTCCCACGCGCAAAATCCGGATAGACGAGCGACGTTTGCAGCGAGGCAATCAGGCTGTCACGTCCAAAAAGCGCCACGAACCACGGCAGTCCGGCGGCCGGCACGATTTGAGTGCGGCGAGCGCCGCGAACGGGCAGACGCAGTGCCGCAAAATCGTCAGTTGCCTGGCGAAACAAACGCCGGAATCCGTCGTTGCTGCTTTCAAGCTTGAGTACTTCGCTACGCCAGTCTGCCAGCGGCGTGCCGTCCTCCTGCGTGTCGCCGCCCCCTCGGGCGCACCCGTGCGGCGCAGGATAGCTCGTATGACCATCCGAGAGGTCGTAGGTAAGACAACCATGCCAGCGGGCGCCTGGCGCAAGTTCAACGTCGAAGGTGAGTCGGCCGTTTGCGTACACCGCCTGTGCGTCGCTGACCCGGACGGTCAGCGCTACCGCACGGAAGAAGTCCCTGTTACGGTAAGCGGTGGTGAGGCACTGCTTACGCGCGGACCATTTCGTGATGATGTGTCCACGTCGGACAAAGTGACCAGACTTGACCTCGAAGATATCGGCAAAATCGCTGCGCACCGCAATTTCGAGGTTGAAGCGCACCTTCGATAGACCGTAATTGACCAGATCGACATCCTCATGCAAGCCGCCGCCTATATGACGACTGAGCACGAGCCCGATCGTATGCGGCGCGATCGCGCCAGCCTCGGTGACAAGTTCGCGATTTGCTAAAAATATGGCTGCACTGACCGAAGTAGTCGTGCCGCCATTGAGCAGATCCCATGGCTCTCCGTTTGCATAGACAGTCCAGTTGCTGATCACCCGGGTGTCGTAGAAGTACAGCCCTTTATGGCTCGGCCCCTTGATCTGCCCATCCGGTTCGGTCAGAAGGACGGCGTGTCCCTGATGGATCGCGAGTTGTGGCGGCCCAACCTTGATCTCCAGCGACATATCGCGCTCCCGGCGCATGCGTAGCCCCTCCATAGCACCATTCATACCAACTACCCGGCAACGCGGCGCGACATCCGACGGCATCGGTGATCCGGCGCCCGCACCTCACGCAATACCATGCCATTACGGACTGCCGCCCGTTCCCTGGACGCCGAGCGTCGAACCTGGCCTGCCCGGTCTGCCCTCGCAATGGGGCAGTTAGTCCGGTGTTCGCTGCTGCTGACAACTGCCACACGAGGGAATCCGGGCAGGCGATCCGCTTGTGGTCGTGTAGGCCGGACGCTACCTTCGGTTAAATGCCTTCTGCACAAGCCCCGCATGCCGAAGAGGCGCACCTGGCATTACACCGCGCGGCGCGTGAGCATCGATCTGATCTGGCCGATTGCATACGCGGGGTTCAGGTTTTTCGGGCAAATGTCGGTGCAGTTCAGAATGGTGCGGCAACGAAAGAGCCGGTAGGGGTCCTCGAGGTTATCGAGCCGCGCCTGCGTGGCCATGTCGCGCGAATCCACGATGAACCGGTAGGCCTGCAGCAGGCCAGCCGGTCCGACGTACTTGTCCGGATTCCACCAGTACGACGGACACGCCGTTGAACAGCACGCGCACAGGATGCACTCGTAGAGGCCGTCGAGCTGGTCACGTTCTTCGGGACTTTGCAGGCGCTCCCGTTCCGGCGGAGGCGTATCGTTGATCAGATACGGCATCACCGAGTGATACTGGTTAAAGAACGACGTCATATCGACGATCAGGTCACGGATTACTGGCAAGCCGGGCAATGGCCGCAGGCCAATCCGCGATGGCAGGTCGTTCATGTTGATCTGGCATGCAAGACCGTTCCTGCCGTTGATATTGATGGCGTCGGACCCGCAGATGCCTTCGCGGCATGAGCGCCGGAGCGAAATCGATTCGTCGACCGACTTCAACCTGACAAGGACGTCCAGCAGCATCCGGTCGTGTGGATCGATGTCAACCTCGAACGACTGCATGTAAGGTCTGGCATCTTTGTCCGGGTCATACCGGAAGATCTCGATCACCCGTCTGTCACTCATCATGGACCTCCGGTTCATGTTCCTTGGCCGTAAGCCGGCGACGCTGCTCATGGGGCGGCATTCCACAGCCACGAATCAATTGCGAACCACTACGGCGGGCGCTCGAGAAATTAACAACAGACCGGCAGCGTTCGCTGATCCCGGTAATCCGGTACGGGCGGCTGCACAATGAAGCTTGTGCTTCCGGCTCTGTAACTCAGCCCGCGAACAAACCTTACCTTGTACTGGCCTTCGTTGCGCATCGGAGCTGCCTCCTCCGCCGTCATAACCAGCTGGGTCTGTTCGAACCGCTCGTCCACGGGACGTTCAGCGCTCACAAGAAAACACCCGTCCGGATGCCAGGTCAGCCTTCGCTGATTTTCAGCATATATCCTGCGTCCTCGAACGCAATCAGGAATTCCTCCGCAAGCAGCCACGAGTCAATCTTTATGATTATGGTATCGACGTCGACATCGACTTTCGCGTCTGGGTCAACCGCACCAATGGCCCGGGCAAGCGTCTGTGCGTCGGCTTCGCCCGTCATGCGCTCCGCTTCGAATTTCATATGTTGGATTTCCATGTGTTGCTCCCTAGTGCGGCAATCGCACTATCACCGACGGCAGGCCGCGCCTATGCACGACGCGGTGCGCAGCGCTGCCTCCGACGATGAACTTGCCTGGCCCCGCCGGATGTGCATGACACATTTCTCTTGTGCGGTGAAATTCCTGGGAATTCCATTGAATTTAAACTATGTCACAACATGATCTATATTGAAATACACCGGCGTACCATGAGAATGCGCTGTTGAGCGCGCGGCAGCCTTCGCGCAACCTGACATCGACACACTGCACGCAGCACCGAACGGAGGGCACCCGTCATGACGACAAGATTCAAGGTTGGCGATCACGTGACCTGGAACTCGGAGGCCGGCCATGTCAATGGCAAGATCATCAAGGTGCATACGAAAGATACCGACTACAAGGGGTACACCCATCACGCCAGCGTGGCCGATCCACAATACGAGATCAGGAGTGACAAGACCGACCATATCGCGATGCACAAAGGTCGCGCGCTGAAAAAATTGCATTCCTGAGCGACGTTGACTGCTACCGTACAGACGGGCCGCTAACAAATGTGGAACGCTGCCGCTGTGTCCATTGGCCCTTCAGGGATCGCTCCCGCTTCTTTCCCTTGAGGCATCCACGCGCGTACAGGGAACGGGCGCAACAGAACAGGACGGTTGTGACAGGACAGTAGATGCCACAACGCATTTCGCCCTGTCCCGTGCATTGTCCGGCGATCGACGGAGGATACCCATGCATATTCCCCCAAGCATCTGGCAGCATCCAATCCGCTCGACGCTGGTTGTCTTTCCGATCGGTCTCTGGATTTTTTCCCGGGTCTGCGACGTCATCCGTCTGACCGGCGGCCCCGGAGATACAAAGCCGCTGACCCGCGACTAACGCAACCATCGGGTCGTGCGAGTGCGAAGAGGAGATGGGATGGAACGCGTTCGGCCGGAAGTCCCGCATGATCCCGCGGAGGCAGATCTCAGCCCCGCGGACGATCGGGTTCGCCTGAATCACTGGCTACCTCCGCAGGCAGGTGTGGTGCCCAGTATCCGCATCGGTCAAAGCTGGATCAACGTGTTGTGGGCATTGCCGCTCGTCTTCGTGCTGCTCGTTATCGGCGTGGCCGTCGCACAGGCATTGCGGCAAGTCCCGGCGGTGCAGGAATTCCTCGTGCGCTACCCGGGCATTCCCCCCTCCGTGGCGGCCGTTACCACGGGATTCCCCGCATGGCTCAGACTGCAGCATTTCCTGAACCTGTTTTTTATGGCGTTCATCATTCGCGCAGGACTCCAGATTCTCGCCGATCATCCGCGGCTGTACTGGAAACGCGACTGCACGCCCGGCACGGAATGGTTTCGCTTCCAGAAGGCCGTGCCGACCGGCCGCGTGTGGACCGCGAAGGACGATTCGGTCACGCTCCCTGGTTGGCTCGGAATTCCTGGAATCCGTCACTCCATCGGCCTCGCCAGATGGTGGCATTTTTCGATCACATTGCTCTGGATGATTAACGGCATCGTCTTCTACGTGCTGCTGTTCACGACCGGCCAGTGGCTGCGGCTGGTGCCGACGACCTGGGAGGTGATCCCCAACGCAGCCTCGACCGCCCTGCAGTACCTGTCGCTCACATTTCCCGCCGATCACAGCTGGCTGCGCTACAACAGCCTGCAACAGATCACCTATTTCATTACCGTGTTCATCGCGGCGCCCACCTCCATCCTGACCGGCTTCATGCAGAGCCCGGCGATTTCCAACCGGCTCGGCTGGGTCGGCCGGGCGTTGAACCGGCAGCGCGCGCGCTCGATCCATTTCATCGCACTGTGCTGGTTCCTGTTCTACATCCTCGCGCACGTGACGCTGGTGTTCATCACCGGAGCCCGGGTGAATCTGAACATGATGTTCGCGGGCGTGAACGGCGACTCCTGGAGCGGCGTGCTGGTCTTCGTCCCGGCGATGGCCCTCGTGGCCGTCACCTGGTGGCTGGCGTCGCCGTTCACGCTTCGTCATGCGCGTCTGGTTCAGCGGATCGGGGCGTTCCTGGCCCGGCCATTCAATAGCGTGACGCAGTGGTGGGACCCGACGAGCCAGCTCACCGAACAGGACATCTCGCCGTACTTCTGGCCCAACGGGACGATGCCGGCATCGGCCGGGTTCGATCACCTCGTGAAAGATGGCTTTGCGCATTACCGGCTGAGAATCGATGGGCTGGTCGAAAAGCCGGTAGAGCTCTCATACGCCGAGCTGAAAGCGATGCCGAAGCAGGAACAGATCACCACGCATTTCTGCATTCAGGGATGGTCCGGCGTCGCCAGATGGGGCGGCGTTCCGATGCATCATCTCCTCGATCTGGTGAAGCCGACCGCCGATGCCCGCTACGCGGTGTTCTATTCACTGGCCGATGGCGGCGACGGCGGGCGCTACTACGACGTGCACAGCATCGCCAACATGCGGCACGAATTGACGATCCTCGCCTACGAGATGAACGGCGCACCGCTCAGCGTGCTGCATGGGGCACCGTTACGGCTGCGGTGCGAGAACGAACTCGGCTTCAAGATGGTCAAGTGGATTGCTGCCATTGAGTTCGTGCACGATTTCGCCGACCTCGGCGCGGGTCAAGGCGGCTACAACGAGGATCACGAGTTCTACGGCTACCGCGTGCCGATCTAAGCTGCTTCTCAGATGAAAACGAACATCGCGTGACGCCATTGATGACGGCGTTTCCGAACAGCGCCCTGATCGGGGCGATCGACGTGAGGTCGAGCGCGAGATCCACCACCGTCGCCAACACGATGCTCTCCTAGAACCGTTTCGCCAGGTGCCGTTCTAGGGCGAGGCGGTTTTTCCACTACAAGGCGCCGGCCATAGCGTAGGCCGTATTCATGCCGCGCAGCGTCGCCCCGGGAAAACGCGATCCGCAGTGTTGAACAGGCGATGATCACCTACCGGACCTCGTATGAGAGCCCGAGCCTGTTGGGCCTTCTCAGCATGGTCGAAGCAGGATTCGCGGCGGCACCGCTCGCGCGCTGCGCGGATCCCGCTCACCTGAGCTTGCCCGGCCATACGCAGGGTTTGCCCGAAATCTCCGCGCTGGAGGTCGTACTTGTGCCGAGCGCCAAATCGAAGCGGCCGCCATGCGACTTTCTCGCCGAAAAGATCATGTCCGAACTGCGACGTTGATCGCACAGAGCGGCACGTTGATACCACTCGCTTTAACCGCAAACAATGGCGATGCGAACGTGGCGTGCCGGAGTGGGCCGACCCAGCGGCTGTGCCCGACTTGCGGGTGCGGCGCCGTGCACGGTCATGCCGCCCTCCTTCGCCCAGATGGGAGGCGCGAAGATTCGCCGTATGTAGCAAGCGTCCCTCAACGGCACCTTCTGGACCTGACAGCGCGACCTTGCGGTCGTCATGGCGAGCGAAGAAAGTATAGCCGGGCTCGATCACAGCCAGCGTGTTATTGAGTCTCTTAATCTTGAAACTTCAGTTTCCTTCAAACTGTGCTTAACCTTTCCAGTCCGGTGTCGACCAGCAGCTTCTTCAGTTCCGGCACGCAGGATCAGCAGTTGCCGCCGGCCTCAGGCACAGGGTAATTTCCCCCGCGATCTTCAGCCCTTGCTGACAGGTCGCGCCAACTCTCGGTGCGCATTTCTACGCGCCGCGCAAGTTCGCCGCGCGCCGCGGCCAGCGCTGCCTCGGTCTCCTTGCGGACCGCAACTAGCGCACGCAGTTGTCGGTTCCGTTCGAGCAGTTGCTTGTGCGTCGCGCGTAGCGACAGATGCGCTATGACCCGCGGCATCTCCTCCTCGACGCACAACGGCATGGCCACATCGGCGACGCCGACGACCGGAAAACCCTCGCCCCAGTCTTCGTTGCCCACGTGCAAAGTCGTGAAGACGACGGCAATTTCGCCCGTGCACTCGCCACACTTTAAAGGCGGACAGGTCTCGAGCCCGTAGACACGCGGCACCATCACATCGAAAGGGATGCGATCGGACTGCGAGACGGTCGCACACTCGCGCACCTCGATACCGCCGTGCTCGACAAGCACGCGAATCCCACCCGTTTCAAGACTGTCGACACCCGCGGGGTGCGCGAAGGGAATTGCAAGATCGCTCATGACGCCGTGTTCCCTTCGAGACGGACCTCCTCAACGTCGACACCTTGTTGCGCAGAGGCCACACCGATTTCGCCGACAAACTCGGAGAAACCAGCGACGACCTGCATCACCTCGGGTATCGCGTTGCCCACGCGCCCTACCGAAACGGAGCACGCTTCAATCGGGTCAACCGACACATCAATCAGCACCTTCATCTGAAACCGCGCGACGAACAATTGAAATCCTGTGCCGGCCGATTTCTCCTGCGGTTGCTTCGCACATTGACGTGACCTACGCGCTCCGGCGTCCCTCCAGGGGATTTTCAGTTTCTGCGGCGTAACCTGTAGACGTTCCCGCTCTCGCGGCCCGGCCAGCGGAACCGTGACAGAGTGCGTGGAGAAGTCTTTTCAATTCAACGCCAGCTTCGTCATTATTCTGTGGCACCGAATAAGACCGGTGTACTTGTCAGCGCAACGTCTCACTCTGCATCGGAAGCCGTCAACATCGCCAGGACCATTGCCGTAAGACCGACGTCGCGCCGATGATTCGTCAGTGGCGAACTAACTGGTCGCACGGAAATGTCCGGTCGCGCGTCACGTTTTGCGACAGGCGTGGGAAAGTTTTCCGGCGCTTGAGCGTCATGAAGGTTCGCGAAATGATGTCTGTAGTGCACCGCTCGTGCCTGTAGTTCCTCTATGGATGCGAGCTGTCGTGGTCGCGTCGGAGCGATCTCCATCCTGTACTGCTTCCGGTCAGACTCTGCGTCCAGCACAACCCACTCCCGCTCCGGATAATCGACCGCTGGAAACGGCATCCATAAAGGTCCTGATCGCGCGTCTCCGTCGTTGGCCGCATCAAGGTAGCAGGAAAAACTGTCGAGACAGGCCAGTGCAAAAACACGCAGGATTGTCCAGCGCTCCAACGACGGGGTCCATCCGGGCAAACCAACTGGCGCGAAGAGCGAAAGCCAGACAAGAACACCAAGCAGCCCATGTTCGCATCGGCCGAACAGATGCGCCGGTACGCCAACGCCCTCCCATTTTGCCCGCGATCGCAGAACCGTCTGCGCAACCGGACAGAACGGTGTCGTTGTACATGCATCGAGCCGCCAGGTGAGATAGCGGCCAGCGGTATAGACGCACCTGCGATGCCTTCGCACGACATGGCGTATGAGATATCGCCGGATCGCCTTATAACACGCGATGGCTTCCGGCAGCAGATCATCGGGCGCGCCTATCGCCTGCGAAGGGTACAAATCTCCGACGCGCTTACAACGACGGTCAACATCTGTTTCTACCGAATCGAGAGCGAAAGCCACCGGATGGACCAGCGCGTTCGAAACCCCTTCAGTCTGCCCCTGCACGACACGCGCGCAGAAACCGCCGGGCCCATCCGCTCCGCTGGCCCTTGGCGGCGCCGAAGCCAGCCAGGCCTCGCAGATGTCCGGCTGACCTAAGTCAACCAACAGTCGCCGGAGATTCGATGAACGGCGGCCGAACCAATCCCGTGCAAGACCTTGCGCGACCTTGCACCGGTACGCAGGCGATATCCGGGTCGCGGGATCTCCTGCCGCGCCGGGCGAGCGCACCCAGTTGTGCCCGCACGACGGACAACATAGGGGCAGCCGGAAATTGCATGCCTGCAGCCGGTAGGTCATCAAGGCCCCGCCACATTGGGTGCAACGGTCCCGGAGTGGACTGCCGTGAACCGGGCATGTCTTGCACCCGTCAGACTGAAAGACGGTGAGGTGAATGCCGCGCGCCGCACACTGCACGCACCACATCAATTGTTGCGATCCGGCACTCCGCGAGACGTCGCTAACCGGCAGAAAGGCAGCCGCAACGTCGCAAAGCGGAATGCACATCAGATCGGACATCCGGAGTAGATCGAACTGACGCATGTCACGCAGATCAATGCCGTGCTTCAAAGTCAAGCGGCTCGGCTCTCGTAAGAAGAGTTCCGCCAATGCTGTACACGACTACGCGTTCAATTGCTGGAACCTGGCAAACAGCATAAACGCAGACTGCCCTGGCAGATTCCAGTCGTCGCGCCAGCACCATTCACCGGCTTGCCAGGCGTCGGCGCTGGGGAGCAGAATTTCGAAGCGACTTCTCATAGTCCAGCGGATACGTCGTCAACAAATACGATGCGCAAATCTTCCAGTGCCGCAACGTAGTTCGATTCGTCTACCGCTTGCGCCCACAATGCCGGGCTGAGCGCAAAATCCATCGCGTCGCGGTTCATGTTCTCGACGAGCGCGATCTCGACAGTGCGCGCGACGTACTCCATCGGCACTTCCATCGTGAAATCAAACCGCGCGCGCCGATGCGCAGCGTCGAAAGCTTCCCACAACGCGAGGTGCTGCTTCGCCAGGCGGAAGCCGGTGTCGAACGCGCGTTGCAGAAGATAGCGCGTGTAAGGCCACTCACTGCTATCTGGAAAAGTTGACGTGTCGTAAGCGGCGAGCGACATTTTCAGATCGTCGGCGGCACGAAAGCCGTCGAAGCGCAGCTCATCGACCATGAAACGGGACACGATCTGCGAGGTGTCGACGCTCTGTCGGAACGAACTCTTGCGGTTCAGGATGCCAGGTTGACCGACCAGGAATGTGAACATCCGCACGCCCCGTCACTCGAGTTCGTCCTGCACGTCGCGCAGCCATTCGTAGTGTTCGAGCTCGAGCCGCTGCGCCTCGTCGACAAATACGATCAGTTTGTTGGCGGCGGAACGTTCGACCAGTTCGGCCAGCTTATGGTAGAGGCGTAGTCGGCGCTGCAACGCCGTACCGCTATCCGGGCGCCCATGTCGTGCCGCCTCCAGCAGCATGCCGAAAAACAGTGCCTCCGAGCGCGACGGATTGCGCGGCATGCCAATCGTCAGGATTGCCACGTGAGGCAACTCCAGATGCAGCAGCCGGACACAGTACCGGATCGCATAGGTCTTGCCCCAGCGAGTGTGCCCATAGATGACAGCGCCAGCGACGCCGCGCCGGATGCACTGACGCACGCGTGAGTACATCGCGGCGATTGCCGGGGTGGGCACCGTGTACGCCTGGTTCACGAGCGGATGCGCCGATGGATCAACGGGGCGTTTCAGCGAATCAGGCATCGTTCACCCGAAGGTAAAAATCTGCGTGAGCCACGGTGAGTCCCTCGTCTTTCGGGCAGGTGTTTCTGCCGCTCGCACTTCGCTTTTCACGGCTGGCGCCGCGTGAACGACATCGGACGGCGGTAGTGCCTGTGTTGGTTTCAGAATTACCGCTAGCGAATGTTCATAGGGCGCTAGCATGATCATTAATGACGCTAGCGTGTCTTGCACGCGCTTGGTAAGTCATTTCGGACATCGGGCGTACCCTTGAAGCAACAACATCACTTTCGTTAATGCGGGCGCTTCGCACAGTCGGATCGGCGCCGCGCACTATCATGCCCGAGGTTCGGAATATGCCTTCATACGCGCATTAAAGTCTTCTCCGGCATCACTCCACAAGAACAGGTGCTGCGCCCGGCAACGCATGCAATGTCGCTCGACACCGACTGCCAATTATCGCAAGCGTCGTGCGGATCGTGCCCGCCATGAGATCTGATATCCCGGACCGCAAAGGCCTCGCTCGCAGGATTACTGAACAAGTTTCATCACGATTGTTGTACCATCGCAACGGCCATCGCATCGCGCCCATTGTGTCGTAACCCTTACGCAGCAAGGCCTTGACGTCTTTTTCCGCTAGCGTTCCGGTGAACACGGTTAGCGGCAATTCTGAATCCCTACAGCCGTGCAAAGAAAGTTAAGTTTAATGCGGCCTTACGCCGAGACTTCCGTGGCGAGCTGTGCTTGCTAATCTCCATGTCGATCGAGGCGCTTCGCGAACGCCACATTCATCCGGACCAGCTACTGACCTCGTCCTATCGCAATGCGCACGAGCTCGCGACTGGACTGACAAATGTTTGGAACGACGTCATTGCGGCATATGTCTTTCGTGCGAATTCCGGCAACGAATGAATAGGCTGCCGTCGACTTCTAGGTGTGCGCAATCGCGCGCTTACGCCACGCCAGCCCGACGGGTCCGAACGTGGAGATAGTCCGGAATTTAGAGAAGGGAGCAGGTGTTGCCGCGGATTGGCATTGTCCCCCGTTTCGCCAACGTTCGCGAAGCAATGCCGATGTAGGCGTTCACAATCAATGCTAGCGGTGCCCACATGAGTGCTAGCATTGGTCACTAATACTGCTAGCGTAGTGTTTTGCTCAGCCTAAGCAGCGCGCATCGATGACGTGATATCGGAAGTACGCATCGACGACTGGCCGCTTTGCGGTGATGAGTTCGAAACGCGGACCGACTTAGCCCCCATCCGGCCTGCCGTTCGAGCTCGTTGCAAAAACAAATCAAACGAGCGGGAAGCAGAGTCACGCAGACGCTGCTCGCGGAGGCAGACCGCGTTGTCATCTGCTCTGTCGGAAGATCGACGCGTTGCACTTTCAAAGGCGACTTTGCAGGCGATCGGACGCTGCGCCCCTGCCCCTAGCAACCTCATCAAGCGTGCCGGCCTCGACTTTATTAACACGGGTCGACGTTCATGACTCGTCGATGCCTCCGCGACAGCCGTGCGAGACTGTCGCTGGTCAGCTTTTCAAACTTGTGAGCAACTATCAGCCGCCAGTGCCTTCGCTGTCCGGGAGGACCGGATGCTGCGCCTCCCACTCGCGACGGGTCTTCGCCAGCTCGTCAGCCAGCAGCTGCTCGTCCGGTAGCACGGTGTGATATTCAGCGGCGAGTACCTTGTTGGGTAGACCCTCAAGCGCATACCGCGCGATCGCCGCGTTGGTTCTGGCACACAGGATCAGGCCGACCGGCGGATTTTCGCCAGCTAGAGTCCAGTGCTCCTTTGCATAGTTGCAGTACATATGCATCTGCCCGACATCGGCATGATTAAGCTCGGTCAGTTTCAGATCGATGATCACAAGGCATCGCAGGCGCCTGTGAAAGAACAGCAGGTCGACACGAAACCAGCTGTCACCAATTCGCAACCTTCGCTGCCGTCCGACGAACGTGAAATCGCCGCCAAGCTCAAGCAGGAAGTCTTCGAGACGATGGATCAACGCCTCTTCCAGATCACTCTCGGAATATTCGTCTTTCAGGTCCAGGAATTCCAGTACGTACGGATCCTTGATTGCTTCCTCGGCACTGACCGCCTCGCCCGGTCTAGCTACCGCCCCGTTTTCAAGCATCGCGGACTTGTTTCGGGACATCAGCGTGCGCGTATAAAACTGGCTGCCGATCTCCGTTCGAGCTGCCGCACGCTCCAGCCGCCGCGAAGCGCTTCCGTTTCGTAAAACGCTCGTTCGTCGGCTGATCGCGTTCGCCGCATGAGCCTCACGTAATGCGTCCACGACAGCGGAAACCGTTCTGCCAATTGCTGAAGCCCGAGATCCCGAATCGCTGATTCGGATTTTGGCTCCGCTGCCGGGGCTCCGGATTTCCGAACCACTGATTCGGAAATCTCGCCCGCCTGATAGCTCAGGTAGAACAGGCGCATCAGTTCAAGATTGTCGGCACCGAAACCGCGCCCAAACCGCCCGGTCAGATCGCGCGAAAGACGTTGCAGCACCTCCTGCCCATACGCCGCACGCTCGCGCCCACCCTGCTCCAGTTCAACGATGCGCCGGCCCACCAGCCAATAAGTTGCCGTCATCAGCGCGTTGATGCTACGCGCAGCTGCTCGCCGCGCCTCTTCGAGCAGCGCAATCACGTCGTTCAGGGTATGGCCGTACTCATCTTCGACCAGGGTGCTGCTGCTCATCGTCTCAGTTTCCAGGTTGATATTTGGGACAGGATAACCGACCGGCGGCCGCGACTAGCAGTGCCCGTCCCGTTGTGGTTCCGGGGACTAGCAGCGCGCCGCCCGAACGGGTGTGCGCGACAGCCCGCGCCGGCCAACAGCACCGGAAATCGCAACATCTGACACTTAGGATAATCGGAGGTGGCGATATCAGGTCTGCGTGGCGCTATGTTGCAGCCGGTGTCGTGCGATGACACAGGAGATAACCGGCTGATGGGCGGCGTGTCCAGAAACAAAGGGGCGAAATCCCCAGGTTTCATGCCTTCCATTTTGAGACCAGCCTGGTTGTCCAGAAACGAAGGGGCGGATAGCTGCAACTATCCGCCCCTTCACTGTCGGCCAGTTCTGCTGCCTTGTCTCGCTGAGCCGCCTATATTGCTAAAGACGCCGTCCGTCCCTTAGGAGCCCAGTATGTCTACCGATCCTTCCGACACCGTCCCCGATCCCGCACGGCCATCGCCCTGCGCGACGGGCGAAGCGCCATCCAGCACGCCACCCGTCTCTCCTGACGACCACGTTCCCGACGCCGACGCCGCCGAGCCCGCTCCGCACGAGCACCTTCCGCCCCGGTCGGACGATAACTGACCGCCCTTGAACGCAGCGACGGGCATCCTGTAGAACCAGCGAGCAACACTGTTCGGCGCGCCTAGCTGCCTCTCGCGAAGGCCCACCCGCTCCGCCTCTTAAAAAGCATCTGTCCAGAAATTAAGGGGATGAAAGCCACAACTTTCATCCCCTTCATCTGCGTCCAGGCGCCAGCGGCCGTCTGGCATGGACGCTTTCACGTGCCTAACGTGGCGCTGTTGACCCGCACGAAGGTCCGGCACGATCCAGATCTTGTCAACGCGCGTTCACCGCGTCCTTGAACGCTTTGCCCGCGGTGAACTTGACGGTTTTCGCCGCAGGGATCTGCATCTCGGCGCCGGTTGAAGGATTACGTCCCACACGGGCAGCGCGTGCCCCGGTCGAAAACGAGCCGAAGCCAATCAGCTGAACAGCGTCTCCTTTTGTGACTGCCTTCGTCACGGTCCCGATGAAGGCGTCGATTGTCTCGGCCGCGGCAGCCTTGCTTTGTCCCGTTGCAGTGGCGACGGCGTCCACCAGCTCCTGCTTGTTCATGTTCGTTCCTTTTCCTAGTTTGCGATGCCGCCACCCTACCCCATCGAGCCGCCGCCGTGCAATCGCACTCGGCATCGGGTCGAGTCGATGCGAACACGACGGACATGGCGGCCGACGCCGATGGCGGCTACCGATGGGCAATTCAAGATTTCTGCCGTGCTCCAGTGTTGATAACTGCTATTAGCAATACTGTATTTAATGCTCTAGATCTGGGGTCGCGCGCTCAACCCGGGCGCCGACGGCCCTTCCGCCCAGCGGTTCATCTGCGCGGTTAGACGTGATGGTGACCGGTGCCTTCCCCACCTATCGCTGCCGCGCGCGCAGCATCCGCCCTCGGCCAGAGCGCCCGCACCCGGAAACGACGACAAATACCGCATGGACTGGTGACGGTCGTCGAACCCGAAAGCTGACGCCTGCTCCATAAACCTTCAGCGGTCAGCCCCGGCAGGTCGGACTGGACGGCGGGCCTCTTGCGGTGATCGAGGTAACGCGTAGGACAGAACAGATATAAGGCGGTGTCCGCGGCCAAAATGTTGCCCACATCTGTTGACCGTCCGTATAGCCTCTGCCCACATCCTTGCAGACGGATGCTTGCCGTCGAGGGAGAGGCATAGTCGCCAGACCGTTAGTTGCGTCAGAGTGGTGGACGTGCGTACACAAAGTGAGTCCTACGGGAACGTATTGGACAGAGCTGCGCGGAATGCACGAGCTGGCTTTGCAAGCCCGAGGTGCTGAACCGATTCCGGGCGCAGCCCCCGTACTTCAAAGGGAGTGTTACTCCCGCAGGGCGCAGAATGCACGCGCTGATTGCGGTTTTAACGGCGGATTCTCGAGCGCAGTAACAACGGCCTTCTAACGACTCCGGGTCGTCATTGATATTCCTGCCAATGCGCCCCATTGTTAATAAAACGATAAAAAACGTAATGAACGCTACAACTTGGGGATTCACACCGTCATTAATACTCCTCCGCCGAATTTTTTCTCGTGGATCGCGTCCTCGGCCCCACGCGTGGTGAATTTGTGTGAAACACTCTTTCATACGGCGCGCAACATCCTTGAAAAACAGTGACTTGCATTCAAAACCTAAACCAATGTGGTTGTTTCACGGGACAAGTCCGCGGCAGTCCCCCGGACTAAGTTTAATTAGGTATACTAAATGACCCGAGGTCGCAACCTTGCCAGTCCCGCGCCCTTCCCGGCTTTTGCTCGATTCGCCCGGATTGCATGTGGCAAAAGCCTCGTCGAGCCAGATAGCTTTCTCGCGATCCGATTACTTCGTTCTAACGCTAGCGACTCCACGATGCGAGGTGCCGTCTGGCTACTGTGCCAACGAAGGCGAACTGGCAGCAGTAACTTCACTATGGCAGGCGGCAGCGCGCCGACTACAGCTCGAGTGGGCAGTCACCCCGACAACGTACGCGTGGGAATCGAGAGCACGTTCTGATCGAAAGCCCAATGATCACTCTTTTCGCTGCGAGTCGTCGCGCGCGCATGGCAATGGAAGGTCGGGGTGGCTCGCCGATGACATTGGAAAGAGCCGCGGCGATAAACCGCAGGCCGGGAACACAAACGCACCGGGCCTTTCGCGTCGCGACCGTCGGCTTGATTAAGCCGTCGAGTGAGTGCAAGACGATGGTCGCAGTTTAGTCTTAGGTAGGGGTCTAGTGACTGCTGCTGACGATTACAAGCAGGTATGCAGACGCTGCCCGATCTCATCGTCGCACGACCGGCGGGAATCTCGGAATAGGTCGGCCACTTGCGTCCCTGACTATGCGATTACATAAACAGCTTTGCAAGTATGTGAACCGCAACGGGTCCGCAGCCAAATCATCGACGCCCAACGAGCGAGCGACGGCTCCTCATACTAGCAACAGCGATGCTCCCTCAGGGCGGAAGCCGCGGTCGCTGAGTCTGGGTGCGACCGGCCCCCGGAAAGCGCCGTCTTCTGAAACCGCCCTGCGCGCTGGTTGTGCCTTGGCTCACCTGTCGGATGCGTGACATAAGTCACACGGCGCGCGAAAGACGTGCACGCGGTGTCCACGAACAAAGAAATGTTTATCGCAGCATCAATAGTCGGCGAGGGCGGCGCTCGAACTGCCTTCAGGCGTCGTTCGGCATCCTTGGCATAACGTGAACCATCGATAGCAAAGACTCAAACTATCGATTCTTCTTGAATCTGCGTTTTGCGCCGGCTCTGTCCCAAGACCGCGGCGTCGAGGGTTCGGGGGAAACGATCTGTCGTGAATGCGCCTCAAAGCGCCCCTCCGCCGGCAGCTTGGCGAAAGAATAGCTAACGGCCATGCCGAGAAGTGCGACGGACCCTGTGATCGGCACATCCCGCACGCAGTGTGGCTAGGTCGTGGGGCTGCAGAGACAACCATGCTTATGCGTGCGTGCGTGCGGCTCTTGCGAGCTGAGCATGGCTCCTGACTGCGATCCAGTCGCGAATGACATGGCCCACCCACAAGCGTGACGTTACAACGGTTGCAGAGGGGAGTAGCGTGCTTGGCGGAAAGAGAGGGGATGGCTCGCGTCCGCCGACGTTCGAATGCTCTGGTGGTGGGCGTTGCCCGATGTATCCGAGATGACGCGGCCCCTGCGAGCGAAGCTGCCAAACGCAGGCAAAGTGTCCCCATTGGGGACACCTCTGTGGACCCTACGGGTGTCCCCAATGGGGACACCCGTAGGGTCCCTTCAATCAGGGGCCGCACCTCCCGCTGAAAACAGATCAGCGATGAGCGCGCGAATTTGCTGTTCCTTGTCGACCGTGAGCATCCCTGCCTTTATCTTCACCGTGAAACCAGCTGCATCCTTGGTAATAGACCCTGCCTCACTCTTGCCAGAGAATATCTTTTCGATGCTCCGGTCGCTAACGCCTTTGTCTGTGTGTTTGCCCTGCTCGATGGATTGTCGAATAACAGCGGCCAACTTGGTCTGATCTAGGTCTCCGCTTACGACCCTCGTCCAGGCGCTGCGCGCAATCTCCAGCGCTCGTTCGTCTTTCCCGCGAAGGGCAGAGACAATCGCCTCGGCCGTGTGGGCGCCAATAAGCCGCGGTTGGACATCTAGGTCTTTCGTGATGAAGTCTGGAAGATCGCCAAACGCCAGGTAGCGATAAAGCTCCGAACGCGAGAGCCCCAACGCTTCCGCCATTCGCTTGCGGCTCGGAAACTCGCTTTCTGTTCTCCGAACGGAGCGAGCGACTTCATAGTCGGATAGATCCTCCCGCGCGACGTTTTCAACGAGAGCCAGCGTCGCCATCTCCTCATCGGAAATGTCGATGATGACTACCTTTATCGTCTCCCTCCCAATCATCTTGTGGGCACGCCAGCGACGCTCCCCGGCGACTATCTGATATCCATGCGCCGCCCGACGCACTACGATCGGTTGAACCAACCCGGCTTCCCGGATCGATTCCGCGAGTTGTTGGAGTTTCCCGTCGTTGAACGACTGCCGCGGTTGCCACGGGTTAGGAACAATATCGCCGACCGACAATTCCGACGCAGCGCCTGTCTTTTCCAGTTCGACGATGCGTTGCTGTGCCTGCGCTAGCGCACCAGCCATGCCTGGTGCCGTCCGCGGACTCACCGGCTTTTCTTGTTGCGGATCGAGCCGAATATCTTTGGCTGCTCGCACCTCCGCAGTCTTGTTCATCATGCGATCGCGAAGGTTGCTCATTGCCCGCCCCTCCATTGGGTCACGTACTGGTCGTCGATCCACTTGCAATAGTCCAACAATGGCTGTTTAACTCGAGCAAGCGTCTTAGCCACCGCATCAGACCGTGACAGGTCAAATACCGTCGAAAATGCGAGCGCGCCATTGCTCATTACCGAACTTGCGGGCACCTCAATCGTATGGAGCCAATCACCATACGCCCGCTGGGACCAAGATCGGACGACTGGCGCCGAAGAGGTAGTTCCGTAGTCCACACGGGAAAGAAGCACGGATATAAAGTCGTAGGTCTTGTCAACTTCGTGTTCAACGAACCCATGCGCGACTTCCGCAAAAAGAGACCAGAAAGACACGGACGATATGAAGTCCAGACTCTCGGGAACCAGCGGCATCACCATCGAGTCGGCCGCCATCAATCCATTTAGAGTCATGTAAGAAAGGGAAGGCGCTGTGTCCAGAATGATGTAGTCATATTGTGCGCGAAGTGGTTCTATCCCTTTTCGCAACACAGACCAGAACTCGAACCCCGGGCTCGTTTGCTGGGCAGTCGGGAGATGAAACTCCGCATCGTGCAGATAGTTGTGCGCAGGGATTACATCTATGCCGTCCCAATACGTACTCTGTACCTTCGAAGCGAGGCCACCTTCCATTTCCGGCTCGTAGATAAACGGAAGCACGGTATCTTCCCAGGTCACGTCTTTCTCCGCGTACAAACCGCACAGCTCAGACAGCGAAGCCTGAGGGTCCAAGTCGATTACTAGGATTTTCCGCCCCCGTAAGCTCAGGCCCTGAGCGACACACATCGTCGTCGTGGTCTTACATGAGCCGCCCTTGAAATTGGCAGTTATAAGGACCCGTCCACGATGTTCTCGGGTACCGCTGACGAGGGGGGTCTGGTAGATGTCCGACACCTGCTGAACCCACGTTCGCACATCTTTCAATGAGAAAATACGCGCTCTACCGGTGCCCAGTGTCGTCCCTGGTGGCAACTCCCCGCCTTCTTTAGTTGCTAGGTAGTTGATTTTCTGGCGGTCTAAGCCGCACAACTCGGACAATTCCCCGATTGTAAAGACCGGCGGGTTTTTGCGCGGTCGCGGCGCTAGAATTTGGTCACGCAGTTCGTTTGCCATGACCGACAAGCGCTCGGCAAACTCTCCCAGGTTGGAGAGTTTGACTCGTCGGTCAATGCCTGGCAGTTCGCTCAGATTCATTCGGCCATCCTATGGATTTGACGGTGAGCGATTTTCCCGACGCTCGCCGCACGTTTCTACGGTTTTAAAGAATTACAACGCGCACCGTAGAATACTGATTCCCGCATCTAAAAGCCAGCAGAATTCGCGAGTCGTCAGCTGCAAGGCCACAAAACAACGCTTTTGTTTCAATAAGTTACGTGCCTAGGTCGGGGCGGAGGAGACCAATGATCGGGCAGCTCGGTGCGCACTTGCGCGTTGGACAATCGGATCATGCCGTCAGTGAAGCACAAAAAACCTCACCTTGCGTTTCCTAAAGACAGCTGTTTTCGACTGCCATTTAAGCTGCGGCACAGATCACCTCACCTATCAAGAACCATACAGTAGTCAACCCAGCGACCAATTCTCCCTATTTCATCGTAGGTGGAATGAATTAGGAACAATGCGATTTATGTTACGCCCGTTTGTCAACAGCGTTCCTCAAAGGCACCGGTGGTAGGTTTTTATTTAAAAACAAGACCTACACACCACAACAGAAGATAAAGTCCCTAGGAAAATCAAACACTTATGGCCGAGAGGTGAGACATTCTGTGTCGAAGGTGCTGTTAATTGAGCGCCAAAGTGACGTGTTTACCACGGGAAGGTGAGGACAATTAGCGCTTTCGGTGAGGTGTTCTGGATTCTAATGGTGAAGTGAAATGTGAACGCGACCTATGAGGTGAGGTGTTTTGTGCCGGCCAAGAGATTAAGGTGAGGTAGTCTGTGTTGACATGTCACCTTGGCGTCGGTAACTTACCGCTCCAAATCATCGTTTAACAACGGGCCTGGAGGCGGAATGGTGAAAGCGGGGCAGGTGGCCACATCCCGGCAACTGGCCCTAGCCTTGTTCGAGGATGCCAATGCGCAGGATCTGCCGGTCGACGCCGCGCGATCGGATGTCGGTTTCGCGCGAAAGAACGTCCTCATACGCATCGTCGATTTGGGTGTAGCGGCACGACGCCTGATTGACGCAGCGTACTTTATCGTGGCGCAAGACGATCAGGTCCGTGACCTGTATGACGTCGAGCTGGACTATTTTAAATGGCTCATGCGCTACTCCAGCCGCAACAATACTCACCTCGAGCAGGTAATCACAGAGGCGCAGAGAGCCTTGATCCAAGCGACCGCCGCGCCAGATGCCGACGGAGACAAACCTTTCGGTTCCGTGCAGTTGATCGGGCGCATCTCCTACTCAGGCGGGCGTTTTCAATTTCGAGTCCCGCCGGATCTGATTGGCATAATACGTGGCCCAGGCAAGTCTCATTGGCTAAGTCTGCGCATAACGTCACTATTCACGCTTAGCTACGCGCGAGTTATGTACGACCGCCTGCTGCCTTACGCCGACGACACGATCACGGATTGGTTCGAACTTGAGGAGTTGCGCTCATGGCAGGGGGCGATCGGAGCGAAGGCCCAAGAGTTCAAGTATTTCAAGCGGGACTGGCTCTCTCCAGCCGTGGAGCAGATCAACGAAGTTTCTGATTTGACAATATCCTACGAGACCCGCAATGAACCGGGCTCCAGGAAGATCGGCCGGCTTAGGTTCCGCATTGAAAGGAAACAGGCGGCAGAACGTGTTCTGCAGACCCACGAACAGGCGCAAGCACTGTACAAAACGCTTAAGCAGGAGTTCGGCCTGTCAAGCGCACAGCTAAATCAGATCGCGGCTGATCGCGACAAATATACCGACGAACGCCTTGAGCAAGCTATCGAGCGCACTCGCTTCAGCCTGAAGCTGGGGAACATATCCAAGAGCCCAGCTGGGTTCTTTATGAAGGCGTTGAAGGAGCAGTGGATCGTTTCCGACGCTGAGCGCCAGATGGTTCAAATTCAAGAGAGCCTTGCTCTCACTGGCAAGCGTGAGCTCGAACTGAAAGAGCAAGTCCAAAACCGCGCGGCTTTGCGAATCGCTGCGCAGGACGTCCACGCACAAGACAGAATGGTCGAAGAAATTCGACGAGGCTGGGAAGCATATGAAGCGGCGACCCCCAAACAGCGGGACGAGTGGCGACGGAACTACAAGGGCACGCCGGCCGGCAAGCTGACATTGCGTCGATTGGGCATTGATCCAGTAACAGATCTGTCCGAACCCATTATCCAGAGGTTTCCGGACTTGAAAGATGGCTTCGCTGGCTACGTTTTCAACAGGTCAAAGAACGTCAAGGGTACATAGCGCAATGCTTCGGTCTCCTGTCAAACCGAAGTAGAGACTGCTTCCGAGACGATGCGCTGATTCGGCAGTGTCGCTTTTCGAATAAGTGCGCGTCAGGTGCCTCCTTTCCCGGTGGCTACCAAGCCTCCCATCCAGTCCTTGCCGTTACGCATCGCAAGCAAAAGGTTGAGGATCTGCTCCAGTTGAGCTATGCGGAGTGTCACTTGCGGAAGTTCGGCACGTCAAGACGAAGCCTATCACGGACCCATCTAAAGGCTTTCGGGGAAACTTTGCAGGCCAATGCGTTCGCGGAGTACGACGCGGTCTACGACGGTGGTGATGTGCGTGAGGCGGCATGCATGGCACACGCGCGCCGCAAGTTGCACGATTTGTTCGTCGCGCGCAGAAACGAGGTCAACACTAAAGAGTTGCGCCCGGATCGGCGAACTGGACGCACTTGAGGCCGCGAGTCGCGGCAAGCCGCCGGACAAACAAGACGTGTTAGGCAGGAGCTGGCTCGTCCGCTACTCGATGCCTTCGAGATCTGGCTGCGTTCGACATTGGGTACGGTGTCGCAGAAAGGCGATATCGCCAAAGCTATCAACTACGCGCTGAGTCAGTGGGTGGCGCTCAAGCTGTACGTCGATGACGGCGCGGTGGAAATCGACAACAACGCAGCCGAACGCGCTTTACGTGCCGTCGCTCTCGGCCGAAAAAGATTCCTGCACTTCGGTTCCGTCACTCATCGTGATACGGCGCCGGCACGTCGCCGACCAGCTTGACCGCGACGCCACCGACTCCTAGCATAGCTCGTCGACGCGATTGACGGGATGCATCGGCGATGCGAGCGATGACGTGGCGCAGGTAGGTCCCGGGACCGAGGGCATTCAGCTTCGCTTTACTAACCGGAGTGTGTATAGCGGCCCCGCGTTCACCGCCGCTAAGGGACTCGCCACGAACCTCTCGGCCTGCCCCCCGTATTGGTCGCGCGGATCGCGCCCGCCTCGACGATTACCCATCTCAACCTTTGAGCTTGGCCGGAGGTGTCCCAGCGTCACCGCCGGGCGGGTCATCGGATCTCCAACAGCGCATTCACGAGCAATTCGATCTCGCTAACGCGCGAGGCAACGCTCGCGAAGTCTGGCGTGTCAATGCGGAGGTAGTTTTTGCCTCCTTTCTTGCCTCTTGCAACGCTGATGCTCACGGTCTTACGCGGAGGACATTGTCCCGTGGTCAGAAAGGCGAAGATGTCCGCCGTCGTGCTTCTAGGCGGAAGACTTGCGGCGCGCTCCGAGATCGGCTTCTCTCCAACCTGCCGCATGAGCGTGTGGAGTGTGGCCACTTGTGCGGCAGACAACGGCTTGTCGGCGATTGCCTCCAACAGGACTTCGGGCAGTCGCGCAACGGCCAACATCCGTGATGTGTGAGCCGTCGAAACGCCGAGTCCCGCGGCCAACTCCTTTTGCGTTACCCAAAGACCGCGCTTAATCATTGCCGAATAGAACCGACCCATAACCACCACGGGCGCCTTCGCGGCACGGAGCCGGTTGTGCATTGAGACTGCGGTCAGCCGGTTGGGAATCAGACGCACACTAAAGTCGTACTGCATTTTCGAGGCCTCATGTATCCGTTCTTTACGTCCAGATCTTATCGTGCCGATAGTTCTGTCAAGGACGCAATCGCTTGCGAAGCTCGTTACGTAAAGCGCTGAGCGGCTGCGTCGTCAACCGGCGAGTCGGCGTCCTTACTCCGAGGGAAAATTCCTAGCGTCAATGGATGCTTATAGCGGCCGTTGGCCTGACGACCGCACGCCAGACTGGCGAACTAATTCCAAATCGCGTAACTATATGGCGATATACGCCCCACATATCGCCTCACAGTTGCCGCACATGAAATAGGACCGTGAGCCGGCTCACGGTCTCACTGGGACCAATCCAGCGCTTATTTCTTTGAAGAACGCATAAAAATCAGTCACTTAGGGGCAATGCCTAGCGGGGCACCCAGCGTGACTGACCTTGTAATTTATGGAACTGGCTTGGCGACGGAAACTGCTCCACTGTACGGGGTCGGACAGGGTGCCCGACCGTGAAAGCTTCAATTATTTGCCATCATTCCGGGTTGAGACCGTGAGCCGGCTCGTCCTAATCGCGGCACGAATCCCGTGTCGCTAATGCGGCTGCAAATCACACCTCTTTTGCATGACTAGCTTCCTGCTGGCGCTGATTCAATTGAGTCGGCACAAATGGACCGATCGTCATGCGTTTATTCCGCAGTAAAAAACAGGTAGCGCTCTCTACAGCGCCAGGTGGTTATTCGGAAGAGGACCCCGAAGGGATCATCTTCGATATGGGCGCGCGCCTGCGCACGGAAGCGAATCACTGGAAGCTTTTCGCCTTCTTTCTGGCGTTCGTCGCCGGCGGGGCGGTGTACACGCGAAATCCGCCGCCGTCGGTAGTCAAGGCTTACGGCGTCTCGTCCGATGCTAACGGCCATGCGGTTGTCAGGCAGTTGACTGCCTATAAGCCGGATGACCAGGCGATCCGTACCGCGCTGAAAGAAACTGTAGAGAGCTGGTTCACGATCGAGCCGGTGCTCACGGACGACATCCAGGCTTCGCGTATGGCGCGAAACATCAACGCCGTCAAGGCGATGATGGTCGGCAACGCACGCAACCAGTTTGCTGACTGGATCAAGGCTGACGCGCCATTCCAGGCCATTACGCTCAATCCGAAGCTCGTGCGCGAGCCGCGCGTCTTCAACGTTGCGTTGCTCGAGGACTCCACGGCTGTCGTTGAGTTCACAACCAGCACCACCCAGTCACCGACCGACAAGCCGGTCGTTCAGAAATACGCCCTGACTTTCCGCTATCAGATCGTCCCTCCCACAGCCGAAGACGCGCTCGGCCGCAATCCGTTCGGGCTCTTCTATCCGTTGTTCTCCATGCAGAAGACCCAATGATGAATGCGAACCGAACGTTTGCCTCGTTGATGGCCGCCGCGCTATGCGTTGGCGCGATGTGCCAGCCGGCCAGTGCCGCGAGAAAGGGCGAGACGCCGTCGGGCGCGCCGTTCGAAATCGCGAACGCCATGAGCGACCCTATGAGCCCGGTTAATCCCTACAACGCCGGCACCGATCCCGTCACGATGCCTGGCGACGCGCGCATGGCGGTGTTTCCGTACAGCCGCGACCAGATCTACCGGATCATGACCGCACCGTTGAAGAACACGACGATCGAGCTCGCGCCCGGCGAGCGACTAACGACGGATCCAGCGATGGGCGACTCGGTGCAATGGATCGTGGACACCGACGGAGCCAACCATGTGTTCGTAAAGCCGATCAAGCTCGGTCTCGTCAACACGTTGCATCTGACGACGAACCTGCGCGAATACGACATGACACTCGTCTCTTCTCCGATGGGTGGGCTGTTCTATCAGACCGTGCGCTTCAACTATCCCGGCTCGTTGATGGCAAAGGTGCGTGCGCGGGAAGAGGCTGGCTACGATTCACGCGACGGCCAGAGTTCAGCGAATGACTCGGGTCCCATTGGCGTGTCACCGGACAAGCTGAACTTCGACTACACAGTTTCCGGGTCGGCGTCGTTCAAGCCTGAAACCGTGTTCGACGATGGCAAGTCCGTCTGGCTGCGGCTGCCGCCCGACGCTCCGTTCGCCGTTCCAATTGTGAAGGATCATGGCGACGTCGTCAGTCCAAACTTCATCCGCCGCGGGCAGTACATCGTCATTCAGGAAATGGCAAAGGAAATCGTGCTGCGCGCGCCGAATGAGGAAGTAACCATCAGGCGCCGGCGTCCGGGCCTGTTCGGATTCTGAGCTGAGTCATGGCTAACCAGAACGGACAACCCGACAGCGACCGCGCGACGATCGTCAAAGGCAAGTCGCCCCGCAATGTGCTGATTAGCGCAGGCGTGGTGGTTGCCGTCATTATTGGCGCGCTGGGCTTTTACTATCAGGTGAAGGAAGGCAACAAGGCTGAAGAAGAAGCGAAGCTCCAGAAGAAGGCGAAGCAGGCGGAGGTTGTCGACAAGTCGAACAATACCCAGGACCTTAACAAGACCATCGACGACCAGATGGCAGCGGCGCGGCGTCAGGCAGCTTCAGAAGCGCGTGCGGCGGCCGCGCCGGGCGCGCAGCCGGCAGCGGGGGCTAGCTCAACGCCTGCTTTGAACGCGGATAATTTTCTCGGGGACCAGCACACGCAGCAGATCAAGTCACAGGCAGATTCGGACGCAGTTTTCGCTTCGCCGATCTTCCGCGCTGGCCTGAAGGTAAAAGACACCGCCCCGCAGCAGGCAGGGCAAATCCCGGGCATTCTCACGCCCGCACAGATTGCCGCGCAACAGTCCGCCGCACAGCAGGCAGCAGGCGCGTCGGTGGGTGACCGCGTGGCCGCCGCCTTGTCGGCTGCCGGCGTCGGCGGACAGCAGGGGCCGCGCGCCTATTCGAGCCAGGATCACGATGGCGCCTTCATCAGGAACGTCGCGAATCAGTCCGGCAATGGCCAGGACTTCGCTCGTACGGGTTTTGTCGGGCAGGCGCGCGGCTGCGTCCTGTCGCCCCCGCATCACATTCCGGTGTTGTCGATCGAAGGCCTGAATTCAGACAGGCCCGGCACTGCTGCGCTGGTTGTCGAAAAGGACGTCTACGACAGCATCCGCGGCGACTGTCTGATGATCCCGAAGGGCAGCATGATCACCGCGCCCTACAGTTCCGACATTCAGCCCGGCCAGGAAAGCATCCTCGTTGCAGCTACCGAGATGCGCCTGCCGAACGGCAAACACGTACCGCTATTCGGTGCGCAGGGCGCTGATGCCGATGGGACGGCCGGGTTCTCGGGTGACGTCAATAACCACTTCCTGAAGATCTTCGGCACATCGTTTCTCGTTGCCATTCTGCTTCGAAAGTTCGATGGTGGCGACACCTCGACAACGACTGGACCGCTTGGCGTCACGCAGGTCGGGAGTACAGGCGGACAGGTCGCGGCGACTACCGCCCAGTCCGTGCTCGACCGGTACAAGAACATCCCGCCGACCATTACGGACGGCCCAGGCGAGCGTCGCTTCATGCTGAAAGTGAATCGCGACATCTACATGGAGCCGTACCGTGATCAGTAAGCGATTCCTTCCCGCTTTGCTGGTCGCTTTGTGTGTGCCGGTGGCGCATGCCGCAACGATTGAAGAGGTCATCAGTCCGACAAGCGTCGTGCTCGCGCAAGGCACCGCGCGAACGATCGCAAAGATCGATGGAATACCCGTGTTCTATTGCGGGCTTTCCGCCTTCGGATCGTGGGCCGCACATCTGGTTGGCCAACCGGTAGGCAGCAACCCCGAGAGTGGGATGACCGTGGCTGTGGATGAGCGCGACGTTGCGCTGGCCGGGCTGCTCGTCAGTAAGGGATGGCTGCAGCCTCCGATGCTTGACGACGAAGCACAGGCCGCTATCACGGAGAGACGCGGAGGCTGGGCGTGCGCGAGCGCGGTCACGCCGTTCGAGCTCATGCATAGCAGCGTCGATCCGAAGGTACTGGCGGGCATTGCGCTGAACGAGTCAGGGCTCAATGGCCACGCGTGGCCCTGGACGCTGAATATCGCAGGACAGGGCTACTTCTTCAGGTCGCGCGAGGACGCCTATCGCGTTGTGCAGTCACTGATCGCGCGTGGTCGCAGCGACTTCGATGTCGGCATCATGCAGATCAACTGGGGGTACCACGCCCACCGCTTTGCGTCGCCTTGGGATGCTCTTGCACCGGCCACCAGCATCCGCGTGGCTGAGGACATTCTCAACGAGAACTACGGCAAGACCCATTCGGTTGCAAAGGCGATCGCCTATTACCACAGCGCCAATCCGGTCCCGGGCCAGGCGTATCTCGCGCGCTTTGCGCGGCACCTCAACCAGATCCAGGCCGGACTATGAAGCACACCGTTTCCCGCATCGCCGTCGCGTGCGCGATGCTCTTCGTGGCGATGGCGTCGCATGCTGCAAACACCGACCCATTCGACTTCGATTATGAGATCGCGGGCGGGATCGCCGAGCGCCCGGCGCTCATTTTCAATGACGGCTCGAAAACATACATCCAGCCCCGCGCGGGTCAGGTCATTACAGCCGCTGGCGGTCATCAGGAAGGGCCGTATGTTGTTGTCGACGGCACGCCCGAGACGATCACCTATACGGTGGCGGGTCGCCCGGCCAGTGCGCGCTGGACGAGGGCCAATGCCTTCATCGGAGCCGGCGCGCGCGGTCCGCTCGCGTCGTTGCGCGATGACCAGCCGGCCGCGTTCGACGGCTTCACAAATCGACTGGTGCTGATCGGCTCCCACGGGTCGCTCGAGCCCGTTCGTGTACTGAGTGGTTCGATGCCGGTGGCCGCCGTCGTGAAGGCGCTCGTCCCCCAAGGCTGGACGGGCTCTGCCCAGAAGGATGTGGACCTGACTGAAAACACCGGCTTCGCCACCCGCGCGGGCGAGAACTGGATGCAGGCGCTTGATCGCCTGATGACGCAGAGCGGTCTATATGCTGATGTGGATTTCACGTCACGTCATATCAGGGTGCATCGCGACGCCCCCAAGTCTGGCGCGCTGAACTACGCTGCTGGCCAGAAGTCGCCCCCCGATGCGATCGCGCAGACGATCGCAACGAAGGAGGGCGCGGCAGGCGGCTCCGCCGCTGGGGCGCCGCAGGCGTCGCTACTCGCGCAGTACTTTGGCGCTCAGGCGATCCGCGATTGCGACGACACACATACACAGATCCGTTTCGCGGCAAAGCCAGCAACGGAGCTGACGTTCAGGACGCCGGACGGTCGATCGCTGCACCCGAAGTGGGATAGCGAAACCGCTGTCGTGACGGTTGAGCGTGCCGAACGCATGCTGGTTTCGGACGGAACGCGCACGGTTGAGCTGGGCCGTTCGGCAGGCACCGTGTACGACTTCGACGCGGGCAGCGCCGCACATCTGGAGGCGGTGTTCGACCGCGATGGCCAGACGTTCTTCAAGTTCGCAGACTCTGTCGTGCAGGTCCATGTGAGCGACGTAAGGCACCTGGGCTCGGGCGAGCAGAAGGGCCGCTACTACATGTTCAACGGCACGGCGGACCAGTTCATCGTGACCGCCGATGGCGCAACTGTGAATGTTACTCGGCGTCACGACGTGAAGTATTTCGAGCGCCCTGCGACGGGCACACCGTCAACGGCGTCGACTGCATCTGGAGCGGCGAAATCATGAGGCGCGTGATTCCTGTTCTCATCGCTACGGTGCCTGCATTGTGCGGGCCACTCGCGCACGCGGACTGCCTGGATGATGCTGCCGCGTTCCAGCACGTGAGTACGCAGCTTGTGCATGCGATAGCGCAACACGAATCCGGGATGCGTGCGAACGCCGTGAACCTGAACAGCAACGGCACCGAAGACATCGGTCTGATGCAGATCAATTCGTCGTGGCTGCCAAAGCTCGCGCGCTACGGCATCCGGCGTCAGGATCTTTTCAACCCATGTGTGAACGGCTACGTCGGCACATGGATCCTTGCGTCGAACATCCGGCAGTTTGGCCCGACGTGGAAGGCGGTCGGCGCCTATAACGCGGTCTCGACGCAGAAGCAGCTGATTTACGCAAACGCCATTTATCGCCGCCTGCAGCGGCTGGGGCAACAACAATGAATGTGACCATCGAACGTAACGACCGGGCGCGCGTGGTGGCGCGTGTTCTCGCCGTAATCCTGCTCATCGCCGGCCCCGCATGGACGCGCGCAGCGACCGATCCGGGCCCGTCGCGCATCGCCGCGCCGGCAGGCGACGGCTGGCAGGTCCTTTCAGGCGCGCCGGCCGGCAATGTGCCCGTCGAGCCGCCCGTTGCGGCTGTGAGTGGTCCCGCGTTGCCTCTCTCCACCGCCCCCGTTTCGATGACTGTGGCTCCGGTTGTTCTCCCAGCGACAACGGCACCTGCTGCGGCTGCTGGCGGTGTACTCACGTTTTCGGTATCGCCATCGGACCGCAATCTGCGCAACGCACTCGACCGCTGGTTGCAGACCCAGGGGTGGCAACTCGCGTGGAAGGTCGACGATGACCTCCCTCTTGAGTTTAACGCGACCTTCACCGGCGACTTCACGTTCGTCCTTGTTCAGGTCATGAAAGCGACCAACCACATGCGCGTGCCAACCCGCGTCTGCCGCCGTTCGAACAACGTCATCCGCGTGGTGGCACGCGCGGCCAACTGCCAGGAATAACGATGCGCCACGCCCAGATTCTGAGGACTTCAATTGCTGCTGCGTGCCTGCTCGTCATCGCTGGCTGTGCCGTCACGCAAGGCGACGTGAATTCGGCCTACGACTCGGCCAATAGCAGCGCGAGCGCTGCCATGAACAATCTGTCGGGCTCAATGGCGCTCGTTGAAGATGTACCGACAGCGTTCCTCGGCGATCGCCTCGTGCCGGTCGCCTATGAGGCTACGCTGCCTGCGACGTTTCGCGAAAAGCGCATCACGATGCCGGCGAATCTCGATATCAACCAGATCGCGAACCTAGTGTCCGGCGCGACCGGCTATGCCGTTCATCTGAGTCCTGACGTGTTTGTTCCGCGCAGTTCGCTCGTGCCGCGCGAGGGCGCATCGTCCGATGGCAAGTCGTCTGGAGCATCTGGCGGCGGCAACGCGAACAATTACGAAAAGCCTCGCTATGCGCAGGTCTTTGACGGACCGGCGGGCGAGTACCTCACGCGCATGACGGAGGATCTCGGGCTCGACTGGTCTTTCGATGGTTCGACCATCAACATTACGCGCTTCGTGACACGCATGTATCAGATCGCCGCCATCCCCGGCAAGGTCTCGATCAAGTCGACGATGTCGAAGGGCATGGACACGTCCACGGGCAATCAGGCGAACGGCAGCGGCGGGGGCAGCGGAGATACGGGTTCCTTCTCGGCGCAAACCTCGACGGGCCGTCAGGGCGACTTCGACCAGATTCAGTCGATCATGGACGCACTGAACAAGCTTCGCTCGCCGATGGGGCGCGTGAATGTGAATCCCCAGAGCCGCCTTGTCATGGTCCATGACACGCGCGAGGCCGCCGATGCGATGGGCAAGCTGCTCGCCCAGGAGAACGCCGTATCGACGCGTCAAGTGGCAATCCGCGTGCGCACGTTGCAGATTGCGTTGAACCGCGGCAGCCAGGCTGGCGTGAACGGGGATGTCGTGTTCAATGCGATCCAGGGCGGTCTCGCAAAGTACGCGATCAGCTTCGTGTCGCCCACATCGCTGTCGTCCGGAGGCGGTACGCTTGGCATGTCCGTCTTGCGCCCGAACGCGCCTTTCTCCGGCACGAATGCGGTCATCAATGCGCTGAACCAGTACGGCCGCACGGTGCAGGACAACACGCAGACCAAACTCACGCTCAATGGCCTGCCGGTGTCGATCGCTTCGTTCCAGAGCGACGATTACCTCAGATCGACGACGTCCTCGGCGGGCAGCCTTACAGCAACGTCAGGTGGTGTACCTGGGCTGAACCCGGGCACCGTGACGACCGGCGACTTCGTCAACATCCTGCCGTCGGTGAACGACCACAACCAGATCGTGCTGGCCTACTGGAGCGACAGTTCGAAGCTGAACGGCCCCTTCACAGAGAAGTCGGTCGGCTCAGGACAGACGCAGCAGACGATCCAGCTGGCGCACACGGTCGGCAGCAAGGACGACCAGATCGTCGCGCTGTCCGACGGACAGACGGTAGTGCTCTATGGCGAGATGACCGATCACGCTGACAGCACCACCAACGGCGGCATCGCCGGTATCACGGGCCTGTGGAACAAGGCGAGAACCTTCCAGGTCATCATGCTGACGGCTTCTGTCGTCCCGTCGATGTGAGCACAGCTATGCACATTACCGATCCGCTGCCGCGCGAGAAAAACGCGCGCCTTGTTTTCGGACTCGAGTGGCGCGCCTATCCGTCAAAGCAGATGCGGGCAGAGCGCCGTCGCTATGCCGACGATTTCGGCGCGACCCATTATGTCGAGTACAGGATCGGCAAGGATGTCATCGGTGGCTTCTGCGCGCCTGAAGTGGCCGAACTCAAGGGCGCAAAGCTTTACTCGGGAGCGGCTCGCATCGCCCAGCACGCCCGGGTCAAGGGCAAGGCGGCCGCGGTGGTACTCCTGCAGGGCGATCAGCGCGTACACGTCGTCTTTGTTGTGCGCGGTGTTGTGCGCAGCGACGAGGTTCTCACCGTACCGCAGGCCCACGAGCGGAAGCTTGCGATCGAGCAGGAATGTCTGAAGCTGAACCTGAGGCTGACGACGCTTGGCTCCGGGCCAGCCGTCAGGGACGTCGACGAGAGCTTTGGCCCCGATGCACTGCTCGACGCGCGCAAGAGCGCCCGCGTGGTCAGGGTGCCCGCCGCTGTTCCATCCATCGTGCCCATCGTCGTGATTGGTGCTGCGCTCGTATTTGGTGGCATTGAACTGGCCGATATTCTCAATCCGCCGCCGCCCCCAGCGCCGCGCGAGCCATCGTTCGAAGAGAAATACGCGCTGCAGGTGCGTCAGACGTTTGCCGCGAAGATGCCGCGTGCCAATCTGCTCGCGCCGGCACTGCTGGAACGCCTTGGCGACAGCGAAACCGTCGTTGCAGGTTTCGTCTTCGAGAAAGCGGTGTGTGGCACGCAGGGGTATTGCGCTGAGACTCTGCGCCGCCACGGCGGCAGCTTCGATGAACTTCGCCACTTGGCCCCCGAGTCGATGCGACCGCTGCATTTCGATGCTGACGGTCTGCATGCGGGTGCGCGGGGACCGCAGATTCCCACTGTCGCCTTCGTGGCCGCGCGGGACCAGAAAGCCTGGCCCACGGAGCAGGGACTGATCGACGCCTTGCAGACGCCGCCACAGAAGCTTTCGTCGAAGCCTTTTGATCTCGACAGCTACGGCTACACGGTCCATCTCGACCCCCCAATGCCACTTCTCGCGACGCCGGTGGGCACCAACGATTCGCGACCCGCGCAGATGATCCGCGTGGGCGAGTGGACGATCAACGGCTATCGGTGGCAGTCGCCATTACTGGCGCGACTGCCGTCGAACATGACGCTGGACACGATCACCGTCGAACTGAAGCTGGGAGACCCCGGTGCCAGCAAAACGCAGGACGGTGGCGTGCAGGTCCAGAACGGTATCCATTTCACTGCCAGGGGCAAATACTATGTGCTCAACTAAAGTCCTGTCGGCGCTCGCGTGCGCGTTGATGATTGCGTCTGTCGCCGTCCACGCGCAGCCAAAGCCGCGGGCGTCGCATCCGCAAGCAGCCCGTTCACGGGTGCCGTCAGCGGACCTCGACCTGACCATGGAATCGACGGCCGCCAGTGCGGTCGCCCATACAAGCGCAGCCTCACAGCCTGCAGTTGCCCAGTCCGCAGCTGCAACGCCAGTGTCCATTGCGCCCGCGTCGGCACCGGCGCCGTCAGAGTCGCGCCTGTCCATCGAGGACGTGGACCGGATCGCCCGATCGTCTATTGCGCGGCAACTGGCCGGCAATGGGAGTGGGCTGCCTAACGGTGTGGCTCTCAATGGAGTGGCTCCCGCGGCGCCCACCAACGCGCCTGCACCTCCCCCCAGCATCAAACCGGCGCCTGTCCGTTATCGCGCGGAGCCTGTGCGATTCGTCGGTGCCTTCAGTGACGTGAGCGGACAGTCGGTCCTCTACGAATACCGCAATGCTTCGTACCCCGCGCATGTAGGCGAAAAACTGCTTAACGGATGGACCGTTAAGCGTGTCGACGGCTTCGTTGTCACCGTTGCAGAAGGGACAGGTAATCCTGTGCGGATTGTCGACGCATTCGTCGAAGAACTCGAACTGGCATCCCTCGGATTCGAAGGCACTACGCCGGCAAGCACCGGGCGACCTTCTTACCACCCAGCCGTACTGCTCAAGATCTATATCTACGGCTATCTCAATCGCGTGCAGTCTAGCCGACGCCTGGAGCGGGAGTGCCAGCGCAATGTCGAATTGATGTGGCTGACCGGCCGGCTTGCGCCGGACTTCAAGACGATTGCCGAGTTCAGGCGGAGCAATGGCGAAGGCATTCGCAACGTGTGCCGTCGCTTCGTGATGATATGCCGTGACCTGAAGCTGTTCACACAAGCGGTCGTAGCCATCGACGGTAGCAAGTTCAAGGCGGTCAACAGCCGCGACAACAACTTCACGCCCAACAAGATTGCACGGCGTCAGGAGCAGATCGAGCAAAGCATCCAGCGTTATCTGGACGCGCTGGAGACTGCCGATCGCACTCAGCCGGCCGAGGTAGAAACGAAGACTGAACGCCTGCGGGAGAAGATCGAGACGCTGCGTGAACAGATGCGCGATCTGAAACGCGCAGCGGAACTCCTGAACGATCTGCCGGAAAAGCAGATCTCACTGACCGACCCGGACTCACGCTCGATGATCTCCCAAGCCAAGGGTACGGGCGTGGTTGGCTATAACGTTCAGGTCGCCGTCGACGCCCGGCACCATCTCATCGTTACCCACGAAGTCACGAACGTCGGCAACGACCGGACGCAGTTGAGTCCGATGGCCAAAGCGGCGCGCGACGCGATGGGGAAGAAGAAAATCAAGGCACTGGCAGACCGTGGATATTTCAGCGCACCAGAGATCAAGGCGTGCGACGACGCGGGTATCGCGGCACTGGTACCTAAGACGCAAACATCTGGTGCAAAGGCCGACGGCCGCTTCGATCGGGCTGACTTCATTTATATCGCCAAAGACGACCAGTATCTATGTCCGGCGGGCCAGCGTGCGATTTACAGGTACACCTCGTTTGAAAGGGCGAATCTGCTGAAATTGCGGACCTACTGGAGCAGTGCCTGCCCACACTGTCCACTCAGAAAGCAGTGCACACCGGCGCCGTATCGGCGCATTCGCCGATGGGAACACGAAGCGGTACTCGACAGAATGCAACGCAGACTGGATCGTCAGCTCGATGCGATGACAATACGGCGACGGACGGTCGAGCACGTGTTCGGCACGCTGAAGCACTGGATGGGCTCAACCCACTTCCAGATGCGCAGGCTTGGGAACGTCTCGACTGAAATGAGTTTGCATGTGCTGGCGTACAACCTCAAACGCGTGATGAAGATCCTCGGATTCGCGAAGACACTGCGAGCGATGAAGCTGGCAGGCGCGTAATCTCACGCCTGCCCATGCTCGCCGGCGCATCTCAATCTGGTCAGCCTTCAGAGATCGTCAACTGCGAAGACGCGGCGGCCTCACAGTTGGCCTACCCGCCCGTCGGCCCATACGTTTTTACACAACCTCGGCCGGGTTGAGGCGGTGCCCCCGGCAATTCGCTCGTCGGAAACCGGCCATTGAGCGAGGGCAAACGAGACCTTGGCTGATCAAACTGGATGTCGACCTCGACCGGCGGCTCTTGGCCGACTGCCGCCCGACGTGGTCGGCCGAACCCGACCCTGAACGGCCGGTCGGGAGCACAAGACGTCGATGGCCGCTTCTGAAGTGCTTCGGACGCCCCTTGAGGCGCCAACCGCCAAGCTCAATTCAATAAGTCAACCCTGTTCCAACTGAGATTTCAAACCGATGACTGGTTGGCAGCTATAGCACTTTCAGGATGCTTTGAGGCTCGTGGAGGCTGCGGAAGGTCTAGGCCCGAGCCATAGAATCGGCAGAGAGCCGCTTGCGCCAGGCAATCCAGCCGACAACAATCAATAGTGTTGTCACGACAAGTGGCGCCACCCCATGTCCATATTCGCCGTGAACTGTGACGGTTGCCAGCGCAGCCAACATCACCGCGCAGCCGAGCGCCGAGCCCCACAGCCGCGTCCGTGCTCGCGCCAGCAGAACGGCGGTCATAAGTTCCAGCAAACCGGTCACAAAATGGAACCAGTGCGGATATCCCCACTTCAGGTATTCCTCGAAGATGGATTGCGGGGTGACGATGTTGCTGAGTGATCCCACGACGAAAAAAGCCGCGAGAACCAAAGGTAATTTTTGGCGCCAGGAAATCTTGGACATTCGTCTACCTTCTCCGATGAGAGCGCTGCGCCGAACATGAGTGTGGCCGCCTGGTCGACGAGCCGACACGATCTGCTCTGTTCATGCCGTGGTGGCCTTGTAGGCCGCCGCAAAGACATCGCGAGGCGATGTCGTGCCCGCGACGTGCTTCGTGCCCGCGACGCCGAGGTCCATCCAGCCCGCGTTGACGGCATCGAACATCGCTTCGGCCGGTCCGGTGTGGCCCTTCGGGATGCCGAACTGTTCGAACGCTGCCGGCCAACCGGCCCGCGGGATGGCAAAGGCCTTAACGTCGCGCTGCAAGACTTCGCCTAGCTGGGCCGCGATTTCATCCGCGCTGACCATCGAACCGAGCTCGACGACGCGTTGCCCGGACCACACCGGCCCGGTCAGCAGCGTCGCCACCTCGGCGCCGATATCGTCGGTCGCGACCATGGTCGACTTCCGACTCGTCGGGTTGTAGTAGACGGGTAGCGTGCCGCCCTGGGCGACATGCAAGCCGTAAAGGAAGTTCTCGAAAAATCCGCCGGCTCGCACATAGGCGATCGGCAATGTCAGGTGGCGCATTGCTTGTTCCAGAAGCGAGAGGGCGGTGATCATTCCCAGCCCGCTGGTTCTGTTTGCACCCATCGACGACAGCACAACCACCCGCGGCGGCACTACCCTGGCCAGCGCCTCGACATAGTTAGCGATCACGCTCTTTGCTTCCCCGAAATCCGGCGAGGGTGCCCAGACCGCCGGCAGCATGACAAATGCACCTTCGACCCCTTCGAGCGCCCTCTCCACGGCGGTCGCATCATTCCAGTCGCCGTCGACCAGTTCCACGCCCTGATCCGCCCAATTCGCCGCCTGCTCGCGATTGCGGACCAGCGCCCGGACTTTCTTGCCTTGCGCCAAAAGATGTTGCGCCGTTGCGCCGCCTACGCGTCCCGTGATTCCCATTACCAAAAACATGTGTTTCTCCTGATTTGTATCCCGCGACTCGACCACACCCCCGCCTACATGTCCGCCGCAGTCTGGCACCGGCGGGGCGGGAGCAGGGGTGGAATCAGAGCTCTCTGCGGAACGGTCTTTGTTTGAGGGCAGGTCTATCATAGAGACCTATGCCTCGCGCTGTAAGGAGGCAGTTTTTTGTTACCAGAAGAGTTAAAGGGAACCCGAATGAGCACCGCCCAGAATGCGATCGAGAGATTCAGCCGATATCAACGTCAATTAGGCGACGCCCAGCCCGCACACTGCGCGGTTCGCGACGTGCTCGACCGCATCGGCGACAAATGGAGCATGCTCATGATCATGGAGCTCGCGACGCGATCGCAGCGCTTCAGTGGGCTTCACCGAGCCATCCCGGACATTTCCAAGCGCATGCTTACCCACACACTTCGCGATCTGGAGCGCGACGGACTCATCACCCGCCATGTTTTTCCCACCAGCCCGCCAAGCGTCGAATATCGTCTGGCTCCGCTAGGCCAATCCCTGCTGGAACCGATGGCGGCCCTCATCGATTGGGCCGATCATCGTTATCCCGAGATCAATGCCGCGCGCGTCCGCTTTGACGGCGCACCCGGTGATATCCCACGCTAGGTGCTAGGCCTGATGTGAGAGTGATGGCGAAAGCCTGGAGCGGCCAGTTTATGTCCGGCTTCGCAGATGGCGTGGAAGGGGTTTGAGAAGATACGCACCAGCGTCCTCGCAAGAGGTTTCCGGCAAAGCGCGGTTATATAGGAGAACCGCGGTGCTATGTGAGTCGTCGGCGTCCCATACCCAAGCGGCTGGCGCGATTCAATAAAGAGTCCAATCCGCCACGGCGCGGTAAGCGTCAGTGTCCCTTAGACATCCACCTGTACAATAAGCTCAGGGTGTCAGCTGCGACGAGGCGGCGGGACAGGATTTCGCGTTGGTCGGGCCGCCACGCGGGACCTTTGACGCCCGTCTTATTTCTCATGCTCCAGCAATCCGCTCGACAACTTCAGCACATCGCCCGTAGAGCCCGCACCGCACTGGAACACTTTCTTCAGATCGAGGCTGCAAGCGGCATCGTTCTTCTCATCTGCGCCGCCGCTGCGCTGCTTTGGGCCAACTCACCGTTCAGCGAGGCTTACCATCATCTCTGGGAAGCACCGGTTGCATTTACAGTTGGCCCGTTCGAGTTTTCCAGATCGCTGCACTTCTGGATTAATGATGGGTTGATGACTGCATTCTTTCTCGTGGTGGGGATCGAAATACGTCGGGAAATGCATGAAGGATCATTAAATGAAGTTGGCCAGGCAATATTGCCGCTCGCGGCGGCCGTTGGAGGCGTCGTCGCGCCCGCTCTCATTTACGTCGCGGTCAACTATTCGTCCGGTGAGATCCGCGGGTGGGCAGTCCCGACGGCCACCGATATTGCGTTCGCCGTTGGCGTTCTCGCGTTGCTTGGACGATCAATCCCCGGCAATCTGCGAATCTTCCTTCTTACTCTGGCCATCGTCGACGACATCATTGCGGTTCTGGTCATCGCATGCTTTTACTCGTCTGGACTCAACTACACAGGCTTTGGGGTAGCCGCAATCGGTGTCGCAATGGTGCTCGTCATGCAGCGGATCAGCATCGGTTTCGCGCCCGCGTACGTCGTTCCTGGAGCGATAATCTGGGCGGGGCTGCTCGTAAGCGGAGCACATCCGACGTTGGCCGGCGTCGTTCTTGGGTTGATGACACCCGTCACGCCGACGCTCCGTCGGGAGCGCGCGCTCGTCGAGATGTCGCATGGTACCGGCAGTATGGTGCAGCAAGAGGGCGCAGCGTCAGATAGCACCGACGGACTTGCCAAACCGCTACAGGTGCTGCGCCTGGCGCAGCGTGAAATGCTTGCGCCCGTGGTTCGGGTGCAGTGGTCGCTCCATCCCTGGGTGGCTTACGGCATCATGCCGCTCTTTGCGTTGGCCAATGCTGGCGTGAGCTTCAGCGGACTTGGTTTGACGGGCGGTCAGGCGCAGTACGTCCTACTTGGCATCATCGCCGCCTTGGTACTGGGAAAGCCCATCGGCGTCTTTCTGACGACTTGGACGCTTGTGCGAACCGGAATTTGTCGGCTCCCGGTTGGCGTGACATGGAACGGCATCGCGCTGGTCGCACTTCTCGCTGGCATCGGCTTTACGATGTCGATATTCATTGCGATGCTCGCATTTCGCGATCCGCAGATGCTTTCTGTCGCCAAGCTTGCGGTGCTGATCGGCTCAGTTACCGCCGGTGCGTTGGGGCTGGGATGGGGCGTGGTCCATGGGCGACGGGCGCTGCGGCGTGATTAATGCCGATTGGATGTCCGCTAGCGGGCGCTCGTCGGATGCTCGAGTGTCTGCACGCGGCAGACTTCAGTGTCTGAATGTGGCCGTTGGGTGAAGTCGCCAACGGCCGCTTTATGGTGCTCCAGTCCGCAACACGCTGATTCGACTGACCGACCGCTGTGGGTTGTCTGACCGGGGGCGGACCAGCCCGCTGACAGACGCGGACGCGGCCCGCTCGATCTTCGGAACGCAACAACGATTGTAAGCATCAGCCACGGAAGGCGCATCCCAAATATGAGAGTCATATCGGCCAACCGTGTCCCCGCCTAGATTGTGATGCTTGCCACTTATAAAAACGGAGCTTGACCACATTTTGCCCGATCTGGCTGTGTCCGATAAAAAGCTGCGACAGATGTTTCGCGACGTGTTGTGACAGTCATCTCCGATTCGGCGGGCCAGACAAGCAACGTGGAACGTTATAACATTGTCTTTACTTTCGCGGTGCAACGGATTAACATTGTTCTTACCTTGGAGGATTCATGAAGACGACGATTCGCAGAATGGGGAACTCGCAGGGCGTGCTAATTCCCAAGCCTGTCCTCGCGCAACTCGGGCTGGAGAGCGAGGTGGAGATGGAAGTCGAGAACGACGCGATTGTTCTGCGCCGCCCCAAGCACAAAGCCCGTGAGGGTTGGGCGGAAGCAAGCAAGGCTCTGGCCGAGAGCGGTGACGATGCTCTGGCCATGGGCGAGTTTTCGAATGCCGATGACGCGGAGCTTGCATGGTAATGCGGGGGGAAGTCTGGTTGGTCGCACTTGATCCGACGCTTGGTAGCGAGATTCAGAAGACGCGCCCCTGTGTCGTCGTTTCGCCTCCGGAAATGCACGACCACTTGCGCACCGTCATCGTCGCGCCGATGACTTCCAAGGGCCGTCCAGCGCCGTTTCGGGTTTCCGTGACGTTCAAGCGCAAACAGGGTTTGATCCTCCTGGATCAGGTTCGCGCAGTAGACAAGGTGCGCCTGGTTAAGAAAGAGGGTGCGGTTGCCGATAAGACGTTGTTGGACACCCTGCGGACCTTGCAGGAAGTCTTTGCGGAATAGGGAAAATCATGAGCAATACAGACCTCCAACGTAAGCAGCGGTGCGCCAACAGGCTGCATTTCCTCGCTCAGGAGCAGGTGCGCGTTGGACGGCAGATTCAGCAATTGAACTACGTTCCTACGCCTGAGCTAAAGGCCCAAATGGATTCGCTAATCGCTGAGTACGATCGCGCAGTCGCTGACTTCGATGCGGCCAGTGAGACTTGCGATACGCCTGTTTTCGTCGCAATTGGTCGATAAGATTGGAAAACGACGGCATGAAGCACACAGTTGAAACCATCAAGACAATCAGCAGCAGCGCCGACAACGCGAGGACCATCGTTTCGGAATTCTGCCAAGAGGCAGTGTCTGAAGCGCGGGCGCGTTTGGCGCGTGTCAAGTTGATCGCGAACCTGAGCACGATCCTTGACGCCGAACAGTTAGCCATCGCTGCCGACGCTCGGGCGGGAATTCGCCATATTCATGCGGCGATGCAGGAGGTCAATGAGTACCACCATCGCGGAGCAATGGCCGGTCGGTTCGATGACGCGTTGCTGGAGATTGGAAACGCGCAAGGCGAGGTCGAAGGGTTATATCGGTGGCTGCATATGTTGTGCACCCGCGATTAACAACGGAAAACGACATGTTCGAAATTTGGGCAATCGAGGCCGATGGTAACCGCGTCTTGGTGCGCGATGCCGTAGTGGATCGAAGCTTGGCCCGCGCGCTGGTTAGTGAAGGCAATAACGGCGCGGCTATCCGAGGCGAGCCGCACAGGTACGTCGCCGTTCCCGACCCGGATGCGGTCGATGCAGAGAGCCAGACTTGAAACGGGAGGCAGAGCATGAAACGACTCGAATACAGGCTTTGCAAAGACCGGCATGGTGCGCCGCTTGTCACGCTCGACTCTGCGATGGGGAATGGGCAAGACATCTATCCCGCGACGCTCCGGGCGCTGGCGAATGCTTTGTTGCAGGTCGCGGACGCGGCGGAACAGACGCAGCTCGGCAAGCACGAGCACTGGAAGTCGGGTGTTATCGAGCTGGAATAGCAAAGACCTGCGAAAACTTTTCATCGCTGTGAGCGCGCCCATCACAAGTTCAAGCAGCCTGTCTGGTTCTCCATAGCACACGACGTCCTCCCGGCGATGGCATGTGTGCCGCAGCAAGACGGATTTCCGCAGGCTCCTGGCAGTCGCCGGAAGATTCGGAGTCGACACGGCTATCGAAGCGGTAGGTATTCCGGCCACTTTTGAATTGTGTGAAGATCTGATCGCACCGGGCGGCACGATTGCCAACATCGGTGTGCACGGTGCAAAGGTGGATCTGCATCTGGAACGTCTGTGGGACCGAAACATCACGATCACCACGCGGCTCGTCGATACGGTCAGCACGCCCATGCTGCTCAGCAGCCTGCGAGCCAACAGGATCGATGCGAAGCTATTGATTACCCATCGCTTCAGATTCGTCGATATCCTCGACGCTTACGAAACCTTTTCGCATGCAGCGGACACCCGGGCACTCAAGGTGATCATCGAGATTTAAGCTGCTTTTCGAGGGGTACGAACTCCGTCTACAGCGCAGGCACGTCAGGCAGCAGGCGGTCGAACTCCCGCCTGACGACGGTATAGCACTCGCAGACACGGGCCTCGAGCCCCGGGCGGTTGAGCACTTCAATATGCCCGTGACTATAGCGAATAAGCCCTGCATCCTGCAGTTTCAGCGCTGCCTCCGTGACGCCCGACCGCCGCACGCCGAGCATGTTGGCGATCAGTTCCTGCGTCATCTTCAGTTCGTTCGACGGCAAACGGTCGATGCTAAGCAGCAGCCATCGACACAGCTGCTGGTCGATCGAGTGATGACGGTTGCATACCGCTGTCTGGGCCATCTGGGTAATGAGCGCCTGGGTATAGCGTAGCAGCAGCCGCTGCACGGGTCCTGCGCGGTGAAACTCGTCTTTCAGAATCCGGGCATCAAGCCGGTAGGCCTGGCCGGCGCTCTGCACGATTGCCCGGCTCGGCGTCGTTTCTCCGCCCATGAAAAGCGCGATGCCGATGAGTCCTTCCTTGCCGACGATCGCGATTTCTGCCGATGCGCCGTCTTCCATTACATAGAGCAGCGAGACGATCGATGTAGTGGGGAAATAGACATAGTCGAGCCGATCCCCTGACTCATAAATGACCTGCCCCAAGGGCATATCGACATGCACCAGATGCGATTCAAGACGGCCCCACTCCGTTTCTGGTAGAACGGAAAGCAGACAATTTTTCTTCGGATGATCTCTGTCCGCCATCTGCCGCTCCGTGATTTTCTGCAGGGGATACAGCACGACATTCTCGCAACCATGCGTTCCATGCCTATCGGCCGGAAGTCCATGTTCCAATTATAGTTCGCGCGGTTGATGCGACAAAAACGGGTGTCGGGCCTTTCCGGCCGCGAACGAACGCTTTGACGGCCGATTATTTCGGCGTGGAAAGCCGCGTGCCGCTGGCGCACGCCGAGCGGAGGACGTCGTCACACGCAGTCGGACTCGCGCGATAGTTGGCCGACGGGCAACCGGACTGTAAATTCACTGCCGGCACCGGGGCCCGCGCTCGCGGCGAGAGCCGTGCCTCCGTGCGCCTCGGCGATCGCGCTGACGACGGCGAGGCCGATCCCCAGACCGCCGGCACTGGCCGCTATCGTCCGGGTGGATTGAGCAAAAAGGTCAAAAATATGCGGTAACAGCTCCGATGATATGCCCAACCCGTCGTCGCTGACGGACAAAACCAGACTCTGATCTTCCGCCAGCGCCGTGACGCGGATATGACCGCCCCGTGGCGTGTACTTCACCGCGTTGTGCAGGAGGTTATTGACGGCCTGCGAGAGACGGACGGGATCGCATTCGATGCGCAACGCCCGGTCGGGAATGACGACAGCCAGGGTCTGGTCGCGCGCAGCGGTCGCCAGCGCCGCGGCGTCGAGAGGATCAGCGAGAAATTCCATCAAACCGACCTCGCGCTTGACGATACGAAGCGCGCCCTGGCCGACGCGGGTGGCATCCATCAGATCGTCAGCCAGTCGGGCGATTGCATCGACCTGGCGTTCCACAGTCTCGATCATCCGGATGACGTCCGGCTGATCGGGTGACGTTCTACGAATGACCTGGACCGCGAGCCGGAGTGGCGTCAATGGGCCGCGCAGTTCGTGTGCGACGATTGCAAGGATTTCGTCTGTCACATTGGGAGCTTTTGTCTTTCCGAAGGCCGGCTGCAACCTGCTGTAGGGACTGATGATAGCGGGTGCGGGAGGACATCCGACGAGTGCTTTCGTCGAATCCGCGGGAGAGAACGCAGGCGCACCGATGGAAGGCAGAACGAACGCCGGAAGCAGTGACATGTTGATCCCCAGGTTGCGACGCGTGAACCGAACTCGTTTTCGAAGCACGCTTTGGCGACCGACGGGGTAGCGTCGCGTACGGTTCGCTCGTGGCATGTGCTACTTTTTCTCGCGTCTGCCTGCATCGCCAGAGCGGCCCGAAAGCCGCGGGCGCGTGCAGGGTTGACCTTTACAGTCTCATGGTTCACGCCGGCGAGTCTGTACGGTAACGTGCAACCGCTCATAGGCCCTTGCTGCTGACGTGACAGTAGGGCATAGGTGCGCCGGTATGGCGGCTAACGCCAGCGTAAGCGGTAGATGATTGTGGTCCGCCCGCCGACCAATATGGGCCGGTGCGATGGGATGGGAGCGCCGCCATCGCGCTGGTACGGCACCGTACTGATTTCTGGCGCGTTTAGCTGCAACCTGTAAGGCCTGCGCACGCGCATGCCGTTACTTCTACTGCAACGAAACCCAACGAGCAGCGGGGCGACGGTGTACGCCCATTCCCTCGCGTCCGGTCGTCATCATGAAATACAGGGACTACTACGAGATCCTCGGCTTGCCACGCGAAGCGACGCAAGACGCTATCAAGCGTGCGTATCGGAAGCTCGCGCGCAAATATCACCCGGATCTGAACAAAGATAACGGCGCGGAAGACCACTTCAAAGAACTGGGCGAGGCTTACAAGGTGCTCAAGGACACGGAAAAACGCACCGCATACGATCGGATGGGCAGCAGTTGGCGAGACGGCCAGGATTTTCAGCCACCGCCACAGTGGGATGAAAATTTCGAGTTCACGGGAAAGGGAAACACGGCGGCAGAACCACCACGGACTTCAGTGAATTTTTCGAAGCGATGTTCGGCCGCGACCGTGCGGGCGATCACTCCAGGCAGGCAGGCGGAAACGCAACGGCGGGTGATCTGGAAGGCGCTTACAGCGGCGCCCAGTGCTCGATTCCTGGACAGGATCATCACGCAAGAATCACGATCGATCTCGATGACGCCTATCGCGGCGCGCAACGCGCGATTTCGCTGGACACACCCATGCTCGATGCGCAAGGGCACGTCGCAGTGCAGTCGCGTACGCTCAATGTTTCCATTCCCAAGGGCATGCGCAGCGGACAGCATCTGCGGCTCCTGGCGCAAGGCGGCGCCGGTTTCGGAGAGGGACGAGCGGGCGACCTTTACCTGGAAATCACGATACGGGACCATCCGCGCTTTCGCGTCGATGGGCGCGATGTGTCGCTCGACGTGCCCGTCGCGCCCTGGGAGGCGGCGCTCGGCGCAAGCATCCAGGTACCGCTGCCCGACGGCGCCGTCGAAATGACGATACCGCCTGATTCCGGCGGTGGGCGGCGGTTGCGGCTCAGGGGCAGAGGCATTCCTGGCAATCCGCCTGGTGACCTGTATGCGGTCTTGAAGATCGCGCTGCCGCCTGCCGACAGCGAGCGTTCGAAGGCGACCTGGAACACCATGCGCCAGGCGTTCGAATTCGACCCGCGCGCCGATTTCTACAGGTGAATCACCATGAGCGAGCCGTCGACGACCTGGATTGAAGGTCACATTGTCGAAGAAGATAGCGAATTCACACTGACGGGTTTGTGTCGTGCGACGGGCGCTTCTGAAGAGCAAGTCGTTCTGTGGGTGTCGGAAGGCGCGTTAGGACCGCATGAGGGCGCGCCGTCGGCGTGGCGTTTCAAGGGCTTGTCGCTCTGCCACACGCGCATCGCGTTGCGGCTCGTGAACGAATTCGAGATCAACGCGCCGGGCATTGCTCTCGCTCTCGACCTGCTCGAAGAAATCGACTCGTTGCGGGCGCGCATCGGGCGCTTATAGTGCCGACGATACCGTCAACGGCGCGCGTCGTCCTATCCGAACCATGTAATGGCCATCGCAACGACGGTCGTCGCCATCACGATCGTGGCGATCCAGCCGAGAACACGCAACGTCAGCGGCAGGGTGAAACCAGCCATGATGTCCTTGCGCATCGCTAGTAGCATCATCGCGATCATAACAGGCACGGCAACCACGCCGTTCAGCACTGCACTCCAGTAAAGCGACTTGACGGGATCGATCGAGGTGAAGTTCAGGCCTACGCCGATGGCTGTCGCAGCGCCAATGACCGAGTAGAACGCCTTGGCCTGGAATGGCTTGCGCGCGAGGCCGACGGTCCACGAAAAGAGCTCGCCCACCGCATAGGCAGCCGATCCGGCGAGGACGGGAAGCGTGAGCATGCCGGTACCGATGATGCCTGCCGCGAACACGACAAACGTGAACTGGCCGGCGACCGCGCGCAACGCCTCGGCCGCTTCGGCCGACGTCTGAATGTTAGTGACGCCGTGAGCGTGGAGGGTTGTCGCGGTTGTCACGACAATAAAGAACGCGATGACGTTCGACAAGGCCATACCGAGATAGGTGTCGATGCGGATGCGGCTGAACTCGGCCTGCGCCTGCTCGGGCGCGCTGGTCAGCGCCAAGGCGCCGGGGCGTTCCTGCTCGTCTTCGACCTCCTGTTCCGCTTGCCAGAAAAACAGATACGGGCTGATAGTCGTCCCCATCACGGCCACGATCGCCACGAGATAGTCGGGGCTGGCCGAGAGATGCGGCCAGATTGTCGCCCGGCCAACCTCGGTCCACGGCACCTTCACGATGAACGCGCAAATCACATAACTGAACAGCGACAGGCATAGCCATTTCAATACCGACACGTAACGTGCATAGCGCGTGAAGATTTCAAGCGCCACCGAAAGCAGACCGAAGAGGCATACGTAGAGCAATGCGGGGCCGGCAATCAGCAGTTTGAGCGCTGCCCCCATTGCACCGAGATCGGCGCCGAGATTGATGACGTTCGCGATCAGCAACATGCCGACAATCGCACGCGACAACCAGGGGGAATAGTGCCTGCGAAGATTGCCCGCGATGCCGTAGCCGGTAACGCGCCCAATGCGCGCGCTGATTTCCTGAATCGCGGCCATGAGCGGATAGCTGAATAGCAACGTCCATGCGAGACCGTAACCGAACTGGGCGCCGACTTGCGAATAGGTGGCGATGCCACTGGGGTCGTCGTCGGAGGCGCCAGTGATCAGGCCTGGGCCCATGATCTGCAGGAGCTTCGGGTGCTCGGGTTGCTTGACCGGGATTGCGACTGGCGTGAGTGTGTCCATGTTCGGTGGCTCCCGGGCCGCTCCGATGGAGCATGCCGTTTCCCTTCATTGGCTGTTGCAAGAAACGTAACCGTATCCTGGTAGGAAAAGTGTGCGCCTGATCCCGATCAAGGTCGGTACGGCGACGTACGGGGCGGGGACGCCGTACTTCCGGAGGTGGGGCGAGGTGGCGAGGAGCTTGCCTTTCCATAAATCATGGCGCGAAATACGGCCGTTACGGCATCCGCAAGTTTTAGTTTGCTTTGCGGCGTCATTAAGCGCATTGTGAAGTGATCCAGATGTACCTCTGGCCGCCCTTTTTTCGCATCCGGATAGATACAGTTCAATGACGGTCAGCACCATTGACGGAGCGCGTCATCATGACCATTCCCACCATCGAATACAGAGGGTACGAGTTACGCGCGTACGCTCATCAGGAGTTTCCGCTGCATCGTGACCCGTATGCCAAAGGTCCGCGGCGGTTTTCATCTGTCGTGCGCATCGACACCATTCAGCCCGGCGAGGCCAAGGCCCGGCGCTATTCGACGTTGTTCACTACAGCAAGTCCTACGACCGCTGGTGACGCCATCGACCTCGCGATGCAATTCGGCAAGGACATCGTCGACGGCAACGTTCAGGCGAGCGGACTCTGACCGGATGCCAGTCGCTCCGCAACTGGAGTGGAGCAGGTCATGCAATATCCGCTTTATGTGCACCGCGATGGCGACACCGGCTTTCGCGGCAGTTTTCCCGGGTTCCCCCATGCAGTTGCGCACGGCAGTTCGATGGATGAACTGAAGAGCGACGCGCCGAAGGTTGTCGAACTGGCCTATGATGGCAGCGAGCAACTCATACCCGCTCCCACCTGCAGTACATCGGAATTGCATGCGCTCGACATGGACGATGGGGTGGGAATCTGGATGTTTGTCGACATCAATCTGGTGCGGGTTACCTCGCGGGCCGTGGCCATCCAGTTCAGTGTGCTCGAAAGTCTGCTGCAGCAAGTCGATCTGGCCGCAAGCGAACGTCACATCACACGGTCTGCGTTCCTCACGCTGGCCGTCGTACACGAACTCGCGAGCCGGTACAAAGGACAGTCGTCCAGCATGCCTGTTTCCCAACGGGTCTTCGTGGACGGATGACGCCGCGTGCGCCACGACACCGTTACGAGGTGAAGCGCCATCCAGACTATCAGGGTGGCGCCAACCGCCCGTCGGCGAACCAGCCTGTCTCACAGGAGTGGATCATGAACGATGACCAAATCAATGCGGAAGAGTCGGCAGAAAGCAAAAGACGTAGAGAAGCCATGCAGAATGCGACGGATGATGGTATGCCGGTCGCCGCGGAAATTGAAGAGCGAGACGCCGCGGAGATCCGATACAGAAAGCCGAAGCAACGGATCAGGCATGCGAGGAAATGGCTGGGCGCTGGCAGTGGCTTAATGCCAACCTAACCATATCATAGAGGGATCACATGGGCACTCGGCGATTGCCAATCTCGTCCTTGGGTCCGTGACATCAGGTATCCTGGCGCGTTGCGGCATCCCGACTCTCATCGTTCGCTAGTTCAAGAATCCGTGGTGCCGCATGCGGTGTGTCGGCAGGCCGTCGTAAGTGACAAGGGAGCTACGGCGTGAACGGCTGCATTTCTGCCAAACTCGGCCATCCGCCGGAGTCGTTCAAAAGGCGGATGTGGGTCGACTTATGTCTCCCGCATATGACCCGCGGTTCGAGACTATCGCTGCGCCAGTGCGGCGTGAGGCGCTGCGACTGCGAAGGGACGATCGACTTCGTCGCCCGAATCGCCGACAATCGATTCCGGACGGAATTCCGACTGGTGACAACGAGCAGGCTCGAGGCAACGATGTCTGTCTTCCAGGACAAAAGCGGGTTCTTGCTTGCAGCATAGCTCAGCGTTCGCTACAAGGACGTTGGCATCTGTCGACCGGTCAACACAGTGGAGCAATCGACGTGACAGTGGAAGGCAGACGGGTGGCGGTCATTGCGCCGGCAGGCATTCCTGACATGGATAACCTCGCGCAGGCGGTGTCGCTGCTCGAGAGTTGGGGGTTTCCTGTCTCCGTGGGCGCGCACGTGGCTAACCGGTTCCGGTATCTCGCTGGAGCCCATCAGCATCGCACTGGCGATCTGCTTGCGGCGTTGTCGGATCCGGCGATCGACATCGTCTGGATCGCACGCGCCGGCTATGGCTGTGCGCATGTGCTGCCAGCGCTGCCCACTGCTGTGCCATGCGGGAAAACCGTGATCGGCTTTTCCGATGCGACCGCGCTTTTTTACGCGCTACGGCAGATTCCAGGCATCGGCGTGATTCACGGCCCGACGCTCAACGGTCTCGCGACGAAAGTTGACGACGTGTCGCGCCGCAGTGTTCTCGATACGCTCACAGGGGTCACACCGGCGCCGCTGCCACTCGAACGTCTGCATGGAGCGGCTGATTCGATCACAGGGCCGCTTGTCGGCGGCAACCTCACGGTACTCGCGAGCACGGCTGGCAGCCGTTGGCAGCCTAGCTTTCGCGACTCGATTGTCGTGTTGGAGGACGTTACTGAACTTGCATACCGCATCGACCGCAGCATCATGACGCTGCGTCACGCCGGCGTCCTCGATGGCGCACGTGCGATCGTGCTCGGAGACTTCATTCGCTGTCCGTTGCCAGCCGGAGCCGACTACTCACTCGAGGACGTGCTGCTGGACGTGCTGGCGCCGATAGGCGTCCCAATCTACGGGGGCCTCCCCGTCGGACATGGTGAGCGCAATCTGTCGTGGGTAGTTGGGCGGTCTGTCGAGATCCGCGGAGGCATGTTGCTGCGATAGTTTTGGCTTTCGCATACCCCTTGCGATCAGCGATCGTTGAGGCAGCGGACAAGGTTCGGCCGAGGTTGTGTAAAAACTCAGATGATCATCTAGACTGAATCAACCTGCTGGATCGAGAGGCGCAGATGGGGCGATTTGTCGAAGGTGCGGAACGCAGTCAGACGACACTCCTGCCGGAATGTCTCGATGACTTTATCGCTGAAGATAATCCTGTGCGGATTGTCGACGCATTCGTCGAAGAACTCGAACTGGCATCCCTCGGATTCGAAGGCACTACGCCGGCAAGCACCGGGCGACCTTCTTACCACCCAGCCGTACTGCTCAAGATCTATATCTACGGCTATCTCAATCGCGTGCAGTCTAGCCGACGCCTGGAGCGGGAGTGCCAGCGCAATGTCGAATTGATGTGGCTGACCGGCCGGCTTGCGCCGGACTTCAAGACGATTGCCGAGTTCAGGCGGAGCAATGGCGAAGGCATTCGCAACGTGTGCCGTCGCTTCGTGATGATATGCCGTGACCTGAAGCTGTTCACACAAGCGGTCGTAGCCATCGACGGTAGCAAGTTCAAGGCGGTCAACAGCCGCGACAACAACTTCACGCCCAACAAGATTGCACGGCGTCAGGAGCAGATCGAGCAAAGCATCCAGCGTTATCTGGACGCGCTGGAGACTGCCGATCGCACTCAGCCGGCCGAGGTAGAAACGAAGACTGAACGCCTGCGGGAGAAGATCGAGACGCTGCGTGAACAGATGCGCGATCTGAAACGCGCAGCGGAACTCCTGAACGATCTGCCGGAAAAGCAGATCTCACTGACCGACCCGGACTCACGCTCGATGATCTCCCAAGCCAAGGGTACGGGCGTGGTTGGCTATAACGTTCAGGTCGCCGTCGACGCCCGGCACCATCTCATCGTTACCCACGAAGTCACGAACGTCGGCAACGACCGGACGCAGTTGAGTCCGATGGCCAAAGCGGCGCGCGACGCGATGGGGAAGAAGAAAATCAAGGCACTGGCAGACCGTGGATATTTCAGCGCACCAGAGATCAAGGCGTGCGACGACGCGGGTATCGCGGCACTGGTACCTAAGACGCAAACATCTGGTGCAAAGGCCGACGGCCGCTTCGATCGGGCTGACTTCATTTATATCGCCAAAGACGACCAGTATCTATGTCCGGCGGGCCAGCGTGCGATTTACAGGTACACCTCGTTTGAAAGGGCGAATCTGCTGAAATTGCGGACCTACTGGAGCAGTGCCTGCCCACACTGTCCACTCAGAAAGCAGTGCACACCGGCGCCGTATCGGCGCATTCGCCGATGGGAACACGAAGCGGTACTCGACAGAATGCAACGCAGACTGGATCGTCAGCTCGATGCGATGACAATACGGCGACGGACGGTCGAGCACGTGTTCGGCACGCTGAAGCACTGGATGGGCTCAACCCACTTCCAGATGCGCAGGCTTGGGAACGTCTCGACTGAAATGAGTTTGCATGTGCTGGCGTACAACCTCAAACGCGTGATGAAGATCCTCGGATTCGCGAAGACACTGCGAGCGATGAAGCTGGCAGGCGCGTAATCTCACGCCTGCCCATGCTCGCCGGCGCATCTCAATCTGGTCAGCCTTCAGAGATCGTCAACTGCGAAGACGCGGCGGCCTCACAGTTGGCCTACCCGCCCGTCGGCCCATACGTTTTTACACAACCTCGGCCAATACCGGTCGTTCGTCATTCGGACTTTGGTTGTCGATAATCGGCCAACAAACACCGTGTGGCCTATCGCGTTAATCGAGACGCCGTAGATGGCGATACCAGAGAGCCTTGTTTGATTTGGGGTCAACAAGGGAGAGAATTAGGTCGCCTTGCACGAAGTCGATATCGCCTTTCTGGAAGCTGTTCTGAACGATGTCGGCTTGCCATATTTCGTGATAACCCTTCTTATCTGAGCGACTTATAACGATATAACCTTCTCCACTCGCCTCGACTGTTTCGTACTTCCATGAAATTTCTGGCAGATTCGGTGGTGAGGCAAACGGCGGGGCGTCCATGTCGGCAGCCGTTAGTGGAGGAGAAGGCGCAGCTGGTCGGCTCAAGCTCTTGAATACACCATCTTTCCGGTAAGCGAACCACTGACACTCTGATGGCCATGGGTTCGCCCGAAGAATTTTCGCCTGGAGTGCATCGGGGAAACGCGCCAGTTGCCAGTCGCGGTTCAACTGTCGCGTGCTTAACTGGTCGAGCGGATCGAGCCCGGGAAACAGCCACCCGCCGTCAAACATCTTGCCCTGCGCACGGGCCATGCTGCGTATTCCGGCGAACGTGATCACGCATTTCGGCGGATCGTGATCATGGATTCCGAATGATCGTGATCACCCGTTTCGGTTGATCGTGATCGCTGATCACAGGTTTCCGAAACGCGTG
>NZ_JBQEPV010000016.1:0-153297 GCF_052045935.1 Paraburkholderia sp. 22098 | reverse complement strand
TGCAACGCGGTGTAGAGCTCGTTGAAGTTAATCGACGTAGGGTTCGCACCTAGCGTCTGGAAGAGCGACGTGAACATCGGCGAGACCGGCACGCGAATCCGGTAGCCGCGCAAGTCCTCGGGCGCCTTGATCGGTTTCGTTGCGGACGTGATCTGCCGAAAGCCGTTGTCCGCTGCCTTCGACACCGACACGTACCCGCTCTTGTCGATCTGCGCGCGGATGAGCTTGCCGAGATCCCCATCGACGCCGCGCCAGACCTGGTCGTATCCGGAGAAGGCGAAGCCGAGATTGGTGATGGCCGCGAGCGGAATCACCGTCGAGAGCACCGAGCCCGATATGTTGAGCAACTCGACGGCGCCCGAGCGCGTCTGCGACAACAGGTCGGTGTCCGAGCCGAGTTGCGATGCGGGGAAGAAGCGGATCTCGAGCCTGCCGCTGCTCGCCTCGCGAATGCGATCCACGGCTTCCTTCAGCCGCGCATTGATCGGTTGATTAAGGGATTGCCCGGTAGCGAGCTTGTAGGTGAACTCGGCAGCGCGTGCAGGCCGGGTCCATATCGTTACCAGCGGAAGGGCGGCCGCAGCCTTCAACACCGCGCGTCGCGAAATGCGGCGCGGCGAGTTCGACGTGCTCATGATGCTGTCTCCATTTATATGAACTTACGTGCACGCGCGCCACTTTGTCGGTATGGCGTCGTGGCACGTTGCGGCGCTTGTCCGACTCTTGTCGAGGCGCTGCCGGCCCTGCGTGTCCAAAATATAAGAGGCTTGTTGGTGAAGGACAATTCAATTATTTTGCGCAAAGGTGTAGCCAAACTAAAGGGTGACTATGTATCTGCCATTGCGGGCCATCAGTGTTTTTCATGCTGCGGCGAGTTCGGGGAGCATCTCTCGCGCAGCTGCGGAATTGAACGTCACGCCATCGGCCGTCAGCCAGCAAATCCAGTCGCTGGAGACTCACCTGGGCACGGCGTTGATGACGAAGGTCGGACGGGGTGTGGCATTGACCGAAGCAGGCGAGCGCTACTTCGCGATGATTTCAGAGGAGATCGATCGCATCGCGGATGCGACTCAGCGTATACGCGGGTTGCGCTCCGTCACGCTCCTGACCGTACGCGCGACTCCGACGCTCTCCACCAAGTTTCTCTTGCCGCGTCTGCGCTCGTTCCTCGACGGCCATCCCGATCTGGAGGTGCGCCTGAACGGCACCAATGAAATGACCGACTTCGCGCAGGAAGCAGTCGATATCGAGATCCGTCACGGCACCGGACAATGGCCGGGCGTCTACGTCGAGGCGCTGACCGAGGAGTCGTTCCTGCCGGTATGCTCGCCGGCGTACTGCGCGCCGTCAAGTCTCGATCCCGCCGATCTTCAGCGGCATCGGCTCATCTACTCGATCAAGTCGCAGGTCCAATGGCCACACTGGTTCTCGGTAGCGCGCGCGGCGCCGCTCGATCCGGGGCAGCGCGTGCTGTTCGATCGCAGCCATATGGCGATCGATGCGGCCGTCGACGGCATGGGCATCGCGCTCGAAAGCACGCTCATGATGTGGCGCGAACTGCGCGACGGCACGTTGATCTGCCCGGTGCGCAAGCCTCCGGCGATCCGCCTGACGACGCAGTGGATCGTCTGCCCGTTCGAGCATCTGCACAAGAAGAAAGTGACCCTGTTCCTCGATTGGCTGCGCGCCGAACGTGCCGCCTGGCAATCGGCGTCCCAGCTTCCCGCCGCCCGCTGATGTTGAAGCCTGGCTAACAAATCGCCTCGGAAATGTTAATTGTTCTGTCAGAAGCTCCTGACTACACTTGCTCGCAAGTAAGGCGCACCGCTGTCATGCCTTCGATCACGCCACCCCGGCCAATCACCGCGCGCCGCGTTCGCGGCCACGATCCATAGTCTCGACAACAAAGGATTGCACATGAATCTCTCCAGTCTGCTCCAGGCACGCAACGCATCCGGACGCCCCGTTCGCGTCGGCCTGATCGGCGCCGGCAAGTTCGGCTCGATGGTGCTGTCGCAGGCCCGCCATATCGAAGGGCTGCATGTCGTAGGCGTCGCCGATCTCGACGTCGGCAAGGCGCGCGGATCGCTTGCGCGAGTCGGCTGGCCGGTCGAGCAATACGGCGCACGCACCCTCTCCGATGCCGTCAAGACCGGCGCCACGTGCGTCCTCGACGATGCCGCCGCGCTCGCCGCGTGCGATGAAATCGAATGCATCATCGAAGCGACGGGCCATCCGATTGCCGGTGTGCGTCACGCATTGGCCGCGATCGAAGGTAACAAGCACGTGGTCATGGTCAACGTCGAGGCCGACGCGATGTGCGGCCCGCTGCTCGCCGCGCGCGCTCGCGAACGCGGCCTTGTCTACAGCATGGCGTACGGTGACCAGCCCGCGATCATCTGCGAACTCGTCGACTGGGTGCGCTCGTGCGGATTCGAGCTGACCTCCGCCGGCAAGGGCATGAACTTCGAACCGCGCTATCGCTATTCGACGCCGGACACCGTGTGGAGCTTCTTCGGATGGACCGATGAGGAAGTGGCCAAGGGCGACTTCAACCCGAAGATGTACAACTCCTTCACCGACGGCACCAAGGCCGCGATCGAGATGGCGGCGGTCGCGAACGGCACGGGCCTCGATTGCCCGGACAACGGCCTCGCGTTTCCTCCCGCCGGCCTGCACGATCTGGCGCGCGTATTCCGGCCAGCGGAAGATGGCGGACGCTTGTCGCGCAGCGGTCTCGTTGACATCGCCGCCAGCCAGGAGCCGGACGGCCGCGAAGTGTTCAATAACATTCGCTACGGCGTGTTCGTCACGTTCAAGGCGCCGAACGAATACGCGCGCGCCTGCTTCAAGCAATACGGCCTGCTCGTCGATCCGACCGGCTGGTACGGCTCGATGTGGCGCCCGTTCCACATGATCGGCCTCGAAACCAGCGTGAGCGTACTGTCGGCGGTACTTCGCGGCGAAGCGACGGGGTCGTCGAAGGAATTCCGGGGCGACGCCGTGGCGACCGCCAAGCACGACCTCAAGCCGGGCGAGATGCTCGACGGCGAAGGCGGCTACGCGGTCTGGGCCAACGCAATCCCGGCGTCGAAGAGCCTGGCCATCGGCGGCCTGCCGATCGGGCTCGCGCACAACGTTAGGCTCAAGCGTCCGGTCGCCAAGGACACCATCGTGCGCTTCGAGGACGTCGAACTGGAACGCGATCTCGATGTCGTCGCGCTGCGTCGCGAGATGGAACAAAGTGCGCTCGGCAAGCCGGCGAAGGCAGCGTGAGGCGCGCACATCATGGCATCGAATGGAGAGTCCAGCATGGATAGCGGAACCGAAGCGTTCGTGGTCGTCGCGGAGTTCGAAGTGAAGGCCGATTGCGTTCGCGACTTCCTCGCGCTCGCGCGCGACGACGCCCGGCACTCGCTCGCCGACGAGCCCGGCTGCCGGCAGTTCGATATCGTCCAGCTCGACGAGACGCCGGCGCGCGTCATGTTCTACGAAGTCTACGACGACCGCGCCGCGTTCGACACGCACTTGCAGACGCCGCACCTCGATCGATTTCGTGCCGGCTTTCCAGCGCTGATCGTGGCGGAGCGCCCCGTGCGCTTCGGCCGCCGCGAGCCCGCATGATGCGCGCGAGCCTCGCAGTAGGCTTCATCGGCACGGGCATCATGGGCTTGCCGATGGCCCGGCGCATCGCTGGCGCCGGCTACCGGGTCGCGGCGTGGAACCGTACTCGCGAGAAGGCGGCGCCGCTCGCCGGGGCGGGCATCGAGGTAGTCGGGCACTCGATCGAAGCCGCGCGCAATGCGGATGTCGTGATCTGCATGCTCAGCTCCGGCCCCGCATGCGACGATATCCTGCTCGGTGACGACGGCATCATCGCGAAGATGCGCGCGGGCAGCGTGCTGATCGTGATGAGCTCGATTCCCGTCGATACCGCGCAGCGCCATGCGCAAGCCGCGACTGCGCGCGACATCGGCTATCTCGATGCGCCCGTCTCCGGCGGCGAGAAAGGCGCGCAGGATGGCACGCTCGCGATCATGGCAGGCGGTGAAGCGCCGGTCTTCGAAGGCGTGCGCGCCGTGCTGCAGACGATGGGCCGTCCGACGCGCATCGGACCGGCCGGTACGGGGCAGCTCGCGAAGCTCGTCAACCAGATGATGGTCGCGAGCACGATCGCGACGGTCGCCGAAGCGATGCTGCTTGCGGAGCGCGGCGGCGCCGATCCTGCGCAGGTTCGCGCGGCGCTGCTCGGCGGATTCGCCGACTCGGCCATCCTGCGCCAGCACGCGGCGCGCATGATCACGCGGGATTTCGCGCCGGGCGGCCCAGCCAGGTATCAAATCAAGGATACGAAGACGGCGCTCGGTTTCGCGCAAAGCGTGGGGCTGGAGTTGCCGGTACTGGGGCTCGTCGATGGCCTCTTCACCGACATGGTCGAACATGGCGACGGGGAGCTGGACCACAGCGCACTGATTCGGGAACTGCGCAGGCGCAACGGCTTGCCGGTGTCATGACACTGGACCGAACGGATGTTTGATTCAACACGCACCATGCGTCGTTCCACGCTCTCTTCCGGGAGGCCGTAAGAGATCACGGCCGGTATTGATACATACATGCCGTATCCGCGCGCTTGCGCCACGTACCACGCGCGGTTTATATCGCGCTTGTAGAACGAAGCGGCGAAGCCGAATTTGGCGAAACTTAACGTCCGCCTCGGAAACCACTCCGACATCGTCGCCCTTTGAACAGTGACCGAAGTTAAGAGCCCACACGATTCCCTGGCACCTACTTCCGACATTGGCCGTACCGCCGTGTCTACGCTTGATTGGTTGCGTTGCGGCGGCGTCAACCGACCGCTTACCCCAACGCGTGATTCGGAGCAAGCCGGAATACGCGGACAGTCGCCCTCAAACGCGCAGCCTGTTCGTCGAGCGACGCCGCCGCCGCGGTCGCCTGCTCGACCAGCGCCGCGTTCTGCTGCGTGACTTCGTCCATCTGCGAGACCGCGCGATTGACCTGCTCGATCCCGGTGCTCTGCTCGAGCGACGCGGCGGCGATCTCGGCCATAATGTCGCTCACGCGCTTGATCGACTGCACGATGTCGCGCATCCGTTCGCCGGCCGTCGCGACCTGCGCGGTGCCGCCCTCGACGCGCGCCACCGACGAGCCGATCAGCGCCTTGATGTCCTTGGCCGCTGTCGCGCTGCGTTGCGCGAGCGAGCGCACCTCGCCGGCGACCACCGCGAAGCCGCGTCCCTCTTCGCCGGCGCGCGCGGCTTCGACCGCCGCGTTCAACGCAAGGATGTTGGTCTGAAATGCGATCCCTTCAATCACGCTGATGATCTGCCCGATCTTGTGCGACTCGTCGGCGATCTCCTGCATCGTGCCGATCACCTGATCGACCGCCGCGCCGCCGCGCGCGGTCGCGTCCGACGCGAGCACCGCGAGCTCACTCGCCTGGCCAGCGTTGTCGGCGTTCTGCTTCACGGTTGCGGTCAGTTGCTCCATGCTCGCCGCGGTTTCCTGCAGCGATGCTGCCTGCTCTTCGGTGCGTTGCGACAGATCGGTATTGCCTTGCGCGATCTCGCCGCTGCCGCTAGCAATCGTTTCGCTCGCGTTCTGAATGTCGCGCACGAGATCGCGCAGCTTCACGCGCATTTCGTTCAGCGCATAGAGCATGCTTGATCGGTCGCCGGGCGCGAGCGCGATTTGCGCGGCGAGATTGCCCGAGGCGATCTGCGCGGCGAACTCGCTCGCGTCGGCCGGCTCGCCGCCAAGGGTGCGACGGATGCTGCGCGTCATGAACCACGCCATCGTGGCGACCACCGCGAAGATCACTATGCCGGTCGCGATCAGCGTGCGCGCGAGCCGCCAGAACACCGCGTTGATGTCGTCGTAAAAGAAGCCGGTGCCGATCCACCATTGCCATTGCGGAATCGCTACCACGCCTTGCAGTTTGGGGACCAGCGGCGCGTCCTGCGCTCGCTTGATCAGCACGTCGACCAATGCGATGTGCCCCTCCTGAAGGCCCTTCGCGTACGCTTGCGTGTCGGTCAGATCGCCCTCGAGCGTGCGGTTGCCGCCGGTCTTCGTGCCGATCAATGCGGCATTCGGATGGACCAGGTTGATGCTGTCGGTGCTGGTAATCCAGTAATAACTGCTGGCGTTTGCATTCAGTTGCGCGATCGCTGTCTTCGCTGCAGCCTGTGCATCGGTGCGGCTCAGCTTGCCACTCGCCTCCAGCGATTGGTAGTGCAGCGCGAGATGTTCGGCCTTATTGAGCATCTCGGTGATCTGCGCCCTTCTGCCCTCAATCAGCGCACGGTCGAGTTGAGTCAGCGCAATCGCGCCGATGCAGATGACACCGGCGAGGGCCGCACCTACCAAAGAAATGAGTTTTGTGGAGACTTTCATGTTTGTGCGCGTTGTGAGGCCATTGGCAACTGAATGGCTTGCCTTTTTATCGGCGCCACGCCGGCGAACTTGAGCGACAGTTGCGCGAAAGCTTCCGCGCCGGTCCCTTGAAAACCCGAACAGTCAGGCGGCCCGAGCCTGAGCCCGAGCCCGAGCGAGTTCATTATCGAGTCCGCGCCCGGCGTCATTACTCCGTCGATGCCGATTAACTTCGTCAGACGCTGCGCAGCCCTGTCAAAGCCACGCTAAGCCCTGGCCGGTGTTTGTTGTTCTTCAGGCAAAGCGTGGCGTTATGCCGATCGGCAATGCGCGCCGCAATTGCCAGTCCCAGACCGCTGCCTTGCTCCTTGGTCCCTGCGCTGCGATAGAAGCGGTCGCAAACCCGATCCAGTTCGTGCTCGCAAATTCCGAGACCGCTATCGACAACCGTCACGCTGACCTCAGTTCCCGTTCGGGCAAGTATCACGTCAACTTTCCCATGTTCCGGCGTGTAACGGATAGCGTTGTCAACCACGTTGTTCAGCAGGACTTCGATACCGGCGGCTTCTGCGTGGATGTCATACGGATCGTCAGTGATTGAAGGGTCGGCGAAGTCCAGGCCCAGATCGATCTTCCTGGCTTCGGCAAGAAATGAAGCGTCCGCTACGGCACGCTCCGCGAGTCCACGTAAACTGACGACTTCAAACTGATCAGCGCGGGGCGCATCTTCGCGTGCAAGAATCAGCAACTGGTGCACGAGGTGAATCATCCTGTCGAGTCGTCCCTTGATGCGCTCGAACGTGCCTGGACTAGTCAGCGAGCCATCACGCTCGGCCGCCTGGATCTGAAGCTTCAGCGCGGCCAGCGGCGAACGAAGTTCATGCGCCGCATCTGCAACGAAGGTGCGTTGTGCACGTGATGCAATGTCGAGCCGGTTCAGCAGATCATTCAGCGCATTGACGAGCGGCTCCAGTTCGACCGGGCTACGCCTGTCCAGACGCAACGGAGCAAGTGAATTCAATGAGCGCGCCGCGAGCGCGTGAGAAATTCGTTCAAGCGGTGACAGAGCCCGGCCCACGACGACGAGCACGATCAGAATAATCGCCGGAAAGAATACCCCCAATGGCCACAACGTACGCAGCGCGAGACGCAACGCGAGATCGTTGCGTACCGATACGGGTTGCGCAACCTGCACGAAACGATCGCCCTGCTGTGCACCGAATACACGCCAGTGAACCTCCTGGTGTTCGATTGTGCGAATGCCAGCGGGAAACCGGGGAAGATCGACACCGCCCAGCGACGCGTAAACCGGCGTCTCGGTGTTGCCCCAGATTTCGATGAAAAGCCGGTCTTCTGCGAGACCCTCGAAGTTGGGGCCGCGATGCTCTAACGACTTGCCGTCGGTAAGGGTGGACGGTAGAGAAAGGGCGACCGTGCGTGGTTCGTAGTCGAACAGTTCGCTCGCCTCTAATCGCGCGGTATGAAAAATGCCATAACCTGCAGTCAATACCGCGGCACCGAGCCCTGCGATCAACCACCCGAGCAGCCAGCGGCGGATCGACGTCATTCGCACCTCTTGAGCCGATAGCCGACGCCGCGCACGGTCACGATGTGCTCAGCCCCCAGCTTGCGCCGCAAATAAGACACGTGAACTTCGATCGTGTTGCTGCCGACCTCCTCGCCCCAGCCATACAGTTTCTCCTCGAGTTCGGAACGGGTGAAGACTCGCCTGGGCTCTTCGATAAGTGCCTGTAACAAGCTGAATTCCCGTGGAAGCAGTGACAGTGGCTCGTCACGCAACGTCACCTCGTGGCTGACGGGGTCGAGCGTCAGGTCACCGTGCGTGTACAGCGGGCTGGTTTGTCCAGTGCGACGGCGCAGCAGCGCGCGCACCCGCGCCGCCAGTTCATCGAGATCGAAAGGCTTGACGAGATAGTCATCAGCGCCGGCATCGAGACCCGCGATGCGGTCTTCGACTGCATCGCGCGCGGTCAGGATAAGCACCGGGGCACTTCCGCCACGCCGACGATAGCGGTTGAGAACGTCTACGCCGTCCGCCTTCGGCAGCCCAAGATCGAGCAACACGAGATCATAGACATCGTGATCGAGTGAGAGCTCGGCCTCACGACCATCGCGGGCCCAATCAATCGCATAGCCCGCGCGCCGCATGGTCTCCATGATCGGCTCGCCGATCATCTCATCGTCTTCCACTAACAACATTCGCATGGTGGTGCATCTCCTGACTCGTCCGTCACTGCCGATTGGCGAAGCTTAGCGCGGATGCGAGCGGCGCAACGGTATTCGAGAGTGCGGCGCATCGCTCAATGATGTGCGAAAAGGCCGCTCGCCGCGCCGGACGAGACGGCATTCAGCGAGGGCACCGTCCGCGATTCCGACGATCCCCGGGCTGCTTACCGTAGCCTGTATCGGCGGCCCCGGTCAGATTCGCCGACTGCTCTGTCGCCGGATAATGCACCTTCGACTGCGTGCGATGGTCTTGCGCCGCCTGAGCCCTTTGCGCGCGCACGTCCGCGCGGGTCAGCGGGCCGTTCTCGGGTTGCTGCGCAAAACTTGCAACCGGCACGGCGGCGGCGATAACGACGAGGCTGATCGACAGTAGGTTTTTCATGGTGTATTCCATTTGAGTGAGTCTGCGATGGATTGCGCACGCCGGTGTCTTTACGTGTCCGTCGTGGACTGCAACGTTAGGACATGTTGCGACGCACTGCCTCAGATTACGCACGCAACCTTAGCGGACGCTTATGCGCCTTTCTCGTTCCTCGCGAACACTGAACTCAAAGCTGTCGGGACGCTTCCGCGTCATTGAACCAGCCGACAATCAAGCCGCGAACGAAGGCGCAGGTGCGCAGATATCAAGCAGAAGAAACGTGCCGGGAAGCCCCCGTTCTAAAGCACAACACGGCGAGTTAAGGGTTTCTTAAGCGGCAATATGGAGAATAGCCCGCTCTTTCAGGCATCCAGTTACGGCTGCCGCACATATTGTTTTGGGAGCCGATTTTGAGCGTACGCAGAATCGCAGAGGTCAGTGCCTGGGCGGTGAAGGCAGCAGCACGTTGGTCTGCGGCGACACCGCCGGAAAGATTGCCGGACCGGCGACCGCCGCACACGCTCACGGCGTCTCATACTGATCTGCTGGATTTTTTAGGGGTTCTTAAGTATTTCTTAAGACTTCGTGCAAAACGCTTTAGAGAAGTCTGCGAAACGTCGAGCGCGATCTCACCGGCAACTACGTGCGCGCCAAGAATATCGATGCGATCGCGCCGAGCGACGCCGCCTTCGCTCCCACTCGCCCTCCCACGCCGGCAAGTGACTTTCCGCCATTTGTCCTCCACAGTACGCCCTATCAAGGAGCGTCATCGATGCATGCACAGTCCACCCGTTAGCATGATTTCTGCAACCGCTAATAGGCGCCTGCCCATTCCATCAATTCGGGCGCTCGCATCCGCGTTGCTGACGTTGATTCTCGAAGGAGGTAGCTTTGTTCGATTCCAACGGGATTGTAAGCACTGCGAGACGACTCAAAAAAATTATGGAATGGCCTATTCATAAGTTCATGCCGGTTGCAATCAAGGCGTGGATTACGCATCCGAACAACGCCTCGATCTCGAATACGACATGGAATGACGAGTACGACTCCGGAGCTTGGGATTATCTTTCCAGTACAAAGGAAGTCGGCCGGTACAGCGTGATCGTGGGATATTGCCTGCACTTCAAACCGGCGGCGCGCATTCTGGACGTTGGGTGCGGCACGGGCATCCTTGCGCGCTGGCTGTCGAATGCCGCAATATCCAGTTACCTGGGTATCGACCTGTCGGAAGCCGCCATCGAGAAGGCACGCCAGTCGAACATCCAAAGAGCAGAGTTCGCTGTAGCGGACGTCACCACGTTCCAGACTTCGCAACTGTTCGACGTCATCGTCTTTAACGAAGTGCTCTATTACCTTAGGAATCCGGACGACTATCTCGGGCGATTCGCACGTTACCTTGCGCCCGATGGAATACTTGTCGTCAGCATGTGGCATCACGCCGATGGCATAAACACATGGAAACGGCTGAGGGCCGGGTTTGAGGAACTTGATCGTGTCCGTATTGTGCACGTCCAGTCTGGACTGAGATGGAATGTGGCCGTGCTGATACCACGATAAATCTATCAACCGGTCCACTTGTAAATGCATAGGGCTCGCCCAGCAATCAAGCGGCCGACCGGATCTAAGCTTGCCGAATCGGTCCAAGCTACTGCGCGAGCCTTCGAAAATGCAACGATAACGGCCAGGGTTTCCACTGTTTTCAATTGCGCGCGCGTGAAAACATGGGCTCCATTTTCCACTCCTTCGGCGCCGGTCAACGCGGCAGGCATTCGACCTCGTCGGCGTCGATCCAATCTTCCTCCGAAAGTCGCCGTAACCGGCCGTCCTCCTGCAATCACGGGTATGGCAGCGCGCGCCACATGCCAGTTTGAACTACTAGCCAAGGAACGTATCTATGCCAGCGTTTTCGATCATCGTGCCGGCCTACAACGTGCAGGACTACATCGAGGAAGCGCTGCAAAGCATTGCCGGACAGTCGTTCACCGACTGGGAGGCGATTATCATAGACGACGGATCGACAGACAACACAGGCGCGATTGCGAAAAAGCTGTGTGCACGCGACCCCCGTTTCAGATATATCCGTCAGCAAAACCGCGGCCAATCTGCTGCGCGCAACTTAGGCACATCAGTCGCAGTTGGCTCCTATCTGTATTACATGGATAGCGATGACATCATCGACAACGATACCTTGAGTGTCTGCTATAAGGAATTCGAGGACCGGGAAGTTGACGTGGTCGTCTTCGAGGCAGTGGTCTTCCCGCCTGGCTCACCGGAGTACAGGCTCGAAGAACACTACTACCAGCGGCCGCTGGGCGACTCACCGATATGGTCTGGAGATTTCGTCGTCCAATCGCTGCGACAAGGGCGGTATTGCGTGTCGCCATGCTGCCTTATCGCACGACGGACTGCTATCGGCGACCTGCGCTTCATGGATGGCACCGTATATGAAGACAATTGTTTTTTTGTGTCGTTGATGCTGAATCAGAGGCTTAAAGTCGCCGTGCTGAACCAAAGGCTATACAAAAGACGGTTGCGGGCGGATTCAACGATGGTCGCAGCAAAAACACTCCACCATTACAACAGCATGTATCGAATACTTCGAGAAATGTCAGGGCTCTCGTTTGATGCACTCGAGCCACCGGAACGGGCCGTAATAAGAGAAGAAATCATCGGCAATGCGCTTGGGGATCTGCACTTTGTCAGCGCGCTCGTCGGTCCCGACATGAGGCTCCGCAAAATGAACGTTGCTGCCACGTGGCATGTCGCGACACACGTCTCGGCGCGGTTATTCACGCCCAAACGTATCCTGCTTGCGCTGGTGCCAGAACTGTATAAATTCAAGGCCGAAGGCCGGCGCTACCGCAAAGGACCATCTCCGCCGCATTGAAAATCCATGCGCATCACTTTCCCTGATCTGGCGCAGCGATATGTGAGTCGACGCTGCGAGACAAGGGTCACGACGGCATTGTCGGCGAAACCGAACGCGCTGGCAGAGTGTGACGATGAAGAACGCAAAGGCTACTGCGCCTGTCTGGGCGTGCCGCGCATGGGCAAAGACTCGGCTCCTGTCCCAGCCTCTGCCACTCGACATGGAAGGACTGTGTTTTCTCACAAGGTCCAGATGTGCTCGGCGTCAACGTGTTGCATGGTGAGAACTATCACCTCGGAATGTCGGTCAGTTTCGACTTCCAGTCGCGATCGTCGTCCGACGATGCGCGATTAAAAGGCTTGCCCGATGTGCACTACGGACCGAAGCTGCGACTCTTCGGCGATTACACGGTGTGGGCGTTCACCGGCGCGGTCGCGGCCTATCAGGACATCGCGGGAACAGGACAAGGTCTGACGGCGACGGCCGATATATTCATGTCGGCGCCGATCGGTAACTGGCTCATTTCGATGGGCCCAGGCCTCACCTGGGCCAACGCGACCTATACGAAGACCCTGTTCGGCATTACGCCGCAGGAAAGCGCGGCATCGGGATTGCCGCACTACGATACCGGTTCCGGCATGCGCGATATTCACTTCAACGTGAATGCAACCTACAAAATCAGTCCGCACTGGTCGGCGAGCGTCGAGGCCGTTGTGGGACGCCTCGAGCATTACGCCGCAGGCAGTCCAATTACCGAGCGGCGGCTCGACCTCAACGGCGTGGCGTCCGTGCTGTACCGCTTCTAGCAACGAAAATCGTTCGCGCGATTCTCGCGGCCCGAGTAAACCCAGCGCTCATACTTCACTGTGGTCAGAGAGGAAACAGCCGGCAAGCAGTCGAGCCATCATCATGGCAACGTTCGCTGTGTCCCGCAGAGCCGACCCCTGAACATCCGACCGACGGCGCACGTGAACGGCGGGTTGTGGCCGAACCCGGAAGTCCCCACCCTCCCGCAGGTGCCGCACTCACATCAACGACGCCATGCAACCGAGCCTCTGCTGGCTTCAGCGCCTTTATGTTCGGAAGCGACTCGCCGCCGACCGGAGTGTCTGCGCCTGGTCGGCAAGTGACAGTGCTGCCGCGGTAGTCTCTTCCACCAACGCCGCATTTTGCTGGGTCGTTTCATCCAGTTGTGAGACAGCGCGGTTGACCTGTTCGATGCCATCCTGTTGCTCTTTCGCGGCCGCCGCTACTTCCTGCATCACGTTGCTCACTTTTTCGATCGACTGCACGATCTCCATCATCGTGCGGCCTGCCTGATCGATGAGCCCCGATCCTTCAGTCACGCCCGTCACGGCTTCGTCGATCAATGCCTTGATTTCCTTTGCCGCGCTGGCGGAGCGCTGTGCGAGCGTACGCACTTCAGCGGCAACCACAGCAAAGCCACGACCCTGCTCGCCCGCGCGGGCCGCTTCGACGGCGGCATTCAATGCCAGGATGTTCGTCTGAAAAGCGATCCCTTCGATCGTGCCGATGATGGACGCGATCTTTGTCGACTGATCCGATATGCCGGCCATGGTTCGCACAGCGCGATCCATCACGACACCGCCCGTCTTCGCGATGCCCGATGCGTTGCTGGCATATTCGGTAGCGAATCCGACACGCTCGCTATTTTGCGCAACGGTTGCTGTCAGTTCTTCCATGCTTGCCGCCGTTTGTTCCAGCGCGGCCGCCTGCGCCTCGGTACGCCGGGACAGGTCCGAGTTACCCGATGCGATTTCGCTCGTGGCGCTCGCCATCGACTCGCTGCTCGAGAGGACGGTTGTGACCGTCGATCTCAGGCCCTCCTGCATCGCTGAAAGGCCTTGCATCAGCGCACTCATCTCGTGACGGCCTTCCACTTGAACCTTGTTCGAGAGGTCTCCGTTTGACATCGCCGAACAGACCTCCAGCGCTCGGGTCAAAGGACGGCCAATCGCGCGATGCAGGCCGATCGCGCACACTAGTGACAGAAGGATGGCGACGCAGAGTGCTCCTACCGATGCGCCGCTCACCGTGCTGAGTGTCGACTGGAAATTCTCGTAGCTCGACTCGCCGCTCGTCATCAGGTAATCGTTGAGCGCGTCGGTGCTCCTGGTGAATGCGAGCGCCAGCGGCGGCATCACGTCCATCGTGATCCGGTTAGCGGCAACCGCATCGCCCGTTTCGAGCGACTGCAGCGTGGGCTCGATCGCACCTTTGATCAACCGGTCGAATGTCAGCGAGACGGCCTCTGCCAGCTTTTGCTGCTCAGCGGATTTCGGCAGCGCGAGATAGCGTTCGTAGGCCTTCTTCGACGTCGCCAGATAGGCGCGTGCTTTTTGCAGAAGCACTTTTACGTCCGGCGATTCCGGGTGCAGGAGCGCCCGGTCCATCGAAACGCGCGCGATCGCCATGTTGTACCTGGTGTCGCCAAGCGCGACCGCTGACGATAATTGCACCGCATAGATTTCGTGGAGCGCCGACTTCCCCTCTTGCGTTCCCCACTGACCGAACGCGGCAACGACCAACATCAGGGCGACGAGCAGGCCGAAGGCGAGCGAGATCCGCGCCCTGATTGAGACTTTCGAAAACATGTGTAAATGTCCGCTGGATGACGTGAGCCCCGCAGGGGATTAAACCGGATATGTCCGTACATATTGGTTATCGGTCGCATCACCCGAACATGGAACGGTGTAAACCCTCACGCTCCTGAGCGCTTCAGCCTCATCGATACGGCGAACCGGTCGGCGGGATGCACACTCACCGACACTTCGAAGGCCACGCCCGTCGAATCGATATAGCGGCGCACAATTTCCAGCGCCGCCGAACCGATTGGCATCTGAAGTCGCTCAGCCATCTCTTTCGTGACGTTCACAGCCTGCACGTTTTGCTGGATTTCAACGACACAGCGGCCGTAACGCGCCTCGATCAGCGAACTGATCAGCGTGTCGGGCGCTGCCTTCGCTTCCTCGGCGATCTCCGTGTAGGTCGGATCGATGTAGACATCCGTCCAGCCGAGAGGCGGACGCGAACGGTCGCGTTCGATACGCAGGCTCGACACACGCAGCCAGTGCGCACCTTCTTCGCATTGCAGAACCTCAGCGAGCCTGCCGGTCACGCTAACCTCTTTTACCGACTGGATGACCCGCAGATGTTCCGAGCCGAACTGCACCAGATCCTCGACTGAACCCAGCGAAGGACGGAAATCATTCTTCGGCTGCGCCGACTCGACGCGCGTACCGGCGTTCTTGCGCCGAGACACGAATCCGAGCTGCTGAAGCTCGTTTAGCGCCGCGCGAATCGTATGCCGGCTGGTGTTGTACCGATCGCGCAACTCGAGTTCGGTCGGCAGATAGGAGCCGACAGGAAAGCGTCCGCTGGCGATGCCCTCGGTCAGATCGCGAGCGATGTCGGCGTAATGAGGTCTGTTCATGCTTTGCAAAGTGAGGAGAAACGTACGGGATCGATGCGCATCCAGGGTTAATCATAACTTGAACGATATGTTCGAACATATTATCTTCCATATGTCCGGACATATTAGTAACCTGTCCGCGTTTTGCACACTCCCGCTTGCTCGACTCAAGGCATCGTCATGACTACCCGCACCGCCCCGCTTTCCAGCACCGTCTTCGATTCGATCCTGTTTCGTGACGCCTTCGGCACCACCAGAATGCGCGCCCTGTTTTCTGATTACGCGCTGGTGCAGCGCTATATCGACGTCGAAGTCGCGCTCGCGAAGGCGGAAGCGCGCGTCGGCGTGATCCCGGCCGACGCTGCGGATGTGATCGCGCGCGAGTCGCAGATCGAGCGCATCGACTTCGACCACATGCGCGAGGAGACGGACATCGTCGGCTATCCGATTCTTCCGCTCGTGCATCAACTGGTCGGCATGTGCGGCGAGGCAGGCCGCTATGTGCACTGGGGCGCGACGACGCAGGACATCATGGATACGGCCGTCGCGCTCCAGGTCCGCGACGCGCTCGATTCGATCGATGCCGATATCCGCGAACTGCGCGGCATCCTCGTGGATCTGTCGAAGAAGCACCGCGACACGCCGATGGCGGGCCGCACGCATCTGCAGCAGGCGTTGCCCGTCACCTTCGGTTACAAGACCGCGATCTGGCTGGCGATGTTCGACCGCCATCAACAGCGCATTGCGCAACTGCGACCGCGCGTGGCCGTGGTCGAGTTCGCGGGTGCGGCCGGCACGCTGGCATCGCTGGGCGACAAGGGCTTCGACGTGCAGAAGGCGCTTGCCGCCGAACTGCAACTCGGCGTGCCCGCGACGACCTGGCACGTCGCACGCGATGGCTTCGCCGAGGCCGTCAATCTGCTTGCGCTCGTCACCGGGTCGCTCGGCAAGATTGCAACCGACATCATGATCATGGCGTCCAACGAATTCGGCGAAGTGTACGAGCCGTTCGTCAAGGGTCGTGGCGCGAGCAGCACGATGCCGCAAAAGCGCAACCCCATTTCAAGCGAGCTGATGCTCGCAGCCGCGAAAGCCGTGCGACAGCAGGCCGGCCTGATGGTCGACGCGATGATCCAGGACTTCGAGCGCGCAACGGGACCGTGGCACGCGGAATGGATTGCGATTCCCGAAAGCTTCATCCTCGCTTCGGGTGCGCTCCATCAGGCGAAGTTCGCGCTGGGCGGCCTCATCGTCGACACGGATCGCATGAAGCATAACCTCGGCATCAGCAAGGGGCTGATCGTCGCCGAAGCCGTGATGATGCAGATGGCACCCTACACCGGCCGCCAGCAGGCGCACGACATCGTCTACGATGCGTGCCGTACCGTGAACGAAAGCGGCGGCACACTCGCTGAAGCGCTGGCGGCACTGCCAGAGGTCACCCGGCATTTCGATCGCGACGCGATCAACGCGATGACCGATCCCGCCAACTATCTGGGCCTCGCGCCGCAAATGGTCGATCGCGCCATCGCGCTGTCGAGCGAGATCTGACGAACGCTGCGGAGGAGCCACACCATGACGAACGACAACACATCAGGTAACGGGTCAGTCGCGCCACCGGCAAAGCGGCCGTGGTATCGCAAGCTTGGGATGCAAGTGCTGATCTCACTCGTGCTTGGTATTGCTGTTGGCCTGATCTTTCCGAAGTTCGGCGCGCAGTTGAAGATCCTCGGCGATATTTTTCTCGCGCTGATCAAGGCAGGCGTTGCACCGCTCGTGTTTCTCACTATCGTGCATGGCATCGCATCGGCGGGCGACGTAAAGAGCGCGGGGCGCGTCGGCTGGCGCTCGATTGTCTACTTCGAGGTCGTGTCGACCATCGCACTGGCCGTCGGACTGCTGGCGGGCAACCTGCTGCAGACAGGCAAAGGCATGACGGCCGTCACACCTGGCACGGCGCCTGTCATCGCGGCAAAGGCCGCGCCGCAAGGCTTCACCGAGTTCGTGATGCATCTGGTGCCCGACAACTTCATCGGCGCGTTCGCGAAGGGTGAATTACTTCAGGTCGTGGTGCTGGCCGTGATGGTCGGGATCGGTATTCTGGCGATTCCCGAAAGCCGCCGCGTGCACATCAACGAAGGGCTCGATCTTATTTCGCAGGTGCTGTTCTCGTTCATCAATCTGGTGATGAAGCTCGCGCCGCTCGGCACCTTCGGCGCAGTGGCGTTCGCGGTCGGCAGCAACGGCACGGCCGTGCTGGTCGCGCTCGCGCAACTCGTGCTGAGTTTTTATGCGGTCATCGTTCTGTTCATCGTCGTCGTGATGGGCGTCATCGCGAAGCTCGCAGGCTTCAGCATGTGGCGCTTCATGCGCTACATCAAAGATGAAATCCTGATCGTGCTCGGCACGGCATCGTCGGAAAGCGCGTTGCCTCGCCTGCTCATCAAGCTCGAACGCCTCGGCTGCACGAAACAGACGGTGGGCCTCGTCCTGCCGACGGGTTATGCATTCAACCTGGACGGCACGTCGATCTTCATGTCGATGGGCGTCATGTTCATTGCTCACGCGTACAACGTACCCATTACGATCGAACATCAGATCGGCATCCTGCTGCTCATGCTGCTGACGTCGAAAGGCGCGGCGACCGTTTCAGGCGGATCGTTCGTCGTGTTCGCGGCGACGGTCACGTCCACGGGCATTCTTCCCGTGGAAGGACTGGCTGTCATTTTCGGCGTGTACCGCTTCATGTCGATGGCAATCGCCACGTGCAACACGATCGGCAACAGCCTTGCTACCGTGGTGGTCGCGCGCTGGTCGGGCACATTGGACGCGAAAGTCGCGAAGCGTCATCTCTATCCCGAGCTTTTTCCTGAAGTCGCGGAAGCGGATGAGCGCGTGACCGACGGCGAACTTTCGCCCGAAAACCTCAATCAGGTGAACCCTCGTCCGGCCACGCTTCGATAACCTGCGTTAATCGAACACTGGCATCGACGCATGACGAAGGCGGCTGGCATCAGTTTGATCCAGCCGCTTTCCGCTTTCGAATGCGGAGCCGCTCGTTGACGCGTGATGAGCTCCGCCCGTTCATATTCGACCTGGAAACGCCCACCATGAATACGCGCACTGAATCGGATGCGTTCGGACCCGTGGATATTCCCGCGCATCGCTATTGGGGCGCGCAAACTCAGCGTGCGCTGGACGTGTTCGGCGCGGCAGAAGAGCGCTTTCCCGCCGCGCTGACTCACTCGTTCGGTTTGCAGAAACGTGCGGCTGCACGCGCTAACCGCGGGTGCGGCGTCATTGATCCGCATCTCGCCGATGCAATCGAGGCAGCCGCCACGGAACTGAGTGACGGGAAATGGGACGATCACTTTCCGCTGAGCATCTGGCAGACCGGCTCAGGGACACAAACCAACATGAACGCGAACGAGGTCATCGCCAACCGCGCCAATGAACTGCTCGGCCAGCCGTTGGGGACAAAGTCGCCGGTCCATCCGAACGATCACGTCAATGCGTCACAGTCATCCAACGACAGCTTTCCGACCGTCATGCATGTGAGCGCCGCGCTCGAACTGACCGGGCGTCTCCGACCTGCGCTCGTATCGATGCAGGCGTCGCTTGACGAACGCGCACGCGCATTCGCCGATGTGGTGAAGATCGCGCGCACCCATCTCATGGATGCCGTGCCGACGACGATGGGCCGCACTTTCGCAGCGTACGCTCATCAGATGGCAGCGGCGATTTCGCGCATCGACGCAGCGCTGCCACAGATCATGGTGCTTGCCCAGGGCGGCACGGCCGCAGGCACAGGACTGAATGCACCGGCGCAGTTCCCGGAGCGCTTCTGCGCGGAACTCGCTGCCAGCACGGGCCTGCCCTTTCGAACGCATCCACACAAGCTGGAGGGCATGGCGTCGCACGATGCGTTGGTCGATGTCTCGGGCGTACTCAATACGATTGCGACATCGCTTTTGAAGCTTGCCAATGACATTCGACTGCTTGGTTCGGGACCGCGCTGCGGGCTCGGCGAACTGATTGTCCCCGATGACGGCCTCACTTCCTCGATCATGCCGGGAAAGCGCAATCCGACGATCGCCGAAGTGCTGGTGCAGGCGTGCTTCCAGGCGATGGGCAATCACCAGACGGTGACGCTTGCGGGGGGTTCCGGTCTGTTCGAGTTGAACGTCGCGAAGCCGGTGCTGATCTACAACGTCCTGCAGTCGATACGCGTCCTGACCGATACGTGTCGAAACTTCGACGAACGCGTCGTAAAGGGTCTTCAGGTCGACACGACGCAACTTGCAACGAACGTGGAGAACGCACTGTTGTCGGTGACAGCGCTCAATCCGGTGCTTGGCTATGATGCCGTCGCGCGGATCACTGCGCTCGCGTTGCGCGAAGGCATTACGCCGCGGGCTGCGGCGCTGTCGCTCGACCTCATCGACGCGAACCAGTACGACAGGATCGTCGATCCCGCGCGGCTGGCGAATGGTGAATAGCATACACGGGGCGTTCGAGGACGGTCGCGTTTGTACGCGTTTATACGCGTTTGTACGCGGCCGTCCTCGAACGCCTCAAATCGACCCACCACGGACCTTGGACTTCGAGTGGCCTTGACGGCGGCTTCCAGAATTACAACGGCCACTCGCCATCAGTCCCGAAAGACGATCGATTTCCGCCTCAGCGCGAGGCGCGACGTGGCTGCATCAAACGCAGCCCGTCGCCCGCAAGCCCTTACATGCGGTCGAGAAACACGAACTCGGCCCCGAGCGGGTCGATGATGCTGATCAATGCGGTGAAGCCGACCAGCATGTTCGAAATCAGACCGCCTGTCACGCGGCTCTTTGCTATATGCTGGTACAACGGTGCTTCCGATCAATAGGCCATGGGCGACGGTTTGGGCACGCGCCGTACATGCGCGAAAAGATCATAGGGGGTTCCCGTCGATACCCGCAAACGGCATCAACAAGGAGGCAGGCATGGTCAAGACAGCGTTGTTCGTCCGGCTCGAAGCAAAGCCAGGCAAGGAACAGGAAGTCGAAAGCTTCTTGATGGGCGGACTGCCGCTCGTCGAGCAGGAACCCGCGACCATCGCGTGGTTCGGGCTGAAAATCGCGCCGTCGGTGTACGGCATCTTCGATGCGTTCCCCGACGACGCCGGCCGCCGCGCGCACCTCTCGGGCAAAGTAGCCGAGGCGCTGATGGCGAAGGCGCCGGATCTCTTTGCCAAACCGCCGGAAATCATGAACATCGATGTACTTGCGGCGAAGCTGCCGTCGTAGCCGCGTCGGGTCCGGGTGCTGACTTCCTCGTGTCGCAACGCATGAACACCCTGCCCGTCGAAAAACTGCATCAAGCCTGCGCGGCTTCGTGCGCGTACGATGCGCGCCGGAACACAACCTCAAGAACGTGAATGTCGATATCCCGCGCGACGCGCTCGTCTGATTTGCCGGCGTGTCGGGCGCGGGGAAGCCGTCGCTCGCATCGGCACGCCCTACGCGGAGGCGCAGCGGCGCTATTCGAGTCGTCGCGCCTTACGCGTGACGGCTGATCGAACAGGTCGGCGTGCCCGAGGTCGACGCGATCGAATGCCTGCACCCGCAGTCGCACTTCGCAGCAGCGCGGCGCGCCGAGCACGCGCTCCTCGGTCCGCAGCGTGACGACGTTTTCGAGCCTCGCGCGTATGCTCTCTTCGCGCACCGGCCACTGTCTGCAGAGGCCGCCGATGTTCTGCGCGATGTGCAGTCGATGCTTTCGGAAGGGAGCCTTCCGCTGATCGATATCGCGGCACGCGTGGGCTTTCAGACGCAGCAGCATTTCACCGCGCCCCGCGCTTTCCGCCTTGCGCATCACCGCCTACGATCCGGCGATGCGCTTTCGACTGGATCGGTGAGCCCAACAAACGCAGGAATTCGACACTTTTGGGCAGGGACTCGAAAGAAGAGCGCGCCTCGCGGGCGTAGCTTAACTGGAATTGGCGCAGCGCCGTCTTTCGCGACAAGCAAAACACACCGTTGCACTGATGGGCGCATCCTGGGTCCGGCGTCCACGTACCCCGTTTCGCATTCTGGAGAACGCCATGAAGACTAACCTCGCATCGGCCGCAAGGCTGTCGACATTCATCCTTGCGCTATCCGCTGGTGGCTTTGTGGCCAGCGGCGCGACCGCGCAGGACGCGCCCATCGCCGGCAAGGCGACGCTCGGCGTGACCGTCACCGAAGCACAGCTGGTCGCAAGAGGCTGGCGCGCATCGAAGATTATTCATACTGATGTCTACAACGAAAAGAACGAAAAGATCGGCCGCGTCGACGACCTGATTGTCGCGCCCGATGGCTCGCTCTCGGCCGCGATTATCGACGTCGGCGGCTTTCTGGGGATGGCGGCGCACCGCGTCGCCATCCCCATTCAGCAGTTCAAGCAGATAGCGCCGAAGGCAATCGTGGTCGGCGCAAACAAGGATGCGCTGAAAAAACTGCCCGAGTTCGAATATGCCAAGGGCTGACATTGGCCGCGAACGCGGTCGACGACGGCGACGCGCTTCGCATCGAGGCAACACCCGTTTCTGCGTACTTTCACAGGACAGTTTCGGTGCGACGATCGGCGGAAGCCTCACCTGATCCTCGAACTGACCCATCAATAGCGACTGGCGTCGCATGGACACGGCACAGTGACGACATTACTTCGGTCTACGACATCGTAGCGCGGTCGCGTCTTCCATTCGATGCTTGCTGCCGTGGCACGCCGGTAGTCAAATCGCAATAGCGCACAGTTTTTGCTCCGAACAGTACTTATCGGGAGAGCGACGCGCGATAAGGCGCGATGGTGGCCGCGGCTCCACGAGTCGTTAAGGAGACGTGGCGATGCGAGGAATAAATGACAAGGTACGTGCAGCAATTTTTGCCGTGGCGATCTCAGTGCTATCGGCATGCGGCGGGAACGGAGACAGTTCGAGTAATGGCAGCGCGGCCACACCTGCAGGCGGCATCAATCTGCAGATTGTCTCGTTCGGCGACAGTCTTTCGGACGTTGGGACCTATGCACCGATCGCAAGCGCGGTTGGCGGGGGGCGTTTCACGACCAATCCCGGACAAGTGTGGACTCAGGATGTTGCGCAATACTACGGAGATACGCTAAGCGCTGCGTACACGATCGACTTCACGCATAAGCTCAGTGCGCAGAGCGGCCTCGGCTATGCGGAAGGTGGTGCCACGGTGGCAACGCCGGCAAACCAGTCCGACTTTCTAACCGAAGTGATCGGCAACGTCGAGATGCCCGTCACTCAGCAGGTGTCGCGCTATCTGGCCGCTCACCGGAGCTTTAACACCAATCAACTGGTGCTCGTCTGGGCCGGCGCGAACGATGTGCTTCGCGCCGGGGCGCTGCCGGCCGCTGCGCAGACCGTGGAGACGGCGGCGACTACTTTGGCTGAGGTCGTCGGGCAGATTGCACAGAACGGCGCCACGCATATCGTGGTGGTCAATGTTCCAAACATCGGTCTGTCGCCCAAAGGGCTTGCCTCGGCCGACGGTGGGGCCAACCTTGCCCAGTTGTCGCAACTCTTCAACGGTAGCCTGAACGCGGCCTTGCAAAGCAATGGCCTGCAAGGCAAGGTCATCCAGATCGATTCTTACAGCTGGATGAACCAGATCGTCGCGAACTTCAAGGCCAATGGCTTCGCCGTGTCGAACACCAGCGTCGCCTGCGATCCTACGAAAACGCCCCATGCCACGGCATTGCTGTGCTCGCCGCCAACCTACGTGACCGCCAACGCGGACCAGACATACATGTTCGCCGACGACCTTCATCCGACGACGCATCTGCACACGCTGTTCGCCCAGTACGTGGAGCAGCAGATCGCCAGCCGCGGTCTGGGTCACTGAGCCGGGAGCATGATGACTCACCGGCAGCATCGTCGAGTTCTCTAGCATTCTGTCCGATCGCGTCTGGGCTATCGCGTCGCGCAGCGAGTGATCGCGTGGAGACGTTGTCCAGCGAGGCAAACGCGCGCGCTACCGACGCTTCGCCGCAGCTGACATAATCCGCTCACCGGTGCCGAATGAACTGATGGCGTCGGCGATTTTCACTGCCGACGTCGCCGGCGGCACCAATGAACGGAGAACAGATGTCGAAACGCGTGTTGTTTGCGGTATTGCTACTGACGCTTGACGTCATAGGGCATTGTGCAGCCGCGCAACCCATGATCGAACTTACGATAGGCGGCAGTACTCGGTCGTTTAGCCGTGCGGCATTGCTGGCGCGCCCCGATGCCGCGGAGATTCATGTTCCGCGAGATGTCGCCTACGGTACGTCGACGACATACCGCGCAGTGCCGCTGGCCGACCTGCTCGACAGTACCAGGCTACCTGCGGACAGCGTGCTCGAGGCACGTGCAACCGACGGCTTCGCCGCACAATTACCGATGGACCTCGTGAGTAACCGCGATCCAGCGACAGCCGTCGCATGGCTCGCGGTCGAGGACCCGGTGAAGCCATGGCCGAACCTGCCGGGCAAGTCGGTCAGTGCGGGACCGTTCTACCTGGTCTGGGTCGGCAGGGAAGCGGCGTCCGTGCGCAGCGAGCAGTGGCCTTATCAGATCGCGAAACTTGCTACGCAACCGTCTCCATCCACGCGTTGGCCGGTGCTCGCCGTCGATCCGGCGCTACCGGCAACCGATCCGGTTCGCGCGGGCCAAGGCCTGTTCATCACTCAGTGTCTCGCCTGTCATCGGCTCAATCACGCGGGGAGCGCGGACACCGGCCCCGACCTCAACGTGCCGATGAATCCAGTCGAGTACTTCCAGCCCGCTGCATTGCGCCGCTACATTCGCAATCCGGCATCGGTTCGAGACTGGCCCGGCCGCACCATGCCCGCTTTCCCGCGGGACCAGCTGAGCGATCGCGAGATCGATCTGATCGTCGCCTACCTTGCGTATATGGCGCAGCGGAAGGTTGGCGAGTAACGCATGCGAGTTTAGGTTTGTGCGCGGTGCGGAGTAGTACTTCACCTGCATGGACATGATGTTGCCGGGCATTCCGCTGCATCACGAGGATTGTTGCGAGGGTCTAGTGGAAAGAGCTCGCGCATCATTAGAAGATCTTTCCGGGATTGAGGATCGAGCGCGGATCCAGCGCCGTCTTAATGAGCCGCATTGCAGTAATCTCCGCGTCGCTGCGCGTATGGCCGAGGTAAGCCTTCTTCTTGACGCCGATGCCGTGCTCGGCGGACACCGAGCCGTGAAATTCGCGCGTTACGTCGTAGATCACACGGTCGATCTCGTCGTGCAATCGCCCTTCCGAACCGGGGATATCGACAACAATATGGAGGTTGCCGTCGCCAAGGTGCCCATAGATCATGACTAGCGCATCAGGCCACCGTTCCTGCAGACGTTGCTCGCAATGTGCGGCCACCTGGCCGACGTCACTGATTGAGAAGCTCACGTCATACGCGCTGTGGTGCGGAATAAACTTCGGATACTCGCCGGGCGCATCGCGAATCGTCCAGAAAGCCTGCGCATCCGCTTCGGACTGCGCAAGCGCCGCATCGCTGACCACGCCCGCTTCGAGCATGTCGCCGAGAAACGCCTCGAATGCCTCGGCATGCCGCTCGGGATCGCTGCCCACACTTTCGAGCAGCACGTAGTAAGGATAGTGTTTGTCCAGCGGCGCACGTAACGGGAGATTCGCCAGCACCGCGTCGTAATAGCCCGCCCACATCACCTCGAAAGCGGACACGCCAGCGGACAGCTGCGCCTGAGAGCAGGCCAGCAGTTTCGTTACTGCGTCGTAGTCGGGCAATGCGCACCATGCGGTGGCGACGGCCGTCGGCCGTGGACGCAGGCGCAGCACTGCCCGCGTGATCACCGCGAGCGTGCCCTCGCTGCCGATCAGCAGATGCCGCAGATCGTAGCCGCTATTGTTCTTGATCATCTTGTGCATGCCGCTCGTCACTTCGCCGTTGGCGAGCACGGCTTCGATGCCGAGCACCTGGTCGCGCATCATGCCGTACTTGATCACACGATTGCCGCCCGCATTGGTCGCGAGGTTGCCGCCGATGGTGCAGCTGCCACGCGCGCCGAGGTCGAGCGGAAAATAGAAGCCCGCATCGAGCGCCGCCTCCTGAACGACCTGCAAAGGCACGCCCGCTTCGACCGTCATCGTCGCCGAGGTGCGATCCACTTCGACAATCCGGTTCATCCGCTCGAGGCTCAGCGCCACCTCGCCGCCGAGCGCGTTCGCTCCGCCGACAAGACCGGTCAGGCCGCCCTGCGTCACGACGGGCTGAGAGAACGCATGGCACACGCGCAACGCCCTGGCGACGTCTTCCGTACTGCGCGGCCGGATCAGGGCAGTCGGCACCGCGCCGGGCAACCCACTCCAGTCATGTAGTTTCCGGCTGCCGAACTCGGCCGGCAACTGCACGACATCAGCGCCGAGCTCGGCGAGCAGCGCATCGATTACTGTCGATTTCGACATGTCAGGTTTCCATCCCAGATGTGTGTTTCCGATAGCGTACGCTCACGACCGTTCACCAGATGGTGTAGCCCGCCGTCTATCACCAGGTCCGAGCCCGTCATGAACGCGCTCGCTTGATCTGGATCGCTTCGCCGGTGGCGGGATTGCGTCCAGTCCTGGCGGCACGTTGACCCGTTGAAAACGAGCCGAACCCGTTCATTGCAGTACCGTCCTTCGTCACTGCCGTCGTGACGATGCCGATCAGCGCATCCAGTGTTCCAGCAGTCTGTGCCTTCGTGGAGCCCGTCTTCCCGGCGACCGCATCGATCAGTTCCTGCCTGTTCATTGTTTGGCTTGCAAGGGCATGAAGTGAAGTTGATACCCTACCCGATCCGCGGGCGTGCGCGCAATTGGTGGACTCCGGAACCCGCACCGGTTGCGGTCCGTTGATCCACGTCCCCTTCATCGGGGTGACCGTTGCGTCAGTTAGTTCCGGGGGCTACTCAACGCCGCAATCACAGGACCGGAGCGTAAGCACGCGCATTCGTGACGGCTTTCTCTCCTCCCACGACCATGCTTTCATAACAATACTAATTTTTGATAGGCATGAGGAAACGGCGGTCCGCTCGTCTATTTTTGCGTCTTCTGAGTTCAACGATGAGCCCGTGTCCAAAACCAATTGACTGAAATCGGACCCGAAGCCGTCATTGCGCGTAGCGACCGGGCAAGACAGCTTCCGAAGCAAGAACCGCCATTCGCTAATTTTGAGCCAGTGGACCGAACCAGTAGGACGCCGTAGCGGACGTCGCCGACTTCGCCGACCTTAACCGCCTGTCCTCAAATCAAAGCCGCCCGTCGGCTGACGCGAACCGCGGCACACGGAGAGCGCCGTCAAACAGGAACATTGGACGCGGTTTTCTTCCTGCGAGTGTCCGTACGCAGGCTGTCGTATTCCTCCTGACTGATCGGCGATGCATCTCGATGCCCAAGCGCGTTGACGGGCAGCCGATAAGTTTCGCGCGCCGTCCATGCGCCTAGCGCGCCGATGCCGCAGACGGTCAGCGTGATCGTCCCCACGATTAACGGAATGTGCTGGGTGCCGGGCGGCACGGCGGCTGCGATGAACGCCGGCAGGATTGCGGTAATGGCCGTGCCGATGTTCTGGCCGATCGCCATGGCGGTAACCCGGATACGCGTCGGGAACAGTTCGGGCATGAAGCTCGGATAGACCGCGTTGAAGCATTGATACACCACGCCCCACATCACAATCGCGATGACGATCGCCAGCATGGCATTGTGCAGACTGATCGCATAGAGATACGCATATGACAGCAAGCCCGAGGCAAGCGCACCGAATATGATGAGTGGCCGGCGTCCCCATCGATCGGACAGACTGCCTGCGAAGGGAATGAAGAATATTGCAGTCAGATTGGCGAGCAGCGGAATCCAGAGAAAGAAGCCTTTTGAAAGACCGATACCGTAAGCGGGCTGCACCGCATACGCCGCGCCAAAGATCGAAGTCACCGCCAGGATGATCGCAATCAATGCGATTGCCGCGATGCGGACGATATCCCGCCAGCCATCGCGTAACGCTTCCTTGACGGGCGACGCGGGAATCTGCCGATGTTGCGCTTCATCGACGAAAGCCGGCGTCTCAGACACTTTCCGCCGGATTACATAACCGGCCACCAGTACGAGCACGCTCAGCAGGAACGGTACGCGCCAACCCCACGCCAGGAACTGCTTCTCGGGCAGATAGTAAGCGAGCGGCATGAAGATGGCCGCAGCGAACACCTGGCCGGCGGTCACGCCCTGCATCGCATAACTTGCAAAATAGCCGCGACGGCCGAGCGGCGCATGCTCGAGCACGAGCGAACTCGAACCCGATATCTCCCCGGCGACCGCGAAGCCCTGGATGAGGCGCAAGATCACAAGCAGGATCGGCGCTGCGAAGCCCACTTGCGCAAATGTCGGCAGAAGACCGACGGCGAGCGTCGACAACCCCATCATGAACATGCAGGTGAGAAGCAGATTCTTGCGGCCATGCGTATCACCGCGACGGCCGAGCACAAATGCGCCGACTGGTCGTGCGAGATAGCCGACGCCATAGGTCGCAAGCGACGCAGCGATCGCAACGCGACCGTCCTCGGAAGGAAAGAAAAGTTGCGGAAAAACCAGTGCGGCGGCTTGCGCGTAGATGAAGTAGTCGTAGTACTCGAGCGCAGAGCCGATCCACGCGCTCGCGGTGGCGGTTCGTGCCTGATTGCTGCTCTGCAGATGCGTAGATGCCATTTCGTCTCCTGCGTGTGTCTTGTCGATGATCGCGAACAGAACTCGCGTAGCGTTGCGCGCTCAATATGTCGCGCGGCCGCCTGACAGGTCGAAGGTGAAGCCGGTCGTGAAACTGCATTCGTCGCTTGCGATCCACGCCACCATCGCGGCGATTTCCGGAACGGTCAAAAACCGCCCCATCGGAATACGCGCTTTGCTGGCCTCGATGTGCTCCTCCGTCATCTCCCGGAAAAGATCAGTTTCGGTGATCGCAGGCGCGATGCCATTGACCATGACGCCCGTCCCGGCCAGCTCGCGCGCGATCGATTTCGTCAGACCGATGACACCCGCCTTCGCTGCGGAATAAGCGCAAATGTTCGGATGCCCTTCCTTGCCTACGATCGACGCCACGTTGACGATGCGTCCCGCGCCGCGTGCGCGCATGTGCGGCACGGCGAGGCGGCAGGTGTGGAACACGCTATTCAGATCTACCGCGAGGACGCGGTTCCATGCGTCGACCGGATAGTCTTCGATCGGAACGACCGGTCCGTTAATGCCGGCGTTGTTCACGACTATGTCGACATGACCGAACGACTCGAGCGTGGCGGCGAACGCCGCCTCGACGGCACGCGCGTCTGCAAGATCGACATCCTGGACAAGCGCCGCGAACGAGCCGTCGCCTGATTCGAGCGATGAAACATCGTTATCCCAGCAGGCGATCCGGCAGCCTTCCTCTGCAAGACGCTGTGCGATGCCGCGCCCGATGCCGCGCGCGGCGCCCGTCACGATCGCCGTGCGTGCCTCGAATCTTCGTTGCTTTAGCGGTTGCATTTCCATGTTTGTCTGTTCCTCCATATAACCTGGTTCCCATACTAGAAACGAGATTTCGACTCGTCAACGGTGATGCCGCCGTTCATTCACATACGGGAACAAACCAGGGAATGTCCCGGTTCGCGGCAAAAACCGCTTGACCACGAAGTGTTATGAGTACCACCATAGAAACTAATTTCTATACATAAACATGTAGGAGCAATAGATGGAACAGGCGATGATTGACCGATTGACGATTCGTGAGACGATCGAAAACTGGGCGGTATGGCGAGATGCGGGTGACTGGGAGCGTTTCGCGACGCTCTGGCATCCGGACGGCCGCATGATGGCGACGTGGTTTCAGGGAAGCGGCCGGGAGTTTATTGAAGTGACGAAGGCCGGCTGGGCGAACGGCGTGAGCATTCTGCATTTTCTGGGCGGCACGTCGATCGAAGTGAACGGCTCGCGTGCCGTCGCGCAGACCAAGATGACCATTTCGCAGCGTGGAGAAGTCGAAGGCACGTTATGCGACGTCGTGTGTACCGGCCGCTTCTACGACTTCTTCGAGAAGGTCGACGACCGATGGCTGCTGCTGCTTCGTCAGCCCATCTACGAGAAGGATCGTCTGGATCCGGTCAGGCCGGACGCCCGTCCCGTTCTCGATGCGGCGCTGCTGGCCGAGTTTCCCGCTGGTTACCGGCATCTCGCGTACATGCAGACCCGAATCGGCTACAAGGTCAAACGCGATATGCCGACGCTGACGGGCACGGAAGTCGAAGCGCTCTATGCGCGCGGCCGCCATTATCTGCAAAGCGGAGCACTGTGATGGAGGACGTCCTACCGGTGCGCTTCGATTACCACGCGCTGCCTTCGCGCGTGCTGTTCGGCGCGGGCAGGCGTCGGGAAACGCCTGAAGTGGCGCGGCAACTGGGCTGCGCACGTCCGTTGATCGTCTCCACGCCGGAGCAGAAGGATTTGGCTGGCGCCATCGCGTCGTTGTTCTCCGCTTCGTCGGCTCATATCTTTCCCGAGGCCGCGATGCACACGCCATGGGATGTGACATCGCGTGCACTTGCAGTCGTGCAGGAGAGCGGCGTCGACTCCTTGATAGCCGTGGGCGGCGGCTCGGCGATAGGCCTCGCGAAAGCGCTTGCACTTCGCACCGGCCTGCCGCAAATCGCCCTGCCCACCACCTACGCCGGCTCTGAAGTCACACCGATCATCGGCGAGACGCAGGACGGCCAGAAACGTACACGTCGCACGCTCGACGTGCTGCCGGAAGTCGCGATCTACGATGTCGACCTCACCCTGACGCTGCCCGCGCGCTTGTCGGCGACCAGCGGTCTCAACGCGATAGCTCACGCGGTGGAAGCGCTCTATTCCGTCGACGCCAATCCGGTCACGTCGATCAAGGCTGAACAGGGTATCGCGGCCCTCGCCGCCGCGTTGCCCGAGATTCTCGCCAATCCCGCGAGTCGTGATGCGCGCAGCCGCGCACAATACGGCGCGTGGTTGTGCGGGACCTGCCTCGCCTCTGTCGGCATGGCACTGCATCATAAGGTCTGTCATGTGCTCGGTGGCACCTTTGATCTGCCGCATGCCGACACGCATGCGGTCATGCTTGCGCACGTCGTCGCTTATCAGGCTGGCGCGGTACCGCATGCAATGCGTCGCATTGCACGCGCGCTTGACGCCGATAATGCATGGACTGGACTGCACGCGCTCGCGGCCACGCTGCATGTTCCCCAGTCTCTTGCTGAAATCGGCATGCGGCACGAAGACCTCGGTCGTGCGGCCGAACTGGTGCTGCAGGAGACTTATGCAAACCCGCGCACGCCGGACTATGAGTCGATCAGGGCGATGCTCGAAAGGGCATGGCGCGGCGCAGCACCACAACCCGATTCGCTGTGAGGAGTACGCGATGCGCAACTTCAACGAAGACAACATCACGGCAGCCGTCATCGAGCGTCTTGCGGGAAGCACGAGCAAACGTGTGCACCAGATCAGCGATGCGCTCGTTCGTCATCTGCATGCGTTCGTGAAGGAGATAGAACCTACCGAGGACGAATGGGCCGCTGCGATCCGCTTTCTCACACAGACGGGGCAAATGTGCACCGACACCCGGCAGGAGTTCATTCTGCTATCCGACACCCTCGGTGTATCGATGCTGGTCGACGCGATCAATCATCGCTATCCGGGCGACGCGACGCAAACCACTGTGCTCGGTCCGTTCTATGTCGAGGAAGCCGCTGCGCTTCCGCTCGGCGCTTCTATCGCAGATGGCGAGCCGGGCGAGCCTCTGCTGGTGGAAGGCACCGTACGCGATCTGAACGGAAAGCCGATCGCGGGTGCACTGGTCGAGACGTGGCACGCGGACAGCCACGGCTTCTATGATGTGCAAAGGGCGGCAGGCAAAACGGAGCTGCACATGCGCGCGCGCTTCCTGACCGATGCAGACGGGGCGTTCTGGTATCGCTCGATCGTGCCCGCGGCCTATCCGATTCCGAACGACGGCCCGGTTGGCCGCATGCTCGATGCACAGGGACGCCATCCTTACCGCCCGGCTCACGTGCACTTTCGCGTCAGTGCACCCGGCTTCGAGACGCTCGTTACGCACGTGTTCGTGAGCGGCGACGTCTACCTGGATTCGGACGTCGTGTTCGGCGTGAAGGACGCACTGATCGAGCCGCTGGTGCCGCTCGCACCGGGGCTGAGTCCGGCAGGACATCGCGTCGATGTTCCGGGTGCCCTGCTTGCCTATGATTTCGTGCTACCGCCGCAAAACTGATTTCTATGCGCCACGAGCCATCTTTTAAGTTATGGACGCGTTCCCATGCATGAACTGTCGTTGCATCATCTGACTATCCTTGATGCGCATCCGCTGCAACTCGTCGATGCAGCCGCCGCTGCGGGATTTGAATATTGCGGCTTGCGGCTGGTCGCGCCTACCGCTGCGGATACGATCGTGGACGTCGCGAACAATCCCGCCCTCATCCGCGAGCTACGCGCGCGCCTCGACGCAACCGGCGTCAGGCTGCTGGATATCGAAGCCATCTGGCTGAGTCCGCAGACGAATGTCGAGTCACTATTGCCTGCACTCGAAGCGGGTCATATGCTCGGCGCGCAGCACGTACTCTGCGTCGGAAACGACACCGAACGCGGTCGCCTGCGGGACAACTTCGGCCGTCTTTGCGAAGCGGCAGACGGTTTCGGCCTTTCGGTCGGACTCGAGGCCATCACGTACTGCGCGGTAGGCACGCCCGCCGAGGCACTAGAGGTCGTGCAAGCCAGCGGACAGGCAAACGCGCGGATACTCATTGACGCATTGCAATTCTTCCGCTCGGGCGCGACATGCGAGCGGATCGGTGCAATCGACCCGGCGCTGATCGAATACATCCAGATTTGCGACGGACCGGGCGCCGCACCGCAGTCTCTCGAAGCACGGAGACAGGAAGCGAGGACGTCCCGGCTGCTGCCTGGCGATGGCGAATTACCGCTGCGCGAGTTGCTGTCGAAACTGCGGGCCGATCTTCCCCTCGCCGTCGAGGCGCCGACGCTCGAGCTGCGTGGCCTGCCGTTCGACGAGCAAGCGAGACGCATCCACGCGCATATGCGAACGTTCCTCGCTGGTCCAGTATCCTGGTGCTAGTATGTTTCCATACGTAAACTGGAGCCGGATATGCTGTTGGAAGATGAAACGAATGGAGTGGTGAAGTCGGCGGATCGCGTGCTCGACGTGATCGAGTTGCTCGCGAGATGGGGACGCGAGATGTCCCACACGGAAATCGCAGAAGCGCTGGACATACCGAAGAGTTCGCTGACCAAGCTACTCAAGAATCTTACGGCTCGTGGCTTTGTCGAATTCGTCCCTGTGACCAAGGGTTATCGCCTCGGCGAAGCGCTGATCCGGCTTTCTCAACAGTCCACACATAGCCGCTCGCTCGTCAGTTGCGCGCAGCCGGTGCTGGCAGAGATCACGCAGCAGACGCTGGAGTCGTGCGCGCTCAATCAACTCAAGGGCGATCAGGTGGAAGTCGTTGCGACGGTGACCAGCCCGCAACGGTTGGTATCGCATCTGCGACTCGGCGATCTTGCGCCGCTTTATGCAGTGTCGGGTGGAAAGGTGATTCTCGCGTTTCTTCCGGATCAGATGCGCAGCGAGTACATCAAGACCGTGAAAATGCAAGCCATCACACCCAACACGATCACGGCCAAGAAGGCGCTGCTCGCACAGATTGAAACGATCCGACAGACCGGAGCCGCCTATTCGATGGACGAATACACGCCGGGCATCGTCGGCGTGGGCGTGCCGGTGTTGTCGTCGTCGGGATTTCCGCTCGGATCGCTGAACGTCGCGATTCCGTCGGTGCGTTATTCGGAACGTGTCGGTGCACGAGCCGTCGCTGTTCTCCAGGCCGCCGCGGAACGCGTGCGGCGCGATTACATCGCCGCAAACGAACATACCAGCTAAGTCCGCTGACACATTTTCGGCGGCCGAAGTCCTCGTGGCCGCCACAAAATTGCTTGCGATTCTTTGAACTATTTATCAAGGATAACGAATTTAATGAACGCACGAATTGCAAAGCGGAACGGAGCCGTTCTGCTTCCTCGGGTGGGAGTCGGAGCTGGCAGCCTCGCGAACGCCGCGGGTGAGCAGGCGTTCTTCAATATGATTCATGCAGCGTGGGCGAGCGGTGTTCGATATTTCGATACCTCAGCGGCTTATCTTGGCGGTGAAAGCGAGCAACGCCTTGGTGCGGCGCTGGCAGCGTATCCGCGAGAAGAGCTTTATGTATCGACGAAGCTCGGCAGGTACTTGAGCCAGCCTGGCGCAAGCTCGCTGCCAGGCGGTAGCGACTTCTACCTGGATTACACATACGATACGACGCTCCGATCGGTCGAGCGCAGTCTGTCGCGACTTAAGGTCGATCGTCTTGATGCGGTTTTTATTCACGACCTCGATCCCGGCTTTGCCCAGACAGCGTATCGCGAAGAACTCAAGACGGCCGTCGAAGGTGCGTTTCCGGCGTTGCAGCGCCTCAAGGACGAAAAAGTGGTCGGCGCGATAGGTGTCGCCAGCATGGACTGGCAGGCCTGTCTGGACTTCGCCGAGATGGCCGACGTCGATGTCGTCATGCCCGCCGGAGAATACTCGTTGCTTCGCACGCGCAGCACCGCATTGCTGGAGCACTGCGTCGAGAAAGGCATTGCGTGGATCGCCGCGTCGCCATTCAACTCGGGCATTCTCGCGACCGGTTCCCGCCCAGACGCCTTCTACAACATGCGCCCCGCGACACGGCAAGTCCTATCGCAAACGGAAGGACTCGAATGCATTTGCCGGCGCCACGACGTGCCGCTGGCTACCGCTGCCCTGCTTTTTCCGCTGCGGCATCCGGCTGTAAGCACGATCGTTTTCGGTGCAAAGACTTCGGATGAATTCAACGAGTCATTCGCACGACTCTCTGAAAACCTTCCCGATCAGTTCTGGCATGAGATAGACGCATTCCTGAGCAAGACGAAGGACTGGGAAAAGCACGATTAAGCGCGTGTTGGCGCAAGCAATCACAAAGGCCTTCGCCAGAGAGACATTTGAAGGAGGCTGAAATGACCCGTGGTAGTCAATTAAACATCCAGGAGTGTCTGGACTCCCGGCCTTTCGGTTCGTTTCACTGGAGGATCGTGCTGCTGGGACCGCACCATAGGTGACAACATGCCACTGAATGTATGCGTGATTCAGCGGCTGGTCTTATGCGATGGCGTCCATCAGCCGATACCACGCCACACCCGCCGTGATGTAAAAACGCTGCAGGCCATGAAACGGAATCGATCTGACGGGCGTCACTGCAAACGGGAACGCTGCAGCCGATCCGCTGCACATGCGCTCGGCCAGATGCTTGCCGACCGTCGTGGCCATCGCAATACCGCGTCCGTTGTAGCCAAGCGCGATGCTCAGCCCGGGCGCCGGCTCATGCACGTGCGGCAGAAAATCCGCGGTGATCGCTACACGCCCGGCCCATCGATATTCATAGCCGATCTTCTTCAGTTGCGGATACATCAGTTCGACCGCGCGTTCCAGATGCGCCCAGTCGCCGTTGGCGCTCGGCTCGGAGAACGGTCCCCGTCCGCCCATCAGCAGACGCCCCGCTGCATCGCGCCGGAAGTACAGCAGTAGACGCCGCGAATCCGACGCGACTTCGCCGCCGCGCAGAATGTCATCGCCAATACCGGTCGGCAGCGGCCGCGTCGCAACGATAAAGCTGTTCGCCGCGATCACCGATTGCCGCAAACCCGGCCACAAGGCGCCCGTATAACCGTTGGTGGCGACCACGACCTGCTGCGCTTCGACGCTGGCCCCACCCTGCGTCCCGACGCGCCAGCCGCCCTCATTACGCACCAGGCGGGACACAGCCGTTCGCCCGTGTACAGCGACGCCGAGCGATTGCGCGGCGCGCGCAAGGCCGCGCACATAGCTTAGCGGCTGAATACTTCCCGCGCGATGATCGATCCATCCGCCGATGTAGCTCTTCGTGCCGAGCCGCCGCGACACTTCCGCGCCATCGAGCAGACTGACCTTCGCGCCGCGCGCTTCCCACTGACGCGCGCGCCGCGTCACAGTTTCGAGCATCGCGCGCGATGGCGCCGGTTGAATCCAGCCGCTCCGCACCGCCGAGCATTCGATGCCGTACCTGTCGATCAAATCGAAAACGTTATCCGCGGCGCCGCCGACCACCTCGACGAGACGATTGCCCGCGGTTTCGCCAAAGCGCTGCACGAGTTCGTCAGGATCGTATTTGAGCCCAGGAATCACCTGCCCGCCGTTGCGGCCCGACGCGCCCCAACCCGGCTCGGCGGCGTCGAGCACGCACACCTTCACACCGCGCTCGGCCAGATGCAAAGCCGTCGACAAACCAGTAAAACCCGCGCCGACAATCGCCACATCGAACGACGCCGATTCGCGCAGCGGCGGCGTGTCCGGCGCAGGCTGCGCCGTCGCGGCCCACAACGAGTCGGGCAGCGCCGCTCCTTCTTTCACTTCGATCATGTTCAGTTCGGGTTGGCAGTGGCGTGAGCGTCGCTGGACGAAAGCAGGCGCCGAAGGAATTCCTGTGTGCGCGGATGCTGTGGCTCGGTCAGCACATCGCGCGCAGGCCCGGTCTCGCAGATCGTGCCGCCATGCAGGAAACACACGCGGTCGGCGACCTCGCGCGCAAAGGCCATCTCATGCGTGACGACGACCATCGTCATGCCGTCGCGCGCGAGCGAACGCATCACGTTGAGCACTTCGCCGACGAGTTCGGGATCGAGCGCCGACGTCGGTTCGTCGAACAGCAAGGCCTCGGGCTCCATCGCAAGCGCACGCGCAATCGCGACGCGCTGCTGCTGACCGCCCGACAGCTCCGACGGATACGCATTCATCCGATGCGAGAGCCCGACCTTGTCGAGCAGTTGGCGCGCTTGCTCGCGCGCCTGCGCAACCGGCGTGCGTCGCACGTACACGGGCCCTTCCATCACGTTTTCGAGCGCGGTCCGATGCGCAAACAGATTGAAGCGCTGAAACACCATGCCCACGCGCATGCGCAACTCGTGGATGTTCTTCGCGTTCGCATCGACACGCACGCCGTCGATCGTGATCGAGCCCGCGTCATAGGTCTCGAAGCCGTTGATACAGCGCAGCACCGTCGACTTGCCCGAGCCCGACGGGCCGATCAGGCACACCACTTCGCCCGCCTTCACGCTCAGGCTCACGCCCTTGAGCACTTCCTGGTTGTAAAAGCGCTTGTGTATCGCATTGATCTCGATCATCGGCTTTTCCTCAGCGCGAGTTGCTTGCCCAACTGGTTGACGCCGAACATCAGCGGCAGGCTGAGCGCGAGGTAAAGCAGCGCGACGAGCGTGTAGACCGTCATGTTCTGGAACGTCGACGATGCAATCAGTTGACCGGCACGCGTGATTTCCGCGACGGTGATCGTCGACGCCACCGACGAATCCTTCAGCAGCATCACGAGCGTATTGCCATACGGCGGCAGCGCGATTCTGAACGCCTGCGGCAACACCACGCGTCGCATGATCAACGGGCCACGCATGCCGATTGCGTGCGCTGCTTCGATCTGTCCGTGATCGATCGCTTCGATGCCCGCGCGGAAGTTCTCCGCCTGATACGCCGAGTACGCGATGCCAAGGCCGATCACACCCGCCTGAAACGCGGACAGTTGTATGCCCATGTCGGGCAACACGAAATAGATATAAAACAGCTGGACGATGATGGGCAGTCCGCGGATCAGATTGATCACGGTGCTGCCGAACGTCGATAGCGCACGATTGCGCGACACCTTCATCAGCGCGAGCACGAGGCCGAGAACGGAACTGAGCACGAACGCACAAGCCGTGATCTCGATGGTGATGACCGCGCCTTTCAGCAGGATTGGCAGAAAGTCGATCGCGTTCTGCAAAAACATCGCGCCTCCTGATACGCCTGGCAGATCGCCCGCGCCTTCATGCCGCGCGGACAGGTTATAACGCTGCGATACGGCGTGCCGTTCAGCTCATGTGCCATTTCTGCAGAATCTGCTGCAGCGTGCCGTCGGCCTTCATCTTTCTGATCGCGCTGTTGAGCTGTTCGAGCGTCGCGGTGTCGCCCTTACGCACGATGAAGCACACCTGCCCCTTCACGGCCGACTGATACTCGGGCACGAGCCGAACCTGAGTGTTGGCACCCTGCTGCAGCTGATACGCCACGATCGGCTGATCCGCGAAGCCCGCCTTGATGCGGCCGAGCGCGACGTCGCGCATGATGTCCGCGACGGAATCGTAGGTGCGCACTTCCTTGAAGATGCCCTTCTTGTTGAGCGCATCGACGAACGCGGTGCCGACCTGCGCGCCGACCACCTCGCCCTTGAAGTCGTCCATCGACGTGTAATGGCCCTTGTCGTCCGCCTTCACGACGAGGCCTTCGCCGTATGAATAGACGGTGTCGGAGAAATCGACGATCTGCTGGCGGGCCGGCGTCTTCAGCATCGCGGCCGAAATGATGTCGATCTTCTGCGTGGTCAGCGACGGAATCAGCGCCGAGAACACGCTCTGCTGCACATCGACCTTGAAGCCGGACTCGCGGCCGGCGGCGGAGATGGCGTCGACCATCATTCCCTGGATCGAGTTCGTCTTGACGTCGAGGAACGTGAACGGCACGCCCGTGGCCGTTGCGCCGATCCGGTAGGTCGGTTCGGCGGCATGCGCGGCACCCGACGCAATCGCGAAAGAAGCGGCAAGACCAGCTGAAAACAGGGTGAAGCGTTTGGCGAACGTAACCATGCATATCTCCAGACAGGGCCAGCGTGTCAGCGACGAGCACTGGCGATTTCGTTATGTGACCGCCAAACCATGATAATCGAATCAAAAAAATCGCAAACAGATTTTTGCGTATCGATATTCGATACGCTATGATGAGATATCTCGTTCAACGTTGAGACGGCAATGGACATTTCGCCTGCAGACGACGGTGCCAGGAACGGCCCCGACCTGCTCTTCAACCAGTCGCTGGAAAAGGGTTTGAGCGTGCTGCGCGCGTTCAGCGCGAAGCGCCGCACGATGACGCTGGCTGAAGTCGCGGACGCGGCGTCGATGTCGAAGAGTTCGGCGCAGCGAATGGTCTACACACTCGAAAAGCTCGGCTATATCCGCAAGCATCCGTTGACACGCCGCTATCAGCTCACGCCGCGCGTGATGCAGATTGGCTTCAACTATCTCGCCGCCGATACGCTGATCGATGTCGCGAATCCTTTCCTGTCGGAACTGACCAACAACACGGGCGAGACGACGAACCTGACCGAGCCGGACGACGACGAGATGGTCTACGTGTCGCGTTTCGTGTCGACGAAGTTCGTGCCGATCCATATGCCCATCGGCAGCCGCATTCCCATGTATTGCACAGGCAGCGGGCGCGCGTTTCTGAGCGCATTGCCCGCCGACGAGGCGCTCGCGCGCCTCGAGCAGATGAAGCGGGTGGCGTTCACGCCGAACACCGTGACGGAACTCGCCGCGCTCGGCGAAAGACTCGCCGAGGCTCGTCAGCAAGGCTATGCGACCAACCGCGAGGAGCTGTTCATCGGCGACATGTCGATCGCGGCGCCCGTAGTGGGCAGTCAGGGGCGGCCCGTGGCTGCCGTGCATGTCGTTGCACCAACAAGCAGATGGACGTTTGAGGACGCTCGACAGAAACTCGCACCTGCCGTTATCGACTGCGCAAGAGGGATCAGCAATTCGATACGGACCCTGGAGTAACGGTCGTCGGGACTCGCGATCGCAACAGTCCGGAGAGCGGCTACACAAACTCCTTCGAATAGGTCTCCCGTTCGTTATCCAGTATCTGCACGCCTAGCTGGGTTTGCACGCCCGCCAGCGGCTCGAAGCAGTCTCGCAGCGCAATCAGCATCCGCGCGGACAGGCCAGCTTTTGTCGCTGTATCGCGGCCCGACAATATGATGATCTGCAAGTGGACGAACCCGTGGTCTTCGGCGGATCGTCCGATCAGAAAGCGCTCGCAACGAATAATGCGGCTTTTGATGTCGACCTCGTTGAACAGACCTGAATCGATCAGTGCTTCGTTCAGCCGCAGAAGCGTTCGTTCAGGATTAAACTGACTATCGAGGTTCGAAGAATATTCGAGTCTGACTTGTGGCATGGCAGTTTAAAAAAGATCGACCGTCGGGCCGATAGACAGATTGTTTTGCTTTCAAGGTACGAGCTTGACCGCACGCAGAACAATCACCCCACTCTCTCCGCGGCCGCGCGCACTCGAATCGCCGCGAACGCCAGCGCGATGGAGGTGAGGCAATCGGATACGAACAGGCCCGCGGGCGTCAGGACCGTCATTGCAAACGAGGCGATCGGCGGTCCGCTTACGCCGCCGATCGAAAATAGTATCGTTACCGACGATCAATCGGCATAGCTCGTGAGCAAGCCGACGAGCGCCGTATAGTCGTACGTCGACGGCACGGAACTGGCCTCGCCTGACGTCATCCCGTTCGCCGCCCCGCTTTGGCGCCTGAAGTCCGACACCAGTCCTGATCAGAAGAGATGCCGGAACGACACGAGCACGGCGGTCTGATTGAGACTCGACGACGGCGCGTCCGTGCCGACCAGCACCGCCTGTCCGAGCGGCGCCGCGAAGCTGTCCGTATGCGACGCCCGCTGATACGCGACCTGCATGTAGACGTCGGTACGCTTGGTCAGGTTGTAGTCGATCATTCCGCCAAAGTTACCCCAATGCGGCCGCGACTGGCCCGCGTTGCTCTCGTAATGCGCCATCGTGTACGTGTACATCAGGCCCGCATAGAACGCCGGCGTGAACTGATATTTCGCGTTCACTTCGAAGTTATTGAACCTCAGCGAATTGGCCGCGTTGGCGAGATCGCCGAAGTACTCGCTGCCCGTCGCATTGGTCAGATTCGTGTGCGTATAGACAAACCCAACCGTGGCCGCCGACGTCAACGCGTAGTTGATGCCGCCGCCGTAAATCTGGTTGCGCGTGGCGGTGAAGTTTGTGTCGGCCGCGGAAACCGCGCCGCCGGCATTGGTCGTCGCGTTGCCGTTGACCTGGAGATATGCGCCCGCCACCGTCACGGCGCCGCTCGAGTACTGCCCGGCCAGTCCATAAAGACGATTGTTCGCAAAGCCGCCGGCCGCGTTACTGAACGCGTACATGCCTTCGAACGTGAAGCCCGCATATTTGTTGCTGACGAACTTCACCGCATTGCTCACCCGGATCGAGTTGTCGGTATTGTCGTTATCGTAGACGTGCGAGAGCAGGCTACCGGCCCAGTTGCCGTTGGCGGTAAGCGGCCCGAGCAGATCGACCAGCGGGTCGTATTGGCGGCCGAACGTGACCGTCCCGAGACTGTCCGACTGAACGCCGACATATGCCTGACGGCCGAAAATTCGCCCGCCGTTTCCAAGCGCGCCGGTATTCAGATTGAAGCCGTTCTCGATCTGGAACACCGCCTTCAGGCCGCCGCCGAGATCTTCGGTACCCTTGAGACCCCAGCGGTCGCCGGAATCCTGACCCGATGTTGTTTCGATATTGCTCTTGCCTTTCACGTTGCTCGTGTATTGCAAGCCTTCGTCGATCGCACCGTAGAGCGTCACGGTGCTCTGCGCCGACGCATACGTGGGCACGGCGACGACGCTGGCAGCCGCAAGGGAGAAAAGCACGCTTTTTGTCTTTTGGTTCATTGGTTGATTGCCCCTGTAAGAAGATTGATTCGACTTTCCGGCCTCCTCTTTCGCCCGGAAAGTTGCGAAGACAGTGCAAGACTAAATTGGAGGAAATAATGTCAGCGTGAAATACAGTATTGACGGAAATTCGTTGCCTGAGACCCACAGTCCTACTTAACAATCATGTTCCGTGGGCCTATTCATTGCCTATGCTTTGTCATCCTAATTAACGTTTTCGAACCGCGAGTGTCCTCGCGGTACATGCTTTACACGCTGGCGATCAGCCCACCGTCCACCCGCATCATCGAACCGGTCACGTAAGACGCGGCTTCGCTGGCGAGAAACGCCACCGCCTGCGCGTACTCTTCAGGACGGCCATAGCGGCCAAGCGGAATCGAACCCGTGCTTTCGGTGGAGACTTCCTCCACGGTCCGTCCTTCGCGCTTCGCTTTCGACTCGTCGAGAAAACGGATTCGGTCCGTGCCGATGCGGCCCGGCACGACGAGATTCGCTGTAATGCCGTCACGGCCCACTTCGCGCGCCAGTGTCTTCGACCAGCCGACCAGCGACATCCGCAATGCGTTCGACACCGCCAGCCCCGCGATCGGCGCCACGACGCCGGACGACGCGCTCGTGACCACGCGTCCCCAGTGCTTCTCTTTCATGCCTGGCAGCACACGGTCCGTAATGCCGATAACGGAAAGGACCATCGAGCGGAAATGGCGCTCCCACAAATCCGCCGGCTGACCTGAGGCCGGTGTCGGCGGCGGACCACCGGTGTTATTGACCAGAATGTCGACCGTGCCGAAGCGTCGCTCGATTGCATCGATACGCGCGTCGATGACGCCAAGGTCGCTGAGATCCCATTCCAGCGACATCAGTTCCGCCCCGGCCTCTCGCACCCGGTTAGCGACGGCTTCCAGCGCGGCCGGATTGATATCCGCCACCACGACCTTCGCGCCTTCGTTGGCCAGAGCCAGCGCGATCGCACCGCCTAAGCCGCCGCCCGCGCCCGTTACCAGCGCGATCCTGTTCCTGATTCCGAGATCCATGTTCTATCCAGTGTGTCCGGCAACCGCGCCGGCTTGAGTTGAAGAGCGGCCTGCCGGCCGGTCGTGCAAAATCTGAAAAACGGTGTTTTTCATCGACGCGCCTGTGCGCGTCAGAACGGGCTCGCGATCATCGCGCCGGTCCGCCTCGCCTGCGAAGCGGGGTCGAGCAACGGACTGTCCGGCAACGGCGTATCGCGCCGGTAATGCGCAACCGAGAAATCGATGAAGCGTCGCACTCGTGGCGTCATATAGCGATGCCCTGAGTAAAGCATCCACAGCGTGCGTACCCCGCTCTCCAGTTCAAAGCCTTCCAGCAGCGGTATCAGCGAACCGTCCTGAATCTCGGCGGCGACCAGCGAGGCCGGCAAGCGGGCGATGCCCAGTCCGGCTTTCGCCGCGCGAATCAGCGTCAGCAGATTCGAAGAGCTGAGAACGGGTCGCAGCAGGACACGCTGAGCGCCGTATGCATCGCCGAATTCCCACGAACGCACGCACGGGTCGGAGGTCGTGAGTACATCGTGTTCGGCCAGATCGGCGGGCCGATCCGGCGCCTCCTTCTGCGCGAGATAGGCGGGCGACGCGACGATCACGTCCCGCAGCCTCGTGAGCGGGCGGCAGACGAGAGATGAATCGCGCAAACGCCGCTCCGCAACGAAGCACGCGTCGAAGCTGCCAACCGTGAGATCGTGTGTCGACGCGAACACCGTGAGTTCGAAATCCACGCGCGGCTCCTGCGCGCGGAACTTGCCGATCAGCTCGCTCAATTCCGCGGCCGCGAACGATTCGTGCGCCGCTACCTTCAACGATCCCCCCGCCTCGCGCGCGGCCGAGCAGACGTTCGCTTCGAGCGTATCGAGGTGCCGCAATACCTCGTGGCAGCCTTGCCAGTATTCCTGCCCCGCTTCGGTCAGCGACACGCTGCGCGTCGTGCGGTTCAGCAGTCGCAGATTGAGATGAGTCTCCAGAGTTGCGACGCTGCGCGTCACCATCGCGACCGACACCCGCAATTCCTTTGCGGCAGCGGTAAAGCTAAGCGTCTCGGCAACCTTGGCGAAACTGCGCATGGCGGAGAGCTGGTTCATGTCCCTACTACCCCCTAAACAGATCGACCGGCTGCTAGCCCGCCATCCAGCCGCCATCGACCATCAGATTGATGCCGGTCACGAAACTCGCGAGCGGACTGGCGAGAAACAACGCGGCGCCGGCCACGTCTTCCGGACGCCCCAGCCTCGGCCACGGCGTGCGTTGATGCGAATACTCCAGCGCGCGCGGATCGTTGGCCGCGCCGGGCTTGCCCGTAATGATCTTGCCCGGCGCCACCGCATTGCAGACGATCAGGTCCCGCGCGTGGTCGACCGCAATCTGCCTCGTCAACTGCACCGTGCCGCCTTTGGTCACGCCGTATGGAAAATCGCCGGGCGAAGCGACCATGCCGTGCTGCGACGAAATATTGACGATGCGTCCGCGCACTTCATCGGCAGGCTCCTGAGTGAGCATCTGCTGAACCGCTCGCTTGCAGCCGTTGAACATACCGGTCAGATTGACCCGGACGACCTGCTCCCATTGCGTCTGCGTGGTCTCGACGAGATTCGTGCTGGTGTAGATCGCGGCGTTGTTGACCATCACGTCGAGGCGGCCGTAACGCTCCACGGCGATGGCGACCAGCCGGTCGACCTCTTCCCAGTGCGAGACGTCGGTCGGCACGCTGATCGCGGATCCTCCTGCGCGTTCGATTGCGATCTGCGTCGTGTCGCCGCCTTCGATCGGCGCTTCGCGCAGATCGGCCAGCACCACGCGCGCGCCTTCGGCGGCGTAACGGATCGCAATCGCGCGGCCGAGGCCGGAACTCGCCCCGGTCACGACCGCGACCTTGTTCTCAAGCAAACCCATGTTTCGTCGCTCCTATCACCTGGCCGGTCGGTTCCGGCGTCGCCGTGCGGCCGCTTTCGTCAATCAACGTGCCGCGCAGATACACGGCGGTTAGCCTGCCGGGCACGCGCATGCCGTCGAACGGGGTGTAGCCGGCACGCGAGAACTGGTCGGCGTGCGCGATACGTGTGTCGAGCCGCGGGTCGAGCACCAGAATGTCCGCGTCGCGTCCGCGTGCGAGCGTGCCCTTGCGCTCGCCGATGCCAAAACGCTGTGCGGGATTGGTCGAACACATGCGAACGAGCGCAGGCAGATCGATGTCGCCGGTCGCGACGAAATGCAGCATCGTGGCAAGCAGCGTCTGCACGCCCGGCATGCCGCCGGGGATATCGGCGAAACTGTCGTACGCAGCGGTCTTTTCCGCGCGCGAGTGCGGCGCGTGATCGGTCGCGACGATGTCGATCAGGCCGTCGCGCAACGCGGCCAGCAGCGCGTCGCGATCTTGCGCCGTGCGCATGGGCGGCGACGCTTTCATGTCGGCCCCTTGCGTGGCGTAATCGTCGGCGGTGAACAGCAGGCACTGCGGCGTGGTTTCGATACTCACGTCCGCAAGACCGCGCATTCGCCGGAACGTGTCGATGCCGAGCGCGGAATTGGTCTGCCGCACATGAACGCGTGTTTGCGCCTGCGCGGCGGCAAGGATGATCTTCGCGATACCGGTCGCCTCCGCGAGCGGCGAGCGGCTGGCGAGAAATTCGGCCACGCCGCCTTTCGCGACGGCTTCCAGGATCGACTGGTCGCCCGGCGACACGCACGCCAGCGTGCCCAGCGGCTTGACCGATCTGAGCGCGTGCAGCAACGACGCCTGCGTGTCGTGCAGATAGCCGGCCGGAACGTCGGCCGTGAAGATTTCGAACGACACCGGACCCAGCGCACGGATCGCTTCCAGTTGAGTCGCGTCGCGGCGCAACGCAACCTGAAGCCCGACGTCGACGTGCAAGCGCCCTCGTGCGATGCGTTGCTTGTCGACGAATGTATCGACGCTGTCGGTCCAGGGCTCGTCGGTCGGCATGTCGAGCAGCGTCGTGACACCGCCCGCCGCCGCGGCCCGCGTGCCCGACGTGAAGTCTTCCTTATGCGTGAGGCCAGGATCGCGCAGATGCACATGTGCATCGACCAGGCCCGGAAGCAGATAGCAGCCGTCCACACGACGCTCGACCTTTGCGGCCGCCGGCGTATCTGGATCGAGCAATGCAGCCACACGTCCGTCGCTCACGCACAGATCGGCGCGTAACGTTCCGCACGCCTCGACGATCGTCGCACCGCGCAGCACCAGATCAAACACGATGGGTCTCCCGTAAGCGGTTCATCAGCAGAGCCCCGCGAGTCGGCTTTCTTCGTGCGTAACGACTTCAAGCAATGCGGCGCGCCCGTCCCGCACCGTCGCGACGCAACGCCGCAGCGCCGCGCTCAGGTCCTCCGGGTCGATGACACATTCGCCGTGTCCACCCAGCGCCTCAGCGATGGGTGCGTATTCGCCGGACACGCGGTTGGCCTGATACTTCTTCGTCGCCACCGGCATGCTGGCGGCGTAGCCGCCGAGTACATGATTGCGCAGCACGATCGCGAGCACCGGCAGCTTGCAGCGCACCGCCGTCTCGAAGTCGAGTCCGACCATGCCGAACGCGGACTCGCCCATGATCGCCGCGACGGTTGCGTCCGGCCGCGCCAGTTTCGCGCCCATCGCAAATCCGAGACTGCTGCCGAGCTGCGTAGTCTTGCCCCACCCCAGATAACCGCGCGGCTCGGTGACGTCGTAGAACGGACTGAACTGGTCGCGCGGATTGCCGGCGTCGTGAGTGACGATGACTTTTTCGCGTTCGAGTGCTTCCATGATTTCCCACACCACCCGATACGGAGAGATCGGACTGCCGCCCGCATTCAGCAGCGGCATCCAGTCGTCCATGAACTGGCGGCGGCACGTCGCGATCTCGTGCGTCAGATCGCCGTCGTTGCGAGCGCGTTCGGCCCATGCCGCCGGTTCTTCGCGAACCCGCGCGAGCAGCTGGCGCAGCACGGAGCGGCAATCGCCGACCACGCCGAGCGCAATTGGATAGTCCTTGCCGAGATCGTCGGGATCGATGCTGACCTGCAACACCCGCTTGTTCGCCGGCACGGGTCGGATGTAATACGACCGCGTAAGACTGCTGCCAAGCGCAAGGATCACATCGGCTCGCTCGATGAAGCGGTCCACCGTGGCGGGGCGCGCGCGCCCAGCGGTGCCGAGCGCGAGCGGATGCCGCTCGGACATCGCGCTCTTCGCGTTCGGCGTGGTCATCACCGGAATCCGCGTGAGTTCCGCGAATTCGGTGAGTTCCGTGGTCGCATGAGCGTTGAGCACGCCCTGTCCGGCAAGGATCACCGGATGCCGCGCGGCCAGCAACGCCTGCACGATCTCGTCGATTTCGGCGGCATCGGCTTGCGGTCGCGCGCGCCGCACGAGCGGTCGATTCGACGCACTCGTACCGCATTCCTGCTCGAGCAGATCCACCGGCAGTTCGAGCAGCACCGGCGCGGGCGGCCCGTTGCGCACGCGCGAGATCGCGCTATGCAGCAGCTGCGGCAGGTCTTCCGGCCGTACCACCGACTCGCACCATTTGGTGATGTGCGTGAAGTTACGGCGCGCCTCGAAATTCGGCGCCACCGCTTCCGAGCCGCGCGGATATCCGGTCGGCAGGAACAGCACCGGCGCGCGGTCGTTCCATGCCTGCGCCACGCCGGCAAATGCCGCTTCGGCGCCCGGTCCATATTGCACGGTGACCACCGTCAGGTCGTCGGTGGCCGTGGTCCGCGCATGTCCTTCCGCAATGTTGACCGCGACGCGCGGCGTGCGCGCGATCACCGGCGGAATGTCCAGCTCCGCCGCCGCATCGAACAACCCGCTGCTCGGGAAGCCGATGATGTGTTTCATACCCTGCTGCTTGAGAATTGCGGCTACCGTTTGCGCTCCCGTCATTGCGCGCTCCGGTACGACCACCACCTGGCTGACACCGTCACGTTCAGGCTCCCTTGCGAAACTGCGTGTGGTTGGCCAGCCAATGACGCGCGATGTCCTCGCGTCGCATGAAAGCGGCTTGTCCGCGCGAACGCCCGACGTGTTCGATCACCTCCTTAAGTCCCGCCGCGCGATTGGGCTGGCCGCTCCAGCGCGCATGCGCCGCGATGGTCAGCATCTTGCCGCCGGCCTCGTCTGCTTCGTCGATCAGATAGTCGATCGCGCAACGGCAATCCTCGGCGAAATCGCGCGGATTGCTGTAGCCCGGCGCCATCAGATAGCGGCTGTCGTTCAGCGTCTTCGAGTAAGGGACGACCAGCAATTCGCCGTCGTCGTGTTCTACAAAGTACGGAATGTCGTCGTTGCACGGGTCGGAGTAATACAGAAAGCCGCCGGTTTCGATAATCAGATCGCGTGTATTCACGCTCGGAAACGACCGGCAATTCCAGCCAGGCGGATGCACGCCGAGCACCTCACGATAGAGATCGATCGCCGCCCGCATTTGCCGCCCTTCGTCTTCGCGGCTCATGCCGGGATAGTCGGTCCAGCGCAAGCCGTGACCGAGCAGATCGTGTCCGCGCTCTTTCATCCACACGGCGACCTCCGGATTGCGCTGCAGGGCGACCGCACACGCGGATACGGTGACGGGAATCCGGTAACGGTCGAACAATCTCGCCAGCCGCCAGACACCGGCGCGGCTGCCGTATTCGAAGTGCGTCTCCGTGCCGAGGTCGCGCAGATTCGGGCTCGAGCTCAGGTTGTACTCACCCCAGTTGTCGTTGCGGCCGTCCTCCAGCCACGAGTATTCGGAACCCTCTTCGTACACCAGCACGAGATTGATCGCGACTTTGGCGCCGTTGGGCCACGTCACCAGCGGCGGCCTCGCGCCGTAGCCGATGAAATCCCGCGCCGGGCCTTGAGTTTGAGTGTCGGTCATGAATGCAGGTCTCTCGTTCAGGAACGACTGGCGACGAGCCAGTCCATGTAATCGTGAAAGGCGGCGCGGCCCTCGCGCGGACGCCAGTCCGTATCGCGTTCAAGCCGCGAAATGTCGTAGGCACCCCACATGCCGGTGGCGAGCGCCGGGTCCTGGATCACGTTCGCGCCGGCTTCGCCGGTCACTTCGTAACGAACGCCGGTAACCCGTTGCGCCGCCCAGCCGATGATGTCGCCGATCGTCGTAGTCACACCGCTCGCAACGTTGTAGTGCCGGTAACGCAGCCGCGACGCTTCGGTGAGCGCGAGAATCGCGCGCGCGGCGTCGACGGAATGCAGGTAGTCGCCGACCGGCGCCAGGCTGTTCGGTTTGATGAGCTCGCCGTCCAGCGCCATCTGTGCGACCCGGTTCGGCACGTGGCGGAAATCGCGGCTTTCGGTGGCCCGATCCATCGGCCCATAAATTGACGAGAGCCGCACCGAGGCCGCCGACAATCCGAACAGATCCGCGTAACGGTTGACGACCATCTCCGAAGCAAATTTGGAAATGCCATACAGCGTGAGCGGCGCGACGTAGCCGTCCTCCGGCAACGGCTCGTGCGACCAGTCGGGCCCGTGGTGACGGTAGACCGACCCGGAACTGATATAGATGAAACGCTTGAGCGCGGGCTGCTGCCGCGCCCACTCCAACACCTGCACCGTGCCCATCAGGTTGACGTCGACGATGCGCGCGGGCGTGAGCGCTTCGGGCGGCAGTCGTGCTGCTTCCTCCGCGCTGCCGCGCGAGATCGGCGTGACCGTCGCGCCGTGCACGACCGCCGAGATATCGTGCCGGTCGAGTTCCGCCGCCCAGCCCGTCGGATCGCGCACGTCGCCTTCGATCACGGTGAGCCGATCCCGCACCGACGCGAACCAGGCTTGCGCGGTGTCGTCGAGTCCGGCGCGGTCGAGGATGACGGCGCGCCGATCGGGATGCTGGTCGAGCCATTCGCGGGCGACCACGCTCATGACGAAACCGGTCCCGCCTGTAATCAACAAGTTCATCTCATTCCCTGACAAAATGGATTGCAGCGCGCGTGCGGCGGTTGTGAATCAACGCGCCGTATAGCCGCCGTCCACGAGCAGATCGGTGCCGGTCACGAACGACGCGTCGTCGCTCAGCAAGAATGCCGTGCTCGCGCCGATCTCATCCGGACGGCCGATGCGGCCCAGCAGATGCGCCGGGCCGAGTTCCGCATCGGCGTGGTCGAGCGACGCAAACGAGCGCAACAGCCGCCCCGTGCGCACCGCGCCGGGCGACAGGCTATTGACGCGAATACCGGCGTCCGCGTGATCGACGGCCATCAGCCGCGCGAGGTGAATCAACCCCGCTTTGGCCGCGCAATAGGCCACCGAACGCGCCGCCGCCACGTGACCCAACTGCGACGCCACCAGCACGATGGAGCCGCCGCCGCTTTCGCGCATCAGCGGTACGACAAAGCGGCTCAGCAAAAACGCGCCCGTGAGCGACACGTCGATTTCCTGATGCCAGTGCGCCGGCGCCAGATCCTCCACGGAACCGTCGTGCCAGGGCGCCGCCGCGTTATGAACAAATCCGTCGAGACGGCCGAATCTTGCACGGGTCAGTTCGACCGCCGCGCGAGCCGATTCGATGTCCGCCACGTCGCATTGCACGGATAGCGCGGCCGCGCCGAGTTGCGCGGCGGTGCGCGCGGCGGCGGTGCCGTCGAGGTCCGCGCACACCACGCTCGCACCTTCGGCAATGCAGCGCGCCGCGATTGCCACGCCGATGTCGCTCGCGGCGCCGCTAATCAGCACGACCTTGCCTCGAAGGCGATCGCTCGGGTTCGTGATGCCGCTCATGCTTCGAGTACCGACAGCAACGTGGACTGCCGCGGGAACGGACGTTCGGCCGCAATGAACCGGCCGCGCCCCGGCGTCGAACTGACCTTGCCCTCATGCCAGACCACTTCGCCGCGTGAGATCGTGGTTGTGGGCCAGCCCTGCACCACCTTGTTTTCATACGGCGTGTGATCGGTCGCGTGATGCAGCATGCTGTTTTTGATCGTCACTTCGCGCTGCGCATCCCAGATCGCAAAGTCGGCGTCCGAGCCGATCGCGATCACGCCTTTCTTCGGATACAGGCCGTACAGGCGCGCGGGCGTCGCCGCGGTCAATTCGGCGAATTGCATGAGCGACATGCGGCCGCCGTTCACACCGGCGGAAAACAGCAGAGGCAAACGCGTCTCGATCCCGGGTACGCCGTTCGGAATACGCGTGAACGGCGTATCCGGACCTTCGGCGATCTTGTCGCGGTAATGCCACGGCGAGTGGTCCGACGAGAACACTTCGAGCGTGCCGTCCAGCAAACCGCGCCAGATTTCCGCCTGGTTCTCGCGCGGCCTCGGCGGCGGCGTGCAGACGCACATCGCGCCCGACAGGTCAGGCGTGTCGATATCTTCGGCGGCGAGAAAGAGATACTGCGGACAGGTTTCCGCATACACCGGCAGGCCGCGCTGCTTCGCCCGGCGGATTTCTTCGGTCGCGCTCGCCGCAGACACGTGGCAGATCAGAATCGGCGTCTCGATCACTTCGGCGAGACTGATCGCACGGAAGGTCGCTTCGCGCTCGCCAATGGCGGGCCGCGAAATGACGTGATAGCGCAGTTGCGTCTTGCGCGCCTTCAGAAAATGCTCGGTCAGCCAGCGGATGCAGGCGTCGTTCTCCGCATGCACCATGACCATCGCGCCTTCCTGGCGCGCCACGTTGAGCACTTCGAGCACTTCGTAGTCGTCGAGTTTCAGGCCTTCGTACGTCAGATAGATTTTCACCGACGTGCAACCTTCGGCGATCAGTTGCGGCAGCTCTTCTTCCAGCAGACGCGGCGTCGGGTCGCCCACGATCAAGTGGAACGTGTAGTCGATATGCGCTTTCGGCAACGCGCGTTCGTGATAGTCGGCCACCACTTCAGCCAGCGACTGCCCGCGCATCTGCATGGCGAACGGAATGATCGTCGTGGTGCCGCCGCACAGCGCGGACAGCGTGCCGCTCTGGAAATCGTCCGCGGTGGATTTGCCTTCCCACGGCTGCTGATCCATATGGCAATGCGCATCGACGCCGCCGGGCATCACGATGCGACCCGCCGCCGACACCTCTTGCCGTCCGGCAGGCAACCCCGCCTCGATCGCGACGATGCGTCCGTCCCGCACACCGATATCGACTTCGGCTGTGGTGTCGGGCAGCACGACCGTGCCGCCGCGAATCACGAGATCGAAAGGAAACGTGCCGTCGCTCATGCGCGGGTTCCTCCGGTGGTGCTTTGCTGAAACACGGGGCGCATCGCACGCAACTCCTCGAGGCTGATATGGCAGGCAATCTCATGCGTCGGCGATGATTGCCGCACCGGCGGCGCGACGGTGTCGCAAATGTCGCCAATCTTGCGATGGCAGCGCGACGCGAAGCGGCATCCCGGCGGCACGTTGATGGGGCTCGGCGTTTCGCCGGTCAGGCGGATCCGCTCCTGTTGTTTGACCGACGCGTCCGGACTATGAACGGCGGACAGCAGCGCTTCGGTGTACGGGTGGTAAGGCGGCGCGAATATCTCTTCGGCGAGGCCTTTTTCCATGATCCGGCCGAGATACATCACGACGATCCGGTCCGCGATATGGCGCACCAGCGCAAGGTCGTGGCTAATGAAGAGCAGCGTGCTTTCCTGCTCTTTCTGGATGGCGAGCAGCAACGTAATGACGGCCGCCTGCACCGACACGTCGAGTGCCGAGACGGGCTCGTCGGCGACGATCAGCGACGGATTCGTCGCAAACGCGCGGGCAATCGCGATGCGCTGTTTCTGACCGCCGGAGAGTTGCGACGGCCGGCGTTGCGCCAGTTCGGCGGGTAGCCGGACCAGTTGCAACAACTCCTGCAAGCGCTTCTCGATCGCCGCTTTATCCTTGTAGCCGCCGAATTTGCGCAGTGCGCGGCGTATCGGCGAAGCCACCGAGTGATAAGGATTGAGCGTGCTGTCGGGATTCTGGAACACCATCTGGATCGACTGCAGCATGTCGCGCGCGCGTTTCTTCGCCGGCACCTGGGCTAGCTCCACGCCGTCGTACTGTATCGAGCCCGAGGTCGCCCCTTCGAGGCCGACGAGCATGCGTGCGAGACTGGACTTGCCGCAGCCGGATTCGCCGACCAGCCCCATGATCTCGCCCTTGCCTACTTTGAACGAGACCGATTCGTTGGCCTGCACGGTGCGACGTCCGCCGTTGAGCAGGTATTGCTTGGACACGTCGGTGACCGACAGCGCCGTATCACGATCGACGCTCACTGCCGCCTCGCCGCTCAACGCGACGCTTACGCGCGTAAGGTCCTGCCAGCGGATGCATCGAACCCGATGGGCTTCGTCTTCCGCCGGCGCCAGCGCAATCGCGTTGCGGCCGCATGTTTCCTGCTGGAAGTGAGCGCAGCGCGGTCCGAACCAGCAACCCTGCGGACGCTCGGTCGGCGACGGCAAATGTCCTGGAATCGGCGACAACGCTCGCACGCCCTTCGGGCTTCCAATGCCCGGAATGCAGCCAAGCAGACCTTGCGAATATGGGTGACGCGGCTGGCGAAACAGTGTCTGCGTATCGGCTTCCTCGATCATTTCGCCCGAGTACATGATGCCGACCCGATCGCAGGCACTCGCTATCAAGCCGAGATTGTGCGAGATGTACAGAAGACTCGTGCCGTACTGTTTTCGCAGGTCCGCGATCAGATCGAGAATCGCGGCCTCGACGGTGACGTCGAGGCCGGTCGTCGGCTCGTCGAGCAGCAGCAACGCAGGCCGCGCAAGCAACGCCATTGCAATCACGATCCGTTGTTGCTGCCCCCCTGACAGTTGATGAGGAAAGCGCTGGAGCATTGTGAGCGGATCGGGCAGGCGCACGTTCTCGAGCATGCTCGCAGACAGCTCACGCGCCTCGGCCCGTGAGGAACCCAGATGCTGCATCGGCACTTCGGCGAGTTGCGAGCCGATGGTCTTGACCGGATTGAGCGCGCTCATCGGTTCCTGATAAACCATCGCCACGCGGCGGCCGCGAATGGTGCGCAGCTTCTGCAGACTCGCGCCGACCAGTTCCTCGCCCTCGAAGCGAATGCTGCCGTTCGTCACCCGTCCGGTTCCGCCGAGATAGCCCATTACCGCCATCGCAGTCGTGGTCTTGCCGCAGCCCGATTCGCCGACGAGGCCATAGCTTTCTCCCGGCGCGATGGTCAGCGACACATTCGGCACGGCGACGACGGCTTCATAACGGCCGCGATACTCGATGCGAAGATCGCGGATTTCCAGCAACGGCGTATCGCCCGACGACCTTGCATGGCGATTTTCCAGCACGCCTGATTCGATGATCGCATTCATGGCTTCCAGGCCTCCCGCATTCCGTCGGCCAGCAGGTTGAATCCGAGGACGAGGCTCACGATGGCGACCGACGGCGCAATCGACATGAGCGGCCACACGTTGATCACGGTCGTCGTTTCGCGCACCATGCCGCCCCAATCCGGATTGGGCGGCGGCAAGCCGAGCCCCAGAAAACCGAGCACACCGATCGTGATGATCGTGTAGCCGATCCGGAGACACGCGTCGACGAAGAGCGGTCCGCGACAGTTCGGCAGCAACTCGCACACGATGATGTAAAACGTGCTTTCCGCACGCAGACGCGCCGCTGCCACGTATTCCTGCTGCTTCAAGTCGAGTACCAGGCCGCGCACGATCCGGCCGATGCCCGGCGCCGACGCGATCGTGGTGGCCAGCACGATGTTGCCGACCGAGGCACCGACGTTCGCAATCAGGATTACGTACAGGACGAGCACCGGAAACGCCAGCACCAGGTCCGAAAAACGGTCGACGATCGCTTCGATCCAGCCGCCGAAATAGCCCGCCAGCATGCCGAGCGTGATCCCGGCGAGCATCGCGACCGCGACCGACAGCGGCGCCACCAGTAACACGGTGCGCGCGCCGAAGACGAGACGCGACAGGAGGTCCCGGCCGAGAATGTCGGTGCCGAGCCAGTGCGCGGCCGACGGCGTCGGATCGGCCATCGCCATCGCATCCTGGGCGGTGGGCGACGGCAGCGGCAAGAACGGTGCGAGCACGGCCACGACGACCCAGAGCACGATCAGCGACAAGCCGACGACGGCCGTGGGGGAACTGAACAGACGCGTCCATGCACGCCGCGGAGCGCGTGAGGTACGCACCGCGAGCGGCACCACGCCGGGATCAATGGAAGACATACGATTACCTCACACGGATGCGTGGATTGAGCAGCATGTAGCCGAGGTCGCCGAGAAACTGCGTCACGACGGCGACGAAGACCGTGACCAGCGTGGCGGCTTCCAGCATGGCGATGTCGCCAAACATGCTGGAGTCGAGCAGCATCCGGCCGAAGCCCGGATAGGCGAACACCATCTCGGTCACCACCACGCCGCCGATCAGAAAGTTGATCTGCAGCAGCAACACGGTGAACGGCGCGATCATTGCGTTTCTCAATGCATGCCCGAGAATCACCTGGCGCGGGTTCAATCCTTTCAGGATCGCCGTGCGGATGTAGGGCTTCTCCATCACGCCGATCATCGACACGCGAATCATCCGCGCGACGTAGCCAAAGTCGTAGAGCACCAGTACCGCGACCGGCAACACCAGTTGCGACGCGACCGACCAGCGCCCGCCCTCGCTGCCGTCGAGCGGGCTCGTGCCTGGCAGGATCGGCCAGAGGATCACGAACAGTGTCACCAGAAACACACCCGACGCGAATTCCGGAATCGACGTGAAAGTGATGCAGACGACAGAAAGAATGCGATCGAGCGCCCCTCCTTCCTTGAGCCCGGACAGAATGCCGAACAGCATGGAGAGCGGTACGATCAACGCGAACGCAATCCCCGCGAGAATGGCCGTGTGCCCGAGGCGCTTCCACATCACATCGTTGACGGGGAGTTTGTAAAGCGTCGAGTAGCCGAAATTGCCGAAATACTGCGAGCCGCGCGGATCGGTAAAACCCAATCCGTTCGCCGGATCTTCGAGCGGATCCGGCATTACGCCCGCCAGCACGCCGAGCCAGTGTCCATAGCGCACCATCAACGGGTCGTTCCCATGCATGCGTTGCGACAGCAGATCGACCTGTTGCTGGGTGGCGTACGGTCCGAGCGTGCGGCGCGCCACACTGCCCGGCGTGAACTCGGATACGGCGAATACCACGAATGACGCGCACAACATCGTCACGATCATCAATGTGATGCGTTTAGCGAGAAATGAAGCCATGTCGACGGAACCCATAGTTGGTACGTTCTTGCGACCTCGGGCGGCGCGCCTTGAAGGCGCGCCTATCCGGTTCAGGCGCCCACGGCGTACTGATTCGCGAAGATGTATTGCGACGGATGCACCGTAAAGCCTTTCACCTTCTTATCCATCACCGTCGAGAACGCACGCCAGAACGGTTGCACGATCGGGCCGTCTTCCTGCATCAGCTTTTCGATTTTTGCCATCACCAGGCTGCGTTTCTTCGGATCGAGAATGCCGTCCGCCTGGTCGAGCAGTGCATCGAATTCAGGATTCGCGTAGCCCGACTCGTTCCACGCCGCGTTGGTCCGGTATGCGAGCGACAGCGTCATCACGCCGAGCGGCCGATGCCCCCAGCCCGTGAGACTGAACGGCACCTTGGTCCAGACTTCCCAGTATTGCGCGCTCGGCAGCGGCTTGATGTTGACCTTCACGCCGATGTCCTTGAACTGCTCGGCGAGTGCCTGAACCGTGTTCAACTCCCAGATCGGATCGGGACGCGTCACCATGTCGATTTCGAAGCCGTTCGGGTAACCCGCTTGCGCCAGCAGTTTCTTCGCCTGCACGACGTCGCGGCCGTATTTGGGCAATGCGTAGTATTCCGGATGAACCGGCGCGACGTGATGATCTTCCGCCGACACCCCTGCGCCGAGCAGCGACGTGGCAATGATCTTCTGATGATCGATCGCGAGTTTCATCGCCTTGCGCACGCGTGGGTCGCCGAAAATCTTGTGATCCACACGCATACGCGCCACGCCGGTTTGCGAGGTCAACACGCTGTAGGGCTGCACGTGCGGCAGGCGCTTCATCGCATTCACCTGAACCGCGTCGGCTTCGGAGAGACCGTCGACCTGGCGCGAAGCCATCGCCGAGATGCCGGCGCCCGCGCTGTCGCCCAGGTCGACGAACTCGAACGAGTCCAGATAAGGACCGGTGCCCCAATAGTCTTTACGCGCCTTGTACACCGCGCTCTTGCCGACCGTGTACGAGGTGAGTTCGAACGGGCCGGTGCCGTTGAAGCCGGCGCCGAACATGCCCTTGTCCGCCGGGTCGGTGATGAACATCGCGTAGTGGAACAGATGTTCCGGCACGGCGATTTGCGGTGCGAAACAGTTCAGCCGGACCGTCAGGTCGTCGACCTTCTCGATCGCATTATCGGACCAGATGCGGCTCGCCTTCTTCGGCTTGCCGCTCGCATCCTTCTGACCGGAGTCGTATTCCTGAACGAGGTAACCGGTGAATAGCCCGAGTTGCGACGAACCCACTGCCGGATCGCAGACACGTTTGAGATTCCACACCACGTCGTCCGCATTCAGCGCGCGTCCGTTATGCCACTTCACGCCCTTGCGGATATGCAGCGTCCACGTCTTCAGGTCTTCGCTGACTTCCCAGCGCTCCAGCAGATACGGGCGGGTGATATTGTCGTTGCCGGTGAACGTCAGGAATTCGCAAACCTGCCGGATGACATTCGACTTCTCGGCGAAGTCGGCCTGATGCGGACTCTTGATCTCCATGCAGCGCATTCCGATTCGCAGATGCCCGCCTTTGGGCAGCGCGTCGGCGGCCTGCGCGTCGGTAATGAACGGATTCGTTTCGCCGCTCAGCTTGTACGCCGTCATGGCCGACAATCCGAGCAACGTCGCCGTGCGAAGAAAATGACGGCGCGAGACATTGCCGCTTTTGAGGTCGTCGATGAGAACGGGAATGTAAGGATGCGGCGTTGCTTCGGAATCGTTGGACACTGCATGGTCTCCGGAATAAGTGGGAAGCGGGCGTAAACGGCTGATGGACAGGTTAAGTCGATTCAAGATTTGAACAAAAACGCGAATGCGACATTTCAGGTACAAAAAGCGACATCGCACTTCTTGCGTGACATTGGTCGTGAAAGGTCAGCGTGAGGAATCAGTCAGCGGTTGACGGCGCGCAACACCGCCCTGCCGGACTTCTCTCGGCGTGCTGCCGTAATGCGCGCGATAGATCCGGCCGAAGCGCGCCGCCGACATATAGCCGCATATTTCCGCGACGTCAGAGATGGACAGATCCGTCTGAAGAATCAGATCGTGCGCGCGGGCCATGCGCAAGCCGGCGTAGAAAGCCGACGGTGTTTTGCCGACATGCGTGACGAAGAGGCGTTCAATCTGACGCGTCGACAGTTGTACGCGGCGCGCGAGCACCTGGAGATCGACGGGATTCTGGATGCTCGATTCCATCACCTTGACGATTTCGAGCAGTTTGGGATTGCGGATGCCGAAGCGCATTTGCGCCGGCAGACGTTGAGCCGAATCCTGCTGACGGATCTCCGGATGATTGAACTGGTCGGAAATCGCGTTCGCGATATCGCGGCCTTTGCTCGCCGCGATGAGGTGCAGCATCATGTCGAGGGTCACGGTGCCGCCGGACGACGTGACGAACGGACCATCCACCGCAAAGATGGCGTTGGACGCCACGCTGCGCGGAAACTCTTCCTGGAACGCCGCGAGTAGCTCCCAATGAACGGCGCAACGGCGCCCGTCGAGCAGGCCCGCCTTGGCAATCAGGAACTGACCGGCGCAGATGCCGCCGAGCACGCATCCCCGGCCATGCACCGAGCGCAACCATTTGAACACAGCAGGTTTGTAAGCCTTCGTATGATTCAACCCTGCGCAGAGGATGATCAGATCGCAGGGGGGCATGTCGGCGATCGAATAGTCGATCGGAAACGGGACGCCCGCGCTCGAGTGAACAGGCGCGCCATCGATGGATAGGAAGCTCCATTTATAAAGCGCGCGCCCGGAGATGCGATTGGCCTGGCGGAGCGGATCGACCGCGGCGCCGAAGGTCATCATCGGAAAATCAGGAACCAGAAAGAATCCGACGCGCAACGGGTCGGCCGCCGCTGCGATCATTTCGAGGGCGTTATTGGAGGATCGTTCCATCGTCGGGTCACCCGTCGGCATTTGTGAAACCGACAAACTTGCCCTTATTGCTGGCGACTTGTCAACGATTGATCAGAAAGGAAGGAGCGGCCAGAGCGCTTTGGTCGGCCCCTTACAGTTGCGAATGTGTTCGACCCCGGGTCTTGAAGCCAGAACAAGAAGGGGAAAAGTAGTCGTGCCGGGCGGAACGGCCCTGGTTCGGACTCAACGCTCGATGAAAATCGGGTTTTGGCACGTTAGGCCTCGCACGGTGAAGACAAAGCGTGTAACCGAACTTTTCGCGGCTTTAGGGGTTTCCGTCAGCAGTAGCTTCTGTAGCCCAAACCAGCGTTCGAACATGTCAACCCACTCTCAAAGCCGTCGTTGTACTCGCCTCCCTGGTAGGACCACCGGCGCGCCCGATCGACCACCATCCTTAAACGGCGGATGGTGTGGGCGACTCCCTTCACCGCCCCGCGCGCTTGCGCACGATCACGCCGTACCACCCCATCCCTTCGTATGTTTCGTAGCCCGGCGTGAGGGCGTAGGCCACCAATGTGTCCGCGTCCGGTCGATACGCGCCCGCCTTCGGATCGCTCACTTTGAGCGGCAGCACTTCCTGCAGCACGCCTTTGTCGTCTGAACTGGCGATCACGCGCTTGCGTGCATCGACGAGCAGGCAGCGCGTACGCGTCCACTCTTCCACCGACAAACGCACGCCCTTGACTACCGTCGAAGCTTGCGGGGTCCAATTGAAGAATACCGCCAGTACGCCGAGCGGACGCCCCCGGTTAGCGCCGCCTTCGCGAATCGCCGCCGCGTACGTCGCCACGGCGGCGCCATTGAGCGCCGCCATCGACGCGAGTTCGGCCGCCGCATACTCGGCGCCCGACGCCGACTTCGCCGCCGCCTTGAACCACGGCTCGTCCGCCACGTTCGCTTGCCCTGCCGTGGCGAACTGGCCAGGCCGGCCGGTGGCCACGACGTTGCCCTCCATGTCGATCACCCACAGATCGAGGTACACGGTGTAGCTGTCGAGAATCACGCCTAGCCGCTCTGACGCGAACGCGCGGTGTTCGCGGGTGTCGTGCGCAACGCAATCGACGATCGCGGAGTCGGTCGCCCACCAGCGCACATCGCAGGAGCGTTCGTAGAGGTTGCGATCGACGATCTCGATCATGTTGAGCGCGAGATCCGTGAGGCGCTGCGCTTCCTGCTGCTCGAGCTGCGTGATCATCCGGTCGCCTAGGGCCGTGAGTTCGCGGCTCAGTTCGGTGGTCAACTGTCCGATGCGTTGCGACACTACCTTGACCTGATTTGCGACCACGGCAAAGCCGCGCCCGGCGTCGCCGGCACGGGCCGATTCGATCAGCGCGTTGATGGCGAGAAAGGTGGTTTCACGATTGATGTCGTTGATATCCGATACGTTGCCCTTCGCTATACGGTGAACTTCTCGCGTCAAATCGACAATCTCATTGGCGTCCGCCATGACTTTTCCCCGGGCTACGGTTTAGATTCATCTGCCTCGTGCGACCGACCGCACCAAAGTGATGCTGGCGAGCGCCGTTGTGGTGCTGTCGCATTCCTATTCTTTCTTGTTGGGCGGTTCTCGTTGCCAACTGAATACTTCGACGTGCAAACAACTCAAACAACTCATGAACGGCATCACAAGGGAATACTTTAGAACTCAATTTACAGTCGGTCGCAAGAAGCTTGTGTTCGGTCAACGAGCGTGGACTCAGATATGCGCGCCCCGCCTCAACGCCGCCATCTGCTCACCTACGAGTTCGAGAAACTCGCCGACCAACGGATTGCCTCGCGGCGTCTGCGGATAAAGGGTGAAGCCGCGAAACCAGATCGCCGGCGCGAACGGCCGGAACACGATGCGCGCAGGATCGGCATCCACGGTCGCGAGCGGATTGACGATGCCCACGCCCGCGCCGCGCGTCACGAGCGCGCAGATGGTCGCGCCATACGGCGTCTCGATCGCAGGCACCTGATCCGCGCCCGCCGGACGCAGCGCGCGATCGAGCGCGGCACGCGTATCGTCCGCATAGGAAGGCAGGATGAGCCGTTCGCCACGCAAGTCGGCCGCGCGAATCCGCGTGCGCGCCGCTAGCGCATGACGCGCTGGCAACGCGCATAGCCCCGCCAGTTCATAGAGTTCCTCGCTCATCACGCCGAACGCATCCGGCGTGGTGGTCGCGAAGCCTACGTCGCAGTGTCCCGACGACACCCAGCGCTGGATCGTGCTCTCACTGCGCATTTCGAGCGACACCGCGACGCGCGGATGGGCGTCAGCGAAGCGCGCGATCACGGCAGGCAGAAACGACAGCGCGAGGACCGGCGCTGCCACGATCCGCAGCCGTCCGCTGCCGAGTTCAAGAATCTCTCGCGCCGAATGCTGCAGCTTCTCCAGACCGACGAAGCTGCGATCCACCTCGCGATAGAACGCGCTGCCAGCATCAGTGGCATGAATGCGTCCGCCATTGCGCACGAACAGCGTCAGTCCCGTGGCGGCTTCCAGTTCCGCGATTAACCGGCTGATACTCGGTTGCGATGTGCCGAGTTCTTCGGCGGCGGCCGTCATCGAACCGCGCAGCATGACCAGCCGAAACGCCTCGACCTGCCTGAGATTCATCGTTTTCTCCGGACGTGGGCCGCGCAAAACATCGGCCGAAGTCTCAGCTTGCCATATCAGAAATGAATGGAAGCCGTTTTTGGCGCTATTTGACCGGATGATTTGCGAGCGCGACACTGGACTCGATCAAACGAACAGGGCCAAGTCCATGCGTCCCGATGCGTTGCTGTTTCACGAAACCTTCCGTTGCGCCCCGTACTGGTGGGATGCCGCACCGCCCGAGGTCGCGCCGGAACCTTTGCCGGCGAACGTGGACCTGGCGATCGTCGGCAGCGGGTATTGCGGGCTGTCGGCCGCGGCGGAGGCCGCGAAGCATGGCGCGCGCGTCGCGGTGCTGGATGGCGCCGAGATCGGCGCTGGCGGCAGCACCCGCAGCGGGGGCATGGTGTCGAGCGGTCAGAAGCTTGCGCTGACCAACGCCATTCGCGGCGTGTCCGCTGAACGTCTCACGCGCCTGATGCAGGAGTCGATGGCGAGCTTCGACTATCTCAAGGGAATCATCGCAGACGAATCGCTCGACGCAGACCTGCATATCACCGGCCGCTTCTTCGGCGCCTATACGCCCACGCATTTCAACGTGCTGCGTCGCCAAGGCCAGTTGTTGCGCGACAAGACCGGCGTCACGGTGCACGTGATCGAGCGCGATGCGCAGCGCGGCATCATCGGCTCCGACTATTACTACGGCGGCATTCTCGTCGACGAATACGGCGGACTGCATACCGCGAAATATCATCGTGCGCTGCGCGACCTCGCGCGCCGGCGCGGCGCGACGCTGCATTCGCACGCAGCAGTGCAGCGGATCGAACGAATGGGAAATACGCGGTTTCGCGTGCACACCGCGCGCGGCGTGTTCGATGCGCGGCAGGTGCTGCTGGCTACCAACGGCTATACAGGTCCACTGCTGCCGTTCTTTTCGCGCCGCGTGTTGCCGGTCGCGAGTTATCAGATTGCTACCGAGCCGCTGCCCGAAGGCCTCATGGACGTCCTCAATCCAGGCCGCCGCATGATCAGCGATTCGAAGCGCAATCTCTTCTATACGCGGCCATCGCCGGACGGCACACGAATGATCTTCGGGTCGCGGCCCGCCATCCGCGAGATCGATGAACGCGAGGCCGCGCGGCGGTTGTACGCGAAGCTCGTGCAATTGTGGCCCGCCCTTCGGGACGTGCGCGTCACGCATTCCTGGAAAGGCTTCGTCGCAATGACCGGGGACAGGCTCGCGCACGTCGGCCAGCACGACGGCGTGCACTATGCGCTCGGCTGCAACGGCAACGGCGTTGCGCTGATGAGCTATCTCGGGCATCGCATCGGAAAACGTATGGCGGGTGTCGAGCAGGATGTCGGTGCATTCGGCGAAGGTGCGTTTCCCCTCTCAGGGGCCGGAATGGCCAGCACGCTTGCGGTACCCGTCGGCAGCGCACTGTACCGTATCGGCGATATGTGGCACGGCCGCGTGCGAGCAGCACTCTCTTGAAGCGATGACGAGCTGATTCAATCAGGAAGCCGAAGCATCTAAAGGAGCCACAATGATCGAGCTGAACAACGTTTCGAAGTGGTACGGCGGCATTCGCGTATTGAACCACTGCACGGCGAGCATCGCGCGCGGTGAAGTGGCCGTGATCTGCGGGCCGTCCGGGTCCGGCAAGTCCACGCTCATCAAATCCGTCAACGGGCTGGAAGCGGTACAGAGCGGGCAGATCGTCGTGGACGGCATCGACGTGACGGCGAAGCGCGCGAATCTTTCGCGGCTGCGGGCGCGGGTCGGCATGGTGTTTCAGCATCTCGAACTTTTTCCTCATCTCTCGGTGCAGCGCAACCTGATGCTCGCGCAGATGAACGTGCTCGGCCGCGCGCGCGACGAAGCCGGTGAGCGCGCACGCTCGCTATTGCGCCGCGTGGGCTTGAGCGGTCACGAGGACAAGTATCCGGCGCAATTGTCGGGCGGTCAGCAGCAACGCGTGGCGATTGCGCGGGCGCTTTCGATGGACCCGGTCGCCATGCTGTTCGATGAGCCGACTTCCGCGCTCGATCCCGAGATGGTCAACGAAGTGCTCGACGTGATGACCACGCTCGCGCAGGACGGGATGACCATGCTGTGCGTCACGCACGAGATGGGTTTTGCAAAGCGCGTCGCCGACCGCGTGTTGTTCATGGACCGCGGCGTGATCGTGGAAGACGAAACGCGCGAAGCCTTCTTCGAACGGCCGCGCTCCGAACGCGCGCGAGACTTTCTTTCGCGCATCCTGCATTGATCCAACCGCTGTCCATTTCAAGGGAGCCTCACCATGCGATTACTTCGTCTCGCACGCCATCTCGCCGTGGCCGCATCGTTCCTGGTCGGCGCGACGACCGCCGCCCGCGCCGCCGATGACGTCGGCACATTGACGCCGGGCAAGATCGTGGCCGGCGTCGATGCGAACAACAAGCCGTACTCGTACATCGACAACGGCAAGATGACGGGCTTCGACGTCGAGCTGGTGCGCGCTATCGCCGCGAAACTCGGGCTCACGGCCGACTTCCGCGCGCAGGACTTCGCGGGTCTGCTGCCGAGCGTGGCGAATCAGCAGGTCGATCTTGCCGCGGGCTCGATCTCGATCACCAGGGAACGCCTCAAGATGGTCGATTTCTCGGAAGGCTATCTGACGGGTCTCCTGAGCGTCGGTACGCTGCCGGACAGCACGATCGGCGCGGACGTCGCATCGGTGAAGGACAAGCGCATCGGAGTCGTGCAGGGAACCATCGAGGACACGTATTCGCAGAGCTATCTGCCGGGCGCGCAGATCGTCCGCTTTCCGAACATCAACGCGGGCTTTCTCGCGCTGCGCAACAAGTACATCGACGGCTACTTCATCGACAAGACCTTGCTCGAAGCGCTGCAAGGTAAGTATCCGGACCTGAAGCTCGCCGACAGGCTCGACATCTCAGCTTCGAATCTTCCCGCCGGTTTCGCGATCCGCAAGGGCAATGCGAAGCTCGAAGGGGCGGTCAACAAGGCGATCGGCGAACTGGTGGCGGACGGGACGTGGCTCAAGCTCTATCAGCACTTCAATCCCGGCTATCCGAAGCCTGATCCAATGCCGCCGTACGCGATGAAGTAACCGCCCGCCATTGTTGCTTTGTCGCGCCTCGTCAAGCGCAAGGAGAGAGTCTCCATGAATGCACTCCTGCAGAACTTCCTGGATTGGCCGCTGCTCGTCGAATCGCTGCCGACGCTGATCGGCACGGGTCTCGTGAACACGCTGATCCTGTCGGTGGTCTCGACTGCGCTCGGCATCGTGGCAGGAATGGCGCTGGCGCTCTGCGCCGTATCGCACACGCGCTGGCTGACCTGGCCCGTGCGCGTTTTCGTGGATGTCTTCCGCGGCCTGCCCGCCGCGCTCGTCATCCTTGTGGTCGGCCAGGGCCTGGCGCCGGTGGGACTCTCGCTGTTCGGGCCGAATCCGTATCCGCTTGCGATCGTCGCGCTGGCGCTGGTGTCCTCGGCGTATATTGCCGAGATCTTCCGGTCGGGAATTCAGAGCGTCGGACGCGGGCAGATGTCCGCGTGCCAGGCGCTCGGCATGACGTACTGGAGCGGCATGCGTCATGTAATCGTGCCGCAGGGCGTGCGGCGCATTCTGCCCGCGCTTGCCAATCAGTTCATCTCGATCGTCAAGGATTCGAGCCTCGTGTACTTCCTCGGGCTGCTCACTTCGCAGCGCGATCTGTTCACCATCGGGCAAAACGCGGCCGTCAACACGGCCAACCTGTCGCCGCTCGTCGCGGCAGGCGCCGTGTATCTGCTCATCACCGTGCCGCTCACGCACACGATCAATCATCTGGACCGCTGGACCAATCGCTTCATCAACCCCGCCGCGCGCCGGCAGAAGACATCGCGCGCCGGGCGCAACGTGCGCGCTGAAGAAGCGCTGCAGTCGCAGACAGCGGCCGTGGCCGAGCGTCGTCCGTAACTCTCACTTCGTTGAAATAAACCATGGGTCCTAAAGTCGACACCGTCGCCGACGATATCAAGCTGCCCGAACGCGCCGATGTGGTCGTGATCGGCGGCGGCATCATCGGCGTATCAACGGCGCTTGCGCTGCACGAAAAAGGACTGTCCGTCGCGCTGTGCGAGAAGGGGCACATCGCGGGCGAGCAGTCGAGCCGCAACTGGGGCTGGGTCCGCGTGACGAGGCGCGATCCTCGCGAATTTCTGCTGAGCATCGAAAGCCTCAAAATCTGGCGCACGCTCGACAGAATGCTCGACATCGACACCGGCTTCAACCAGTGCGGCATCCTGTACGTATCGAACGATGACGCCGTGCTCGAACGTCACCGTGACTGGCTAAAGCGCGCTCGTCAGATAGCAGGCGACGATGCCTTCGACACGCGCGAAGTGGACACGCATGAAGTCTCACGCCTGCTGCCCGGCGCGACGCAGACGTTCAAGGGCGGCATCTTCACGCCGGGCGATGCCCGCGCGGAACCGCAAAAGGCCGCGCCCGCCATCGCCAACGCGCTGCGACGCAAGGGCGTCAGTATTCTGACGCCGTGCGCGGTGCGCGGCATCGAGACGAGCGGCGGGCGGGCGAGCGCGGTCGTCACCGAACATGGGACGATTCGCTGCGATGCGGTCGTCGTAGCAGGCGGCGCATGGACGCGCTATTTCTGCGGCAATCTCGGCGTGGAGCTGCCGCAACTGCTCACGCGTGCGTCCGTGCTGCGTACCGAACCCCTCGAAGGCGGTCCCACGTGCAGCGCCAATAACGAGGAATTCGCGTTTCGCAAGCGGGCGGACGGCGGCTACACGGTCGCGTACGGCCTGCGTACGCACGCCGATCTGACGCCCGATTCGTTCCGCCTCTTCTTCAAATACATTGAAGCATTGAAGAGTCAGATGGGCGCGCTACAGATCCAGATCGGCAAGCGCTTCTTCGACGAACTCAAGCGGCCGCGCCGCTGGGCGCTCAACGAATCGACCGTTTTCGAACATGTTCGCACGCTCGATCCGGACCCCGTGGTGCCATACGTCGACAAGGGTCTCAAGGCGTTCACCGAAGCGTTTCCGCAGTTGTCGGGCGCACGCATCGCGCAGCGGTGGGCCGGCTACATCGACGTGACGCCGGACGCGATCCCCGTCATCTCCGAAGTCGCGCGCGTGCCGGGCATGTTCATCGGCACCGGTTTCTCGGGACACGGCTTCGGAATCGGGCCGGGCGCGGGCCGGCTGATGGCCGACCTCGTCAACGGCGACGCACCGCTCGTCGACCCGCACGCGTTCCGTCTTGGGCGCTTCAGCGACGGCTCGAAAATCACGATCGACGCGGGATTCTGATAAGCGAGGACCGATAGCACATGGAATTGCACCTGGACAAAGTGGCGATGGTGTCGGGCGCGAGCCGCGGCATCGGACGCGAGATTGCGCTGGAACTGGCGCGGCGCGGTTATAGGCTGTCGCTCGGTCTGCGCGATATGCACGCTTACGATGGCGTGCCCGATGCGTTCCTGCATCCCTACGAGGCGCGCGATCCCGAAGCCGCCCGCGCCTGGGTGGATGCGACGATCGCGCGCTTCGGGCGCATTGACGTGCTGGTGAGCAACGCGGGCATCTGCCGCATGATCGACTTCGATACCGGCACCGATGCGCTCCTGACCGAAACCTTCGAGATCAACGTGAACGCACCTTTCCGGCTCGCGCAGGCGGCGCTGCCGCATTTGCGCCGTGCAGGAGCCGGACGCTTCGTGCAGCTTGCGTCGCTTTCCGGTAAACGCGTGAAGAACCTGAACGTCGGCTATCAGATGTCGAAGCACGCGATGGTGGCGCTCACCCATGCGGTGCGCCGTGCGGGTTGGGACGACGGCGTGCGGGCGACCGCGGTATGCCCCGGCTTCGTCAACACGGACATGGCCGCAGCCATCGCCGATATTGAACCGATGGCGATGACGCAGCCGCAAGACCTGGCGCTTCTGGTGGTGAATACTATCGAGTTGCCGAATACGACGAGCCTGGCGGAACTGCTCGTTAATTGCCGCTATGAGGAGACGCTTTAGCGGCCGCCTGCGCTTCTTGAGCTAAAGCCAAGCAACGGTGGCCTGGCTGCCTGCCTGCGTGCAATCGCTGACGCCTATGAGTGTCCGGCGCCCTGCGTGATGAATTCGACGTACTGCTCGACAGACCGAGCACGGTAATCGATCGGCGTAGCGCCCAGATACATAACGAGAGCATGGTCGCGCGTACTTGCCGTCGCATAGACCTGTGCGCCCAGTGCGCGTGCCAGTTGTACCGAGACATGTCCTGCCCTCTACTGATAATCGCTGAACCGCGAGGTGGGCTCTTCTACCGTCGAAGTTGGCGTAAAACCCGGCACGTTCGCGCGAAACTGATTGAGCAAACCATTGTCGACCTGCGAAAATCCCTTCAACTGGAGCTGCATGAGCGCCCGCGTGCCGGTACTCGGCGACGTCGCGGAGCTCGTGGCATTGGTGTACTTCTCAAACGCGACCCCGAATGACCAGCAATCGGCGTCGTACTGAACTCCGAGCAGGCCGGCAATCAGACGGTGCGTGCTCATGTCGTAATTGACGCGCGCAACACTCACCACATTACGCGCAAGCGGCCATTGCCCCGAAACAATGAACTGATTGACCGGCTGGTAATCGAGCGTGCTGTTGGCGCGCGTGTAGCGGTACGCCACATTCAGCACCTGATGTGCGCCGGGAGCCCAACCAAAGCCGGCTTCCGCATGCGTGAGGTAATGATTGGCCTGACTGTACTCAACGGCCTGCTCCGCGCTGAGATTCGGCCCAACCTTGTACGACGCACCCAGAATGATTCCGGTACGCGCAACGGTACTGATCGCGTCGTCCGACTGCAGCGTCACACGCGGCGTGCGAAAGTCATATTGTTCAGCGAGCACGAAGCGGGCGCGCTCTTCGCCGCTCGCGGGGTCGATGAAACGCGTGGTCAATGCTGCCGTCGCCCGATTCGCATCGGACACTCTGTCGTTGCCGACAAAGCTGTTTGCCATGAAGAGCTCGGCGAGCCCGAAGTCCGCTGTGGCGGTGTCAAATAGCGGAACATAGGATTGGTTGCGATAAGGTGTGTACACATAAAACAGACGCGGCTCTAGCGTCTGAATGTACGACTGCCCGAAAAGTCGCACGCTTCGTTCGAAGCGCATGCCCGAATCGAGGCTGAACGTCGGCACGTTGACACTGAACGATTTCGCCTCGCCTGCAGGCACGTCCGATCCGATAGACGTCAGATCATATGCGGCGAAATGCCATGCGAGCTTCGGCGTGATGAACCAGCCCGGCCGCTCGATCGGATAGCTCACGTAAGGGTTGAAAACGAAACGATTGCCCTGCGTCATATCCGACGACGAGATCGTGAAGCGTGTCGCATCCGTTTCCGCGCCGATGTCGAAGCCGGCCACGTTATAGCGCGCGTACCGTACATTGACCTGCGGCTCGCGGTTGTACGTCGAGTCACTGGAGAACGACTGCCAGCGCTGCTCCCGAGCCAGTACGGTCCACGGCCCGTCGGAATAGGTCAGTCCGGCTTCCTGCTGGTATAGGGTGGTTGAACCCGTCGGAAAGGCGACGCCGGAGGCGAGATCGGTCACCACCGTGGAATCGGAGACGCGGTTGTAATTGACGTATGCGCCAAAGCCCGAGCCGAAGCTCCAGTTGTCCTTGAGCGCAATCGAATAGCGCTGCGTCCTGGTAATCGCATCGTGCGGCAAAAACGCCACGGACAGGGAGCCCGAATCGTTGGGGCGCAAGTAACGGTATTCCGCTGTGAGCATCGCGCCCCGGCGCGTCATGATGCGCGGCGTCAGCGTGAGATCGTAATTGGGCGCGAGGTTGAAGTAGTACGGGAGCGCCACGTCTACACCATTGGTCGAACTCATCGAGAAAGTTGGCGGCAGCAGGCCGCTGCGTCGCGCGCCCGACAGCGGAAACGAAAGCCACGGACTCGCGAGCAGCGGTATGCCCTGAAAGAACAGCACGCCGTTATGAGCGATACCCTCGTCAGTGCCTGTGTCGATATCGAACTCGGACGCGTTCACGTACCACGCCGGCTGCGATTCGCATTGACAGGTGCTGTACGTGCCGTGATGCACGACCGAGCGCTCCTTATCCACGAGATCGATACGCCGGGCGCTGCCCCAACCTCCGGTCAGATGGAACCGGTACTTTGGCACGCTGATATAGCCTTCATTCGCGTCCACGTAGAAATGTGCGTCAGGTCCAGCGAACACGTTGCCATCTCGAACAAGCTGAACGTTGCCATAGGCATCGACCTTGTCGACATCGACGTCGTAATGCAACGCGTCGCCCTTCACGATCGACACGTTGCGCCGCAATTGCGCGTGTCCCTTGAGCGATACGTCGGTGTCCGTCGTGGCCGTGACAGAGTCGGCGAACGCCGAGATTGCCGGCCGATCTTCCGCGCGCATGGGCTGCTCGGTCAGTTGCGGCGCGAGCCGCAGTCCCCATGGGCCATCCACCGATTCCGGCTGTGCCGAGGCGCCGCTCAATTGCGCGTGACCGGCAAGCGGTATGTAGCCGGCGGTGAAGAGCATCAGGGAAACGAGCGGCCTTAAGCGAAAGCGCCGAAATACACTGCGTAGTTTCAAAAGAGGTAACGATAGGAAAGAATGAAGGACGCAGCGATGCGAGAGAAATCGCGGCGATGCCGGCAATGTGCCCGCAACGTGGCGCCCATGTGCCAACAAACGGCGCGGCGTTATTGCAGCGTCGTGCCGCCGGCGCGAGGCTCCTCCGCAGCCACGACGCCGCCAAGCGCTTGCAGCAGAAAGGGAATCTGGTCGGCGGGCAATGAGAAGGACAGTCCCGCATTCGCCGATAGATGAAAGCGGATCACCACCATTCCCATGCCGTTCAGCCTGCCGACTTCCCAGCCCTGGCACTGCAGCGCGAAGCCCATCTGCTGATCGTTATGGGCTACGCGGTCGGCGTGTTCTATTGCATTGGGCAGCGCCACAAGCAGATCGTTAAGTACCGAGCGATGCAACGCGGCCGTGGGCTGATTGCCGTGAATCAGAAGGTACTGGCCATCGGCAGTTAACTGCATGTCGGTAATCGAATTGAGCAAGAAAGCCGAAATGTCAGACACGGGTTGCGTCCTCTGCCATAGCGCAGGCTCGCTCCACGGTGCCGACCTCATGACGCGATGCATCGCGGCGAACCAACAGCGACACCATAGCGAGGCGCGCGGAAAAGATCGGCGACGAACTGACGCGCAAGATTGCCGCAACCACTGCCGGTGAAAAATATTCCATCATGACCAACCCTCCAGATCGCGTTATGCGGGTGGCGCAATCGCCGATCTGACAATAGCAGCGTGAATGCGCCGCCGGGTTACACGCGCCCTACGCTTCCTTCATCTGTGTAACGCACAATTTCTACGCCTGTCGCACAAGTCCTCCCGCAGCCGCCTGCCGCCGCATCGTATGGCGCATCGGCCATAAGGGGCGGAAAGTTTTCAGTAACGTCAGGCACGGCACACGTCCCTATACTTCGCGCTTTCCAGAGCCAAAGACCGCCGTTTCGAAAGCGTTGCTTGCCTTCGAGCGTTCTCATCTGCGCTTTGTGCGCTGTATCAGGACCAGAAACCCAAGATGAATTTTCGAGCCTTAACCAGCCGGCTAGCAGGCGCGCTTTCGTTCGCCGGCATTACGCTGGCAACGAGCCCGGCTCACGCCGCGGAGCCGTTCGTCGTGCAGGACATCAAGATTGAAGGCTTGCAACGCATCGAACCCGGCACCCTCTTCGCCTACCTGCCGATCAAACAGGCAGAAATGTTCACAGAAGATAAGGCTTCCGAAGCAATTCGCGCCTTGTACGCCACCGGCTTCTTCAACGACGTACGCATCTCCACGGAAGGCAACGTCGTTACAGTGCATGTGCAGGAACGCCCAGCAGTGGGAACGATCGACTTCGCGGGTATTCACGAGTTCGACAAGGAAAATCTGACGAAGGCGCTGCGCGCTGTCGGCTTGTCGCAAGGCCGCTCCTACGACAAGGCACTGGTGGACAAGGCGGAACAGGAATTGAAGCGCCAGTATCTGACGCGCGGCTATTACGCCGCTGAAGTCACCACGACGTTTACTCCAATCGACCGTCACCGCGTCGCGATCCTCTTCTCCGTGGCCGAGGGACCGAGCGCAAAGATCAGGCAGATCAATTTCATCGGTAATAGCACATTCGATACGAACACGTTGCGCGACGAAATGCAGCTGTCCACGCCGAACTGGTTCTCGTGGTACACGAAAAACGATCTATATGCAAAGGACAAGCTCACCGGCGACCTCGAGCACGTACGCTCGTACTACCTGAATCGCGGCTACCTGGAGTTCAACATTGAGTCGACACAGGTATCGCTGACGCCGGACAAGAGGGAGATGTACCTGACGGTCACGTTGCACGAGGGCGAGCCATACACTATTTCGTCCATCAAACTGGCGGGTAATCTGCTCGACCGTGAAAGTGAACTGACCAGGCTCGTCAATATCAAACCTGGCGAGCGCTTTTCCGCTGAAAAGCTGCAGGCCGCGACCAAGGCGGTAGTAGATAAGCTTGGCGAATATGGGTATGCGTTCGCCACGGTGAACGCACTGCCGAAGATCGATCAGCAGCACCATACGGTCGATCTCACGTTGCAGGTGGACCCAAGCCGCCGCGTGTACGTGCGTCATATCAACGTCACCGGTAACACCCGCACGCGCGACGAAGTGGTACGCCGCGAAATGCGTCAACTGGAGAGTTCGTGGTTCGACTCGAACCGGTTGATGTTGTCGAAAGACCGCGTGAATCGTCTGGGCTATTTTACCGATGTGGATGTGACCACCGTGCCGGTAGAAGGATCGTCGGACCAGGTGGATGTGGACGTCAAGGTCAACGAGAAGCCCACCGGCGCTATTACGCTCGGCGCGGGATTCTCATCCACCGACAAAGTCGTGCTTTCGGCCGGCATTTCGCAGGACAACGTATTCGGCTCCGGCACGAGTCTCGCTCTGAATGTGAACACGGCAAAGACTTACCGTACGCTTTCCCTCACGCAAACCGACCCCTACTTCACCGTGGACGGCATCAAACGTATTACGGATGTGTACTACCGCACCAGCTATCCGCTTTACTACTACACCGACACGAGTTTTCGCATTGTCACCGTGGGCGCTGATCTGAAGTTCGGTATTCCGTTCTCCGAAGCGGACACTGTCTATTTCGGTTTGGGACTAGAGCAGAACCGGTTGCGCACGGATTCCTCGACGCCACAGAGCTACAAAGACTACGTTGCCGAATTCGGCAACGTAGTCAACAACGTGCCGATAACAGCAGGCTGGGCACGTGACAATCGCGACAGCGCACTCGTGCCGAGCCGCGGCTACTTCGTGCAGGCCAATAGCGAAATTGGCACGCCGGCTGGAGGCACCGAGTACTACAAGACCGACGTTCAGGCCCAGTACTATTACTCGTTCTCGCGCGGCTTCATTCTGGGTATGAATCTTCAGGGCGGTTACGGCAATGGATTTGCCGGCAAGGCGTATCCGATCTTCAAGAACTATTACGCGGGTGGGATCGGCTCGGTGCGCGGCTATGAATCGGGATCGCTGGGTCCGACCGACAAAACAACGGGCGATCCGATCGGCGGCTCGCGAATGGTGGTGGCCAACGTCGAAATGACATTCCCATTGCCCGGCACAGGATGGGACCGGACATTGCGCGTGTTCACCTTCCTCGACGCCGGCAATGTATGGGGCAACGAGGGTAACAGTACGGGCGCCAATGGCTTGCGCTACAGCTATGGCGCGGGCCTCGAATGGATATCGCCGATTGGCCCACTCAAACTTTCGCTCGGCTTCCCGGTTGTCAAGCACGCTACCGACAAGTACCAGAAATTCCAGTTTCAGATCGGCACATCGTTCTAATGTTAAGGGCGCGAAAGCCGGGCTGACAAAGCAGCCCGGCTTCTCTCGCAACAACACACTCAGCTATAAGTGGTCAGAAGCGGTGAATAACGCCCACGCCGAAAGCGAACTGATTGCCTGTGGACGAAGGCGCGGAATTGTAGCCGTCACCAAGCGTCGCGGTCGCGTCGATGATTTGCCCAGCGCCGTTGGTGCCGAGCGTCTTACCCTTCGCGTGCTGATAGGCTTCCAGTGCATACAGGCCAGTACGCTTAGACAACGAATAGTACTGGGACAGGTTGAACTGGTGATACTGCGCGCTGTCCTCAATGCCGTTCGCACGGGTAGCGCGCGTGTAGCTGTAGCCCGCGCCGAAGTCCCATGCAACTAGCGGCTTCCAGTGCAACACGAGACCACCCGTATTGAAGATCGCCGTGTCGTGGAACTTCGAACCCGTGCCCGGAATGTATTGAACATTCGAGTACGTGGCCGTGACGTCCCACGCGCTATTGAACGTATAGCCGCCACCCACCGCGAAACGCTGCTGCGCCTGTGCGGTCTGATAGCCATTCGTCAGCGCCGATACCCCGATCTGCGAGCCGCCGTTCGTGGTCGTCGAATCCGCGCCCCAGGTGCCGCCGCCCAACGTCGAGTTATTGATGCGCGAGAAGCCGACCGCAAGGCCGATCGGACCCAACGCATATTGCGCCGCCGTCGACCACGTCGAGCCGCGGTTCGTGCTGCCCGCAACGCCGCCGAGCGAATAGGAACCGCTGACAGTCAATCCGTACAGCTTGGGCGAGGTGTACTCCAGCGTGTTATTTGCACGGTAAATCGTATCCAGCCCGTCGATGTCGCCAGGATGCGCACCGTAGTAGCCGGTGAGCCACGTTGTCGGGCTGTAGGGTGAGAGCATCTGGTAGTACGACGCATACTGGCGTCCCGCCGTGAACGTGCCGTACGCCGGGTTGGTCACACCGACCCACGCCTGGCGACCGAACATCGCGTTGGTGTACTGCTGTGCCCCCGTGCCCGAGTTAAAACCCGATTCCAGCTGGAAAATGGCCTTGGTATTGCCGCCAAGATCTTCCCCGCCTTTCAGACCGAAGCGGCTTCCAGCCCACACCCCCGGCGCGAGCTTGACAGCGGATTTGCCCCCGCTCGTCGAGCCGAGCGTAGAAGTCTGATTGCTGGTGTAGGAAAGGCCGTTATCGACGATACCGTACAACGTCACGCTGCTTTGCGAGAGGGCCGGTACGGAGGCCGTCACTGCTGCACCGAACAGCACGGCGTCAATTCGCCTAAGACTTATTTTCATTCTCCAGATCTCCAGTTGCTACGTCTTTGTTGAAATGCTTTTTTGCGTCACTGCTCGCGGCGGTTGGACAAAACCGCCGCGTTACTGCGCTTGTCTTTCGAACTGGCGTTTCACTGTCAAAGCGAGCGGCACAGTAAAGAAGATGTGCGACATGAATCCGCCGATGATCACCGCGGGGTCGTAGTAATTTGGGTGGTTGTCCGAAGCGATCATGATGGCCACGTGCATGACGATCCACGCGAGCACCGCATAGCCGAGGGCTACCAGCGTCGCTTCAACGCCGCGTCGGCGGAAGTACGGCCAGATCGCGGCGAACAGCACGCCCCAGGCAATCGCGAATACGAAGTGAATGCCTGTTCCCACCACATAAGCCCACACGCCAATCGACTCCTGCACAGCCTTGCCGAACACAAGGCCCGTTGCGTTGCGCGGAATGCCGGCAAGCGGCATCAGATGCTGTGCACCCACCCATATCAACGCCTCGTAGATCCAGATAATGACTGCGCCGAGCAATCCGCCCGCAACACCGGCGCGAAGCATTGCCTGCCGGCTTGGCCATATCCACGCGGATGGCAGATCTGTCCGGTTCAGCTCGCTTCTGCTTACATTCAAATTGCCCACGTCTACCCCCTTTGTGAGCGCGCCGAAAAGCGCGCTCTGCCATCACACCGGATGCGCGAGCGGGCGCACAAGCGAAGGCCACCAGCTCTCGCAGGACTCAGGAATGCCGACTTATGCGTCGGCAACCGGACTACTGATGAAGCGCAGCGCAAGCCGGTTCATCATGATTGCAACGGCCGCGATGAGCGCGGGCCAATTGGATAGGTGGGAGGAAGTCTCAAAACCGTCCTCGTCACCCTCTTGGGATACGAAGATAGAAATTACACAGAATTTTGAAAAGTACGGGTAAACGTGTGACGGTTGGCGAATCGTCGGCGTGAAAGCCATGTGGATGCCCTTCCACTATCTTTCGTCCGCGTTTAAAACCGCATCGAGCCGGGCTGAGTTGGTATCCCAATTGCCGCCCGCGATTGCGCAGATGCAAAAGCGAAACACCCCGGGCGATAAACAGATTGGATGCCTTCGAAACTAACTAGCAAGTTGCTATTTCGCGCGTGGTGCCGTGAGTTTTGCGTGGCTACACTCGACAGCATCCAATGATGCCGATGACGATGAACGAAACGACACAGCAGGCTATCGTTCAGACCTTACGCGAGAAGATCGTGGCAGGAGAACTGTGGGCGGGCAAATGCCTGCGAGGCTTTTGCATTTGATCGCGGCCGCCGCATGACGTACCGCACATCGCCGGTTCGGTTCAGGAGGGCGGCAACTGCGCGGGCATCTGAGCCATATTCGACGAGGCATGCACAAATGCTCGCGCGAAGGAAACGGCGCGCGTAGTTGCGCAAGACCTGTTCAATCTTGCGCGACTACGCGCGTCCCGGCTTGTCGCCGATACTGGCAGCGCAACGCGTGCTGAGTTGGCCGAATCAGAACTTGTGACGGATACCGACGATCGCAAGCGCTTGCGAATCGGTGCCGTTGTAGCCATACGAACCGATCGAAGCCTGGGCGTCCTGCGTCGTGCCATCCGCGAGCCGTTGCGTGCCGCTCGCGTGCTGGTAAGCCGCAACTGCGTAAAAGTCGGTGCGCTTCGAGATGTTGTAGTCCGCGCCGATGCTGACCTGGTGGTAATGCGCGGAAGTATCGCCGGATGCCGCCGTGTACGCATAGCCGACGCCCGCGACCAGTGCCGGCGTAGCCTGGTACGCAACGAACGCCTTACCGCTGTTGTACTTCTCGGTACTTGTAAAGGTCGACGAGGCGTCGCCCTTCAATTGCGTGTTGCTATACAAAGCGCCGAGCGTCACGGGACCGATCACGTATTGGCCGCCAACCTGCGCGATGCTGACCGACTTTGCCGTCACGTAACCGTCGTTGATATGGCTGTCGAAGATCGAATCCGTCGTGCTGCTCGCCCAGCTCGTGCGCGCACCGGTCGCCGACGCATTGGTCGCACGCAGGTAGCCGCCGGCGAGCGAGAACGGACCGTTGGAATACGACACCGCGCCGCTGTAGGTGTAGCCCTGACCCGCCTGGCCCGCGACGCCGCTGAATGCATACAGGCCTTCGAACTGCAGGCCGCCGTAGGTCGGCGACACATATTTGACCGCGTTCGATACACGAGCGCTGTTGTCGTTGTTGTCGACGTCGCCCGGCGTCGCGAAGGCGGACCCGAAGAAATTATCTGCCGTGACGCCCTGCACCATGTCAACGATCGGATCGTACTGGCGGCCTGCCGTGACCGTACCCCACGTAGCGCCGGTCAGCCCGACGAATGCCTGCCGTCCGAACTCGCGCGAACCCTGACCGAGCTTACCGGTACCGACGTCGAAGCCGTTTTCCAACGTGAAGATTGCCTTCAGCCCGCCGCCGAGCTCTTCCTGCCCCTTCAGGCCCCATCGGTCGCCGCTCAGGTTGCCGTTGAGCATGCCGGTGAGGTTGCTGCCGGAATCGGCGTTATGTACGTAGCCGATGCCGGCGTCGATCACGCCATACAAGGTCACGCTGTTCTGTGCATGCGCGGATCCTGCCGCGACCAGCAGTGCGAGAGACGCCGAAGTCAATGCTGTCTTTTTCATACTTGTTCCTTCTATTGAAGTTCCGATAAAGGCATTACGGGTTCGCAGCATACATTGATCAATTGAAATTTCAATAAAAGTGTTTGCTAATCAATACACAGTTAGCACGCCCAAATAAAACAAATAATTAAGGGCTATGTGCGAACACATAGCCCCGAGTCCGGCGCAACACCTTCTCTGCGTGGAGTCGTGGAGAAAGAACCGAACGTGGCGAATTTAGTGATCGGCAAGCGCGGCGTCAAGTCGCCATGGAATAACTTTCCTTGCTTAATCTTTCAGATGCCAATCAAGCGGGTTTTATTATTTTGAATTATTAAATCATCTTTCCATTTCTACTTCCGGGTGCCGATCGTTGGGAAGGTCAATGACAGCCTATCGCGCAGCCCAGTAAGCCGAAAACACCGGCAATGCCAACGCCCGCGCCCAGACCGAAGGTCTCGAGCGAGGTCGCGCATCCCTGCAAACTGAACAGTATCGTCACGGCTGGAATCAGTATGATCCGGCGGATGCTGTGCCGCATTGCACTGTTTGCGTGAGTGGTATCGATCATCTTTCTCCTCGTCTCGTGGCTCACAAACAACGCGAGTGTAGCGAGCTCGTGGTGGCGCAAACCGTCGAATACTCAGTGGGAAAGCGGCGGCAGTTACAAAATCTTGCGTCGGCGAGGCGCCGCCGCTCACTCGACTCGGCACCATCAAGCGGTAATGGTTTTGCCGTAGCCGTCCATCAGCGCGCATGGCGATGAAATCACCTAGACTTTTCTATATGCGCGACGAAGACGGAGGCGGCTATGCGCGACGAAACCGCAGCTTGGCAAATGGTCGAGTACGAGGGCTTCGAGATTCACGTGGAGCCGCTCCTTAAAAATGCGCCGGGCGAAGTTAATGCGTCCAACGCGGTGGAGAACCGCTACACGTATGTGGGCTACGTTTGTCATCCGGGCATCGATCCGACGATTCCGGGACATGCGGTGCGGTTTCACGCGGACGGCGAAGAAAGTTTCGGCAGCAAAGAGGAGGCCCTCGGCGAGGCCGTGCACGTTGGGCGCAGCATCGTCGACGGCACGCATCCTGATCTTACCGTGCTGCCCCTCGTCACCGGCGGTGTCTGACGCGTGCGACGCATGCAACTGTGGTCAGCCGACAGAGCCACCACGTGCAGGTCCAGCTGCGCACGGCGCGGGAAGCCGATCTTCGGTAAGTGCGTCAGTTCAAGACGTTGGACGCTGTCATCCGGGCCGCTGGTGAAATCGGCTTTGAAGTGCGCACGATCGGCATAGCGCCGCACGAGTCGTTGCACTCGCCTTCGTAAACCGCTTACTTCGGCGACGTCTGCGACGACGTTTTTGCATCCGCCGGGCCAACGCCTGCGTAAGTCCTTATGGATCCCAGCAGATCCGTCCCCGCACAGTTCTCACCGGAGTCCTAGCATGCGTACCGCGCTTATTTTCATGGGTTATGCCATCGCCCTCACCGCCGTTCCCGTTTCTCAAGCTCACGCGGATATGTCCGCGCGCGACGACGTTAACTCGCCGCTTAATACGCTCGCGCTGACTCCCGACGCGCCGCTCGGCAGTGAGTATCCGACGCACGGTAACCGGCAGGCCGGCGAACTGCCGCTCAAGGTCACGGATCCCCGCGCCCAGTTGTCCAACGGGCTGCCTAACAACCCGCAATCGGGCGGATACGGCAGCCCGCTCGCGGGGGTTCACCCGCTCGATAACCGGTAATACGCGAACACCCGTTGGCGGCTTGTCACGCGGTCGCGCAGCACAACCGTCTGCCGATCCGCGCGCGAGGCAGTCCACCGCCTCACCGCCCGCTGTTGCCCGCGATCAGTCGTGCGGCAACCTGGCGACGGTGAGCGGATCCGGCTTATCGTCGCAGTACTTGCGAAGCGCCGATTCGAATACCGCGTTGTCTTGCGCGGCGCGCGCAAACAGCGTCATCGACGAACAGAATTTCCGATTGTCCGGGTAGCCGAAGATCTCATCCAACGTCTTGCCTTCGATACCGTTGACGATTGCCGTGCACTCTCGCAGACGTGGACCAAGCAGCGGATGCGCGAGATAGGAGCGCGCCTCGTCGAGCCCGGAGATCGCGTAGCGCTGCGCGGTCGGGCTGCTGCCGATTCCCTCTATTTGCGGAAAGATGAACCACATCCAATGGCTGCGCTTGTCGCCAGCGCGTAGTTCGTCCGTCACTTGGGCATACCCCGGTTGCTGCGCGTCCACGAAACGTTGCAAATCATATCGGTCGACCATAGCCATGCCTCCTTCGTGCGTGTCACGAGAAACGCCCGTCACAGAGTTTGATTGGAGGGCGGGCACGGTTTTTCGGCTAGTGCTTTCGCCCATGGATCCCAAGCATTACGAGTGCCCGACTTCGGCACGCCGAAACGCTTTCTGATTGACAGGTTCCAATGCGATGGCCTTGGCGGCGGCATGGTGACGTCCCGCCGGCGGCACCATAAAGCAAAATTAAGAACTGTTAATGCGCACATCAGGACTTTCAGGGGCCGCGTTCTGTAGTCTGTCGGCTTGAGACACTACAGCCGCCGCACGGCGCTGAACGATCAAGGAATCGACATGAACCTGCCCCGCCGGTCCGCTCGTCTGCGACGTGCCGCCTCGACCATATCGGGCGCTCGCCCGTGACGCGCTTTTCGCCGACCGATGCCGCGCTGCTCTTCCTGCGCGTGAGCGCGAGCGTCCTCGTGTTGCTGGTGCATGGCTTGCCGAAAGCCTTGCACTACTCGCAGGAGTTAAACGCGATCGACGATCCGCTGCACATGGGTAAGACGCTGACCTTCTGGTTCGCGCTTTTCGCCGAAGTGGCTTGCCCGCTTCTGATGATCGCCGGCATCGCGACGCGGCTCGCCGCATTGCCGATTCTGCTTGTCACGGCGATCGCACTCGGCTTCGTGCATCGCGAATGGACGCTCTTCGAAGCCCAGTTCGCGTGGATGCTTCTGATTCTGTTCGGAACCGTCGCCATCGGCGGCGCGGGACGTTACCGGATCGCCATGCGTCCGCGAGCACCCTCGCGCGGACAAGCCTGACGCGCGCCGCATCATTTCCCAGCCCCGACCACGCCATGCCCCAGACGACACTCACGCGCGACGCATCCGCCCCAGCACTCGACCATCTGCCGGGTGAGGACACCTGGCTCGCGTCGATCGCGGGATACGTCGACACACTCGGCTTTATCGCTCTGTTCGGCCTTTTCACCGCACACGTCACGGGCAACTTCATCCTTATTGGCTCGGGGCTGGCAGGTGCCGGCCAAGGCCTGCTGATCAAATGGCTGGCGTTTCCCGCGTTTGTCTTCGGAATCATCGCGGCGCGCGTGCTGTACAACCTGTTGTCGCCGCGCAGTCACGGCACACGCGCGTTTGCGCTGTATGTGATGCAAGCCGCGCTGCTCGCCGGGTTCATGGTGGCAGGCGTCGTCGCTGCGCCCGTCACCAGTCCGGATACGCCGATTGCGATTGCCTGCGGCCTGCTCGGCGCTGCCGCGATGGGCGTGCAGAACGCGCACGGACGCCTGACCGCGCGCTCGGTCGTCGCAAACACGGTGATGACGGGCAACGTGACTCAAGCCGTGATCGACGCCTTCGACTTGCTGACTTCCCGGCGCGACATCAAGAGCCGTCAGACTGCGCGCACACGGCTCATGCGAACCCTGCCGCCCGTGGCCGGGTTCGCGATCGGCGCCAGTGCGGGTGCTGCGGGCTTTCTGATCGCCTCTTTCTGGGCGCTGCTTTTGCCGTTCGTGGCGCTATGCATACTCGCTTCGTGCGCGTGGCACGCGCGCGACCGCTGACTTGCGCTTTCAGAGCTGCGTGCCTTCGCTCGACGGGTTGACTGGCGTGCGTAGCGCAAACCAAAGTCTTGATCATTGCCCCGGATAGTGTCCCGCCGCGATGTCCTCGAGCAACGTCGGATGAACTGGCTCCCAACCGAGCAGCGAGCGTGTGTGGGCGCTCGACGCGGGGATGTCGGCACCGAAGAACATGCTGAGCCAGTCGAATCGCGACTGCGCCTGATCGGCGGGAATCGACTCGACCGGCACGTTCAGGAACCGGCCGAGCGCGCCGGCGATCTCGCGGGTGGCGACGCCTTCTTCGGCGACCGCGTGCAGGGCTGAGCCGGCCGGCGCCTTGTCGATCGCGAGGCGCACCAGCTTGCCGGCGTCCAGCCGGTTCACTGCGGGCCAGCGATTCTGCCCGTCGCCGATATAAGCCGACGCGCCGCTTTGGCGCGCGATTCTCGCGAGTACCGCGACGAATCCGTGATCCCCGCCGGCGCCATGCACCGTGGGTGCGAAGCGCACGACCATCGAACGGATGCCACGCTCGCGCAGCCCGAGCACATACGCGGCATTGGCGAGACGCGGATGACCGTCCGGGGCCGGCGTGTCGCTTTCGATGCCGACGCGCCCCGTTGCGAGGCCGAGCGTACCGGACGCGATCAGCAGCGGTCCGCCCGTGCCCGTCAGCACATCCGCGAATGTTTCGATGGCCGCGCGATCGGTCTGGGCTGCCGCTGCCATTTGCGAAAAGTCGTGGTTGTAGCCGAGATGCACGACGCCTTCGGCCATCGTGGCCGCGACACGCAGGCTGTCGAGATTGTCGAGGCTGCCGCGCACCACTTCCGCGCCGAGCGCGGCGATCTTCGCGGCAGCCTCATCGTTGCGAGCGAGGCCGAGCACATGATGACCGGCGTCGATGAGTTCCGTGACGCTCGCGGATCCGATCCAACCCGACGCGCCAGTGACAAGTATTCGCATGGCATGCTCCGTTGATGTCATTGAGTGACATCAGTATAGCGCTATGATGTCACACAGTGTCAACACGTTTTCTGGAAGGGATCATGGGTCGCTGGGAACCCAACGCAGAGCAGCGCTTTCTTGTCGCCGCGATCGAACTGTTCAAGGAAGTCGGTTTCGAGGGCACGACGGTGGCCGCCATCGCGCAGCGTGCCGGCCTGACGGCGCGTACGTTTTTTCGCTACTTCACCGACAAACGCGAGGTCCTTTTCAAAGGCTCCGAGCAGTTGCAGCAGACGATGGTGGATGCGCTCACACAAGCGCCGGCCGACGCATCGGCTATCGACGCGGTCGCCGCGGCTCTCGCAACCGCCGGCGAATTTTTCACCGGCGAGCGTCGACCTTACGCACGCGTGCGCCATGCGGTGATCGCCGCCAATCCAGAGTTGCACGAGCGGGAGTTGATCAAACTGGCGACGCTGTCAGGCGCACTCGCCGACGCCCTGCGCTTGCGCGGTGTGCAGGAGCCTGACGCGAGCCTCGTCGCCGAAGCGGGCATTGCGGTTTTCCGGGTCGCGTTTGGCCAATGGATTGCCGACGGCGAAGAGCGCGCATACGGTGAGATCGTGAGCGAAGCGCTTGTGCGATTGCGGACGCTGGCTTCACTCTGAGGCCACCTCGAAGTTCGCGGTCTTGCTCTATCCTTGCCGGCGCGTCAAAGGTACGCCGACGTGAACGCCATTCCCGCCGCTCGTTTTCGGAAACGAGCGCGGGCCGACCTCGTCAGGCACCACCTTCAGGAGCGTGGTGAGCCCGTAGCGAATAGTGATGACAGAAACGCCCGTCTATATCGAGACGATCAGGGCGCGCGCAACAACTCAAATTCCTTCAGATGACCCGATGGCAACTTGTCCCGTCCCGGGTCCGCGGGCAACTCAATACCATACTCACGCCTGACTACGTCGGAGATGAGTTCGTAGCAGCTACCAATCCGAACCACTTCAACTTCAGGAAACCGGAGGATGGTTGCCGACCGTTGATAGTGGTGATACTTGCGCAAGCCGTAGTTCAGGATGATATCGGCGGCCGCTTTGATCTCCGGCTCGATATCGTCGACACGAAACTTGGGGCCGCTTCCACTGAGGTTCGCGGACGAACCAAAAAGAGGTTGCACCGCTTCGCGGCTCAGGCGACAGAGTTCGTTGTAAATGGGACCCGCGTTCAGCAACATGGCGATGGTGCCATTTGCTGTACTTGCCTCGAGCAACTCGTCGTCGATCTTCTGAAGAAGCGGGTGGTCGAGGCGGCACGGTGCGATTGCACCAAGCGGCAAGTTGTAGTCGAGGGTGATCGACTCGATGATGTCCTGCGAACGTTTGTCTAGCGCATGAATCTCTCGTTGCGTGATTGCGTCGCCGAGGATGGCATTGCGCTTGTGGCTGCCTCGCTTCTTCGTGTCGAAGATTTTCTGCATGGCGGCCTTACTGCTGCCGACCATGCCGTATCCGACATCGTTTGGCCAGATTGCAATGCCTCCTCCAGAAACGACTTCAAAGACCCTGCGTACATCGCTTGCGATATCGATTCTCGGCATGCTCGTCTCCAATGTAAGAGATTCGTGAATGTTGTTCCATTGGTTGTACAAACCATTACGACATGGCGGACGCGCGTAGCACCGGCGGGACGCTGCACCGGCCCTGCGAGTCCATCAGCCTCAATCGTACTTCATGTCATAACATCTTTGTACATGGTAGTATACCTAGTACGCCATGCCAATACCCGCACATTTCTTTGCGCATGCGCTGCTACCAATGGAGGATTACCGCAATGAGTGTGACGACGCTCGATTCGAACACAGCACTAGTAGTCATCGATCTTCAGAAAGGCATTGCTGCCCTTCCCGTCATTCATCCGGTCGACCAGATTGCTGAGCGCGCCAATGCGCTTGCCGCGGCGTTTCGCAGCCGCGGGCTGCCGGTGGTACTGGTGAATGTCGCCGGTGGCGCGCCCGGTCGGGCAGAGTACGCCCACAATACGGCCGACTTCCCCACCGACTGGACCGATCTGATTCCGGAACTTACCCGTGACGCGGAAGACCATCTCGTTACCAAGCAGACCTGGGGCGCTTTCCCGGGTACGGCGCTGGAGTCCTGGCTTCGTTCTCAGGGCGTGACGCAAATTGTCCTCGCCGGCATCGCCACGAGCATCGGTGTCGAGTCAACGGCACGTGAGGCGCACGCTCTTGGCTTCAACGTAACGTTGGCAGTCGATGCGATGACCGATCTGAGCGCAGAGGCCCATGACAACAGCGTTTCCCGCATCTTCCCCTGGCTCGGAGAAACCGGTACGAGCGAGGAAATCCTGGCTCTCGTGCAGAAAGCAGAATCCTGAGGGGTAGCCCCTTTAAGTAGCTGGCCGGAGGGAAAGAAGGCCGCGTTGCACTAAAAGACATCGCGGCCTTGGCTCAGCTACAACTCCTCGGGCCGTCCGTCAACTGAACAACCCTGCCGCCTCCATTCTCATCGGCTGACCAGCCTCGGATTCAGAGGCCGATACGATCCGATACGTGAAGCTGTCCGCCCGGAAAGTGGCCGTCATGCTTTGTATGGGTCGTCCAGTCGTGTCGGACACGAGGCGCTCCATGACAAACACGGGATCGCCCTTTTTCAGTTCGAGATGCTCGGCGACTTTTGCGTCGCACGCCTGAGCACGCATCTCCATTTCGGTCCGGGCGGCGCGCAGACCGCGAGTCGCCAGCTGGTCGAGCATGTTGGTCGCTTCCAGTGCCTCTTTTGTCAGAAGCGCCCCGATCGGCGCCGGCACCCGCGCAACAGTATGCAGAACCGGACGATCGTACCGGCGCCGCAAGCGCGCCACCTCGAGAACGGGTTCGCTGGCGTCGACCTGCAAGCGTTGCGCTTCGTCCGCACTTGGCATCTTCCAGACGTAGGAAAGCACGTGGGCCACAGTGCCACGTCCGATCTCCAGGATCGACGGAAGGTCCTGGTCGATAGCCATGGTCGTAGATGCAACCAGCGGAGCAGCGACTCTGGCAGGCCGTCCCCGGCCGCGCTCGATCAACCCGGCTCGTTCGAGGTCATCCAGCGCCCGTCGCACGGTAATGCGACTGACTCCGTACTGCTTCTCCAGCTCCTTCTCGGTAGGAAGCACGGTTCCCGGCGCGAGTTTGCCGCGCTGGATCGCCTCCACCAGGGCCTGATGCACGCGCGCGTAGAGAGGGCCTTCTTTGGGTTCTGTCATATCGCTAGCCACGCTTAAAGAAGTCATATTACCTCTCCGCCACATAGACTGCCAACGCCGGTTGTCCTGCCTACCGAGAAAGAATATTTCTCATGGTAAACACTTCCAACTAGATATAACAACGACTTGCATCTAGTCATAACACGTTATACAGTAAAAGCACGCTGGCACCACCGGAGAAGAAATTGGAAGCAGTCAACAAGCTGCGAAAGCAGCTGGAGTCGAAGGAGCTTATCGTTGCTCCTGGCGCGTGGGACGGCATAAGCGCCCGCCTCATCGAACAGGCGGGTTTTCCCGTCGCCTATATGACGGGCGCCGGTGTTGCCGCGGCGAACGGCTATCCGGATTTCGGGCTGGTCACCCTGACCGAAATGACGGCGGCCGCGCGGACCTTGACGCGTTCGGTGTCGATTCCTGTTATCGCCGACGCGGACACGGGGTTCGGGAACGCCCTGAATGTGCGCCGTACGGTCCAGGAATATGAAAAATCCGGCGTCGCTGCCATCCAGATCGAAGACCAGTTGTTCCCGAAGCGCTGTGGTCATCTGGAAGGAAAGGAACTGGTCCAAACGACAGAATTCGTCGAAAAAATTGCGGCCGCCGCCGCCGCACGTGGCGAAGGCGGGATGTTGATCGTTGCGCGCACCGATGCTCGCGCTGTGACGGGGCTGGACGATGCGATCGAGCGTGTGAACCGGGCACTTGATGCGGGCGCCGACATCGCTTTCGTCGAGGCTCCGCAATCGGTCGAAGAGGCTGCGGCCATTGCTCGCCGAGTGAATGGCCCGTGCCTGCTCAACCTTGTCCCGGGCGGCAAAACGCCCAATATTCCTTTGAAAGACGTTGCAGAACTCGGCTTCCGTATTGCGATCCTGCCTGGGCTGCTGCTCACCAGCATGATGGGCGCCGCAGATCTCGCACTCTCGACCGTACGCAACACGGGTCGCGTCGAGGTGCGTCCCGACGCGCTTCCTATCCGCGATTTGTTCAACCGGCTCGGTGCGCTCGAATGGCAGTATCCGGCTGCGTCTGCCACCGGTCGTGACGGAGCAAGATAATGGCGCAGACACTGTTCGACCGGATCTGGGATGCTCACGTCGTCACTGACCTGGGCGGCGGCTGGGCGCTTCTGGCAATTGACCGCCATCTCCTCCACGACCTTTCCGGCCCCGGAGGTTTTGAAACGCTCGCTGCGCGTGGACTCCCCGTGAGCCGGCCCGACCTCTCGTTCGCGACGGCGGACCACGCGGTCAGTAGCGCCCCGCACCGTACCGGCGAGACGAACCCGGCGGGCGCAAAGCTGTACGCGAGCCTGCGCCGCTACTGCGACAGCGCGTCCGTTCCCTTCTACGACCTGGGCAAAGCGGGTCAGGGCATTGTTCACGTGATGGCACCGGAAATGGGCCTCACGCTGCCCGGTACGACTATCGTGTGCGGCGACAGCCATACCTGCACGCATGGCGGCCTGGGCGCACTCGCATTCGGTATCGGATCATCGGAGCTGGCACACGTACTGGCAACCCAAACCGTTCGCCAGAAGAAGCCCCGTCAGATGCGTATCACTTACTCGGGTGCGCTGGCCAAAGGCGTGTTCGCCAAAGACCTCGCTCTCCATGTGATTGCAAAACTGGGTTGCTCAGCCGGCGTGGGTTACGCCATCGAGCACTCTGGGCCAGCCCTGAAAAGGCTGAGCGTCGAGGAGCGACTGACGTTGTGCAACATGTCGGTGGAGCTCGGCAGCAAGATTGCCTTCTGCCCACCCGATGACGTGACCTTCGACTTTCTCCGTGGCCTGCCCTACGCACCTGCAGGTGACGAATTCGAGCATGCCGTCAGCGAGTGGCGCAAGCTCCGCTCCGACGACGATGCGCACTTCGACATCGAAGTCAGCATTGACCTGAGCGACGTGGAGCCGATGGTGACCTGGGGCACGACTCCGGAGCACGCGTTAGCCGTTACGTCGGCAGTTCCCGATCCGACGGACAGCACCGACGCTGAGCGCCGCAAGGGTGTCGAAGCCGCACTTGAATACATGGGTCTTTCCGGCGGGCAATCGCTGGCAGGCACCAGCGTGGACTGGGTGTTTATCGGTTCGTGCGCAAACTCCCGCATTTCCGACCTGCGCGAAGCGGCGTCGATCGTGCGAGGCAAGCACGTCGCGCCCAGTGTGCGGGCATGGGTCGTTCCCGGCTCCCAGCGGGTCAAGGAGATCGCCGAGGCCGAGGGCCTCGCGGACGTATTCCGCAGCGCCGGCTTCGAATGGCGCGAGCCTGGATGTTCGATGTGCGTCGCCGCCAATGGCGACGTCGTGCCGCCCGGCCAGCGCATTGTCAGCACATCTAACCGCAACTTTATCGGCCGTCAGGGACCGGGCGCGCGCACGCACCTGGCGAGCCCCGCAACGGCTGCGGCTGCCGCGATTGCAGGGGCCATCGTCGATCCAAGAAGGGGTTAAGCCATGGAACGCTTCCAGACTGTCAGCGGCCCCGCAGCTCCCCTGCTGCGGCGCGACGTCGATACAGACATCATCATTCGCATTGAAAGGCTGACCGGGCTGCCCAAGGATCAACTCGGCCAATACGCTTTTGAAGTCTGGCGTGGACCCGAGTTCGTCCTTGATCGGGAGCCCTTCATCGGAGCGCCGATTCTGATTGCAGGCGCGAACTTCGGTTGCGGTTCATCGCGTGAAGCCGCCGTGTGGGCATTGCAGGGTTTGGGACTTCGGGTCGTCATTGCCCCGTCGTTCGGCGAAATCTTCATGTCCAACTGCTTCCAGAACGGCGTGTTGCCGGTCGCGCTCCCCGAACAGCAGGTCGCAAATCTTGCAGAGCAGGCACAGAGCGGCGCAGCAGTCACTGCGGACCTCGACACCTGCGTCATCACGGCTCCCGATGGAACATCGTTTCCATTTCAGGTAGACCCCGTACGGCGCGAGATGTTGATCGAAGGAGCCGATGAAATGTCGCTCACTCTTCGCAGACAAGACCTCATCCGCCAATGGCAGGCAGACGACGCACGTCGTCGTCCCTGGGTCTACGTCGGGTCACGCTCAGCTGACTAGCTGTTGAACTCGATGCTCAGAACTACTACGGAGACAGAAATGAAAGGCAAGAAGGGAATTCTGGTTGCGATATGGCTGCTGCAGGTCGTCAACTATATCGATCGCGTCGTCCTCGGCTTTGCAGGACCCGCGATGATGCAGACACTTCATCTCAACCCGCAGACATTCGGCGTCATCCTGTCGGCGTTCGCTGTGGGTTACCTCGTATCGCAGATGCCGGGAGGTTGGCTCGCTGACCGCTTCGGCACACGAGTCGTTCTGGTCGTCGCACCGCTCTTCTGGGCATTGCTGACTGGGCTGACGGGGCTATTTACCGGAGTTGCGATTCTCGTCTTCGTGCGCTTTGCATTTGGTGTGTCCGAAGGATTGTCAAACCCTGCGATCTACAAGCTTGTCGGCGACACGTTCGACGAGCGTGAGCGTGCCCAGGCGGTTGCCTGGTGGGCCACGGCCATCGCGGCAGCGCCCGCCCTGTCCGGCCCGCTCGTCGGGACACTGCTCACCTCGTTCGGCTGGAAGGCGGTGTTCGTCATGCTCGCCGCTCCGGCAATCGCGATCGCTGTGCTGAACAGTGTGCTGCTTCCCAAAAGAGCAGAAGTGGAGCGCGCTGTCGGCACGACCGACGAAGTCAGAATCCCGTTCCGGACTCTGGCGCAACAACCGGCGCTCTGGCTGATCAGCGGAGTCTTCTGCTTCTGGAACGCCGCGTACTGGGGCCTACTCGGCTGGATGCCAAGCTATCTCGCGCTCGAACGGCACATCGACCTGAAATCCGCTGGGATGCTCGGTGGCATTCCGTATGTCTTCGGCGTGATCGGGCTGATTGTGACCGGCTGGCTTGGCCGTGGCCCCATGCTCAAGCAACGACCTCAGCTTCTTAGCGGTATCAACCTGCTCGGCGCCCTTTGCCTGTTCGCCGCCTATTACAGCAACACGCTTCAGTTGTGTATTGCTGGCTTGTGCGGTGCTGCGTTCTGCATCTACGGCGGTCTTGGCACATACGGCACCCTTGTGCTGGATTTCGCGCCGAAAGAAGCCCGCGCCGCCTACGCGGGGATCGTGGCAACCGTGGGCATGATCGGTAGCGTACTCGCCCCGCTAGTGATCGGAACACTCGTGAAGGACACGGGCACATTTGCGAGCGGGTTCGGCGCAATGATGGCTTCGCTGTTCGTTGCTGGCTGCTGTGGTTTCGCGTTGGTCAAGCATGCGCCTGCGCGCTTGCAACCAGTAACCGGCGCCTGAGCGCTATCGACGGAGTTACAGCAAATGCGCTCTACGATGATGGACCAACCGCTCCTTATCTCTTCGATCATTCGTCATGCGGCAGCCTGTCACGGATCTACGGAAATTGTCTCGCGGGTAAGCGACGGGTCGCTGCATCGAACGAACTATGCCGAGGTCTACGAACGCAGTAGCAAGCTTGCCAATGCACTCGCCTCCTGGAGATTGCAACGCGGAGACCGCGTTGGAACGCTCGGTTGGAATGACCAAAGGCATCTGGAGATTTATTACGGAGTCTCGGGTGCGGGTTTCGTCTGCCACACCATCAATCCGCGACTGTTCCTGGATCAGATCGTCTATATCGTCAACCACGCCGGTGACCGTTTGTTGTTCGTGGACCCCAGCTTCGTTGGACTGGTAGCGGGTGTGCGGCAGCGCCTCCAGTCCGTAGAGCGAGTCATCGTTATGTGCTCGGCGAGCGCCATGCCGCCGGAGGCCATCGCCGAGGGTTTCGAGTGTTACGAGGAAGTCATTGCGGCGCATAAGAGCGGGTTCGACTGGCCGCGGCTGGATGAGAACGACGCGGCCGGCCTCTGCTACACGTCAGGCACCACTGGCGATCCTAAGGGCGTGCTCTATAGCCACCGCTCGACTGTGCTTCATGCGTTGGCGGTCTGTGCGCCAGACGTCTTCAACCTGGGCGAGCGCACGACTGTCATGCCGGTGGTTCCCATGTTTCACGTCAATGGCTGGGGGTTACCGCATGCCGCTCCAATGGTCGGTGCGCGGCTCGTTCTCCCTGGGCAAAGACTCGATGCGGCTAGCTTATATCAGCTCATTACAACCGAGAAAGTGACGTTCACTGCGGGCGTGCCGACCGTCTGGGGCTCGTTGCTGGACTGGATTGACGACAACAAAGGTGAAATCGCCCCGTTGGAACGCGTCGCGATTGGAGGCGCTGCATGTCCTCAGATCATGGTCGAGCGTTTTCACAAACAGGGGGTTGACGTCGTCCATGCATGGGGGATGACGGAAACTAGCCCTGTAGGCCTGGCCAATCGGTGCACCGTGCCCGCATCGCCGGCGCCGGAGGGAACCATGTCGCCCAATCGACGGCTGAAGCAAGGCAAGCCACTGTTTGGAGTCGAGACGCGGCTCCTCAACGATGACGGCCGCGTATTGCCGCACGATGGCACTACGTCCGGGCGTCTGCAGGTCCGAGGCCCATGGGTTGCATCTTCCTATTTCAACCTCCCGCTCGAAAGCGCAAATAGAGCCAATGACGGATGGTTTGAAACCGGCGATATTGCGACGATCGAAGCAGCCGGAACAGTTGAAATCGTCGATCGTGCCAAGGACGTCATCAAGTCGGGCGGTGAATGGATCAGTTCCGTTACGCTCGAAAATGCCGCGATGTCACATCCCGACGTCTACGAAGCGGCCGCTGTCGCCCGCGATGACGAGCGATGGGGCGAACGTCCGGTGCTTTTCGTGGTGCTTCGCCCCGGAACAGCACCTTCGAAAGAAGGTCTGCTGTCTCATCTTGGCACGCGTGTCGCTCGTTGGTGGGTCCCGGATGACATCCACTTTGTCGACGATTTGCCCCATACCGCCACAGGCAAGGTCGTCAAGGCCACGCTTCGGAGGCGCCTCAGACAGTGACGGGCTTCGACACGGCCCAACGATCCATGCAGACCGCGCAGCGGTCAGTCGGAAATGTCGGCGAAGCGATCTGGGACGGCCACACTTGCTAGGCGCCTGACTTCACAGATCCGCCATCGGGCGCGTCGTGCGGAAGGGACCAGCCGAAATAGACCTCTGCCTCGACGATCTTGCCACCGCGGACGGTTAGCCTCTCCGTATTGCGGAATCGTCGATTGCGAACACTCGTTCCTTCGTACACGACGAAGACCTGTTCGCCATGAACAACGACATCGACGAACTGAAAGTCGGTGATCGTCTCGCTGTTGGGCCAACAACGCGTGAAGTAGGTGTTGCGATCCAGGCGGTTATCCAGAGGGCTGGTGAAATGGAAGTCTTCGCCGATCAGAGCCTCGATCGCGGCGCGGTCCTTACGTACATAGGCGAGATAACTCTCACGGGCGATGTCGGCAGGATCTTGCTGCATATACGTCGTCTCCATTGAATGTTTCAAGAAGCGCCTCAACGGCTTGTTCCTGCAGGTGGTCCTGCAGGAAATTCAGGTGAATCGCAAGCTTCCGGCCATTGTCGACCGGCGCCACCTTCTTTGGCTCCTCATGCGTCCACGATCACTTCAAACCCGCCGTAGATCAACCGCTTGCCGTCGAAAGGCATCGGATTGGTGTCAGGCTGCAGCCGTGGGTCAGCCATCACCGCTTTCATTCCGTCGTCTCGTGCCTGTCGCGAGGGCCAGACAACCCAGGAGAACACCACCGCCTCGTCATGCTGCCGTTTGACCGCCATCGGAAAGGACGTCACCTTCCCTTCCGGGACATCGTCTCCCCAGCACTCGACCACCTTTAATGCGCCGTGCTCCTTGAAGACGGCCGCTGCCGATTCGGCATGCTTCCTGTACGTTTCGCGATTGGCCGTGGGCACCGCGGCGACAAATCCATCTACGTAAGTCATGAACGATCTCCGTTCGCGTTGATAACAAATAGGGTCGCAAAACCGGCGTGGGGACAGCATTGCCGCAATCTTGCCGCCTTATATGCACGACGAACGACGCTTGAGGAAATCGACAAAGCTCACGAGATATTTCGATGTCGTCTGAAACCTACGCTTGCGGGGAGTGGCGTGCGAACTTCCCAATCTCTCAAAAGTGCGCAACGCAGTCAGAACAAAATATGTAGATCAACGTCAGCGAATGGTCAGGCTACAGAGTGCCCCCGCGCTGCTTCAAGAACGTAGAACCATTCCTCGCGCGTGAGCGCGATGCCGGCGCCACGCGTCGCGTCGCGGATCCCGTCGACGCGGCTCGTTCCAGTCAGCACAACGGGACGGCTCGGCAACCGGAAGACCCACGCGTAGGCGAGCGGTATCCAGTCCGGCAGCCCGCGGTCCCGCTGTATCTGTTGCAACGCTTCACGCACACGCGAGCCCGTCTCATTGGACGCGTCGAAAAGCCGTCCGCCACCGAGCGGTGACCAGATCATCGGCACGACATCCGTCGCATTCATCGCCGTCAATGTGCCGTCGTCGAGCGGCGCCGTGTGGAATGGCGAAAACTCGATCTGATTGCTCGCTAGCGGCACACGCGCTCCGAGCAAGTCGAACTCACGCGCGGAAAAATTCGACACCCCGAATGCGCCGATCTTGCCTTGCGCGACCAGCTGATGGGCCAGCTCCGCCACTTCGTCCCGATCGAGAAGCGGATCGGGGCGGTGCAGTAGAAACAGGTCGATCCGCTCACGGCGCAGCACCGACAACGCATCGTCCACGCTTCTGCGCAGGTGCGCAGCGCTGCTGTCGTAGTGCTTGACGCGCGCGCCGCCGCCGTTGGACGAAGGCAGCCGAATGCCGGCTTTGGTGATGATCTGGATGTCGTCGTTATTGCCGCCGCGCGCAGCCAGCGCTTCGCCAAAAAGCGCTTGCGCGGCGCCCCCGCCATAAATATCGGCAAGGTCGAAACTCGTCACGCCCAGCGCCACGCACTCGTCGATGAAGCGCGCCAGCCCCTCGCGCGACAAGTCCCAGCGCATCACACGCCACATGCCCGCGACGACCTTCGAGACCGCGACGTCTCGCGCAAGCGCGACAGCGGGCACGCGTTCGATCACGCGCGTGCGCCCCGCCCGGCATACCACTGCGCCACACGTTCCGAACGATAGCGCCGCCCGCGCGCGGCGATTTCATCGCGAATACGAAGCGGTTGCGGATCGAAGAGACGCGCATCCATCGTCTTCAGATCCGCGGCGACACGGGGGCGAAACGCCATCTGCGCGATCACGTCGCGCTCAAGATCGACGCCCGGCGCAATTTCGATCAATTCGAGGCCTTCGTCGCCGAGCCGGAACACGGCGCGCTCCGTCAGATACAACGCGGTCTGCCCACGCTCGCGCGCGAACGCTGCGCTATAGCAGACCTGCTCGATCGACTCGACAAATTTACGATGCCGCCCTTCGCTGCGGATCACGGTCTGGCCGCCTTCCCAGCCGACATCCAGCCCGCCCGCCGTCAGCGTGCCGCTGAATATCACGCACTTCGCGTTCTGGCTGATGTTGATGAAACCGCCGACCCCGATGATCTTGTCGCCGAAACGGCTGATGTTGACGTTGCCTTGCGGATCGACTTCAGCGAACGACAGAAACGCGAGATCGAGGCCGCCGCCGTCGTAGAAATCGAATTGCGACGGCTGCTCGATCATCGCGGCGAAGTTCTGGCCGCCACCCGAATCGCGTCCGGTGAGCGGAGCGCCGCCGATGATGCCCTGCTCATTCGTGAGTATGACTGCGTCGAGCAGACCTTCTTCAGCAGCGATCGTCGACAGACCCGTCGAAACGCCCGCGCCAAGATTGCACACCGCGCCGGGATAGAGTTCGAGCGCCGCGCGCCGCACGATCACCTTGCGCGGTCCGAACGGCAACGGCTTGATCTCCGATAACGGCACGCGCAGTTCGCCCGCGTAACTCGGATCGTATGATGTCGCGTACGTCTGCGGCTGATCCGGCACGACCACGACGAAGTCGACCAGAATGCCGGGCACCTTCACCTGTTTGGGCGGCAAGGTCTCGCGCCGCGCCACCCGTTTAACCTGCACTATCACCACACCGCCCGCGCGGCGCGTTGCCTGCGCCATCGCCAGCATCTCACCAAGCACGGCTTCTTCTTCCATCGTCACGTTGCCGTCTTCGTCGGCGGTCGTGCCGCGAATGAAGGTCACGTTCAGCGGCAACGGCTTGAACCGCAAGTATTCCTCGCCGTCGAGTTCGATTACTTCAACGAAATCGGCCGGCGTGCGCGGACTTTGCCGCGCGCCCTGCTGCCGCGGATCGACAAAGGTATGCAAACCTGTTCTGGTAATCAGGCCAGGGCGCCCCGCGGCCATCTCGCGCATCAGTTGCGACATCACGCCCTGCGGCAGCGTGTATGCCTCGATCTTGTCCTCCGCCGCGAGCGTGACGAGACCGGGCGAATCGACCAGTGCACTTGTGATTGCGCGACGTAGCAAGCCTTCTTGTGCGAGATGGCTCGCACCAAGGGCCGCGCGATCGCCAACGCCGACGATGCTCATCGAGGTTATACCGCGCGGCGCACCTTCGCGTTTGAACCGTTCGCCGACCGCCGCCACCAGCGCGTCGGGCACCGCGTGCCCGCCGCCCGATCCGCTGATGAGCACCGTGTCGCCGTCTCTTACGAGCGAGGCCGCTTCTTCTGCTGTAATGATCTGCATGATGTTGTCCGATGATCCGCTGCAATACGCCGTTATGCGCCTTCTGCCCGCTCACTCGCCCTTCAGTTTCTTCGCCCAGCGCATGACGTGTTCGCCGACCGCGACAAGTTCGCCGCGCTGGTTGAACACTTCGTTCTTCGCAATGCTGCGGCCTTTTTCCTTGTCGATCCTGATCACCTCATACACCACGGTGATCGTATCGCCGAGCGCAACCGGTTTCAGGAAACGCAGCTTGTCGTAGCCCGAGGAGACGGGGAAATCGCTGAGATTCTCTTTGTGAATCACGTGTTCGATCGACAGCGTCGAAGCGGTCGACATATAGCCCACCATCAGTGCGCCATGCGCGATGCGTCCGCCGAGATTCGACTTTTCGCGCGCGTACTGTTCGTTGACGTGCGTCGGGCTGAAATCGCCCGTTATGCCGGCGAACAGCATCACATCGGTTTCCGACACGGTCTTGCCGAAGGTATAGCGTTGACCGACTTCCACGAAATCGAGACCTGACTGCTCCATGCTTTAACTCCTTTACACCACAGTTCGGTAACGTGCGACACAGGTGTCCAGCACGTCGTCGCCGTCGCGCTTCCACCAGTTGTCGCTCGAGAAAATTTCCACTTCGATGAAACCGTCGAATCCCGCCTGCTCGACCTGGCTGCGCAGCCGCGCGATGTCGATGACGCCGTCGCCCATCATGCCGCGATCGTTGAGCATGTCGCGGGTCGGCACGAGCCAGTCGCAAACGTGAAAGCCAAGCAGCCGTTGCTTGCCGGCACGTGCGATCTGCGCGTCGACTTTCGGGTCCCACCACACGTGATAACAATCCACCGCGACGCCGAGATCGCCTTGCATCGACGGGTCGATCTCGTCGCACAGATCGAGCGCATGTTCGAGCGTATTCACACATGCGCGATCGGCGGCGTACATGGGATGCAGAGGCTCGATCGCGAGCGGCATGCGAAGCGACTTCGCGTAGTCGAGGATGCGTGCAATGCCGTCCTTCACCTGCTCGCGCGCGCCGGCCAGATCGCGGCTTTGCGGTTCGCCCTCCATCGCCCCCGGCAAGCCGCCTACGACGAGGACCACGCAAGGCGCATCGAGTTCGCGCGCGGCGTCGAGTACACGCCGGTTACGCTCGAAAACCGCATCGCGTTCGCTGGCCTGCGCGACCGGGAACAGACCGCCGCGGCAATAGCCGGCCAACTCGATCTGCGCCTCGCGCAGCAGGCGTTTTGTCTGTGCCACACCAACGCGCTCGACGTCGGCATGCCACGGTGCTATCGCGCGAATACCGCGACGCGCGCAGCCCTCGATGATGCGCTCCAGCGGCCATTGCCTGAGCGTCGCGGTGTTGAGGGCAAAGTGCTCGAGATGCTGTGAAAGATCGCGCATGACGAGTGCTTCCCTCACGCGAGCGTAGTCGGCATCATCATCAGCGTTTCGCCTTCCTGCACGACTTCGCCGCGCTGATTCAGCACCTTCAGGCGCAACGTCGCGATCCCGCGATCGGGCCGCTTGGTCGGACGTTTGCCGATGACTTCGATATCGACATGAATGCGATCGCCGATCATCAATGGCGCGCGAAACGACCAGTTCCAGCCGAGTGTCGCGAGCCCTTTGAGCAGCACCGGGCAACGCGTCTTCAGTCCGTCGGCGAGCGACAAACCGAGCAGGCCGTGGGCGATGCGCCCAGGAAAGCCGGCCTCCTGCGCGGCCACGTCATCAACGTGAATGTCGTAGTAGTCGCCCGAGACGCCCGCGAAATTGACGACGTGTGTTTCGGTCACGGTGACGCCAGCGGTGAGGTAGTAGTCGCCGGCCTCGATGTCGTTCAATCCGTAAAGGCCCGGCTTCAGCAGACGCCGCGTGTCACTGGCGACAGAGTCGCTCATTGCTGGATCTCCTTCCCGTTAGAGGGCATTGGGGGCATTGAGTGCGTTCACCCGTGCAGATGTGCCGGCGGCATGGCAAACGTGGGGGCATTGACTTCCGACAATGCCGCCGTTGCGCGCATCAGCAGCGGCGCGAGTTCCTGCATGCGCTTCGCGGTCAAGCGGAACATCGGCCCCGCAATCGTCAGCACGCCAATCGGCTCGTCGTCCTTGCCGCGAATCAACGCGGCCATTGCCGAAGTGGCCGCCTCGACACTATTGGTCACCGTTGCGTAGCCGTTCGCGCGTGCACGGCGCAGTTGCTTGAGAAATTCCTCCGGGGTACGCGGTGCGTTCGGGCCGTAATCCTCGTCCCGGCCGAAGCCGGTCTTCATCACCCGCGCGAGCGCTTCTTCGTCGCTCATCGTGGCGAGCCAGACCAGCCCGGACGCAGAGCAGAACAACGGGGCTTCTGCGCCGCTGTCCGGGTCGTAGCGCAGACCTACCCGCGTGCCTAGCGACTTGGACACCCACACCAGCCGCTCGCCGTCGATCAGGCCGAGCCGCGACAGCTCACCCGAAACGCTCGCGAGTTCGTCCATCAACGGCCGCGCGAGGTCGATCAGATTGTTCTTCGATACGAAACGGATGCCGAGCGACACGGACTTCAGCGACAGGCAGTACTGCCCCATCTCCCGTGTCTGATGCACGTAACCCATTTCGATCAGACTGGTCAGCAAGCGATGCATTGCGCTTACCGGAATATCGAGAGCCTCCGAAAGCCGGCTCAACTGCATGCCGTTGCGATCGGTCGACAGCAACTCGAGGATGGCCATGCCACGTTCCAAAGCGACGCTCATACGTTATTTACTCATTGCATGTGAATTGAATGGTTCGCACCGGACCGCGTTTATACACGATGCCCAAAAAATCCGGCCAGCGCGCGAGCCTGCCCTTCAATCATGCGCTTGCCGCCAATCGTCGTCACGCCTTGCGATTGCGCGGCGCGCATCAGCGCGGTCACGTCGGGTTTCGGCACGATGTCGAAAAGCACATGCTGCGCGTTCATACCCGCGATGTCGACGGGTAATGCGTCGTCAGGCTTCATTCCGAGCGGCGTCGCGTTGACAACGAGGTCGTGGCCGTCGAAGGTCGGTTCGGACGCTCGACATACGCACGACGGTGCGGCGTTTGCCACCGCCTCAACGACCTGCCGGACGCGTTCGCCGTCGATATCGCTCAGCGCTATCTCGCGCACGCCGCTTTGCGCGAGTGCGATTGCGATCGCGCGTCCGGCGCCGCCCGCACCGACCAGCAGCACGCGCTTGCCGGCAGGCGGATGACCGGCATCATCGAGCGCGCGCACAAGCCCGGCGCCGTCGAACATGTCGCCTTCCCATCGATTATCGGGCAGGCGGCGCATCGCGTTCAATGCGCCCGCCGCTTGCGCGCCAGGCAACACATGGCTGACGAGCGACATCGCATCGACCTTGAACGGCACAGTGATGACGATACCGCGCAGATTACCGATCGCCATCAGCGAGCGCATCGTCTCACCAAAGCGGTCGCGCGAAACGTGCATCGGTATTAGCAGCGCGTCGATCTGCGCCTGCGCGAACAGCGCATTGACTACCTGCGGCGAACGCACCTGCGAAACCGGATCGCCGACGATCGCGTACAGCGCCGTCGCGCCGGTCACCGGGATGAAGGAGGCCGTGTTCATACGACGCGCTGGGTCTGCGTGCCCAGCCCTTCGACGCTCAGGCGAACCGTGTCGCCACGCTTCAGATAGCGCTCCGGTTTCATGCCGAGGCCAACGCCGGGCGGCGTGCCCGTCGTAATGAGATCGCCCGGCATCAACACGACGAACTGGCTCACGTACGACACGATGGTACGGATCGAAAAGATCATGTCGCTCGTGTCGCTGTTCTGCACGCGCTCACCGTTCACCTCGAGCCAGAGCGGCAGTTTCTGCGGATCGGGGATTTCTTCGGCAGTGACGAGATACGGACCGATCGGACCGAACGACGGTGCGCATTTTCCCTTCACCCACTGGCCGCCGCGTTCGAGCTGGAATGCGCGCTCCGAAACGTCGTTGCACACGCAATAACCGAACACGTACGATAGCGCGTCAGCCTCGCTGACGTAATGCGCACGTTTGCCGATCACAAAGGCGAGTTCGACTTCCCAATCGGTTTTTTCAGAGCCACGCGGCAAGACGATGTCGTCGTCCGGACCGACGATACAGCTTGGCGCCTTATTGAAGAGAATCGGTTCCTCCGGCAGCGGTGCATTGGTCTCTTTCGCATGCTCGACGTAGTTAAGACCGATCGCCAGAAAGTTGCCAGGCTGCGCAATGCACGGACCGAAACGTGTGCCCTTCGGTACTTCAGGCAGCGTGGTCAGATCGACGTTGGCGAGCCTGCTTTCGAGGCCGGCCGCGATCGTTGCGGGATCGATGTCGGCGATCACGGCAGACAGATCCCGATGCGTTCCGTTCCTGTCGACGACACCGGGTTTTTCCGCACCTACGGGACCAAAACGAAACAGTTTCATGCGATTTCCTTGTGTTGAACATCAGCGCGAGGCGCTGAGGCTGTATTGCAGTTGATAGTTGCCGCGAGCGATCGCGCCGACGCCGGCTTGTCGCAATGAATCGTCGGCCAGTTCACGTTCGGCGAGTGAATCGAGTGTCGCTTCGTCAGCGGCTTCGATCAGCAGTACACCGTCGATCTGTGCATCGGGCGTGCCGCGCAATTCGAGCTCGCGCGTCGGCTTCGTTTCGCGCTGCACGCCGTCGAGCAGATGCGCGCCGACCAGGGCGGTACGTGCCGGCAAATCGTCGAGTATCCGAATCAGCGTGCTGATCGCCTTATCACGCGCGACAGACGGAAACGCAAAGCGGATTGTCTGCATCCACGCGCCCTCGCCGATACCTCGTGTGTGCGCGACGCGGCACATTGTTCGCGACGTGTCGACGAAAGTGGCGACTACCCTGGCGGTCCACGGCGTCGGATGATCGAGCCGGTCCCGATAGACCGGCGATTCGAGCACCCCGAGCGACTCGGTTTCGTAGAAGTTGAAATAACGAGGCGAGCCGCGACTCGCGACGTAGCGGCGGCCGCGCAGAAAACCCGGCAGACCGACACGCTCGGGGATATGTTCCGACACATGCCATGCGAGAAATTCCGCGTCGCCACCCGGTGCGATGCCGTTCCAGAATGCGAGCGCTGCGTTACCAAGCATCACGACGAATGCCCTCCTGTTGTGATTGCGCGGACTCGTCGTCTTGCGCGCCCGCATGTTCGATCGGGATGCCGCGTGTTTCACGGGTTGCCAGATAGATAATCAGTACGCCCAGCACATCGCCGAGCAGCGTGTAGAAGAACATCCCTTTCGGCAACGCAACCTTGAAATAGTCGAGCGAGGCCAGCACGATGAACGGCGCAATGCCCCCGCCGATCACGCCGATGTTGTACATCAGCCCCACGCCGGTTGCGCGCACGTTCGACGGCAGATTCTCGGCGAGGATCGTCGGATAAATGCCGGACGCGCCGACAATCCAGAAGCCCGACAGGAACGCGAACGTGCAGCCGAGCGCGATCGAGACTGGCGCGAGATTCACGAGCGCGAACACGCAACAGCAGCCGATCGCGAGCATCATCGCAATTGCATTCTTGCGGCCGACGCGTTCGGCGATAAAGCCCGAACAGAAGAACCCGCAGATCTGTCCGACCGCACCCGCGCTGGTGATCATGCTCACCGACGCCGGCGGCATATGCAGTTCGCGCAGATACGTCGCGAGCAGACCCTGCAGCGGCCACGAGCCGAATTGCAGCAGGAATTGCACGAGGCTCAGCACGAGCACGAGCTTGAGATGCTCGCGAAACAGCGTTGCGGCGGGCGATTTGCGCTTCGACACGAGACCTTTCTCGCGCGCCTTCAGCCACACCGGCGATTCCGGCACGAAACGCCAGATATACAATCCCACGAGCAGGCCCGGAATGATTCCCGCAAAAAACAGAGGACGCCAGCCGAAGTGCGGATAGATCAAACCGTAAAGCGTCGCCGCGAGCACGCTGCCAAAACCCCAACCCGTGTCGAGAATGCCGATACCGATCGCGCGATATTTTTCCGGCCAGACCTCGGCGATCATCGTCGAACCGAGCGTAAGGATCGGTGCCATGCCGAAACCGAGTAACAGCCGGAACGCGAACACCGCCGTGAAACTCCACGCGAGGCCGGTGAACGCTGCGCCCGCCGTGAACCACACGAGCGCGATCAGCATGGGAATCTTGCGGCCGATACGATCGCTCAGATTGCCGAACAGCATACCGCCGAGCCAGCGCACGCCAAAGGTCGCGAGAATCAGCAGCGACGCAGTGTGCAACGTGACATCGAAGGTTTTCGCGATGTCGATCAGCACGAAAGTGATCAGCAGAAAGTCGACGGCGTCGAGCGCCCAAAGGCACCACGCGCCCGCGAGCGTCAGCCATTGCGCGCGATTGATTTCCTGATACCAGCGCCGCTTTGCGGGCGCCGTTGCCGGTTGGTTCACGTTTGTCTCCTTGATTTGTCTATTAGTGGTTCAGCAACGCTTTGACTTTCGGGTGCATCGGCAACGGCTCGTTTTGGAGCCGCGCCTGCAAACCGAGCGAGCGATCGGAAAAGACTTCAGCGGGCATCGTTTTCAGATCGGGCGACACGTCGATCTCGAACGGAATTCGGTCGAGCACATCTTTTTGCAGGTCGATACCCGGTGCAATTTCAATCAGCGTCAAGCCATCGCTCGAGAGCGAAAAGACGGCCCGTTCGGTGACGTAGAGCACAGTCTGCCCACCCTCTCGCGCGTTCTTCGAACTGAACGATATCTGCGCGAGCGACTCGACGAACTTCGAATGACGCCCTTCCGCGACGATCCTCAATTCGCCGCTCTCGACCGCAACCTTCAGACCGCCCGCGGTGAACGAGCCGCCGAACACCATCTTCTTGGCGTTCTGGCTAATGTTGATGAAGCCGCCGACACCGACGAGGCGATCGGCGAAACGCGTGATATTGACGTTACCGGTATGGTCGATTTCGACGCAGGACAGGAATGCGATGTCGATGCCACCGCCGTCATAGAAGTCGAATTGATACGGTTGATCGACGATTGCCGCATAGTTGCGTGCCGCGCCCGCGTCGAGTCCGTTTGCAGGCGCACCACCCGTCAGGCCCTGTTCGTTGGTCAGCGTGACGAGATCCAGAACGTCTTCGCGCGCGGCAACCAGACCGATCCCCGTACACACGCCCGAGCCGATATTGCAGACGGCGCCGCGCCGCAATTCCAGTGCGGCGCGCCGCGCGATTACGCCGCGTTCGTCGAGCGGTAGCTCAGGGAACGTTGTGAGCGGCGTCTTCAGTTCGCCGGCGAAGGAGGGGTCGTAAAAAGTCTGGTATGTCTGCATCTGGTTCGGTTCGACGACGACGAAATCCACCAGATTGCCGGGAATCTTCACGCTTTTCGCGGGCAGCATGCCGCGCTTCGCAAGCCGCTTGACCTGCACGATCACCACGCCGCCGCAGCGCCGCACCGCTTGCGCCATCGACAGCATTTCGCCAAAGATTGCCTCGTGTTCGTGCGAAATGTTGCCGTCCTCGTCGGCAGTCGTGCCGCGCAGCAACGCCACATCCGGTCTGAACGACTTGTAGAACAGCCACTCGCGCCCATCGCGTTCGACCAGCTCGACCAGGTCTTCAGTTGCAATCGAACTTTGTTTGCCGCCCTGATGACGCGGATCGACGAATGTATTCAAGCCGACATGGGTTGTCAGACCCGGCCGCCCACCCGCGATTTCGCGGACCAGTTGCGAGAGCACGCCCTGCGGCAACGTGTACGCCTCGATGCGATTGGCCATGGCCAGTTTCGCGATCGGCGGTGCGTCAACGATAGTCCCGCACACCACGCGCTTGAGCAGCCCCTCATGCGCGAAGTGACTCGCACCCAGCTCATCCCCGCGATTACCGAGACCCACCGGGTGAATCGCCGTGATCTTGCGCGGTGCCCCCTCTTCCTTGAAGCGTCGCTCGATTGCTGCGAGCAGTGCCTCGGGAACCGCCATGCCCGAGCCGGAGCCCGTGATCAATACCGTGTCGCCATCGCCAATCAATCGTGCGGCCTGATCCGCCGTACCCAGCTGCATGCTCGTCTCCGCTCTAATGTTGGAAATGTTTTCCAGAAAGTTTTTTCAGGTTACGACAGGGAATGGGATTCGTCAACGTTTCGACGCGTTTAGACCGGGGCAACACGGTCCGGACAAACCCTGGCAAAAATCCGCTTGCTTTCCGGTCCGTAGACCGCCCTATAATTATTGGAAATTTTTTCTGGAAGAGTTTTCCAGTTTTTTGCCGACGCTGAACCACATTTGCGTTTTGAGCCGGACACCTCACCTCGCGACAACCACAGTCAGGAGTTGGAGAGACATGAAAAAGCACGCGATGACCGCTGCCTTGACGTTGCTGTGCGCGTCTTACGCACATGCGCAAAGCTCGGTGACGCTGTATGGGGTGATCGACGAAGGACTGCAGTTCGTCAACAACAACAAGAACGTGGTGAATGGCCACAACGTCGGTGGACGGCAATGGACGCTCGACTCGACGAATGGCATCAACGGCAGCCGCTGGGGCTTAAGAGGAGCGGAAGGTCTGGGTGGGGGACTGGCCGCTATCTTTACCCTGGAGTCGGGTGTGAACCTGAACAATGGCGCGCTCGGACAAGGCGGTGCGGAGTTCGGCCGGCAAGCCTTCGTTGGAATTTCCAGTGCTACGCTCGGCGCTATAACGCTCGGCCGTCAATACGACTCGATCTTCTGGTACGTGCAGCCCGTGACAACGCTTGGCTACCTCGGCAGCGCCGCCTTCGCTCATCCCGGCGACCTCGACAACACGAACAACTCCCTGCGTCTGAACAATACGATCCGCTATGCCAGCGCCAACTATCGTGGCCTGACCTTCGGTGGCGAATTGAGCCTTGGGGGACAGGCGGGCAACATCACTGCGGGCAGCGGATACAACGCGGGTGTCGCGTACACGAACGGCCCGCTCGCGCTCGGCGCAGCCTACGAGTACTTCAAGAATCCGACCGGCGCAACAGGCAGTACCGGCTTCTTCACCGGAAATCCGAATGGCGCGACTCAGTTGAGCGGTGTGCTGAACAGCGGTTATGTGAGCGCGACGTCGTACCAGGTCATCGCCGCAGGCGCGACATACAGGATCGGCAACGCGATCATGAATATTGGCTACTCGAATGTCGAGTACGGGAACATTACGGCACTCCGGGGCAACAGCGCGAAGTTCAACACTGCTGAAGCGGGCATCAAATATCAGTTCACCCCCGCTTTCTCCGCTGGACTTGGCTACACGTACACAAAGGGCAACGCGGTCGACAACGGTGCGGGCGGCACCGTCGGAAACCAGCATTTCAATCAGTTGGCGGCGCTTGCGGACTATTTCGTGTCGAGACGAACCGACTTCTACGCGGAAGCGTCTGTTCAGAAGGCGTCCGGCGTATCGTCGACCGGAGGCGCTGCGGTCGCGAACATCGGCAACCTGGGCGACTCATCGACGCCGCACCAGGTCGCGGTCAGGCTTGCGATGCGGCATCGATTCTGATCATCGTCGCATCAGTACGCCGTCGCGCCGTCGCTGGTGCCGCCGCGGAAAACCGCGACGATGATTCGGCTCACATCAAAGCAAACGATGCAGTGGCTCAGCGAGTTCCGATTCCAGAATGTTTATCTCCCATTGAATGATGATGCAAACAATCGACCATGTTGGACAACGCAATCAAAGGCTCGGTCTTCGGTGGGGCATACTCGGTGCAGCCACGATTGCGGATTCGGTGATCATGCCCTCGATCCAGCGGATTGGCAGTCGCATCACCATTGTCGCTAGCAGAGACATTGAAAAAGCCTCGCTTCTTGCTCGTAAGCATGCGGTCGATCACGTGACCGCGAAATATGAAGACGTCCTTTCGCATCCTGAGGTGGACGCAGTGTATGTCCCGGTTCCAAACGCGTTGCATTTCCCGTGGACCGTTGCAGCACTTCAGGCTGGAAAACATGTTCTTTGCGAAAAGCCGATCTGCATGAATGCCTCAGAGGTACGGCGGCTGATTGAAGAACGTGATCGCAGCGGCCTGGTCTGCGCGGAGGCAATCATGATCGTCCATCACCCGCAGTGGGAGAGCGTTCGTAAAGCAATCTGCTCTGGTGAGATCGGTGATATTCGGCAGGTTGGAGGCGCCTTCACATACTTTCGCGCGGACCCTGCATCGATTCGCAATAACCTGTCGCTTGGCGGTGGAAGTCTCCGCGATGTCGGCATGTACCCAATCGTGGGGACAGCATTCGCAACCGGTCGGGATCCAGTCGGAGCACAAGGCGATTTGAGCTTCAGTGCGACGTCAGGAACCGATATCGCTTCGGACTGTGTTATTGATTTCGGCGACTTCAAGCTTCGGTCGTTCTGTAGCACGCTAATGGGCCGGAGGCAGTCGATGCTCTTCCATGGAGAGAAAGGCTGGATCGAAATGACAGCACCATTCACCACAAATAACTACCACGACGCGAGCGTGATAAAGCATATCGATGGAGCCGATCAGCTACACATCGAACATTACGGTAGAACGCAAGAACAGTATGAACGGATGTTGCTTGATTTTGAAAAGTCCGTTGAGACTGGCACACCGGTGGCGTATCCGCTGGAACGCTCGCTTATTGTTCAAAGTCAGCTTGACGCTTTATTACAGTAAAAAATCACGCGAGCGCGAGCAGATCATGTTGGGAGCGACGCACGCTGTCGAGGCATTGGAAGTGCCTTTCGCAAAGTACTGACAACTTGAGAACGTCACGCGGACGGTATGATAATCGTCGGAGAACCGGAGGGAGAAAAGAAGAAAATGACGGACATTCGCCGAAGCACCCTACTCCCCGGGCTGGCTGTTGTCGGCCTGTCTGCCTCTCATACGGCATTCGCCAAAGGGAATCGCATCGTCTGTCAGTTAACGCAGCCCACTGGGTCATACATCGGCCATTGCGTTCTCCCCTACGATGTCCATGCATTCAAGATCGGCTTCGACGGTCGCTCCGACAAACTTGGCTATCGCGCACCGCAGCGGTTTCGGTTGACCGCCCCTTCTAGTTGAGCGTCGCCTGCTTCAGAGGGAGCAAACCGTCACCGTCCAGCGGTGTGTCCTCTCGCTGCATTGCGCGACCGTCTGTGTGTCACTCGGCGCCGGACGAAGGGTTTGTCCGACCGATCGTCCATTGGTAGCGTTCCACCACTCGCGCGGCAGCGTACCGAGCTCTATCATTCCAGAACGCTTCAGCTGCCTGGATACGAACATCCTCTCGCTCCAGCGCTTCAGGTGCCCAATAGGCTCTAACGTCGCCAACGGGAAGATCGCCAGTCTCCGATGCAATCGCACGGAACAATTGAAATTCCGGCTCTCCATCAACCTTGGTCCATCGTGCTAATGGCAACATGGCCCTCGCAGTTTCAATGAGACCTAGACGACCTTCAAGAAAATCGGCTGCTCTGGCGCGAATCTTTCGACAATGCTTGCGCCAAAGCTGCTCATTCTTGATTCCTGCTGGGATTCTAAGTTCCTGCGACATCGGTCACTTTGGATTTTGTTAGTTCAACGGCGGGAATTGTTAACCATCTTCGGACTTGTGTCGAATGTCCTGAACTAGCCGAATATCGTCGGACGTAGCAACCGACGCTCTAACGGTCAGATGCTTTGTCATTGGCACGCAAGCCAGTTCCAGTCCACGCGAGCTACGGTAGGTCGATATGGAATCTCCCGCCCAACCACAACGGCGATAGAACGCCGCTGCGTTCAGCGTTGCATCGAGACGCATTGCGGCAAGGCCATGAACGCCGGCCAACCCCTCGAGAAATTGCAGCATCTTGCGCCCAATGCCGAGTCCCATATGAGACGGTCTCACAAAGATTGCATCGATTTGCCCGTTTCCGACCGTAAGCATTCCTGTGCCAACGACTAGTTCTTCATCGATGGCAACGTAAAAGTCGTTTTCGACAACGCTAGCCCATTTATCGGTGGGCGTGCCATCGACCCATTCAGAAAGGGTCGCCTCGGGGTAATACTCGGCGCACGCGGCATGCACCGAGGTTTTGCGGATATCCCAAGCGTCGCAGACGTCATGGCGATTCGCTTTTCGTATCGTCAGCATGCCACGCCCCTCGGCTCGAACAAACGAGTGGACATGCGGGCATAGCCCTGATAGACGGCACCACGTATTGTGTAATGCATGCAATCACTCCTATCTGCGCCAATGGCATTCGGAGCGACTAAAAAGACTCGGCCCCGTCATGACTGGCGGGGCCGTTGAGGAAGTCTATATGTGATGTAAGAACGTCACGATTCCCACGACTCGCCGCCGGGCGTCATGGTGCACATCATCGTTTTGAGCGTGTCGGAGTTCATGCAAACATATTGCATCTCTAAAAGACCACAGTCAACGGGGATCGCCGATTCTCACCAATGTGAACGGCCGACGCCAATGCCTCAGAGACGGCCGCACCTACCCCACAGTCGTGCGCGGCGATCGCACCAGGTGTGCATCGTGGCTTTTTCTGTAGCGGACTCCGGTCGAATTGTTGACGAAAAGTTTCTGATTAACCATACTTCTCCGCCCTTTCAATGGGAGGACAATGTGACGAGCGTTCACATCGATGCACTACCGCGTGCAATGTCAACGGCACGCCTGAAACTTGTGCCGGCATGTGAGCAGTTCACCCCAATTCCGAACTTTCTATCTCCGCAGTCCGAACCCGCTTTCCCATTTCAAAGGCGCGAACCTCATAGCCAAGTTCCCGGTACAGGCTGACCGCCTGTTGGTTGAACTCCCAAACGGCTAGTCTGATGTCAGTGGCACCCTGCTTCCGCGCCCACTCTTCGGCGAGCTTGATAAGAGAACTGCCGACCCCGCGTCCTCTGATTTGTTCTGAAACTGCGACGGACCCGATACGCCCAACGACCATCGGCTGCAACAGCGGGCTCATCGGCTTCACCACCTGAATCGTAATGAAGCCGACAGTTTTGCTACCAAGCTCTGCAAGGAACGTCGCTCGATCTTCTCCCTGGAGGCTGGAAAGCCAGTGCGGCTCGTCGCGGCTGAACTCTGTGGTGGCATCTGCGTAGATGTCAGGGCGTGCTGAGTGATGGCTCGCATTCAGAATTTGACCCAATTCGCAGATTGTCAAAACGTCTTCGATGGTTGCACGTCGATAGCTTATCGGGTTGGTCATCGTCAACTCTTGGGGGAGAAATACGATAAGGGCATCAGACGCTCCACGCCGCGTTTTGCAAGACGAGCCGATAGCCGTCGGCATCCTCGAATGTCCGTCCCGACACGTCCCAATCTGGATTGAACGACTTTACGCGAACAAATCCATTTTCGACAAGACGATTGCCCATTGCACTCCAATCTTGTCGATCCGGTACGTAAAACACGAGCAAGTCCTCAATCGTTGGTCGAGGCAGCACGGGGTGTTCGCCGCAATGGGTGAACTCAAAATGATAGTCCATGCCGGGACTTCCAAGCATCACTCCGTCGAAGCCCTGATGGTCCTGAAACCTCGCGAGCACGGCCAGGTCAAGCCCTACGCAATACATGCGTTCGGTACGGACTAGATCGCGAACGGGCCGAGCGACTCTGAGATGCATCTTCATCGAACAGGCCTTATGAATATGGTTGCAAAGGTATCAAACATCGGCTTGCGATACCAGGCGAGCGAGCGGCCGGAGTTGGCCCGAAGCCAGTCGGTTACCCTAGCTCTTAATTCGCAGGGTCATGGTAATGTCGTCGACTGAGCGCCCGGAAATACGAAATCTGTCATCGCGCCGTCCAATTTCAACAAACCCAAAGTATCGATAAAGGCTGATCGCAGCGTGGTTATCGCTGAACACAGACAGGTCGATCCATTCAATGTGGTTACGTGTCGCGAATTCTATGGCTTTGTTAATGGTCAAACTTTACCAGGTACCGTCGGGCCTACAATTAATCTGGATCGACTCAACGCGCTGTTGCATTGCCCGGTTCCTGACACAAGCTGGCTAATCGCCCTTGTTGCCGAAAACCCATCGCCTTGTATATTGCTCCGGCATGGCTGCTTTCGTCTGCGACCATGACGAGCCGGTCAGACCGTCCGGCGGCCCGCCTGATAACCTCGGTCACCAAGGTTTTGCAAACATTCCGGTTTCGATGCTGTGCCCCTGTAATAACGGACTGGAAACGCCCAATGCCGTCAAGAAAGAACAGGCCAAGGCTTCCTACCTGCTCATTATCGATAAAGGCTCCCCACCAGTTTCCGCGACCACGTTCAATCAGGCTCCTGTAAGCCCTCTGTTGATGCGCCATGTAACGTTGTGAGCTAATGCTCGTTGGCTTTGGCGTGTGGGCGAGTTGCATTCGGGACCAATCGTCCCAGTCGCGCTGCATGGTAAAAGGTCGCACGTTGACCAATGGGTTGGTCGCAACCGGAATGATCTCATCCGGATGGGCCACCAGCACCCGGTAGACAGTCGCGTCGTAACCTTGTTCCACGAATGCGTCGAAGGTCACTTCGCTGTTGGCGCTTTCCGGCCACATAAACGTCCGGTGTGCAATCAGCGGTGGTGTCCCAACGAGGTCGCCGAAGTCATGCTCCAGCAATTCCAGGTCACTTGCTGAGGGTCGCTGCCGCAGAACAAGCATGTTGCCGAAAAAGTATTCGGGCGCGTCCGGTGTGCGGACGACGATATAGTCATCCCGTGACTCGACCACCCCGATATCGCTGTGCAGCAATAGGTCAGTAGCGAGACCAAGGTTACCGGCAAAGTGTCGCATTTCTAGCATCGTTAACAACGAACGGAATTCGTTCCTTCGATTTTATGCGGATTGATCGTTTAGCCAATTGGATCAGAACGTGTTGGCGGCCTCGTCGAAATCCAGCCGCATAAGATGCGATTGTCAGCGATCCAGCCGGTCGTGTCGACCGGCCGAAATTAGTCGATCTTTGCCGACTCACAAGACATCCCAGCGAGGCGCAGCATCACAATGCCGGGACTCATGCCATGGCTGACTCAGCGCACCGGTAACTGGCCCGCGTTCGCACGGCTCGCACACTGGACTTCGTGACTGCGCTGCCGGATCAGCCGATCCTGCCGCAGTCCCCAGAAGTACGTGACAGCGAGACAGGGCAACAGCGACACGATCGAATACGCGACGCCCGCAAGCGGGTTGCCCGTCAGATTGACGAGCGAGAGACTGATCAGCGGAAGGAAGCCGCCAAACAACACATTGCCGAGCTGTTGCGACAATCCGAAGCCCGTGGTTCTGCTTTGCGGCGGAAAGCATTCGGCGATGAACGCCGGCAGCGGCGCCATAATCATCGCCGTCAGGACGGCCAGCAACGCGACGAGCAGCGTCACCATGGCCCAGCCGCCCGCAAGCGCATTCGTCCTGATGCCCGCGAAAGCCGGATACGCCGCAAGTATCCACAGCACGATGCCGATCAGCATCACACGCGAGCGGCCGATCGCATCGGATAGACGGCCGAACACCGGATAAAGCGGCGCGGCCACGACGATAGCAATCCCGAGACACAGGTTCGCGCGCGAAGGTTCGACCTTCAACACGTTCTGCAGGAAGTAAAGCATATACACGATCGACGTATAGAGCGACACCGACGTTCCGCCTTGCGCGCCGAACATCGCGACAAGGATCGCTTTCCACGACGTCGCGCTCGACAAGGTGTCCTGCAGCGGCGATTTCGACAGACGGCCCGCCTGCTTCATCTCGGCGAACACAGGCGTCTCCGTCATGCCGAGCCGGATCCACGTCGCCACCGCGACGATCGGCGCCGAGATCAGGAACGGGACGCGCCAGCCCCAGGATTCGAATGCCGATGCATCGAGCGCGAACTTCAGCGCCGACACGATCGCCAGCGCCAACAACAGTCCGAGGCTCGCGGTACTTTGAAGCACGCTCGTCGCCATACCTTTTCGGCCCGCGGGCGCATGCTCCATCACGTAGACGACGGCAGAGCCGTATTCGCCGCCGAGCGCGATGCCCTGCACCACGCGTAGCGTGACCAGTCCTATCGGCGCGAGCAAGCCGGCCATCGCGTAGGTCGGCAGACAGCCGATGCCCACTGTCGCGATGCCCATGATCGCGAGCGTGATGACGAACGTCTTCTTGCGTCCAATGCGGTCGGCCATCGGGCTGAAGATGATCGTGCCCAACGGCCGCGCTACATACGCGATGCCGAAGGTGGCAACGCCAGCCATTGTGGCGACGGTCCGGTCCGTCGATGGGAGAAACAAGTGCGTCAAAGTCGATGTCAGCGCGACATACACGAAGAAATCGTAGTACTCGAGCATGGTGCCGATGCTCGATGTCGCGATGATTCGCAGCATGCCGGGCTGCGGATCGCGGGCTCCGGAAGTGGTGGACATGGTCGTCTCCTGTGATTCAGTTTGTAAGGCCCCGCGCGATCGACGCGGTGGCCGTATCGCGCATCACATGTGTGTGCGCTTCTTCTCCGCCTGCCGCTCCAGAAACCGGCCAACAGCTTCTTTGTGCTCGCGGCCGCACAATAGAATGGCTTGCATGCTTGCCGCCATTTCGAGCGTCGTCGAAAGCGATGCATCGGCCGCTTCGCGCACGAGCCGCTTCGCCATGCGCAGCGCCGTCGGCGGGTTTTGCGCGATGCGCTTCGCCAGCGACCGTGCGTCGATGTCGAGCTCGTCCTCCGGCACCACCTTCGAAACGATGCCGAGACCCAGCGCCGCTTCAGCATCGATGAACTCGCTGGTCAGCGTCAATTCCAGCGCCTTCGAATAGCCCACGCTCCGCACGAGGAACCACGATCCGCCGATGCCCGACACCAGTCCGAGCCGCAAGAAACTCTCGGCGAACACAGCTTTTGTGCTCGCCACGCGGATATCGCACATCAGCGCAAGATCGCATCCAGCTCCGACTGCGGCGCCATTCACCGCGCACACGGAAGGCACATCGAGACCGCTCAATGCGCGCGTGATTCTGTGGAGGCTGCGATGCAGGCGCTCGCGTACATCCTCGACACTGCCGCTCATGAGATCGGTGCCGCTTTGCATGTCCTTCACATTGCCGCCCGTGCAGAAGTGCGGCGACGACGAACGCAGCAGCAAGCAGTGCACGTCGGGCCGGTCATTGATCTGTTCGAGCACGTCCGACAGCGCCTCCGTCATCGCGACGTTCAGCGCGTTGCCATCGCTCGGGCTGTTGAGCGTGAGCGTGAGCACACCGTCATCGACGGACGATTCGACCAGTGAACCGGCATGATTTGCATGAGTTGACACGAAGAAGTCTCCTGTTTGTTTTCCCGGCCACTACCGGTTCTGAAACGCGGCCTGACGGCGTTCCAGAAACGCCGCCATGCCTTCTTTCTGATCGGCGAGCGAAAAGCCCGCGTGAAATAGCCGTCGCTCGAACAACAGTCCTTCCGACAGCGACGACTCGTACGCGCGATCGACGGCCTCCTTGATCGCGACGATCACCGGCAGCGAATGACGCGCGATCTGTTCGCCGACGCGCATCGCTTCGTCGATCAACCGCTCGCGCGCGACGACCTTCGACACGAGTCCGTAAGCCAGTGCCTCCTGGGCGCCAAGCGGCTCGCCGGTCAGACACGCGAGCATCGCGGTCGATTTTCCGACCGCGCGCGGCAGACGCTGTGTGCCGCCCGCCCCCGGCACGATGCCGAGTTTGATCTCGGGCTGGCCGAAGAGCGCGTCGTCCGCGGCGATGACGATGTCGCACATCATCGCCAGTTCGCAACCGCCGCCGAGCGCATAGCCGCCTACCGCCGCGATGATGGGTTTGCGGACCGTGCGGATACGATCCCAGCTACGGCCGATGTAGTCATCCGAGAAGGCGGTTGCGTAATCGAGCTTCGACATCGCGACGATGTCCGCGCCGGCAGCGAAAGCTTTGTCGGACCCAGTCAAAACGGTCGCGTGAACCTGCGGGTCGGCTTCATTGCGCAGCAGCACGTCGATCAGTTGATCCATCAACGCGTCGGTCAGAGGATTCAGCGGGTTGTCCGACGCGAGACGCACGAGCGCGACCCGCCCGCGTCGTCCGCTGCAGATCATCGCGCTCATGCGCTCACCTTGCGGTCTTCATCGCAGGTGTCGCGCGTTGCGCGGCCCACGCGGATAACCCCGGCGTTCAGCAGGCCCGCGATCTCGCTTTCAGCGAAGCCGTATCGCTCCAGCATCTGCAACGTGTGCTGGCCCGTCAGCGGCGCGGGCAAGTCGGGCGCGCTCGGGCGATCCGATGGACCGAGCGCGAAACCGTGCGTGCGCATCGTGCCCGCGACCGGATGATCGATCGTCTGCGCCAGTCCGCATTCAGCGTACTCCGCTGTTTCGATGACATCGCCGTAGGTTGCGACGGGCGCGCATAGAATGTCGCGCGCCGCGAGCCGTTCCATCCAGTCCGCAGTCGTGCGTTCGACGAAACGCGCGGCGAGTATGTGATGGAGGATCGCGCGATGGCGCACGCGATCATCGTTGGTGGCAAACCGCGGATCCGCTTCGAGCGACGACGAATCGAGCACCTCACATAGCGCGTGCCATCGCTCCGGATGGTAGGCGACCACCATCATCCAGCCGTCCTGCGTTGGGAACGCTTCGTTTGGGCACGCATAAGGCGCAGCACTGCCGGTCTTCTCCGGCTCTCTCCCGGACGCGAAGAACGCGGCGAAGCCGATTTGCTGCAGCATCAGCGTCGCGTTGTAGAGACTCACGTCGAGGTGCTGTCCGCCACCGCCCGCGCGAACCTGATGCAGCGCGCCGAGAATCGCGATCGACGCGAGATAGCCGCCCATCATGTCAGCGACGGGGATCGGGACTTTAAGCGGTTCGGCGTTCGTCGTGCCAAGCGTGCTCATCAGACCGCTGACGGCCTGGATCACGCCATCCACGCCAGGTCGCTTGCGATTCGCGCCCGTCTGGCCGAACGCGGAGATCGAGCAGTAGACGAGCCGGGGGTTCAGTTGCCGCAATGCCTCGAAGTCGAGTGCCATCGACGCCATTACGCCCGGCCGGAAGTTTTCGACCAGCACATCCGCCTCGAGCACCATGCGGCGAACGGCATCGCGCCCTGCATCGGTTTTCAGATCGATCGCGACGCTGTACTTGTTGCGGTTGACGCTGATGAAGGCCGGGCTTTCACCGCTTATCCACGGCGGTCCGATGCGCCGCCCGATCTCGCCGCCGGGCGGCTCGATCTTGACGACGTGCGCGCCGAGATCGGCGAGCGTCATCGAGCAGACCGGTCCGGCGAGGACGTGCGAGAAATCGATCACCCGCACGCCGTTGAGGCTGTCTCTTGGCATTTGTGATTGTCCTGTCTCGTGACTCGCCACTGCGACGAATCATGCTGATGAGAATAGGTACTCACCGGCCTGCCGGACAATCTACAATTTGGAAACAAGCCGTTGACTTTTTGTTAAAAGGTCGGCGACTCGTCAAAGTTATTCGCTGAGCAACGTAAGCAGCCATCGGCGAAAAATCTTCAATGCATCCGATTGCGGACGCCCCGTTGGCCACGCGAAGTAGTAAGTGTGATGCCCGCGATCGAGCTCGAACGAAAACGGTGTGACGAGCACACCGCTTTCCAGTTCACCACGCACCAGCGCCTTCTGCGCGATCGCGACACCGTGCCCTTCTATCGCCGCCTGGTACGCGAGCAGCGACGTTTCGTAGCGCATCTCGCGGCGTCGCGCGTTCAAAGGAAGACCCGCCGCCTTCAGCCACAAGGTCCAATCTTCCGGGCGCGCGAGCGTGTGCAGAAGCGTTTCGCCCTGCAACTGCGCGCGGGCCTTGACCTGTCTGGAAGGAGCTGCGACAGGCACCAGCTCGTTCGCGATCAGACGTTGCACACGCAGGCCGGGCCACTTGCCGTCGCCTAGCTGAATGCCGCCGTCAATGTCCTCACGCGCAAAATTCAGCGGAGCCGGGGATGTCGTGAGTTGCACGTCGATGTTTTCGTGCAACCGATGAAAGCTCGCGAGACGCGGAATCAGCCAGCGCACCGCGAAGGTCGCGGGCGAGCGGATCTTGAGCACGCGCGCACGCCGCTCGGACGATCGCAGGCTGCCGGTGGCTTCGCGCAGCGATGCAAACAGCGGCATGAGTTCCGCCAGATACCGCGCGCCTGCCGACGTCAGTTCCAGCCGTCCTTTCACCCGTTCGAATAGATCGACGCCCAAGTAAGCTTCGAGCGTACGCACCTGCCGGCTGACGGCGGCGGGCGTTACGGCCAGCTCGTCAGCGGCTTTGGAAATGCTCAGCAGGCGCCCGGTCGCCTCGAACGCCCGGGCGGGATTTAACGGGGGAAGCAGTGCTCGACGTTCCATGGCCTATTTGTGTAGAAGCATATGGGGATTGTGGCTCGAAATGCCCGCAGGAAGATCCGGCAGGTGCCAGCTCGCCGAATAGTGAAGCACAGAAGAGCGAGGACGGAGCAAGAGGCTATTCCGGCAGCGTGCAAATCGCGCAGCGTCTTGCCCAACAGAATGCCGGGGCAGAGTCGCGAGGGCCTTTTTTGGTGGCTGAACGGCAAACGGCAGCATACGCCACGGTGCTCGGCTTGACCATTGGGCCGCTTTGGCACTGAATGAGCCGTTCGAATGGCAGCTAACCGCTGCCATTCCGATATGTTCGACTGTGATTTGGCGTTTGCTTCGGGCACGTCGTTGATCAGACCGGAGACCGCTCCCCCTCTCGCAACATACCGATCAAAGCGCGCAAGCCCGCCGGAATGTGTCGACTGCCAGGAAAGTAAAGGAACAGGCCGGGTAGAGCCGGGCACCATTCGTCCAGCACCACCGATAACCGCCTGCGCGCCAGCGCCGCGCACGCATATGGCTCGGGAACATACGCAATGCCAAGTCCATCGATCGCTGCCTCGACCATCAGCGTGCTGTTATCGAGCGTGAGCGCGCCGGGTGGATCGATGACGCACTCCTGCCCATGCTGCGCAAACTCCCAGCGATAGCGTTTTCCGCTAGGAAGACGCTGCCGGATGCAGCGATGCGTGTGCAAATCCTCCGGTGATCCCGGCCGCCCGAATTTGCGCAGATAACGCGGCGACGCCACCGCAACGAAGCGCATGTCCTCGCTCATGCGTACGGCGATCATGTCCTTGGGCAAGGCCTCGCCCAGTCGTACGCCCGCATCGAACCCTTCCGCGACGATATCGGAAAGCCGCCCGTCCGCCACCAGATCCAGTTCCATAAGCGGATATTTCGCGAGAAACGCCGGCACTACCGTGCGCAGCAGATGACGGATCGCACCTTCACTGCCGTTGATGCGCAGCGAGCCGCGCACTTCACCCTCAGAGCGCGAGACGTCGTCGAGCGCATCATCGAGCTCGCTCAACGCGGGACGCAGACGCGCGAGCAGGCGTTCGCCGGCATCGGTGAGCGACACGCTTCGCGTTGTCCGGTGCAGCAAACGCACGCCGAGATCGGCTTCGAGACCGCGCATGGCATGACTCAGCGCCGAGCGCGATACGCCGAGTTCGCCCGCCGCCTGAGCGAAACTGCGCCGCGCGGCAACAGCCATGAAAGATTGCAGGTCCGCTAAAGTGGGTTTGGCCATTGTTGAATATATTTCACCTCGTCATGCCGATTGATAGTGATTCTCACACATATGTTAACGGCCTAGCATAGGGTTTTGATCGTCGAACGGAGATTCGCAATGAGCAAAAACTGGCTGATTACAGGCGCGTCGAGCGGACTGGGGCGCGGACTCGCGGAACGTGTTCTCGCCCGGGGCGACGGCGTGGTCGCGACACTGCGCAAACCCGGCGCACTCGACGATCTGCTCGCATCGCATCCCAGGAGGCTCCGTATCGTCGAATGCGACGTGACGGATCTGGACGCCATGCGCCGTGCCGTCGCCCAAGCCTTCGACGCATTCGGGCGAATCGATATCGTCGTGAGCAATGCGGGGTACGGCCTCTTCGGCGCGGCGGAAGAACTCAGTGATGCGCAGATCGACCGGCAGATCGCGACCAACCTGACCGGCTCGATGCAACTGATCCGCGCTGTCGTTCCGCGTCTGCGCGAGCAAAGCGGCGGGCGCATCGTGCAGGTCTCGTCAGAAGGCGGGCAGATCGCGTATCCAGGCTTCGGCGCGTATCACGCAAGCAAGTGGGGCATCGAAGGTTTCGTGGAGGCCGTGGCGCAGGAAGTCGCGCCCTTCGGCATCGACTTCGTGATCGTAGAGCCAGGTCCGACGCGCACGAATTTCGGCACGGGACTGGATGTCGCGGCGGCGCTGCCGTGTTATGCGGATACGCCTGTTGGTGAAATACGCCGCGCGCTCGACGGCGGCTACTTCGAATTTGCTGATGCTGCGAAGACCGTCGAGGCGATGCTTGCCACCATCGACGAGCCGAATCCGCCGCGGCGTCTAGTGCTCGGCAGGCTCGCCTACGAGCACATTCGTGACGCGTTGACCGGGCGCCTCGCAAGCGTCGAAGCGCAGAAGGCGATCGCGTTGTCTGTGATGGAAGACGCGTAACGAAGCAGCCCTGCAATACTGCGGCTCTTTTACTGAGGATGGCGAACAATCCAATTCATAAGGCGGCGCGGGCATTCGACCCACCTTTTCTATCGGACGGCTCCGCGTCCCGTGCTTACGCGCGGCGGACCACCGGAGACTTTTTGCCTTTACGTGAGACAGCGCGCTGGCCGGCCTCCTTCGCGGAGCTATGACAGCTGCCAAGGAGTTCCACCAGGCGCGTCTCGCATTCGGAAATCGAGTATCCGCGCCGTTGCGAGATCATGAAAGTAAGCGGGCGCATGTGCCATGCGCGCCGTTTAAGTTCGACAAGTGTTCCATTCGCGAGGTCATCGTCAACCAGATGATGCGGCATGTGTCCCCAGCACAAACTTCCTCTCAGCAGATCGTGTTTCGCGCCCAGGTCGTTCACCAGCCACTGGCGTTCACTGGCGACACCCTGTTGCGTCTTTTCCGCATCGGGCTGATTGTCGGTTACGACGAGCTGGATGTGCCGGCCAAATTCCTCTCGCGGGATGGACCCCGTGATTGCGGCCAGCGGATGCGATGGCGCACAGACGGTCACCATTTGCGCTTCGCATAAATGCTGCCTTTCGATGGTCCCAGGGCTTAGCTCCGGCACGTCTGTGATCGTCACCGCCAATGCGCACGTACCATCGAAAACGAGACGCTCTCCGCCCTGCATGGTGGTCATGCGCAAATTGATTGCAACCGTCGGGAAGTCTGCCTGCAAGGTGCGCAGGCATTCGATCAGGTGCGCACGCGGGAAATAGACATCGACGGCAAGCGACACTTGCGGCACCCCGGCTTCGGCAATCGAAACCGCACGCATCTTCATCTCTTCGGTGCGCGAGATCACCCCCCGAGCATCCGGCAGAAGGCTGCGGCCCGCGGCTGTCAGCGTCGCTCGGCGAGTGTTGCGCTCGAACAGCACCACATCGAACGCACCTTCGAGCGCGCTGATCGCGTGACTGATCGCCGACTGTGCACGTCTTAATTCCCGTGCGGCTCCTGAAAAGCTCCCCTGATCGCAGACCGCGACGAAGGCCCGGAGCTGGTTGATGGTGACGTTGTCGAGCATTGTTATCTAAAAAGTAGATGGTTTTAATGCATCTTTAGTCAATTGTCTTCATGGGTCAAGAGCTAGAGAATGGTCTTCTCCATTTTTGAAGGACGCACGACGTGAACAGACTGAATGGCAAGACTGCTGTGATTACCGGCGGCGCGACCGGCATTGGCCTCGCCGCGGCCCGGCGCTTTATTGACGAAGGCGCATTCGTCTTCATCTTCGGCCGCCGGCAGGAAGCGCTCGACGCTGCCGTGGCCGACCTCGGGCCTCGTGCCCGCGCGGTGAAGGGTTCGGTCTCCGACCAGGCCGATCTCGACAGGCTTTACGCAGCGGTGAAGGCCGAGCGCGGCAGCCTCGACATCGTATTCGCCAATGCCGGGGCAGGAAGCGCGCTTCCGCTCGGCCAGATTACTGCCGAGCACATCGACGAAACTTTCGATACCAATGTGAAGGGTGTGATCTTCACGGTTCAGAAAGCGCTGCCGCTGATGGGCGAAGGCGGGTCGATCATCCTGACTGGATCGAGTGCGGGCACCACGGGCGCTCCGGCAATGAGCGCTTATAGCGCGAGCAAAGCGGCCGTGCGCAATCTTGCGCGGACCTGGGCGGTGGATCTGAAGGGCACCGGCATCCGCATCAACGTGCTCTCACCCGGGGCGACGGCGACCGAACTCGCGAAGGAGGCGCTCGGCGAAGAAGGCCAGAAGGTCTTCGCCTCGATGACTCCGCTGCAGCGCATGGCTGATCCCGCCGAGATCGGAGCGGCCGCTGCCTTTCTAGCGTCGTCGGACAGCAGCTTCATGACTGCCAGCGAGCTCGCCGTCGACGGCGGCCTCGCGCAAATCTGACGCGCGATCCAATCATCAACACATCCACGGAAGAAAATCAGATGGGACAAGCTCTTAAAGGAAAAACTGCCCTCGTTACTGGGGCATCGCGAGGCATCGGCCGCGCCATTGCTGAGCGTCTTGCAAAGGATGGCGCGACAGTCGCGCTGACCTACAACGCCAGCAAATCGGGCGCCGACGAGGTGGTCGCGGCGATCGAAAAAGCTGGGGGCACTGCGTTCGCGATCCATGCGGACCTCGTTGATGCGGCGGCTGTCCCGGCGCTATTCGAGAAACTCGACGACGAGTTCACCAAGCGGAACGGAAGCAGAACCCTCGACATTCTGGTCAACAACGCGGGAAATTCCGGCTGGTTAGGCTTCAAAGACGCGACGCCAGAAAGTTGGGATACCTTAATGGCGGTCTATGCCCGTGCGCCCTTCTTCATTGTTCAGGCCGCTCTGGACCGTCTCGCCGATGGCGGACGCATCATCAACATTTCTTCCGCTGCCTCGACCAAGCCCGTGACCGTTGCGCCGGTCTACTCGATGGCGAAGGCGGCCATCAACAACCTGACGCATGCGCTCGCGTCCGAACTTGGGTCCCGCGGAATTTCTGTGAACGCCGTCGCGCCGGGCTACACGCGAACGGACGCGAATGCCGCCTTGCGGGAGGACCCCAAAGTCGTCAAGGCGGCCGAGGCCAACATCGCGCTGGGACGCTTTGGCGAGCCGTCGGAAATCGCCGCCGTCGTGGCGTTTCTCGCTTCCGATGATGGCCACTGGGTGACCGGCCAGACAATCGAGGCGAGCGGCGGCTACAAGCTCTGACCGCGCCGAAAAATCGAAGGAGGAAAGATGAGTTACGCAATTATCGGCTTCGGCAAGATCGGTCGTGCTCTTGCCAGGGCATTTGCCCGAAGCGGCATCGAAGTATCCGTTGCAACCACGCGCGACCCGGAGAGCTTCGCCTCCGATGCGGCGTCGATCGGACCCACGATCGTCCCCCGGACACTGGCGGACGCCGTCATGGCGGACACGATATTCCTGGCGGTCCGTTTCGAGTCGTACCCGGAGGTTGCCAGGGCGCTTCCCACCTGGGAGGGAAAGACCATCGTCGATGTGACCAATGCTTACGGCGTGCCTCCTGAGGCTCTGGGGGGAATGCCTTCTTCCAAAGCCGTCGCACAAGCCTTCCCGGGCGGTCGGCTGGTCAAGGGCTTCAATCATTTGCCTGCTGCCGTCCTTGAAAAGGATCCCGCCGTAAATGGAGGAAAGAGAGTCGTGTTCCTCGCGAGCGACGATAACGGCGCCGCAGCGGAGGTCGGCGCGCTTGCAGAAAAACTCGGTTTCTCGCCGATTACCCTCGGCGGGCTTTCGGAAGGAGGACTGCTAGTACAGGCGCGAGGAAACAGCTGGGGTCAGCTGATCTTTAGGGACCTCGTCAGGTTCGGCTGATGAATCAGACCGTCGCCGGATTCTTGGCCCGCGGGCACATGTCATGAATTGGAACCGGAGAACTTCGATGAGCATTGAAGAGAATGTCCAGGTCGTCAAAGACTTCTTTGCAGCAATCAGCGGCGGCGATAAGCAACGTCTGCTGGAGTTGTGTGCCGAAGATATCGAGTGGATCATTCCGGGCGACAACTGGCCGCTGGCCGGTACGCGCCGCGGGCATGCAGGATTAACGGATCTGCTTCAGACGCAATCCGAAACGGTGGAGACTTCGTTGACGCAGCCCAGTGAATTCGTGGCGCAGGGAGACCGGGTTCTGGTCATCGGCTTCGCAAAGGGAAGAATCATAGCCACCAATAAAACGTTCGAGGACGATTGGGTGTTCGCCATTACCGTTCACAACGGCAAAGTGTCGAAGATCCGCGAGTACATCGACACGCAAGCATTGGCACGGGCTTCGGCACCGGCATGAGCGGCGCCGGTCATTGCTCGCGCAGATAGTCGTACCGGTGCGCGAGCCATCGCGTACCGGTTTCATTCGCCAGAATGAAGTACTGGTCCTTGGTTTCGTGGTCGCGACCGTCGCGCGCAATCACCTGCTCCATGCGAAGCAGTCGTCCAGACCAATCGGGCGTTATTAGCGGCGCGGCCGAGCGACGATGCCCCTTGCCCCGTCGCCTCTTCGATTGTGTACTTCGCCATCGCCGACCAGTCGCGGTCTCATAACCCGGTCGCGACCGCACAGCCACCGCTTTATGCCTGCCAGGAATGACTGTTATCGACGGCGCCTGCCTTCTTCGACAAGGCGCTGACCTCCATCATTTGCTCACCGTCAACCAACAGGACAAAAACGATGAGCAACTTCCAAACCTACACGATCGATAACGCACCGGCCGCTTCGAAGGCCGGCCTCGAAGACACGAAGCGGGCCTTTGGCTTCGTGCCCAACCTTCAGGCGCACATGGCGGAGTCGCCCGCACTGCTGGCCGGTTACTCGGCGCTGTGGGACCTGTTCTCAAAGAGCACGCTGACGCCGCATGAACAGCAGGTCGTCTACCTGACCTCGAACTTCGAGAACAACTGCCACTACTGCATGGCCGGTCACAGCACGCTGGCAAAGATGATCAAGATGGACGCAGGCGTGATCGCCGCGCTGCGCGCCGGCACACCGCTGCCCGATGCAAAGCTCGAAGCGCTGCATCGCTTCACGACGCTCGTAGTGCGCGAACGTGGCTTCGTCCGGGACGCCGATGTCGACGCGTTTCTCGCCGCCGGATACACCCGTCAGAATGTGCTCGAAGTGATTCTGGGCGTGGCGACCAAAGTGATGAGCAACTACACCAACCACATCGTCCACACCGAACTCGACAGCTTCATGGCCGGTAACGAGTGGACCAGGCCGGTCGCCGCCTAAACCGTCTCGGGGAGCCGTTCGCGGCTCCCGTCCGACCCGATACTGAAGCTCAAATACACGAGCATCGCAGCCTCGCAGATCGCAGCCCGAATCTGCGGCCACCCGCTTCCTCAATTTCATACTCCCTCTCACCGAGAACACTCATGTCACTGCAAGACAAACTCGATGCATTCCGGGCCGACTTCAAGGCAGGCAAGCCGCCGTTCAATGCACCGCCGGAGATTCATCCGGTGATGGAGCGCGCTACCGCAGAACTGATAGCAAGCGGACAGGCGAGCCGTGCGATCAAGGCGGGCGACCGCGCGCCGCATTTCAACCTGAAAGATCAGGACGGCAACGACGTGTCTTCCGCTGCGTTGCTGGTGAAGGGCCCGCTGGTGGTGACGTTCTATCGCGGCGTCTGGTGCCCGTACTGCAATATCGAATTGCAGGCGATCAACGAAGTGCTGCCGCAGATTCAGGCCTATGGCGCGAACGTCGTGGCGATCTCGCCGCAAACCGCGGTCAATAGCCGAAAATCGGTGCGCACCAACGAACTGGGCTTCCCCGTGCTGAGCGATGTGAATGGGCAGACAGGCGCCGACTTCGGATTGCGCTTCGCGTTGCCCGACTATCTGGTCGAGTTGTACAAGAATCTGAGGAACGATCTGCCTGCGTTCAATGACGACCCGGGCTGGACCTTGCCGATGCCGGCGCGCTACGTCATCGGGCAGGATGGGATCGTGCTGTATTCGGAGGTCAACCCGGACTACACGCGTCGTCCGGACCCGTCGGACATGTTCCCGGTTCTGGAAAAAGCCGCCTTCATGACGGGTCAAACGCTTTACGTCGACGGCGGAGCGTCAATCGGCAAGCTCGCTTTCTGAGGGTGCGCCGCCGGTGCCGCTGCCAACGACACCGAGTGTTTCTTCGACGAAGGCGACGAACGCTCGCGCCTTCGCACTCACCAGCCGTCCAGCCGGGAACACCGCCCACAGGTCGATCGAGGGCAATTCCCAGTCGGTCAATACCGCTTGAACCGAGCCGTCGGCGAGTTCCGGCGAGAACATCCATTCCGAGGCAATTGCAAGGCCTAGTCCGCCCAGCACCGTGGTGCGCATGCCTTCGGCGGCGCTGACGCTGACGCGCCCGGACACGACTACCGCCACTTCCTTGCCGCTCTGGCTGAACGCCCACGACTCCCCGCCGCCTCGCAACGAGTAGACGATGACCTGGTGCTGACTGAGATCCGCGGGCGTCTTCGGCACGCCTGCTTCGGCGAGATAGGCAGGCGTTCCGACAACCAGTCGACGGCTTTGCGCAATGCGGCGTGCCGTCATCGTCGAATCATCGAGCGATCCCATGCGCAGTGCAACGTCCACGCCTTTTTCGAGCAGGTCGATGGTGCGATCGTCCAGCACGATATCGATCTGCAGGTTCGGATGCCGGTCCAGAAACGTCTTGAGCGCAGGCAGGATGTGCAGGCGCGCGAAGGTGACGGCGGCACTGATGCGCAGCACGCCGGATAGTCCGGTCGACGCGTCGCGCGCGACGTGTTCGGCGAGATCCACCTCTTCGATTGCGCGCCTCGCGTGCTCATAGAAGCGCTGTCCCGCATCGGTTGGCGTAAGGCCGCGCGTCGAGCGCAACAGCAGCCGCACGCCGAGTCGCTCCTCGAGTTGCGCGATCGACTTCGACACGGCCGGTTGCCCCAGTTTGAGCCGCTTTGCGGCTGCCGAGAACGAGCCCGCCTCCACGACGCTGACGTACGTTTCCATTGCTGCCATCCGGTCCATTCGGCTGCTTCCCCTTGAAGGACGATGAAGTCCGTGTCGTGGCTAAGATGTGTTCAGCCGGAAGTCTAGCGCGTCAGGGCATGGGGTCGATGAAATTGCTGGGGACCGGTCTTTGTGATCTGTGGCCGATCACGGTGACAGTCCGCAAAACGGTCGGCCCCGCCGCAGGCAATGCTGCGGCGGGGCCGGTTGGCGATGCGTGCAGGCCGGTTCAGATACCCGGCGCTGCTTTATGCCTCACTGCTTACACATTCGGCGTCGCGCTTTGCGGGTCCGCCGGCGTGGCGGGATCGGGACTCTGAAGCGCCGGTGCATAGAGAATCTCGTTGGGCAGCCGCGGGTTGGCCGTGTCGGTGCTATCTCGCACGCGCGACTGGATGGTCGTGTTATCCGTCAGGCCCCAGAAGTTGTTGGTGAAGTCCAGAGAACGAAGCGTGGACGCGTTATAAGTGCCGTGAGACTCGATCACGAGGCGGTTTCCATTCGGTGAGTCCTTCTTGAAGAGGAACGAGTTCCGCTGCGCAACGCCGGTGGGCGCCTGTCCATTGGCAGGGAACGCGTCGATCAACACGAGTGGATCGACCATGTTGATGAACAGATTGTTTTGCACGAAGACCGACGGATCGAAAGCGAAGGCCGCGGAGTCCACGAACGTATTGCCTTTCACGGTCGCCGACCTGCTCAAGCGCGGGTAGCCGTTCGTGCCGGCTTCATAAGTCGTCACTCCGTTGCGAACAATTGGCGTCACGTTCATGTGCGTGGCCTGGCTGTATGTCATCGAGAACGGCGCGGCGTCGTTGATCTGCACGAACGCGTCCTGCAACACCGCATGCGTGATGCTGACCGTGCCGTTACCCGCGTCCTGCGCCAACGACGTGTTAGCGGCCGTCACGCCCAGCAGTTGAACCGGACCCTGGCTTCCCACGTTGAGCGTGCCCGCCACGTTGATGATGCCTTTGGTCGGAATCGTACCCACACAATCGGCCGTGCATGGCACTGAGCGGTAAGTCTCCACGATCGTGTTATCGAGGATCGTCAACGTGACGCCCGGCGCGACCCGCACCGTGCCGGCGAGGAAATACGGAGAGCCGCTCGCCGGCCACGTGGTGTCCGCGGTGATCACGGTTCCGTCGGGAATGACCGTCTTCGGCTGCACGTAGACATACCCGGTGACGAGATTGCCGCTCGCGTCGGTGCAGACTTTCGTGGGGTCTGTCGTATACGGACCGTCGGTACATGCCTTGGGACTCGTGGACGAAGGTGCCGAAGATGCCGTGGTGGCGCTGTTGCCGCCTCCCCCACCGCCGCCACAGGCCGCGAGCAGAAGGGCAAAGAGTAAGCCTGGATATTTTTTCATTTGAAGGTCCCCGTATCGCGCTTATCGTTTTCGAATCTCACTGGTGTGTACACATCAGCGATTCGTGCGACGGATCTTCACATGCCCCACCTGCGCCAACTGCGGTCTAGGACACAAAACATCGCGATTGGCGATGTCGCTGCCCGAATCGCCTCGCGCGACTGTCAGGCACTGCATATGCTCTGTTACGCCTGCGGCGCGGTGACGGTCGCTTCGCCCCAGCGACGGGGATCAACTATCCAAGGAGCAAAACATGCGAGGCATTCAATCGATGCTTGTACTTCTGGCCGCATTGGCCGTTTCCGGCACGGCGAGCGCGCAAGCAGGCGGCAATGGCAACGGCGGATCGGGCGGCGGCAACGCCCACGGCGCAGCGACGGCGGGCCCGACTGCCGGCGGAGACAACACGTCCGCGCCGACAAGTACCCACTCGACCCATCATCGTTCGCACAAGCACGCCAAGCATCAGAAGCAGCCAGACACGCAGTAATGCGAGGCACAGCGGGCGTGACCACGACGGCATGGCGACGCCCGCACAGCCGATTCCGACGAAGCATCGGTTCGCCACGGCCTCTAGGGAGGTTTGTTTTCAACCCTCCCTGGAGGCTCGCTTCCGCTAGTTTCGCCGCTTGGTTTAGTTGAGCCGCTTCAGCTCGCCATCGTCCGCGTACCAGTCCACCGTCTTGCCGGATGTGTTGATCGTCACCGCGCGAGGCTCGCTGAACTGGTCGAACGACTCGATGCCCGTTTCGCGGCCCACGCCGCTGTTCTTGAATCCACCCCACGGCGACGCCGGGTCGAGCCGATGGTGGTCGTTCACCCACACCATGCCGAACTCCAGCCTGCCGGCGACGCGATGCGCCCGCGCGACGTCCTGCGTCCAGATTGAAGCGGCGAGGCCGAACGACGTATCGTTGGCGATACGGATCGCGTCGGCTTCGTCTTCGAACGGCATGACGACCGTTACGGGCCCGAACACCTCGTCCTGGCCGATCTCCGAATGCGGGTCCGCATCGTAGACGACGGTCGGCTCAAGAAAGTACCCCGACGTCAATTCTTGAGGCACGCGTCCGCCCGTGAGTAACTTTGCGCCCGCCTGCTGCGCGCGTTCGAGCATCGCGAGAATGCGTTGACGCGAACGCTCGGAAATGACGGGACCAAGCTGTGTCTTCGCATCCGTCGGGTCGCCCACACGGATGCCCTCGACCTTCGCGCGGAAACGTTCGAGGAAGGCCGCATACATCGATTTCTGCACGAGGATGCGCGCCCCGCAGACACAGGTCTGCCCAGCGCCGATGAAAGCGGCGAACGCCGCGCCGTTCACTGCGCGCTCGATATCGAAGTCATCGAACAGGATCACCGCGCCCTTGCCGCCCAGTTCCAGCGTCGTGAGCGCGAAATTACGCGCGGCAGCCTCGCCGATCGAGCGCCCCACTTCCGTGCCTCCTGTGAATACCACCTTCCGGATCAGCGGATGTTGCGCGAGCGCCGCGCCCGCTACGCGCCCTTCGCCGTTCACAACGTTGACGACGCCTTTGGGAACGCCCGCGTCCTGCAACAGCTTCACGAGCCGCACGGTGGTCAGCGGCGTCTGTTCCGACGCCTTGATGACGACGCTGTTGCCTGTAGCGAGTGCGGGGGCAAGGCTCTTCGAGAGAATCATCAACGGATGATTGAACGATGTCATCAGCGCGACGACCCCCAGCGGTACACGCTGCGTGTAACACAGGTACGGTCCTTCGATCGGAATCACGTCGCTGCGGCGCGTGAGCGCGAGCGCCGCGAAGTAGCGATAGAACTGCGGCAGGCGTGAAATCTGCGCGCGCGTTTCCGCAATGGGACGGCCGTTATTCAACGTTTCGAGCTTGTAGAACTGTTCGAGATCCGCTTCGAACAGATCGGCAAAACGGTTCAGAATGCGGGCGCGTTGCTGGATCGACATGTCTCGCCACGCACCGCCTTCGAATGCGCGATGACCGGCTTGCACGGCCCGATCCACATCGCGAGCGGAAGCCGACGCGAGCGCCCCGATCACTTCGCCCGTCGCGGGATTCACAATGTCTAGCGTGCGGCCGTCTTCAGCATCCGTCCATTCACCGCCAATCAACAATTGCGCGTCATAGCGCTGTGAGTTGCCTGTATTCATTACATGGTTCCTGTCGATTCATTTGTTAGGCGAAGCGTGCGCGTCGGCATGAAGCGCGTCGCGCGCGAGGGTGTCTTCCGGTTGAAGGTCTTCGAGGCGCTGTCCGGTCGGCTCGACCCCCAGCCATGCAACGACGACGATCTGCACGGCGAGCAGACCGATCATCATTGCCAGCACGCCGACGATGCCGTACTGCCCAAAAAGCGATACCACGATGAAGGGCGTCACGATGGTTGCGCCGCGGCCCAGCGTATTGCAGACGCCCGACGCGCGCAGCCGCACTTCAGTCGGGAAGAGTTCCGGCACATAGACTGCAAATAGCAGCGCGACCAGCACGTAGATGGGAATGGTCAACAACAGTCCGACGATGGGCAATATCACGGGGCTCGTGATGAACGGATACATCGCGCCAAAGACGATCGCGGCGAGCGACGAGCCGATGATCGTCGGCTTGCGGCCCCACGCGTCTGCGGTGAGCGCACCGATTGCGGAGCCGATAGGCGCGCCGAGCGACATCACGAGCGCGAACCCGAACGACTTCGCGATGCTGAAGCCCTGATGCACGAAGAATGTCGGAAGCCAAGTGACGAAGCCATACAGCAGCGTGTTGATGACAATGAGCGTCACGCAGCCGACGATCATCCGTTGCAGCATTGCGCCGCTGAACAACGAAGCGAACGACAGCGCCGGTTGCGCCGTCGCGCCGGGTCTCGTGGACGCTGGCGCAGGCAGCGGCTTGCCGCCTCGTTCAGCGGTCACTTCTGCTTCGACGCGACGCAGGATCACGTCAGCCTCGTCGTGGCGTCCAACAGAATCGAGCCAGCGGGGCGACTCCGGCAAGGACTTGCGTGCATACCAGACGCCGAGTGCGCCAACACCGCCGAGCACGAACATCGCGCGCCAGCCGAACGACGGAATCAGCAGCAACCCGATCAGCCCCGCGACGGGCAGTCCGGACACGACGAAGACCGCCATCAAACCCTGCAGCCTGCCGCGCTTCTGCGGCGGCACGAATTCGGCCAGCGTCGAGTAACCGACCACGTTTTCCGCGCCCAGTCCAAGTCCCATCACAAAGCGGCAAGCAATCAACACGCTCATGTTCGGCGCGAGTGCCGCGCCGAGCGAGGCCAGCCCGAACACGGCGAGATTCGCCTGATACGTGAAGCGCCGCCCGAACCGGTCGCCGAGAAAACCGGTGGCGAGCGAGCCGAGCATCATGCCGAGAAAAGTGAGCGACACGAACAGCGCGTTCTGCCCGAGCGTGGAGAATCCGGACTTCAGCGTTGCGCCAAGAACCGTCGACGCAACGTAAATATCGAAACCATCGAAGAACATCCCAATGCCAATCAACCACATGATGCGCCGGTGAAATCCCGACATCGGCAAACGATCGAGCCTCGGCCCTGCGTTGACGTTCATGTCTGTCTCCAGTCGACGTTACGGTGTCAGCGAAATAGCGCTTTCATCGACATCCGCACGTCGTGTTGTATCGAGCGGGTGAAGCACGGCCACGCTCAGCGGGTCTGCATCAACCGCAATGCGTTGACGGTCAGCATGTCGGTCGCGGCGCGGAAGTTCTGTTCGACGCTGCCTTCCTGCGCGGCGAGGAAGAACGCCTTGCACTGTTTCGCGCCGGCTTCGTCGAGCGAGAGAATGCGAGCGGCAAGCGCGTCAGCTTCGGCGTGCAGGTTCGCGCGATCGCATACTCGCGTGACGAGCCCGGCCTGCAAGGCCGCTTCAGGTGTAATGGGATCGCCGAACAGGACCATCGGAAACAAGGCCTTGGGCAGCGCATAGCCGCCCAGGTAAGCCATGATCGCGGCGGGCGGCAGACCGTTGCGCATCTCAGGAAACCCGAGCCGCGCCGACGATGCGACGAGCGTGAAGTCGCACAGGATCGCAAGCCCGAAGCCGAAGCCCAACGCATCGCCCTGCACCTGCGCGATTGAGATCAACGACGTGTTGCGTACGAGCCGCTTCAGTTCGATCAGACGCGCGACTTCGGTGCGGATCGACACGGCGTCCCGCCCCGCTCGCTCGCGCCCCGTGCAGAACACATCGCCGTTCGCGCGGATGCGCAGTACACGCGCCTTCGGTTGCACGGCCTCACTGCGCAACGCGTCCGACATCGCGTCGAACATTGCAACCGACACTTCGTTGCCGACGTCCCGGCGGTTCAGCGTGAAGGTGAGCACGTCGCCGGTATGCTCTATGACAACGGGGGCTTCCAATGCACTGCGATCCATGTCGTCTCCTGTTGTATAGTCTGTATACAGAGTATTCACAGAAATCCGAGGTGTCAATGCCCGCTGCTAAAACCGCTTCTTCAAAATCCACGACAGCGCACACGCGCCACGCGCCGAGTCTCGAATCCATTGCCACGCGGTATCACGCGCGGCTTCGCACGCTGGACTCAACCGGCGATTCGTTGAGCGATGGCGTTGTCGTCCCCGCGTTGCGCGAGGCGATCGTGGAAGGCGTGCTCGCTCCGGGTAGCCGTCTGTCCGAAGTGCAGGTCGCAAAACAGCTGAACGTTAGTCGCACCCCGATGCGCGAGGCGTTCGCGCAGCTCGAGCGTGAAGGGCTCGTGACGGTTCTTCCGCGAGTGGGCGCATATGTGCGTTCGGTCACGCTTCGCGATGTGGAAGAGATTTATACGGTGCGGGCCGCGCTCGAATGTCTCGCGGTGCAGCTTGCATCCGAGCGCATTACATCGCTCGGTGCCGCTCAGCTAGATGATGTGATCGACACGATGCGAACGAGCGTCGATGCCGGCGACGCTGCCGGCTATGTCGATGCATTGGACCGCTTTTACGCCATAGTCATGACGATCGCCGACAACCGCACGTTGCAGCAGAATCATGCCTCGCTGATCGGGCCGGTGCGGCGACTGCGCCGCATCGCAATGACGCAAGGCGGGCGGATGCGCGCATCGTTCGAACAGGCAGTGCGAATTCGCGATGCTGTCGTCAACGGCACCGGGGATGCGCAGGATCTGATGAGGGAACAACTGCAGCGGGCGTGCGAGGCCGCGCTGGATGTGCTCAAGAATGCAGGGAAATAGACGGCCGTCGCTACGCTACGCCGCGCAACGGCCCACGAACAAGTGCTCCGTTGCTCCTGCCGGCCGTTCAGCACCCGGCCGGCCCGAAGAATTTTCTCCGGATACAACGATCGTTCGCCCCGTGAGCTAATTGCCCGGGCAACGATCGTTGCGCCCTCTTTAAACGCGGACCGTCGGCTTATCCTGGTCGAATGCAGGCTCAAGGAACCGCTCGATCCAGACTGCAAGGCGGTCGGCCGCAAAACTGGCCCGCGCACCGGCACGGCAGACGATAGCGTCACCTTCCCGGAAGAACTGCAGCGCGCCGCCGGCTTCTTCTAGCCACAACAGGCAGGCCAGCCACGCAGCGTGCTCGGCGGATACCGCGTGACCCACCGGGCGCGTGAGGAACTCGCTCAGCGTTGAGGGCGAAGTCCAAAACAGCGCCTCACCATTGCCGCGCACCGTGGCGCCGAGGACATCCATCAAGACCGGCAACGCGTCGGCAACGCCGCGCCCCGCAGTCTGCGCACGCAGTTGCGCGAGACGCGTACCGACCGCGTGACCGAAGCTGCCGCTGCATTCGCTCTCGGCATGCACCAGATCGGCGTAGTCCATACGCCGCCAGTCCGGCTCGGCATTGCGCGTACCGGCCAGTTCGGTGCCGGTCAGGTAAGTTTCCACCGGCTGGAACCGGCCAGGGCCAATCAGGCTCGCGCACAGCGTGTGCACTACGCCGATACGGGTGGCCACCGTCTGCGTCTGCAATACGCCAAGCTTCTCGCGCACGAGTTCGTCGCGTTCCTTGCGCAGCCCCGACAACTCCAGCGCCTGCTTCATCTCCATGCGCAGCGCTGAGATATCCCACGGCTTCTTGATGTAGCGATGTATCTGGCCCTGGTTGACGGCCTCGACGGTCTGATCCAGCTCGGAATAGGCCGTTGTCAGTATCCGGACGATGTGGGGATAGCGCTCTCGCGCATAGCGCAAAAGTTCGTTGCCATGTTCGCCCGGCATGCGCTGGTCGGACACGAGCACCGCCAGACTGGAGGCGTGGGCGTCCAGCATCGCCTTGCCGTCGTCCACCGAGGCGCCCGTCACCACCGGCGCAATGGAGCCGATGGCGCGTTCGAAGTATTTGACCGCGGTGGCTTCGTCGTCGACGAACAGAATCGCCGGAGGCGGCGTCTGGTTGGCAATCGTATGGCTCATTGGTAACTCCTGTGCATTCGATCCTTCAAATTTGGAGATTCCAGCGTCGCGGCCGTACCGCCGCCGACTGCGGATCTGATCCCGATGTTCCCGACAAGCTGCGCGACGCGGTTGCTGAAGATCATGCCGAAGCGGCTTGCGCCGGTCTTCGTGATAACCGGGTCGACCGGCAAGCGCTGCGTCACGTCAGTCGCGACACTTGGGCTGTCGTCGCCGATGTCAACACCTCGCGGACCGTGCTCACGCCCAGGGGCTTCTCCAGGATTCGGAACACCCCATCGGAACTGACTGCGGCCGGCAACGCGTTGTTGTCCGCGTAGGCCGTCACCAGGATCCGGACGATATGCGGATACTCCTGAGCGACCTGGCGCAGCAGATCGTCGCCGTGACGGCCCGGCATGCGGAAGTCGGTCACAAGCACGGCCACGCGCGCTCCTTCGCGGCGAAGGATCGACATAGCCTCCTCCGCGCCGCTCGCGAGAAGTACTTCGTAGTCACTGCCCGCCGCGCGCGCAAAGTACTTGCGGGCTAAATCTTCGTCATCGACATAGACGACAGTGTGCGGGCTCTGCTGCGTATTGCTCATTTCGATATCACTCGGCACGCGGCAGGTCGAAGTTGAACGCGGTCCACTCGCCCAACTTGCTTTCCGCGAATAGTGTGCCGCCGTGCCGCTCCACCACCGCATAACTAATGGACAGGCCAAGGCCGAGGCCCTGGCCGACTTCGCGCGTAGTGAAAAACGGTTCAAACACTCGCGCGAGATTTTCTGCGGCGATTCCCGGTCCGTTGTCGCGCACATTCACATGCAGGCGGTCGTCGCGCCATTCCGCCGCGACGTGGATGCGCGGCGACGCGGTGCCGGCCTTCTGCATGGCCAGAGCAGCATTTGAAAACAGGTTGATGAGCACGCCGATAATGGCGGCTTCGTCGCCCAGCACGAGGGTGTCGTCGGACAGCTCACGCGTGACGCTCACGCCGCGCAGTTCATGCGCGCTCAAGCGGATCGACGAGTCAAGCGCCTTCTCGAACAGGAACGGCACGTCGTCTGCCGCCGCGCCGGGTCGACGGTAGGCAAAGGTCTTCAGGTCCGACACGATATGCTGGATGCGTTGCATCCCCTGCTTGACATCCGTCAGGCACTCCATCAGCGAAGGGCTGCTTTTGGCCTGCGGTTCCTCCATGCCGATTTCGATCGCCATCAGGCAGAAGTTCACCGGGTTGTTGACCTCGTGAAGCAACCCCGCCGACAACGTACCGATTGCAGCCATCTTCTCCTGCTGCAATAACTGACCTTTGATCTGCGCGAGGCTTTCGTTGGTACGGGCGAGCTGGTCGTTCTTGTGCGCCAGCTCCTCCTTCAGCCGGAAAAGCTGGAAACGGCCCTTCTCGTTGAAGTAGGTGTACACCGAACTGGCCAACGCACAGAAGAAGATCAGGATGAGCTGAAACAGAAACTTGCTCGGGTCGTGTATGCCGCCCGCATGAGCCACGCAGGCTATGTAATAGAGCGCGACCGTGGCCAGCCCGAAAGCGAGCGTCTGCCAATAGCCGGAAGGGAACAGGATGCCGACCGCAAAGATCGTCAGCATGAGCCCGGCATAGAACAATGACTGCTCGCCCTGCGTGACATAAATCATCCAGGAGATCATTGCCTGCGGCAACAGCAGCCAGAGGAAGGTGATGATCTGCACGTGGCGTTTGCCCGTTGTCGTGTAAAACGACAGCAATGCCAGGCCAATGGCTGCGCTGGTCAGCAACCGAATGATCGCAAAGCGCTTCTGCTCGTCCGGATACACGACATAGTCGAGCGCAACGCCCATCAGCACCAGCACGATCACCGTCAGGCCGCCGGCCTTGCTGCACAGCAACCGGTAGTCGCGCAGCTCTTCACGATAGTTCGACTGTAGCCCACCAAGGGAGGTCGTCATCTCAGGCTACTTGTTGCAGGCCGATCACCACCTCGGCGAACACATTAACCCCGGTCGAGTCCGTGTACAGGCGCGGCTCTCCGCAGTTCTCCGGCATGATGTCGGCCATCTGTGCCTCGTTGCGATAGATCAGGTACCACTCGAGCACGTGCTCCATGCTCAGGCGCTCCGGGTTGTCGGCGTGGACATTGGTTACCAGCAGGCGGCCGCCCTGTCGGGTCCGGCTGGCGAAATGCTGGTTCAGCCGCGCACACACCTTGTCCGACAGGTAGTCGAAGAGGCCGGCGCAATACACCGCGTCGAATTCACGAACGTCCGATGCGTGCGCATCGATCCGGCGCTTGAGCAGGTGGTGGACAGAATCGTGCGTGTAGCTAATGGTCATGCGCCTGCCCATTTTCTGTGAAATGGACGCGAGGCGTTCACGTGTCCAGTCCAGTGTCTCCTGGCTGAAGTCGAGCAGTTCGAACGTCAGCCACTGCGGTTCGTCGTATTCGTGGATGAAACGCTGGATCTCCTGAGCGGGGCCGCAACCTACGTTCAGCACACGGAACGGCCGCTGCGCGGCGCGCGCTTCGTTGGCGAGCCGGGTCAGGTAGTCCACCAGCAGGTCGACGCGATTGCGGTGCGCGCGCGCAACGGCCGTCTGCAGGAAGGCAGCGTTGACGATCTGGAAATACGTGCTCGGCCCTTGGCGCGGATCGTCGAGCATCTGATTGACCATCTGATAGTCGCCGGCATAGCCCAGCGGCTTCGTGAACGTGCGAAAGACAAACGGCGAGCGCAGCAGCAGCGGATGTAGCGCAGCCTGGGCAAAGGCACGGTGTGCCGGCGCCAGTTCTTCGTCGACCAGACGTGCCTCGCCTTCGAATTCGTCGAAGTAGAGCTTGGTCTTCTCCATTAATGGCGATGCCAGTTCGAAGAAGAAGTCCTCGCGCAGGCTATTGCCTTCCTTCGGCATGGTTTCGCCGAGGTCTGCCTGCTCGACCCATCGCGACATGTCCGAGAGAAAAGCGCGGATCTGGTTGACTGCGATCTGGTAATCACGACGGATCTGGAAACGGCCGGTCCAGTCCTGCACGAACCGGCGCGCTTCTTCGCCGACCGTACGCGCTTCCAGCGCGCCGCCACTCAGTTCGCGCCACTCGGCGATCAGCGTTACCGAAACGATTGCTGTGAGGCCGGTATTGACCATGCTGATGACGACTGCCTTGCCAGAATAGGCGTGTTCCACGCCCATCTTGACGGACAGGTCGCTCAGCACCTCGCTGACCTGCACAATCGAGTACGGGTTATAGATCTCCATCACCAGCGAGTTTCGCTGGAGATTGATGATCGTGCCTCGTACCTGCTCGCCCTGCGAGTTCCGGAAGCTGACTACCGGATCGATTTGCGTTTTGGAATACACAATATTGCGGCCAGGTAAGTATCACGACTAGTTGGTTTGGGATCCGACGCCCTATCCGGCCAGCAGGTCGGCCAGGTGAGCGCCGATGGCGTCGTTGGTCCAGGTGACACGTGTCGCCAACGGTTTCAGTTGTGGCGACGGCGATCCATTGTTCGTGGCGGCGTGCGATTCACTCCCGTTCGCAGCGGCCACACAAGTTTTGCATTCGACATGACTGCGTCGCCTCGCGACGACACGCGTGCTGATAGCCTCACGGTCTTGACGAGACCGTGAAACTGATGAGCCCGAGCGTCGGTTGCGGCAACACTGAATCGTTGCGGTTGCAGCATTCTACTGATAAAAAAGAATGCTGTCGTCCACTGTCATCTGGTCAGTGAAGCGGGATGGAGGCATGCGGCGAACGGCGCAGAAAGCGCGTAGGTCCACGGCCGTGCGGCATGCATGATAAGGCTCTTGATGCACACCTGACATTGAACAAATGCGTTACGCATGACCTGGTTGCCAGGCGCGAACGGCGTGCGGTGCGTTCGTCGATCGAGGTTATTCGAATAGCTGCGCCGCCGAATCAGGCCGCCAGCTGTTCCCTGATATACGCAGCGGTGCGGCTCTCCTTTTTGCGCGCGACTTCAGCGGGTCTTCCGCTCACCACGATCGTTCCGCCAGCGTCTCCCGCCCCTGGGCCCACATCGATGACCCAGTCGCTTTGTGCGGCCACTCGCATATCGTGCTCGACCGCGACGACCGTGTTGCCCGCATCGACAAGTCCTTGCAATTGCACCATTAGCCGATCGACGTCGGCGGGATGAAGACCCGTCGTAGGCTCGTCCAGGATGTATAGCGTGTCGCCGCGTTGGGCCCGTTGCAGCTCGGTCGCTAGCTTGATGCGCTGTGCTTCGCCGCCGGATAACTCCGTGGCCGGCTGGCCGAGTCGCAGATAGCCGAGGCCGATGTCGCGCAGCGCGGTGAGGGAACGCATCACGCCGGGCTGGTCGGCGAAGAAACTGCACGCGGCGTCGACCGTCAAGCCCAGCACCTGCGCAATGTTTTTGTCCCGCCACGTGATTTCCAGCGTCGATTCGTTATAACGGGTGCCGTGGCACGTCGTGCAAGGCGCATAGACGCTCGGCAGAAAAAGCAGTTCGACGCTGACGAACCCTTCGCCTTCGCAGGTCGGGCAGCGGCCCTGCGCAACATTGAACGAAAAGCGACCCGCGCTATAGCGCCGCTTGCGGGCGGCGGGCGTGTCCGCGAAAAGCTTGCGCACCTGATCGAAAAGGCCTGTGTAGGTGGCCAGATTGGAACGCGGCGTGCGTCCAATCGGCTTCTGGTCGACCCGTACAAGCCGTCTGATCGATTCCATCCCGTCAACGATGTGGCCGCTCGCCGGCATGCCGCCATCGGCGAGCAGCGGGTCCTGTTCGTCATCGTCCGGGTTTTCGATTGCTTTCCCTAGCCGGCTCGCAACCAGTTCCGGCAGCGCCTGGCTCACAAGGCTCGATTTGCCCGAGCCGGATATGCCGGTCACCGTCGTCAGGCAGCAGAGTGCAAACGCGACGTTCAGCCCATGCAGGTTATTACGCGTGATACCGGCAAGCCGCAGCCAGCCCTTCGCGTCGCGCTGCGTGCGCTCAACGCTTGCCGGCGGCGCGAACAGATGCCGGCGCGTCTGTGACGCTTCGACCGCCGCGAGTCCGTCGGGCGGTCCGCTATACACAATGTGACCGCCCTCCTCGCCTGCAGCGGGACCCACGTCGACCAGCCAGTCGGCGCGCCGCATCATCTGCAGATCGTGCTCGACGACGAACAGCGAATTGCCCGCTGCTTTCAGCGCCTGAAGCGCGCTGAAAAGCGCTTCGCCATCCGCGGGATGCAGGCCGGCCGATGGCTCATCGAGCACATACACGACCCCGAAGAGCTGCGACGACAATTGCGTGGCGAGCCGCAAGCGCTGCAGTTCACCCGAAGACAGCGTCGGCGTACTGCGATCGAGCGAGAGATAACCCAAGCCCAGGTCGATGAGCGTGGTCAACCGTTCCTGAAGTTCGGCCGCAATGCGTTGCGCGGCGAGGCGCTTCTCGCCGGACAGGTTCGGCGTACGTCGCACGTCAGGAGAGGCCTTGTGCGCCGAGCCGCCAGCCGCCACGCGCCGCTCGACGGCGTCGCGCATAGCGCTCCTGCTGAGCACGTCGCCCTTGCCCCGTGGTACCTCGACCGGCTCCTGCCATTCTCCGCGCGCGACCGGTTCAAGAAGCGCGGCGAGTCCTGAGAGAGGCAACTGCGAAAGCTCGGCGATATCGAGTCCGGCGAATTTCACCGATAGCGCTTCTTTCGTGAGCCGTTTGCCGCCGCACTCCGGACAGTCGCTCGACACCATGTACTTCGACACGCGCTTTTTCATCAGCGCGCTTTGCGTGTTGGCGAAGGTATGCAGGACGTATCTGCGGGCGCCGGTAAACGTCCCCTGGTAGCTCGGCTCGTCTTTCCGTTTGAGCGCTGCGCGCGTCTCTTTGGGTGTGAGACCGGCGTAGACGGGCACGGTCGGCTGCTCATCGGTGAAGAGAATCCAGCCGCGATCTTTCTTCGGCAGATCGCGCCACGGCGTATCCACGTCATAACCAAGCGTCACGAGGATGTCGCGCAGATTCTGTCCATGCCATGCGGGCGGCCACGCAGCGATCGCGCGCTCGCGGATGGTCAGCGAGTCGTCGGGCACCATCGAGCTTTCGGTGACTTCATACACGCGCCCTAGCCCATGGCATGTCGGACAGGCGCCTTGCACCGTGTTCGGCGAAAAGTGCTCGGCAAACAACATGGGCTGTTTGGGCGGGTATGTTCCAGTCCGCGAATACAGCATGCGCACGAGGGTGGACAGCGTAGTCACGCTTCCTACCGACGAACGCGCCGACGGCGTGCCGCGTTGCTGTTGCAATGCGACAGCGGGCGGCAATCCTTCGATTGCGTCCACTTCGGGCACGCCGACCTGCTCGATCAGACGCCGCGCGTAAGGCGCGACCGATTCGAAGTAGCGTCGCTGGGCCTCCGCGTACAGCGTGCCGAATGCGAGCGACGACTTGCCCGAACCGGACACGCCTGTAAATACGACCAGCGCGTCGCGTGGAATCTGCACGTCGACGTTTTTCAAATTATGTTCCCGCGCGCCGCGCACGCTGACGAACCCCGTGTCTGTGCGGGAAGACGCCGAGGACGAGCGGGGTTTGCGGCTGCTTGCATCCATATCGGTCGGTAGCTATGGGCCAGGAACCCTACAAAGACGCACAACCCATGCCACACCGGGCAGCCGGCCCGGCGTCCGCGATCACATCTTCCGCTGCGCCACCGCCGCAGGCCACCCTGTGCGCGCTTCGACCCACTCGGCGAGTTTCAGCAAATCGGCGTCACCGTGAGCAGCGCCTACCAGCTGCGCGCCGAGAGGCAAGCCCTGCGGCCCGAATCCCACGGGCACGGTCACGGCCGGCACGCCGAGAAACGTCCACGGTGCACAGAATGACGCGTCGCCCGTATAGTCGAGCCCGCGCGGCGGTTCGCCGGTGGCCGGCGCGACCAGCAGCGCATCGAGCGCCAGCGCGCCGGTCAGCCAGTCGTGGAAGCGGTGCGCCATCGGCATCTGCGCCGCCTTGATGCTCGCGTAGACGGTCGCGGGCAGCTTGCGGCCCTCTTCGACGAGGCCGCGCATTGCCTCGCTCACCAGTTCGGGTGTGCGATCGACCAGTTCGCCGTGCGTGATCGCGGCTTCAACCGACATCAGTTTCAACGCATGCGCAGGCGTTTCGAAGATCTCGGCAGGCAGATCGACTGTGACGATCTCGGCGCCGTCTCGTGCCAGTTGAGCCGCGAGCCTGTCGAGCGCGGCCTGCTGCGCCGGCTCGATTGCCCCGCCGGCCTGTTTGGACAGCACGCCGATGCGCCGCGTCCCCGTGCCGCGCGCCGCAACATGGGCAGCGGACCGAACATGCGAGACGTGCGGATCGGCGGCGTCCGCGCCAGTGACGAGCGCCAGTGCATAAACCACGTCCGCGACGCGTGTTGCAAACATGCCGACGTGGTCTAGCGACCACGCCAGCGGCAACACGCCCGTGCGCGCAATCGCTCCGTAAGTCGGCTTGAAGCCGACGATGCCGCAGTACGCCGCCGGCCGTATCACCGATCCCTGCGTCTGCGTGCCGAGCGCGAGCGGCACGATCCCCGCCGCGACGGCCGCCGCCGAGCCGCTCGACGAACCGCCCGGCGTGAACGCGTCATTCCACGGGTTGACGGTCGCGCCCGGCTTCCGCCACGCGAATTCGGTCGTCACCGTCTTGCCGATAATCGACGCGCCCGCCGCACGCAAACGCGCGACCACCCACGCATCCCGCTCGGGCCGCCGTCCTTTGTAGGCGAGCGAGTTGAATTCGGTCGGCATGTCGGCGGTATCGATCACGTCCTTTACCGCGACTGGTACGCCCGCCAGCGGCGAGGCGACATCCGCGGCATTGACGCGCGCGGCGTCCGGTAAATAACAGAACGCATGCAACGACGCCTGCGATTTGCACGCCGCCTCGTAAGCCTGCGTGACGTACTGCTCGAGTCTCGCCTTGCCCGAGGTAACTTCAGCGCGAATCTGCGAGATGGACGGAATCGGCGCAGCTTTTGAAGAAGAAGAGAACATGGTCATGTAAGCGTCGCGAACGGTGTCAACGGTGTGAGCGGTGTTATTTCGCGGCAAGCGCCGGCTGGATGTAATTCTGCACGATGAACCTGTCGTAGTTCGGCTGCTGCTTCAGATTGCCGAGGGCGATCTGCGTATCCATCGCGACAGTCAGCGCTTTCGGCGTGATGCTGACGTTCTTCGGATACACGCCTTCGTCGAGCATACGCTTCACCGCTGCGTCGACCACTGCGGCGTCGAGTGTCGGGAATTCCTTGCGCGCGATGGCCGCCGTTTCTGCAGGATGGCTTTGCATGTAGAGCAGCGCGTTTTGCAGCCCCTTCACGAACCGCGCGGCTGCATCCGGATCGACGCTGCGCTTCGCGGAAATTGACGAAAACGCGTATTCGCCATAGAGCTTCGGAAAACCGAGCACGACTTTCATGCCCTTAGCGACAGCCTGATCGAGACCAGGCTCATACATCACCGCGATCTTCGCCTGGCCGGCAACGAGCGGTCCGATCTCCGAGCCGAGCGGCACCTGAACCAGCTTCACGTCACTTTGCGACATGCCGTTCTCCTTCAGCAGCTTGAAGAACAGCGACGTGCTGGTGGTCGGCATCTGTCCCGACACGACCACCTGATCTTTCACGTCCTTGATGCCGCTGAACTTCACATCCGGCGCAACGGCGATCCACACCGCCGCACCGTTCACGACATTCGCGATCACATCGACATCGGCGCCCTTCTCCGCGGCCACGGCCGTCCACTCCGGACCGTGTAGCGAGAAGTCCGCGCTGCCGGACAGCACAGCCGAAAGCGCCGCGCTCGGACTGCCCGCCGTCTGCTTGGTGACGTCGAGTCCCGCCTTTTCGAAAAATCCGCCGTCTATTGCCACATAGAGTGGCAAATAGAGCATCGACTGGAACGCCTGCGAAACAGTCACTTTCTTTCCGTCGGCCAGAGCCGGTGTTGAAACGACTGCAACGCTCAGTGCCAAAGCGGTCGTGAGCGCGACGAGCGCCTTTCTTGCGGTGAATGCCATCGTCTGTCCTGTCATGAAGTGGTTGGACTGCCGGAATGCGTTAAACCTTGAGCGTGGTGGTATTCGACGCCTGCCGCCAGGGCAGCAGTTTGCGTTCGAGCATGTCGATCAGAAAGTACAGGACGAAGCCGATCGCCATGAGCACGAACAGCCCCTCCCACACGGTGTTCAGGTCGTACAGGCTGGACGCGGTGAAGATCATGTGTCCGAGGCCCTTCTCCGATGAGATGAATTCACCCACCACTGCGCCCACCAGACCGAAGCCGACGTTGATGCGAAACGTGGAGATCACGTAAGGCAGCGTGAACGGCACTACGACTTTCATGAACACGTCGTTCTTGTTGGCGCCGAGCGTGACGAGCAACGCCTGCAGGTCGGGATCGGCGTCCTTGGCCGCTTCATATGCGGCAATCAGCGCAACGATCGCGGTCAGCGAAATGGCCAGCGCAACCTTCGAGATGAGTCCGGTGCCGAACCACAGAATCACGATGGGTGCAAAAGCGATCTTCGGCACACTATTGATCGCGACGATAAACGGCTCGATGAGCCGCGCGACGAACGGCGAATACCACAGCGCGAGTCCGCACACCGACCCGACTGCGGTGCCGAACACGAAGCCGAGAATTGCTTCAAAAAGCGTATAACCGGTGTCGATGAAAAGCTGATGCGATTGCACGTCGCGCACGAGCGCCGCGAGTATTTTCGAAGGCGAGCCCACAAGAAAATTAGACACCCAGCCGACGCGCGCCGCGCCTTCCCATATCGCAAAGAACGCCACTACCGCCGCGAGTTGCAACAGCGAACGCCCCCAGCCGCTGTCGAGCACGAAGCGCGCGCGGGGCTTTGCTGTGCGTTGTGCAGGCGCCGGTTTATTGATGGAAGCGGATTGCGTCATGCTGCTTCCACCTCCGTCTGAATGTCGAGCTCGCCGCATAACGCGTGAAAGTACCCGGCGAAGTTCGGGTCGCTGCGTGCACCGATTGGCGAGCGAGCGGCTATGTCGATGTCATAGATCTTCTTCACCTGCGAAGGCCGGCCGCCCAGTACAACGACGCGCTTCGACAAGGCCACCGCCTCGTCGATGTCGTGCGTGACGAGTACGACTGTCTTGTGAAACGTCTCGACGGCCTCCATCAGCACGCCTTCCAGATACAGGCGCGTCTGATAGTCGAGCGCCGAGAAAGGCTCGTCCAGCAGAATGATGTCGGGATCGTTAATCAGCGTGCGGATCAGCGCCACGCGCTGACGCATGCCGCCTGACAGCATGCGCGGATACGCATTCTCGAAGCCGGCGAGCCCATAGGTATTGAGGTATTCCATTGCCATGTCGCGTGCTTGCGCAGCGGGCATCTTCGAGAGCTCCGGCCCGATCAGCACGTTTTGCAGCACGGTGCGCCACGGCAGCAGCAGATCGCGCTGCATCATATAGCCGACCTTGCCGCGCAAGCCATCGACGCTTTGCCCGCGATAGACGATGTCGCCGCTATCCGCTTCGAGCAGGCCGGCGATCACGTTGAACACCGTGGTTTTGCCGCAGCCCGAAGGCCCGATGATGCTGACGAAATCGCGCTCGTGGATATCGAAGGTCAGACCGCCGAGCACGTCGACGGAACCCAGTTTGTTCGAAAACGATTTACGGATATTGCGTAACGCAAGCTGAACGGACATGTCTGTTCCTCGACGACGTTTTCGGAGTGCATTGCGACAAAGCGATTGAAATCACGCGCTCTGCTGTGCCGCCAGAAAGCGCCGGCGCATCGGCTTGAGCACCGCAATGGCAAGCAGCGCGGTCGCGATGTCGAGCGTGATCGCGGTCGAAAAAACCGGCACCCAGCTTCCCGCGTGCTGATGCATCAACGCCGCGAGCGGGCCGCCGAAAATAGAACCGATCCCTTGCGAGATATAGAGCCAGCCGTAATTCTCGGTGGCGTGCCGCGTGCCGAACGTGTCAGTGAGCGTCGACGGAAACAGCGAGAAGATCTCGCCCCAACCGAAGAACACCACGCCCGACAGCAGCACGAACAGCACGGCGTTATCGCGCGTGAGCAGCCATAGCGCCATGGCCACACCTTCGAGCGCGAAGGCAAAAAACATCGTGTTCTCGCGCCCCATTCTGTCCGACACCCAGCCGAACAGCGGTCGCGTGAGTCCGTTCGTGAAGCGGTCGATCGTCAACGCCAGCGGCAACGCCGCCATGCCGAACACGAGAACCTTGGTCACGCCGAAGTCGGCGGCGAAGGTGGCCATTTGCGAGGTGACCATGAGGCCCGACGTGGACATCATGGTCATCATCGCGAACATCAGCCAGAAGATCGGCGTCTTCAACGTCTGCGAAGGGCGGAAATTCCTAACGGCAGGCGCGGAAGCGGAGCCCGGGGAAGCCGCGGCATCGTGCGCAGGCGGCACGCGCAAACCCTGCGAAGCAAGCAGGCCTACCACTGCGAACGCAATGCCGAAAATCCAGAGCGTTGCATCGATGCCGCGCACTTGCAGCGACGTGGCGATCGGGAACGTCGTGACGATTGCGCCCATCCCATAGCCCGCCGCGACGGCGCCCGCAGCAAAGCCGCGATTGGTCGGGAACCAGCGCACCATCAGCCCCACCACGCCGACATACACAATACCGGTGCCGAGACCGCCGACCAGTCCATAAGTGAGGTAGAGCATCGGCGCGCTATGCACCTGTGAGGCCAGCACCCAGCTCAGGCCCGACATGACGGTGCCGATTGAAATCAGCATGCGTGGTCCGAAGCGGTCGATCAGCTTGCCCTGAAACGGCGAGAAGAACGTCTGCAATATGATCAGCAGCGAAAACGTGACCTGTAGCTCAGGCAATGCAACGCCGAGTTTCGCGGCGAGCGGCTTGGTCATCAGCGTCCATACATACTGCGGACTCGAAATCGCCATCATGCAGACGAGACCGAGCCCGAGTTGCAGCCAACGATTGTGGGTCGCGCCCGACGAAACGGCGCCGGCTTCCGTCGACGCGATGGGTGGCAACGAAGATTGCAAACGTGTGGTCATGGTGACTCCATTACTAGGCGAATGTCTGCCGGCGCCCGGCAGACGTGCAGCGTCCTCCGGGCCTCGAAGGCCGGACCTGCAATCCGATTGAAAAATAGCGCGCGTGTGCGTCTACCAGCCCGCGGCTGCCCCGTCACTGCGCGGGTCGTAGCCCGCTTCGATCAATCCATCGGGATACCGAACGATTGCGCCGGCATGTCCCATTGCTTCGTCATACGCTTGCATCGTCTCGACTTCGTGGCCGAGCGCTGCAAGTCGCGCGATCGTGTCCGCAGAGAAACGCGCTTCGAGTTTAAGCGTGTCGGTCGATTGACCCCATGTGCGGCCGAGCAGCCAACGCGGCGCGTCGATCGCGGCCTGCGGATTCCAGCCGAACATCGCAATGCGCGAGAACACCGCACTTTGCGACTGCGGCTGCCCGTCGCCGCCCATGTTGCCGTAGACCATCGTGCGGCCATCCGCGAAACGTGCGAGCGCGGGGTTCAGCGTGTGAAAAGGCCGGCGCAGCGGCATTAGCGGATTGCGGGAGCGCTCGTCGAGCGAGAAGCTGCATCCGCGGTTCTGCCAGTTGATGCCCGTCCCGGCCAGCACCACGCCGCTGCCGAACTCGTGATAAATGCTCTGGATGAAGCTCACCGCCACGCCGTTGCTATCGGTCACTCCGAGCCACACCGTATCGCCCGGCCCGCGACCGGCGCCCCACGGCGCGGCTCGAGTCGATGACACCTGCGCAGCCATTGCGTCGAGCGCGGCAGGCTTTAGCAGTTCGCGGGGATCGACGCGCATGTGATCCGGATCGGTGATCTCTGCATCGCGCACCGCGAACGCGAGCTTGGTTGCTTCGACACAGGCGTGCACGAACTCGGGACCCAGCGGGTCCATCTCTTTCGTCAACACGCGATCGAGAATGCCCAGAATCAGCAACGACACGAGCCCTTGTGTCGGCGGCGGCATGTTGTAGATCGCGCCCAGCGAATGATCGAGCGCGAGCGGCGTTCGCACGCGTGCCTCGTGTCGTTGCAGGTCTGCGAGAGTCAGCAGCGAGCCGGCCGACTGAAGATCACTCGCGATGCTGCGTGCAAGGTCGCCGCGATAGAAGTCGTCGAAGCCTGCATGGGCGAGACGTTCGAGAGTGGCGGCAAGACGAGGTGCGACGAAGCGCTCGCCTGTAGCCGGCACCTGACCATCGCAGAGAAATGTCTCTGTGAAACCCGGGATCGAGCGCAGTTCGGCGAGGCGGCTTTCGACACATTGCGACTGGCTGCGCGTGACCGGCACGCCGTGCTTCGCGTAATGGATCGCGTCTTCGAGCAGGCGTTCGACCGGCAGCCTGCCGCCCAGCGTTTCAGCCGACCAGCGATGCGCGCGCTGCCAGCCGGACACCGTGCCGGCCACCGTGTTGGCTGCGAGCGGGCCGCGCGTCGGTATGACCGAGAGTCCACGCGAGCGGTACTCGTCGACACTCGCCGCCAATGCCGCCGCACCGCAGGCTTCAATACCGACAGGCTCGGCGCCGGGACGCGAGATAAGCCAGAACCCGTCGCCGCCAATGCTGTTCATATGCGGATAGACGACGGCGATTGTCGCCGCGGCCGAGATCATCGCTTCGACGGCGTTGCCGCCTTCGCGCAAGATGGCGAGCGCGCTCTGCGCGGCAAGCGCATGAGGCGCGACCGCCATGCCGCGGGTTCCGCGGGCCGGGTTCAGGAATTCGGAAGGCATCGGGTGCACGGGGCTTTTGCTTGTATACATACCCGGTGCATATGCGAATACCATGCCAACGTCCGCATTCCGCGCAAAGGCCGATTGCAGAAGGCGCTTAACAAATTGCCGCGCCGAAAAGCGTGTTGCTAGATGGTGCCTCGCAACCTCGGTGGTGCATAAGGCGCACTGTGAGGCTCCGAGGCGGTGCGGGCGCGCTGCAGGCGCTCGGTGGTCAGTGTGCGCACTTCCGCCCTGCTTCCTTCTATGTGCCGCCCCAATAACTCGACTGCCCGGTCAGCCGCAAGATCGCGGATGGCGGCGAGAATCGCAATGTGTTCGTTGTAAGTGTCGTCGATGCAATCGCCGTATACGAGGTCGAGCCGCCGCACCACGCGGATGCGGTCGGTCACGCGCTGCATGGCCGCGCTCAGCTCTTCATTGCCCGCGGCGAGCACGAGCGCCTCGTGGAACGCCTCGTCGAGCGCCACCATCTCCCGGCCGTCGCGAACGCGTTGTGCGCGAGGGACGTTCCAGATGCGGTCGAGCCGCTCAAGCATCTGCAAAGCGGTGGCGGACAGGGTGCCGTCAGCGCCAAAGAGCCTGGTGACAGAAAACGTCTCGATCAGTTTGCGCATTTCGTACAGATCTTCGAAGCGCTTGAAGTCGATCGGCACGACTTCCCAGCCGCCGCGTACATAGCCGCGCATCAGACCGTCGCTTTGAAGACGTTGCAGCGCCTCTCGCGCTGGTGTGCGCGAAACGCCGAAGCGGTCAGCGATGCTGCCTTCAGTCATACGGTCGCCCGGAAGCAGGCGCATGTCGAAGATATCGTCTCGCACGCTGAAATACACGTGGTCAGCGCGGGACGAGGGAGAGCGGGTTGTGTCTTTCACGCACGAGCCTGGGATTAACAGATCTTCCGGCAGTGACTATCGGTCACCGTCAAAAGATCCGTCAACAAGAATTTAATCTGCGGGCGGCGTTGTTGAACTGACGTTCGCAACTATATGCATGCACCGAACAGCCTGTCGACCAGATCTTCCTTGTCCAGTTGTTCGATCCACCAATCCAGCGCATGTCCGCCTTTATCTTCGCGCCACGCGAGATAGCATTGCGTGTGCTCACGCACGCCGGCAATCCGTCTCCCGACGAGTTTCCGTTCGCGTATGAGGCCTTCGGCCACGCGTTCAGGCAGCATGCCCACGGCGATTCCTTCGCACAGCGCGCCGACCTTGGCCGCCAGCGTGGGCACTACGATGACGGGTTGGCCGTCGTACGTCGCCACCGATTGAGGCTGTAACTCGCGCGACGTGTCGCTTATGACAGCGCCGCGATATGCGGCAATCGTGCCGCGGTCCAACGGCTCGGTCATCGCGGCAAGCGGATGATCCGGCGCCATCACGAATAGATGCCGCAACGCTCCAATTGGCCGCGCCGCGATATTCGCCGCGTGAGGCGGCTCACCGACTGCGCCCACGGCGAGATCCGCGCGCCCTGTAATCAGCGCATCCCAGACGCCGCCAAGCACTTCGGTGGACAGGCGCAACCGCGTGATCGTCTCCATTTCGTAGAAGCTGCGAACATACGGCCACAACGATTCAAACGGCAGGATTTCATCCAGACAGATGCAAAGTTCCGACTCCCAACCTCGCTGGATGCCTTGCGCTTTCATTTCGAGCTGTCGCGCCGCCTTGAGCAACTGACGCCCTTCTTCCACGAGTACCCGGCCGGCTTGCGTGAGTCTCGCGCGTCTTCCGCTGCGGTCGAACAGTTCGACGCCCAGATCGCTTTCAATCTTCTGCACGAGATAGGTCAGTGCCGACGGTACTCTGTGCAGCAACTCGGCTGCCTCGGCAAACGTCTCTGTTCGGTCTATTACATCCAGTACTTCAAGCGCTTCAAAGGAGAGCTTTATCGGCATTCGGCATCCTCGGTCCCGCCCAGGTGTTGATACAGTGCATCACGATGCGCAGATCACGGCGACACCGCTCATTGCAATTCGGAAAAGAAGACATGGAGCGCAACGTCCGTACATGCCGCTACGGCAGGCCAGACTGAACTGCGACTCATGCGAGGGACGGGATTGTAGAGCGGATATAAAGAAGAAGCGACAAATACCGATAAAGCAGACAATTACTGAACAAGCAGACAAATAGCCACGGCGGATTCCCGCTGCCGGAAACCCGCCGCCGGTGCTTCAGAACGAATGGCGCATGCCGATACGCACATCGGCCTGCGTGCTCGTGCTCGACGGCGTGAAGCTATAGCCGATCACCGCGTTCACGCCATCGGAAGCGCGCAGATAATCACCGGAGATATAAACGTCCGTGCGTTTGGACAGCAGATAGTGAAGCCCGAGCGAGCCCTGATTCCAGTGGTTTCCTTCAAATCGCGTGTGTTGATAACCGCCGTATAGCATCAACGCCGGCGTGAACGTGTATGACGCGCCGCCCTCGTACACCTGCATATGCGACGTTTGTCCGAGCCCCTTGATCGTGGTGTAGGTGAAGTTGCCGCTCAACATCACGTTGCCGATCGTGTATGCGGCGCCGACCGCAAAGGCGCCTTGCTTGTCGACGGGGAATGCGGAGGCACTGTACAGATCTGTTACCGCGCCGGTTGCAGGATCGACCGAGACGGTAGGCTGGCCGAGGAAGGTATGCGTGCCGATCATCGCATACGGATCGAACGCGTAGATACCGAACGGATTGTTCAACTGCGTATAGGCGGCGCCCATGTTGAACGCGCCGTGTTCATAGCGTGCGCCCACGCTCCATGCGCTCTTCTGGTGAAAGTCGCCCGCCGTATTGCCGAACGAGTACATGCCGCCAAAAGAAAAACCGGAGATGTCGTTGGAGAGATACTTGATCGAATTCGGCAGCCGGTCGCCGTTCATCCGGTCGAAGTCGCCCTGGTGAATCGCGTAACCGCTCGCCCACGCCGATATGTTGTACAGGTAAGCGAATTCTTCCGTCATGTCGAGCTGGTTACCGAACGACAGCGTGCCCCAACTGTTCTTCAGGCCGACATATGCCTGGCGGCCGAACTCGGCACCGCCGAATCCAAGCTGTCCATTGCCCAGGTGGAATCCCGACTCGAGCACGAAGATGGCCTGCAAGCCGCCGCCGAGATCTTCGACGCCTTTGAAGCCGATACGGTTACCGTACGAAATGCCGTCGTCGAACTTGACCTGGTGGGAGCCACCAGCGTTGCTCACGTACGTGATGCCGGCGTCCAGAACGCCATACAGCGTGACACTGCTTTGCGCGTGGACAACCGTTGGCGCGCACACGGCGCTTGCTGCAATAGCGAGTCCCGAAAGACTGACGGCATTTCTCTTCTTCATTGAATTCTCCCCTGCTCTTTGCCTGCGCAATTCGTTGGATAAAGCGATCCCTGCCGCGGCCAATAGCAGGCGCGCGGCGCTTCTCGCATGACGGGCAGTTCGAAACCGGTTGAGACCGATCGATATGGCCTGGCTGTTATTTGTTCAGCATGAAAATTCCGCCAAGCCCGCATCGACGCGTCAAGAATACGGTTCCAGATTTACGGCGAGTCGATTGGATGCGACATGAATCTGTCGCCTTGCGACCTTACGAGCGAACAACTGGCATTGCCTTTTCTACTTCACGCCAAGAGCCGTCTGAACGGCTTGCAGGCCATTCGCACCGCTCGCGGTATTGACGCCATCGAGCCACGACTTGAGCAGTTCGGGGTGGCGCTTGAGCGCTTCGGTTGCGGCTACGTCGACACTGGTCTTCTTTTCGAGTACTTCGGTGATTACTCCGTTCTCGATGTCGACGTTGAATGTCAGCTGCTTGAAAAGACGATCCACGTTAGGGCATTGTTGCGCATAGCCGCTGCGCGCAACGGTGTTGACCGTGGCGCCGCCGTAGTTCGGACCGAAGTACTTATCGCCACCGTCAAGATAAGTCAGCTTGAACTTCGTGTTCATCACATGCGGCTCCCACGCAAGGAACACGATCCACTTCTTCTCGCGTACTGCACGTTCGACTTGAGTAAGCATGCCAGTCTCGCTCGATTCGACGAGCTTCCAGTTGTCGAGACCAAACGCTTTGTCATCGACCATCTTCTTGATGTTCTGATTGGCCGGCGCGCCCGGTTCGATGCCGTAGATCCTGCTATCGAACTTGTCGGCATTTTTGGCAAGGTCCGCAAACGAGTGAACGCCCGCCGCCGCCACGTAGTCGGGCACTGCGAGCGTGAACTTCGCATTGCTCAGATTCGGATGAACGACCACGATCGATTTTTCTTCTTCAAAGGGTTTGACGACCGGTGCTTGCGCGGGCATCCAGTTGCCGAGAAACACGTCGATTTGCCCTTTTTTCAGGCCCTGATACGTGATGGGCACAGACAGGTTAGCCACCTTCTGTTTATACCCGAGCGCCTTCAGCACGACGCCCGTCATCGCATTGGTGGCGTCGATATCGGTCCATCCAGGCCCCGCCATGTTCACCTGCATGCACGATTGCGGCTCCGCGGCCGACGCGAAACTGGCTGCCGCGCATAGCAGCACAACGCTGGACATCGCCTGTTTGAATAGCTTGTTCATCATCGCGACTTTCCTGTGAGTGAGTGAGAAGTAAGCACGTAGCGACCGTCAGTGCGCGACCGCCGGGAAGCGCGCCATTGCTTCGAGCGTGTCCAGATCGATGTGATTGCGCATGTAACGCTGACTGGCATCGACCCGAGGTTGCCAGTCCCATGAAGCAACTGTGCCTTGCGTGGTGGCGGCGAAATGAAAGCGGCGACGGCGCTGACTTTGCAGCACTTCATCGTGCAGCGCGGCAAGATCCCAGCGCGCGGCAATCTCGTCGCGCAATTCCTCTATCTGGGCGGAGTACTCGGCTTTCGGCGCGAGGTTCACTCGTTCGAGCGGATCGGCTTCGACGTCGTACAGCTGGTCGGGGTCGGCAGGCGAGTGTATGAACTTGAAGCGCCCGCGCCGCAGCATCACAATCGGCGCAATAGCGCCTTCCGCAAGGTACTCGCCTACTGCTTCATCATGACCGCCCTGCTCTCCTCGAAGATGCGGCACAAGACTGTGCCCGTCGAGCGAATCGGGCCATGCGGCCGGTTGTTCGCCGCGCGCCAGTTCGACCAATGTGGGCAGCAGATCGAGATGCGACACGGAAGCCTTCACGCGATGCGCATCGAATTGCGGCGGTGCGTGCACGATCAGCGGCACGCGGCAGCCACCTTCAAAAAAGGTCATCTTGTACCAGAGGCCACGCTCGCCGAGCATCTCACCATGATCGGAAGTGACGACAATAATCGTGTCCTGTGCGAGCCCGGCCTGGTCGAGCGCTTCGAGAATCGCACCGAACTGGTCGTCGACATAGGAAATCGCGCCGTAATAGGCGCGGCGTGCGTTGCGGATCTGCTGGTCGGTCGGCGGCGTGCGGTCGGTTTCGCAAACGTGACGCAAGCGCCTCGAGTGAGGATCGGCTTCGTCGAACGAGTCGCGATGCGCGGGCATGTCGATATCGTCGTCCCGATACATGTTCCAGTACTTTTCCGGAATCGCGTAAGGATCATGAGGATGTGTCAGCGAGGCGACCATGCAGAACGGCCTCGCGTCTTTTCCCGCGTGCCGCTCACGGGCAATGTCGAAGAGCTTCTGGCGCGTTGTGAACGTGACCTCATCGTCGAAATCTAGCTGGTTCGTGCGCACGCACGGCCCGGCGTCGATAACGGAACTCATGTTGTGATACCACGTTGGGCGCGCCTCGAAATCGTCCCAATTCGGCGTCCAGCCGAAGTCGGCCGGATAAATGTCCGTGGTGAGGCGCTCTTCGAAACCGTGCAACTGATCCGCGCCGCAGAAATGCATTTTTCCCGAGAGAATCGTGCGATATCCTTCAGCGCGAAGATAATGCGCGAATGTCAGTGTTTGCGACGGAAATTCCGCGGCATTGTCGTACGCGCCGATTGCAGACGGCAATTTGCCGGATAGAAAAGAAAAGCGCGACGGCGCACACAGCGGGCTTGCGCAATATGCAGAATCGAATACCACACCCTGCTGTGCAAGGCGGTCGAGGTTGGGTGTTCTGGTTAGCGGGTGTCCATAAGCGGCGAGCGCAAATGGAGTCATCTGGTCGGCCATCAGAATGAGAATATTCTTTTTGCTGTCAAGCATGGAGCGCGCCTTGAATAGAATCATGGATGTCAGTGCAACTACCTATGCCGGTGCGATCGCAGACACAACTCGAAGCGCTGGTGGCGGTCCGCGTGCGGCATCTGCACCACTATTGCCGGTCAATTCGGCGCTGTGAAGACGGCAATTCGTTATGTGCCTATAAGGGGGCGTTATGTCGAGGCAGGACCGCTTGCCGCCAATGCAGGCATTGACAATGTTCGAATCCGCCGCGCGTCTCGCGAGTTTCACCGCGGCCGCGCGAGAGTTGGGTTCTACGCAGCCGGCAGTAAGCCAGCGCATCGTGCAGCTCGAAGAGACGCTGGGCGCACCCCTTTTCGAACGCGGCCATCGCGGTGTCCGGCTCACCGAAGACGGCGAGCGGCTTTTCGATGCAGTGCGTCTTGCGCTCGACACCATCCGTCATGCCACTGCCGAAATCCGCGCGCGCCGTACGTCGCAAACGCTCACCCTGTCCACCGACTTTGGTTTCGCTACTTACTGGCTGATGCCGCGGCTTTCGCAATTCAAGGCGCTGATGCCTGATGTCGACGTGAAGATCATCACGTCGCAGAGTGTGTTCGATCCGTCGCACGATCACGCGGACGTGGCGATTGCGTTTGGCGACGAACATGCGGACTGGAACGCGCGCAGCGTCATCAAGCTCTTTCCGGAGCGTGTCACGCCAGTGTGCAGCCCGGCGTTTCTCGCAGCACATCCACCGCTGAGGTCGCCGTCCGAACTGCTCGCGCTGCCGCTTCTGCACCTTGAACCGACGCAGCCCGCGCGCTGGGTGTCGTGGGCCGACTGGTTCGCGGCGCACGGCCTCGTCGCTCCCGCTGCGCATCGCGGCATCACGTTCAACAGCTTCACCCTCGTCGCCCATGCGGCGATCATGGGCCAAGGCGTGGCACTCGGCTGGGCGCCGCTCATCCACGAACTGCTCGCCACCGGCCAACTCGTCGAGCTGTTCGACACCCCGGTGGTCACCGAGCGCGGCTACATGCTGGTCACGCAGCGCGCGGCAACGCCCGCAGTCGAAGCTTTCCGCCAATGGCTGCTCGGCGAATGCGGGCTCGACGCGGAATAGCTATCTGGCGTTCCGGTTCCATTGCCACGGCGATTCGCTTCTATCCGCGCCGCGTGTGAATTTGCTCTACTGCGACGATGCATGCCGCGCCCCGCGGCATCCCCCTTCGTTTATGTGGAGAGCGCATGTCCGCCGATTCCCGTCCTGATCAACTGGTTCTCACCGTCGCGTGTCCGAGCGCCGCGGGCCAGGTTGCCGCCGTTGTCGGCTTTCTCGACCGGCATCATTGTTATATCGACGAACTCACCGTTTTCGACGACGACCTCGGTGAGCGGTTTTTCGTGCGCTGCGTTTTTCACGGCGTGGATGCGAACGAGACGCGAAATATCGCCGCGCTCAAACGGGAGTTCGAGCCGATTGCCGAGCGCTTTCGTATGACCTGGGCAATGCACGACGTCAGCACGCGTCCCAAAGTACTCATCATGGTGTCGAAGCTCGAGCACTGTCTCGCGGACCTGCTATTTCGGTGGCGAATGGGCGAGCTCAAGATGGACATTGTCGGCATTGGCTCGAATCACCGCGATCTCGAACCGCTCGCGCAGCAACACGGCTTGCCGTTTCACCATTTGCCCATTACCGCCGATACAAAACCGCAGCAGGAAGCGCGCTTGCTCGATCTATTCGAGACCTCCGGCGCCGAATTGATGATTCTTGCGCGTTACATGCAGATTCTTTCGGGCGAGACGAGCCGTGCACTCGCTGCACGCGCGATCAACATTCACCATTCGTTTCTGCCCGGCTTCAAGGGTGCGAAACCCTATCACCAGGCGCATGCGCGTGGCGTCAAACTGATCGGCGCGACCGCGCACTTCGTGACCGACGATCTCGACGAAGGTCCGATCATCGAGCAGGTTGTCGAGCGCGTCGATCATTCGTACAGTCCGGAGCGCCTGCTCGCCACCGGACGCGACGTCGAGTGCATTACGCTCGCTCGCGCGGTCAAGGCGTTTATCGAGCGGCGGGTGTTTATCAACGGAGATAGAACTGTCGTGCTGCAATAGTGCTGCAATAAGCACAATCGGCATAGGGGACGGCCATAAGGCCGTACCCCTGCCACACCACCCGGCATGCGGGTCCGCACCGGGCGGTTCGGGAAGTTGAGGTCAGGAGAGCCGGGGTACGCCAAGCTGGTCG